>NZ_JACBWT010000001.1:1602500-2221708 GCF_016774595.1 Maritimibacter sp.
AGCCAGGATCAAACTCTCAAGTTGAAAACCGATTACTCGGTTATCCTTGACGTTCGAACCTCTGCACATCAATTCCAACCGGCTAGGTTGGAACCGTCTCTGTTTGTTGTGCTTCAGTACCAAAGGTACCGAAAGCCGTCCAAACAGTGAAGCTGACTATCCATCATCGCTAGGGCCGAAGCCTTCGCTAGGTAGTTTGATATGCAGTTGTTTGTTCATCGAATGAACCAAACCGCCCACACATCTCTTCAGATACCATCGATTTCAAAGAGCGTAGAGACAAAAACCCGACTGGTGCGCCCTATCTTGTTCGGCGCGCCCGCCTGATCTAGCCTCTAGTTTTTTGCCTCGCTTCACTCTGGAGCGTCGCTCCGTCGTTCCGTCTGGCGTTCCGTTGTGCGCCTCAGCGCCGCCGGTGAGGGGGTATTTACGGTTCTGGGCCTGACCCCGCAAGGGCTTTTTTTCAGAAACATGACATTTTTCGCCGAAAAGTTGGAACCCATTGTTTTTGCTAGGTTATTTTTCGCGATTTTTTGGCGATCTTCTGTTGGCGCCCTGAAATCTTGGGCGCTAACGACGCTGAATCGGGCTTATCCACCGGTTTTCCACAGGCTCGGAGAGACTCAGAGGCCCAAATCACCCCCGATTCAGCCCCGTCCGACCCTGAATCGTCGTCTGAATCGGTGGGCCCCCTGCGAGATTCCGGTGAATCGGGGGATGAATCGGCCAAAAAAGTTTTCGGAGGGGGCGATTCAGCGGTGAATCGGTAGGCGATTCACGAACCGGGGCGCGATTCACCCCATATCGGGGTGAATCGCTTCGTCTTCAGGCGTTCGCCGTCCGGCGCTCGCGTTTGGGGAGCTTCACGCGCATCGCGAGCAGCACGACGATCCCCACGACATAGAGCACCGGCTCCAGCTGGATGCCCTTGCGCAGGAGCAGGAAGTGAACCCCGCCCAGAATGATCGCCGGATAGAACAGCTTGTGAATCGACTTCCACGTCTTGCGGAGTTTCCGCATCGACCAGTTGTTCGACGTGACCGCCAGCGGGATCAAAAGGGCGAAGGCCCCCATCCCTATAGTAATGTAGGGACGCTTCACGATATCGGCCCAGATCTGGCTCCAGATCTGAACATCGAGGAACAGCCACACCGCGAGGTGGCAGACGATATAGAAGAAGCCGACCAGCCCGAGCGCGCGCCGGAACTTCACGAGGTTGATCTTGGTGATCTTGAACAGCGGCGTGATGGCCAGCGTGGCGATCAGAACCTGAAGACCCAGAAGCCCGATCTCGTGTTCCATCTTCTTCACCGGGTCGACGCCGAGGTTCCCCGTGACCCCCTGATAGAAGAGCCATGCGGGCGGGATCACCCCGATCAGATAGATCGGCCAGGCGGGCACCTTTCGCAGCGCGCCGTTTATGGTGCGGGCAATCTCGGACATCAGTAGTTCTCGGACAGGTCCATGCCGGCATAAAGGCTGGCGACCTGATCTTCGTATCCGTTGAACATCAGCGTCTCTTTACGCGCGGCGAAAATGCCGGCCCCGATCACGCGTTCGGTGGCCTGAGACCAGCGCGGGTGATCCACGTTCGGGTTCACGTTACTATAGAAGCCGTACTCGCGCGCGTTCGCCTTGTTCCAGGTTGTCGGCGGTTCGTCCTCGACCAGCGAAATCCGCACGATCGATTTGATCGACTTGAACCCGTATTTCCACGGCACCACCAACCGGATGGGCGCGCCGTTCTGCTTCGGCATCGGCTCCCCGTAAATTCCGGTGGCCATAATAGTGAGCGGGTGCATCGCCTCGTCCAGCCGCAGACCCTCGACATAGGGCCATTCGACGACGGGGAACCGGACGCCCGGCATCTCGTCGGGGCGGTAGGCGGTTTCGAACGCCACGTACTTGGCGCCGGCCTGAACACCGACCTTTTCCAGAAGCTGATTCAGCTCGAACCCGTTCCACGGGATCACCATCGACCACGCCTCGACACAGCGGAACCGATAGATGCGCTCCTCGACCGTCATCCCATCCATGATGTCGGCCATGGAATAGGTGCCGGGGCGATCCACCAAACCGCCCACTTCGATCGACCACGGATCGACCGTCAGCATATGCGCGTTCTTGGCCGGGTCTTCCTTGCCCGTCCCGAACTCATAGTAGTTGTTGTAGTTGGTGATCTCTTCGAGCGTGTTGGGCTCGAGCTCGTTCTGCGCCAAGGCCGGCGCGGCGAGGCCACCGGCCATGAGGCCAGCGGCGCTTGCCATGATCTGCCGCCGATTCAGAAAAAGCGCCTTCGGTGTGACGTCGTCACGAGTCAGGTCGGGTTTGTATCCCATTGGGTCCTCCTACGTCCTTCTTTCTCCCGTCTTACGGAAGAAACGAGAACCGGCCCAATAAAGGTGCATCACGATAGTGCGTGAGTACTGTAACTTGGATAAATCTCGTTCATCGGGATCGAGCGGCCATCGCCCTGCACGATCCGTACGTGCCGCCGCCGCATCTGGCGCGGTTCGGCGACGCCCACGGAATGCGCGATGGTTTCGACCTCGTGGATCATGTTCTTGGCGAAACTCGCGACCTTCGCCGCCTTGTCCTTGGGCACCAGCCCCTTCTGCAAACGCGGGTCGTGCGTGGTCACCCCGGTCGGGCAGGTGTTCTTGTTGCACTTCAGGGCCTGAATGCAGCCCAGGCTGAACATGAAGCCGCGCGCGGACACGACGAAATCGGCCCCCGCGCAAATGGCCCATGCCACGTCAGACGGGTTCACCATCTTTCCCGACGCGATCATGCGGATGCGGTCATGCAGCCCCCGCTGGTCGCGAAGGTCCACGATCCGCGGCAGCGCCTCGCGGATCGGCATCCCGACGAGGTCGATGAGCGGCATGGGCGCGGCACCCGTGCCGCCCTCGCCACCGTCAATCGTTATGAAGTCCGGCGCACTGTCGGGGCCGCGCCGCATGATGCAGTCGAACAGGTCCGAGAACGGATCGACCGCGCCGACCACCGTCTTGAACCCGACGGGTTTCCCCGTGACCTCGCGAATATGGCTGATGACGTCGAGAAGATCGTCCCAATCGTCGATCTCTTCATGGCGGTTGGGCGACTCGCTCGCCTTGCCGACCGGGATGCCCCGGATGCGCGAGACTTCTTCATCCACCTTGGCCGCCGGTAGGATGCCGCCCTTGCCGGGTTTGGCCCCCTGTGCGAGCTTCAACTCGAACATCTTCACTTCGGGCCGTGCCGCCACCTCGCGCAGCTTCGCGTCCGAAAGCTTGCCGTGTTCGTCGCGCACCCCGTATTTGGCGGTCCCGATCTGATAGACGACATCGCATCCACCCTCGAGGTGATAGTCGGACATGCCGCCCTCGCCGGTGTTCAGCCAGACGTTCGCTTTCTTGGCCCCCATCGACAACGCGCGCACGGCGGGCTGGGACAGCGCGCCATAGGACATGCCGGAGATGTTGAAGAAGCTCGGCGCCTCATACGGTTTCGCCGCCGTCGGCCCGATCACCATCGGCGCGGTCTTGGCATACTGGAACCCCAGCGGCGGAAAGGCCGCGTTGACGAAGATGGACGTGCCGGGGGTCGAGATATTGCGGGTCGAGCCGAAGGCCACCGTATTGTCCTTGCCGGCCGCCGCCCGATAGACCCAGTCGCGCTGCGCCCGGTTGAACGGCATCTCTTCCCGGTCCATCGCGAAGAAGTATTGCCGGA
Organism: Maritimibacter sp.; assembly: GCF_016774595.1. NCBI lineage: Bacteria > Pseudomonadati > Pseudomonadota > Alphaproteobacteria > Rhodobacterales > Roseobacteraceae > Maritimibacter > Maritimibacter sp. Next base: position 1,606,218 of record NZ_JACBWT010000001.1, read on the forward strand.
AGAATTCACCCAGCGAGGTGAACAGGTGCCGGAAGCGCCCGATGACCGGATAGTTGCGGCGAACGGCGTCAGCGGTCTGGAACTTGTCGACCGCCCACCAGATCAGGACGAGCGCGACCACCGCCCCAATCAGGAAGATGAAGAACATGGCGAGGTATTCGAGAACCCAGAAGGTCGTGCTCAACTCGTTTTCCATCGCGCGCTTCCCCTCTACTCGGCGGCCACATCGCCCGCCTGCGATTTGTGGATCAGCAGGTGGTTCTTGTTCAGCCGGTAGCGTTGCACCGTCTTGTCGATGACGTAGTCATGCGCCTCGGCCCAAGCGAAGAACGCATCCTCGTTCTCGTTGTCGACCTCGACCAGCAGAACCGGGTTATGGGCTACGATCGTGTCCTCCAGCCCGGCGAGTGCCATCATCTCCATCCCCTCGACGTCGATCTTGATGAGGTCGGGGGTCACGCCCGCCAGCAGCGCATCGCCCGGCACGACCATCAGGTCGCCCTCGCCCGGCAGCATCTTGGCCCCGCCAAGGTTGCGCTCGCGCTTTTGCATGGCGTAGCCCTGCTCGGCCTTGTCCGACAACCCGACGCCCAGCTTGGACAGGTCGAACACATGCTCCAGCCGATTGATGAGCACATTATGAATGAGAAGGCGGAAGGCGAGCAGATTGGGCTCCACCGGGATCACCTTGCCGGCTTTCAGAATGAGCGCCGCATATAAGGAGTGGTTTCCGACGTTCGCGCCGATATCGACAAAGGTGCCGCCTTCGGGAAACAGCCGCTTCAGATCCTTCAGTTCCTTTTGCTCATAGAACTGGCCGCGACGGTGATTCCGCTGGATCGGGTCGTTCTCCATGTCCACGCAGAAACTCACCCGCGTATCGTCCACCAGAGTGTGAATGATGGTCACGTCATGCGCGCGGAACGGTTTGCCGAATTTGATCTTGGTGAGGATGCGTTCGACGTCGGGGCTCATACCGCCTCCCGGTTCGGTGCTGCTCAAAGGGGTCTCGTGCCCCGGTTGACCCGATCATGCCGCGCGCGAGTCGCGCGAACAAGGGAAAACCGGACCGTATCCGGCCGTCGCACGCCGATAGGAAAATGACCTGAACGAGAGCGGCCTTTCGCCCGCCGGCCCCCCGCAGGTCGGTGCGCTTCCGCCGTGTGGCGAAAGCCCGCCTTTGACGATCCTGTTTCCGCCTGCCTGATCGGCCTCGCCGCGCAATCCGGCGCCCAAAACCGCATGTGGGTCAGATCCCCGATGCACCGGGCAATGGGGCGTGACCAAGTGTCCTCATCCCGACAGACGGGCCCCTTAAAGAGAGGAAATGAACATGAAGATCGCGAACCTTGCCATCGCAGCCACGCTGACCATCGGATCGGTCGCCATCGCGCAGGACGTGAAGGTGGTCGATATCGACGCGGACGGCGTCATCTCGGTCGAAGAACTCATGGCGGCCTATGACGACGTGAACGAAGACATCTTTACCGCGTCAGACACGAACGGGGACGGCGTTCTCGACATGGACGAGCTTGCCTCGGCGCAGGAGGACGGGCTGATCCCATCGGGCGAGATGTAACCCCGCATCTCATCCGCCCCCGGAACGGCCCCTGCCCCCCCCTGCGGCGGGGGTCGTTTCAGTATTTCACGCCCGCGCGCGCGTAGAGAAACGACATGAGCCACGCAGGCCCGATCAGCAGGAACTGCACGTCCTTGAAGAACGACGGCTTCTTGCCCTCGACCTTGTGACCCCAAAACTGCCCGATCCAGGCGAGCACGAACAGGATCAGCGCGGTCGCCCAGATCGGCAGCGGCACCAAAGCTTCCAGAGCCTGTATGATGAGATACCCGACAATCAGCACCACGACGAAACCCACGGCAAGCGGCGGCGACAGTACGGCATAGTATATGAGCGCGGCAACGGCGACGGGCCACAACAGGTTCACACCGGCAACGGGCGGGATCGCATAGATCAGTGCCATGACGCAGACGAAGATGACCGGCACGCAAATCCAGTGCACCATCTTGTTCGTCGGGTTCTGATGGCTCTCGCCATACTCCGACAGTAATGCATCGACTTTTCTCATGATGGCTCCTCCCGGCAAGAGGATACGCCAGACCGGGCGAAGTCCAAACGGTCGATTGCCGAACCTCGCGTCAACGCCGGTCGAGCGTGGCATCCAATCCGTCGAACATGACGGTCAGCATGAAATCCACCTCGGTCGCATCGTCCCAATCCCGGTTCGGCGCAAGGATCGAACGGTGCAGGAAGTACCCCATGATGAAAGACCCTAGCGTGCGGAAGAAGCGTTCCCGCTCACGCTCGGTCTGTGGACCGAACATCGCCACGGTGCCGGACAGCTGATCGAAAAGCGGCGTCGCCTCGTGGATCATCACCGCGCGCAGGTCGGGATTCACCAGCGCCTCCTGCAAGAGGATCTTCACCAGCGGTTCGTAGACGCGCATGAAATGCAGCCGCGACAGCATCACGGCCCGCAGCACCGCCCGCCGATCCCCTTTGTGCCGGTCGATCAGTTCGTGCGCCTCCTGCTCGGCCGCCGGGGTCAGGATATGCCGGACGACGGGTTGCGTGATCCTGAGCAGCAGCGCCTTCTTCGACGGGAAATGACGAAAGATCGTCGCCTCGCCGATCCCGGCCCGTTCGGCGATCATCTTGGTCGAAGTGCCGTCGAACCCGAACTCGGCAAAGCAGTCGAGCGCGGCGAGGATCGCGAGGCGTTTTTTCGGCGCACTCGGACCCTCTTCCTTCTCGACCGCGTCCAACACGGCCCTGAAGGCATCGCTTTCGAACCGGCTGTCGGCTTTGTTCATGCGGCGGTCGTGGCTCCGGTCGCCCCGGCCCGTGCGGGAAGCGCCGCGCGGATCCAGATCAGGGCCAGCCCGAGTATCGCGATGATGGCGACAAGGACAACCGGATAGGGCATGGCGACCCCATGCACCGCGCCACGGTAAGCCGCGCCAATCTGCTCCAGACCGGCCCAACTCGTGATCCGCGACAGCCACTCGGGCGCTGCGGCCGCCGGGGCCATGACCCCGCCGATGGCCGACTGGTAAAAAGCGAGCGGGAGGAGAAGGATCACCACCCAAAGCCCCAGAAGCGAGAGCAGGCCGACAAACAGCCATGACAGCGCGATGGCGGTCGGCCAGACGACGGCCCAGGCGGGCAGGAACGCGCCCCAACCGGCGGTGGCCCCGACGACCAGCGCAAGACAGAGCGAGGCGAGGCCCATAACGAGGACCGGAATCACCGTGCGTGTCACGGCGACCGTGCCCCGATCCGCCCGCCCGCGCGTCGCAAGGGTCATCATCACGGCGCCGACGAGCGAGGCGAGCCATGTGGTATAGAGCATCGCGAACGGCGCTTGCATCGACGCCATCGGACCGGCGTCAACGACCGAGGTCACATCCGCCGCCACCGGCATCTCTCCGGTCGGCATGCTACCCTCTTTCATCGCGAGGCGAAGCGAGGCGACTCCGGCGGACATCGCGGCTGGCAGCATTCGCTCCAACTGCTGCGCCATCTGGAACTCCGCGACGGTCACGGCGGGCGATGTCACGATCTCGAACCGCGCCTGCTCGCCCTTGAACGCCTTGGCCGAAAAATCGGTAGGAAAAACGAGAAGAACACTCAGATCGCCGGCTTCCAGCGCCGCAATAGCGTCGTCACGGTTGTCGAAGGACTGCGTGGCGAAGGGCATCTGACCGCCCAAGCCCTGCAACATCCGCTCCGACACTTTGACGGGCGGCATCGGCAGGCCTTCGTCCTGATTGACGATCCCCAGTGTGACCGCCTGTGCCGTCTTCTCCGGGTCCATCGGTGCGGTGAGCGTGAAGACGGAAAAGATGAGCATGATGAGCACGGGCACGATGATGGCCTGTTTCGCCATCGGCCCTTCGAAGAACGAATTGATGTGAGTTTTCATGGGTCGACTCCCGATCCGTAGTGCGAGTAAACACTCGCTCGCACATGCGAGTGTTTACTCGCACCGCCCGAGTCGGTCAAGGCAAAGAAAAAGGGCGGGGTCTCCCCCGCCCTTTCTCGCACCGACGCGTGCGTCCTTAGTGGACGACCGCATCATTCGGTTTCGGGTTCGTCGAGTTTCCCACCCGGTCCCCAATGATAAGCCCGTCGGCCCCGGCCGTGACCGGGATCGTCGCCCCGTCCAGCACGTCACCTGACAGGATCATCTCGGCCAGCGGGTCTTGGAGCGCCTTCTGGATCACGCGCTTGAGCGGGCGCGCACCATAGACCGGATCATAACCCTGATCCCCGAGCCACTGCTTCGCATCATCGTCCAGCGTCAACGTGATGTTGCGCTTGGCCAGACGCTTGGCGAGCAGGCCAAGCTGGATGTCCACGATGCCCGACATATCCGCCCGGCCCAGCCGGTCGAAGATCACGGTTTCGTCCAGACGGTTCAGGAACTCGGGCCGGAAATGCGCCCGCACGGCGTCCATGACGTCCTGCTTGGCTTTCCCGGCATCCGCCCCGTCCGGAAGCTGGCTCAAGGCCTGCGATCCGAGGTTCGAGGTCAGCACGATCAGCGTCTGCTTGAAATCGACTCGGTGACCCTGCCCGTCGGTCAGGACACCGTCGTCCAGCACTTGAAGCAGCACGTTGAACACATCCGGGTGCGCCTTTTCGACCTCGTCGAACAGGACGACCTGATAGGGCTTGCGCCGCACGGCTTCGGTCAGAACGCCGCCCTCGTCATAGCCGACATAGCCCGGAGGGGCGCCGATCAGACGCGCGACCGCGTGCTTTTCCATGAACTCCGACATATCGATGCGCACCATCGCGCTGTCGTCATCGAACAGGAACTCGGCCACCGCCTTGGTCAGCTCGGTCTTACCCACGCCGGTCGGCCCGAGGAACAGGAAGCTGCCCAAGGGCCGCGCTTCGTCGTTCAGACCCGCACGGGCCCGACGCACGGCATTGGCCACCGCGCGCACCGCCTGATCCTGACCGATGACCCGCTTGTGCAGGCCCTCTTCCATCCGCAGCAGTTTCTCGCGCTCGCCTTCGAGCATCTTCGAGGTCGGGATACCCGTCCACCGCTCGACCACCTGCGCGATCTGCTCGGGCCGGACGGCCTCTTCGACCATCACGTCGCCCTCCTCCTCGGCCTTCTCGGCTTCGGAGAGTTTGCGCTCAAGGTCCGGGATCACGCCGTAGGACAGCTCACCGGCCTTGGCGAGGTTGCCCTCACGCTTGGCGATGTCCAGATCGGCCCGCGCCCGGTCAAGCTGCTCTTTCAGTTCGCGCGCGCCTTCCAGCTTGGCGCGTTCGGCCTGCCACTTGGCGGTCATGCTCGCCGATTGCTCCTGCAACGCCGACAATTCGCCCTCGAGTTTCTCGAGCCGGTCCTTCGACGCGGCATCGTCCTCTTTCTTGAGCGCCTCGGCTTCGATCTGAAGCTGGAGGATGTTGCGGTCGAGCTGGTCGAGTTCCTCGGGTTTCGAGTCGACCTCCATCCGCAGACGGCTCGCCGCCTCGTCGACAAGGTCGATGGCCTTGTCCGGCAGGAACCGGTCGGTGATGTAGCGGTTCGACAGGGTCGCCGCCGACACAAGCGCGGAGTCCGAGATTCGCACGCCGTGGTGCAGCTCGTACTTCTCCTTGATGCCGCGCAGGATCGAGATCGTATCCTCGACCGTCGGCTCGTCCACCATCACTGGCTGGAACCGGCGGGCGAGGGCCGCGTCCTTCTCGACATACTTGCGGTACTCATCCAGCGTCGTGGCACCGACACAGTGAAGCTCCCCGCGCGCGAGCGCCGGTTTGATGAGGTTCGCGGCATCCATCGCACCATCGGTCTTGCCCGCGCCCACAAGCGTGTGCATCTCGTCGATGAACAGGATGATTTCCCCGGCCGCCGCCTGAATCTCGTTCAAGACGGCCTTGAGCCGTTCTTCGAATTCACCCCGATATTTCGCGCCGGCGATCAACGCGCCCATGTCGAGCGCCATGAGCTTCTTGTTCTTGAGGCTCTCGGGCACGTCACCGTTGATGATGCGCAGGGCAAGGCCCTCGGCGATCGCGGTTTTACCGACGCCCGGATCACCGATCAGGACCGGGTTGTTCTTGGTCCGGCGCGACAGCACCTGCATCGCGCGGCGAATTTCCTCGTCCCGTCCGATGATGGGGTCGATCTTGCCGTCCTCGGCGGCTTCGGTCAGGTCGCGCGCATATTTCTTCAACGCCTCGTAGCTGTCCTCGGCCGACGCGCTGTCGGCCGTGCGCCCCTTGCGCACGTCGTTGATCGCGGCGTTCAGCTTCTGCGCCGACACCGCGCCCGCTTCCAGCGCGTCCTTGGCCGCTGATTTGGTCAGCGCCAGCGCCGTGAGCAGACGTTCGACAGGGACGAACGAGTCGCCCGCCTTCTTCGCGACCTTCTCGGCCTCGTCCAGCACGCGGGCCGTGGCATTGTCGAGGTAGACCTGCCCGGCATCCCCCGTCACACGCGGGATCTTGGCGACGGCGGCATCGACGGCTTCGACAACCCGCTTCGGCTCCCCACCCGCCTGACGGATGAGGTTCGCAGCCATGCCTTCTTCGTCGTCCATAAGGGCCTTGAGCAGATGCTCGGGCGCGAGTTTCTGGTGGTTTTCGCGCATCGCGATCGTTTGGGCGGCCTGAATGAAGCCACGCGACCGTTCGGTGAATTTTTCCAAATTCATGGCATTTTCCTCTCGTTAAGCGCCCTGTGAATTGCGGTGCCCGCCCTGCGGCACACCCCTGTCTGGGCCTCGGATCATAGATGGGGGGGCGTCACCCCCCTCGCAAGCCTGTGATCACGAAAATTGCATATGTCCGTTCACCTTCGCGCAACCAATCGCGAACGGAATGTTCACCACTTTCGGCGATGGTCCGCGCCGTGGGGCAAACAGGACCGACCATGAAAGTGACCGACATAGACATCCGCGATCTGCGCTGGGACGATCGCGCGAAATGCTTCCGCGCCGCCGTATCCATGGCGATGTTGCCCGATGGGGGCGCGCGCCAACGGCATGTGAATTTCATCTGCCAGTCGCACAGGGCGCACGACTGCCCCTCATCGCTCATCACCTACGACCTCGTGACCCATGCGCTCGATCAGGCGCGCGCCATGCCGGGGTTTCGCCGTGGCGAAGAACAGATCTCGGTCGACATCATGTCGGCAGTCGGTCGTCTGCCCTTCTCACCGCGCGCCAAGGCCGGGTGACACAGGCATCGAAGCGACCCTTTTTTTGGGCGAATGCACCCGCCTTGCGCCGGCTTTACGGCTGAACGCTTGACGGAACCGGACGGCTTTCGCACAAGGGCCGAAACCGGAAAGGATCGCCCCATGGCCGAGAACATGACCAAGACCGACGACCGCCTGATCGTGGCGCTCGACGTTCCCAACGCGCTGGCCGGGCTGGAACTGGCGCAACGGCTTGGAGACCCGGTGGGGTTCTATAAGATCGGCCTTGGTATGCTGACCGGCGGGGGCCTCGCCTTGGCCCGCGAACTGATCGACGAGATGGACAAGCGCATCTTCCTCGACATGAAACTCTTCGACATCGGCAACACGGTCGAGGCCGCCGTACGCGGGCTTGCGAACTACGGGCTGGACTTCCTGACGGTCCACGGCGATCCGCATGTGGTGCGCGCTGCGCAGGAAGGCAAAGGGGCCTCGGACCTCAAGATCCTCGCCGTGACGATCCTGACCTCGCTGGACCGCGCCGACCTCGACGACATGCTGATGTCACAAGGCGACGTGCAGGATATTGTCGTGGAACGCGCGCGCCGGGCCATGGCCGCCGGGGCGGACGGCGTGATCGCCTCCCCGCACGAAGCCGCGTTGATCCGGGCCTTGCCGGAGGCCAGCGGCAAGTTGATCGTAACGCCGGGCGTGCGCCCACATGGCGCCGAGACGGGCGACCAGAAACGTATCGCGACACCCGAGAAAGCCATCTCGGACGGTGCCGACCACATCGTCGTCGGCCGCCCGATCAAATCGGCGCCCGATCCGCGTGCCGCCGCCGAAGCGATCCTTGCAAGCCTGCCGTAGGGCGATTGCGCCGCCGTCACAGGTAAGGCTGCGCTGACTAGGCCCGGCGACCGACCATGCTAGACTACCCCCACGCAACGGGGAGAGCGCCGTGGATCAGCTTGGCAAGGAAATCAAAGGCGACATCGAAGAGGACAAGAACTCCCTCGTCATCGAATATCTGAACGTCCGCCGCGCGCTTGGCTGGCTCGGCTTCTTCCTGCCCGCCGTTCTCATCATCTATGGCCTGCTGCCCGATACGGTCTTCGCGCCCTCGATCAGCGAGTTTTACTACACCCACATGGGCGGCGTTTTCGTCGGCACCATGTGCGCGATCGGCGTGTTTCTGGTCAGTTACAAGGGCTATGCGAAGACCGACGACGAAACGCTGTCCGACAACGTCCTGACCAGCGGTGCCGGGATTTTCGCCATCGGGGTCGCGCTGTTCCCGGTGGTTGTCGACAGCCCAGACATGGTCGCGCTGCCCGACGTGAACCTCGGGATCGAGGGGCACCCGAACTTTCTACATTTCGGCTCGGCCACGGGCTTTTTCGTTCTGCTGGCGCTGATGTCGATCTTCCAGTTCACCAAGTCGGACCGCGACTCGGACGGGAAAATGGTCTGGACCGGGGACAACCTGATCTTCGTCGGCTGCGGGGGCGTCATGATCTTGGCCCTACTGGCGCTCGTCCCCTACGTGCTGTCCGACCGGATCACCGAAACTCTCGCGCCCTACAAATACATGTTCATCCTCGAAACCATCGGCGTCCTCGCCTTTGCGGTCTCATGGCTGGTCAAGGGCAAGCAGCTCGGCGCGGTGCGCGCCGTCGCCCGCATGGTGGCGCCTGCCGACTAATCCTCGTTGATGTCGCGGTGAAAGGTCTGGCGCTGCCCGCGTCGCACACCGAAGGCCGCGCGCAGGATCACCCAGGCGGCGACCGACACGATGGCGAAGACCACAAGCGCCCATGCGAGCGCAATTGACACGCCGACGGCGAGCAAGACACCCACGACCGCCGCGCCCAGCGCGAAGCCCACGAACACGAAACCGGCCGTGAACACCTCGAAAATCGCGAGGACCAGCGCCGCCGCGATCCAGACCCACCAGATTTCCCAAAGCATCATCATGAACGGCCCTTGAGCATACCAAAGGCGTTCTTGAAGGCGTCCACTGCATCGGCGGGCAGCAGGATCATCTGGTTGCCGGGCCCGTCACCCACTTTGGTCAGCGCCTCGACCTGTTTCAGCGCGACTTGGTATTGCGCCGCTTCAAGACCGTTGTCGGCGATGGCCTTGGCCACGACTTCGGTCGCATAGGCTTCGGCATCGGCCTGAATGCGGCGGGCTTTGGCGATCTGTTCGGCGGCATAAAGCTCGGCATCCGCCTGAAGCTCGACCGCGCGCTTCTTGCCCTCGGCCTCGGTCACCTGCGCCCGACGGGCCCGTTCGGCATTGAGCTGCTGGAGCATCGCGTCGCGCGTCGCCTGATCGAGGTTCACGTCGAGAATCTCGGTCCGCGTCACCTCGATCCCCCAGTTATCGACCGCATCCTCGACCTGCGATTTGATCCGCGCGATCAGCTGCGTCCGGTTCGACTGCACGTCGTCCAGATCCATCATCCCGATCTCGCTGCGCACGATACCCGCGACGGTCGTGGAAATCGCCCCGTCCACATCGCGAATGCGATAAACCGTCTTTTCCGGGTTCAGGATACGGTAGAACACGCTGGTTTCGACCTGCACCAGCACGTTGTCTCGCGTGATCGCATCCTGACTCATCGTCGGAAGCTGCCGCTCGAGGATCGAGATCTTGTGCCGCACCCGATCGAGGAACGGGATGATGAAGTTGATCCCCGGCCCAAGTACCGCCTGAAGCCGCCCGAACCGCTCGACCACGAATTTCTCGGACTGCGGCACGATCCGCACGCCCAGAAAAATCGAGACGATAATGAACAGCGCGATAAGAAGGAGGACGATATTCGACCCCACAAACTGGGACAGGAAATCCTCGGAATTCATGGGCGTCTACTCCGTGTGCTGAAATGTCGGGCACACTATGCGGGGAGCGGCCTTCACCATCAAGTCAGATGTTCCGGCCGGTCCTCCCCGAAATCGGTCACAGATCGTGCATGTCCTCCATCGCCTCGGCAACGCGCATTCTGAAATGCGGGATCACATCGTCGCGCAGAACCCAATCGGCGGGGTGCATCAGGGCCACCGCCTGCCCCTCGTCGCCAAGACGAACGCGGCTGAACGCATCCGCACCAAGCTTGGCCGCGAAGAACCACGCAGGGTTGGGTCGCAGGTAATGCTTTCGCCAGACCAGCGCCTCGGGCGCGAGTGTGAGCCCGGTTTCCTCGGCCGTTTCGCGCAACACGCAGGCCTCCGGGCTTTCATCATTTTCACGCGCGCCACCCGGCAAGTCCCACAGCACCGGCCATGGGATCGACGGGTCGTCGTCGCGCCGGATTGTCAGAAGTTTGCCGCCGATCAGCAGGATCAGTTTCGCACCGGAAAAGCTCATATCCGCACGATAGGGATAATCCTGTTATCATCCACCCAAAGCGCATCGCCGTAATCGCCAAAACGGAGGAAAAGATGATCCCGCATATCCACGGTCTGCACCACGTGACCGCATTCGCCGGCCCCGCGCCCGAGAACGACGCCTTCTTCACCGGCACGCTCGGCCTGCGCCGGGTCAAGACGACGGTGAATTTCGACAATCCCTATGTCTACCACCTGTATTTTGGAGACGAAGTGGGCACCCCCGGCACGGTCATGACGCATTTCCCGGACCGGAAATGGAAACAGGGCCATCGCGGGTCCGGCGAGGTGGCCGTGACCGCCTTTTCCGTGCCGCGCGGATCGCTGGACGACTGGGAAGCCCGGCTGAAGGGCGCGACCCGGATCGAGGTCTTCGGCCAGGCGCAACTCAGGTTTTCGGGCCCCGACGGCGAAACGCTCGCTCTGGTCGAATGCGACGATGATCGCGAGCCGTGGCGCGCGCTGCCCAAGACGATGGGCATCCGGGGCTTCCATTCCGTCACGCTCATGATCGCCGACCCCCGGCCCACGCTCGATGTGCTGACCGCGATGGGCTACGCCGAAGCCGGGGTCGAAGGCACCACCACGCGCCTGACGATGGAAGCCCCGGTCGGCATCATCGACGTGATGGCGGCGCCGGACGTCGCGAAATCGGTCGAAGGGGCCGGGTCGGTCCACCACATCGCATTCGCCACCCCCAACGACGAGACCCTGCTTGACGTGCGTGAGGCGGTGATCGACGCAGGCCTCAAACCGACCGAAGTGCGCGACCGGAATTACTTCCACTCAATCTATTTCCGCGAGCCGGGCGGCGTTTTGTTCGAGGTCGCAACGCTCGACATCGGTTTCGATGCCGACGAGCCGGTGGAGACGCTGGGGGAGGCTCTGAAACTGCCCGCACAGCACGAGCTGCTCAGGGGCGAATTGGTTAACACGCTGGAGCCAATCCCGAATTTGACGCTGGAATAGCGTTATTTCACAGTGGTTTAGCTTGGAGTTCAGGATACTAGAATCCTAGTATTCTGGTAGTCATGGCGCGGCGCCGCCTGAAAGCCGAGCGCAAGATCGTTCAGAACGGGACCTTCGCGCGGAAGTTCATGCCCTTGCCGCCGTCCGGGTGGCGAAACCTCAGGCTTTCGGCATGAAGCATCAGGCGGGGAAAGTCGCGCGCCGAACCTTCTGCGTAGAACGGATCGCCGCAGATCGGGTGGCCAAGCTCCAGCATGTGAACGCGCAACTGGTGGCTGCGCCCGGTCTGGGGGAATAGCCGCATTCGTGTGGTCGCACCTTCCCGCTTCAGCACCTTCCAGTCGGTGACGGCGGGCTTGCCCTTTTCGAAATCGACATGCTGGCGCGGCCGGTTGGGCCAATCGACGATCAGCGGAAGATCGACCGTCCCGGTATCCTCCTGAACATCGCCATAGACACGCGCGACATATGTCTTTTTCACCTGCCGCTTTTCGAACTGCAATCCAAGGTGGCGCTGCGCGTGCGGGGTCAGGGCGAACACCATCACGCCCGATGTGTCACGGTCGAGTCGGTGGACCAGAAGCACCTCGGGGAACGCCGCTTGCAACCGTGCGATCAGGCAGTCCGCCAGATGCTCGCCTTTGCCCGGCACCGACAACAATCCCGACGGCTTGTTCACCACGAGAATCTCATGATCCATGTGGATGATGTCGAGCGGATCGTCGGGCGGGTCGTAAAAGTCATCCATCCCCGGCCTTTCGCAAAGCCGCGCGACGCGCGCAAGCCTAGCGTTGCCCGCCGGCCAGTACGAGACGCAGCGCCAACGCCGCGTATACGACGGCGCCGACACGGTTGAGGAGCCGGGCATGGCGGACGAGCTTTGCCCCGACCAGGCCGGCGGTGACGCCATACCCCGCGGTGATGAAAAAGCCCGTTCCCGCGAAAATCGCCCCAAGGACGAGGATCTGCACCCAAAGCGGCGCGGCCTCGGGCGTGGTGAACTGCGGCAGAAGCGCGAGGATGAAGAGCGCCACCTTGGGGTTGAGCGCATTGGTCAGGAACCCGCGCCACACGGCCCGGCCCAGCTTCTGCACACCGTCGCCCTGCGCCACCGCCCCTGCGCGCCAGCTTTTCCACGCGAGGAACAGAAGGTAGGCCGCGCCCGCATATCGCACCGCATCATAGGCCAGCGGAAAGGCCGCAAGCAGAGCCGACAGCCCGGCAGCGGCCAGCACCGTGTGCCACAGCGCGCCCAGCGCGACGCCGAAAGCGGCGGCGGCCCCCACGCGCGGCCCGCCCGAGACCCCCGAAGCGGTCGCGAACATCACGTCCGCACCCGGGGTGAGGTTCAGAACCACCCCCGCCCCGAGAAAGGCCAGCACTGTCGCAGGATCGAGGCCGAGGATCATCCCAATTCGCTTTCGGGGATGGCGTAGTAATCGCCCTTGTCGGCAGTGAAGATGTGCCGGAACCCGGTCACGCCGGTCGGCCCGTCGATGGCCCCCAAGGCCACGCCCATCTGGTCGGACCCGTTCGACTGCCAGAAAAGAAACGATCCGCAAGTGGGGCAGAACCCCCGCCGCGCCTCGGTGCTGGCGGCATACCAGCGCGGCTCTCCGGTGATGTCGACATCCGACATGTCCACTTCGCCCGAGGCCCAGACATGGCCGGACTGCTTGCGGCACTGGGTGCAATGACAAGCGCCCGGATCGGCGAGCGGCCCGGCAACGGTGAAGCGGATCGCGCCGCAGAGGCAGGAGCCGGTCAGCATCTTGAAAAGACCTCGTCGAGAATGGCCGTTAGTGCCGAAGCGTCCGATTCGGTGAAGGCGTCGGGCCGGTCGCTGTCGATATCGAACACGCCGATCACCTTGCCCGACCCGTCACGCACCGGGATGACCAGTTCAGAACGGGTCGAAGAGGAACAGGCGATATGCCCCGGAAACGCCTCGACATCCGCCACCCGCTGCACCTCACCCGTCCGCGCCGCCGCACCGCAGACGCCGCGCGAAAACGGGATGGTCAGGCAGCCGTGGCCGCCCTGATAGGGTCCGATCTTGAGCAGTTTCGGCGCGGTCACGCGGTAGAACCCGGTCCAGTCGAAGCGGTCGTCGAAATGATGCACCTCGCAGGCGACGGTCGCCATGAGGGCGACCTCGTCGGTTTCCTCCTCGGTCAGGGCGCGGATGCGTTGGGCGAGTTCGGCATAATCCATGCGGATCTCCAGATGGCGAGGCCGGGGGTTTCACACCCCCGGACCCCCGTGAGGTTTCTTGAAACAGAGAAGGTCAGACCCGCTCGATCGCGATGGCCGTGCCTTCGCCGCCGCCGATGCAGATGGCCGCTACCCCACGTTTCAGGCCCCGCTTTTCGAGCGCGTTCAACAGCGTCACGATGATCCGGGTGCCCGAGGCACCGATCGGGTGACCCAGCGCACAGGCGCCGCCGTTCACGTTCACGATCTCGCGGGCAAGGCCCATCTCCTGCATGAAGGCCATGGGGACGACCGCGAAGGCTTCGTTCACCTCCCACAGGTCCACGTCCTCCTTGGCCCAGCCGATCCGGTCGAGCAGCTTTTTCGCTGCCGGAACCGGGGCGGTCGGGAAGAGCGCGGGGGCCTGCGCGTGTGAGGCATGGCCGAGGACGCGCGCGCGAATCCTAAGACTGGCCGCTTCGGCCGCCCTTTCGCCCGCCATGACGAGCGCCGCCGCGCCATCGGAAATCGAGGACGAGTTGGCCGGGGTCACCGTGCCGTCTTTGCGGAACGCAGGCTTCAAGGTGGGGATCTTGTCGGGACGCGCCTTGGCCGGCTGTTCGTCCTCGCCAATCACGACGTCGCCGTTTCGGGTGGTGAGCGTCATCGCCGTGATCTCACCGTCGAACGCCCCCGATTTCTGCGCTTCGAGCGCCTTGTTCAGCGACCCGATGGCGTATTCGTCCTGCGCCTCGCGCGTGAACTGGAACGCCTCGGCGCAATCTTCGGCGAAGGTGCCCATCAGGCGGCCCTTGTCATAGGCGTCTTCCAGACCGTCGAGGAACATGTGGTCGATCACCTGCCCGTGCCCGATCCGCGCACCGCCGCGCATCTTCGGCAGAAGGTAGGGGGCATTCGTCATGCTCTCCATCCCGCCAGCGACCATGATACCGGTCTGGCCCAGCGCAAGCTGGTCGAAGGCGACCATGGCGGTCTTCATTCCGGACCCGCACATCTTGTTCATCGTCGTCGCCGGCACCTCTTCGCCGAGGCCAGCCGCGAACCCCGCCTGCCGCGCGGGTGCCTGACCCTGGCCTGCGGGCAGGACGCAGCCCATCAGGACCTCTTCGATTCGGTCGGCGGCGGCCCCCGCATCGGCCATCGCGGCCTTGATGGCGGCGCCGCCCAGATCCGCAGCCGCAACCCCGTCGAACACGCCCTGAAAGCCGCCCATGGCCGTACGGGACGCCCCCGCGATCACCACGTTTTCCATCTTAGTCTCCCGTCGCTTTTCTGCGCCGCGCTTACCGGTTGGTAACGAAGCTTTCCTAGTTTGGCGCCATCAAAACGCCCGCGAAGGAGATTGGCAATGGAGCTCGGCATTCGGGACACCGGCGACACGCGCGTCGTCCACGTGGGCGAGGCACGGATCGACGCCGCCGTGGCGATCCAGTTCAAGGACCAGATGCGCGACCTGATCGTGGGCGGACCGAACCGTGTGATCCTCGACCTCTCGGCGGTGACCTTTGTCGACAGTTCCGGGCTGGGGGCCATCGTCGCCGCGATGAAACAGGCGGTCGGGCCACAGCAACTCGAACTCGCCGGCCTGACCCGGAGCGTGGCCAAGGTGTTCGCCCTGACGCGCATGGACCGGGTCTTTACCATTCACGACAGCGTGGATGCCGTTCTGGCGGGGCCTGCGAATGCAGAGTGAGCCTCTGAGCTTCATGGGACATGCGCGCGACAGGCACAGGGCGGGACCGATTGCCGGAAATGGTGGTCTGCATCTTCTGTTTCCGGCAGGCGAGCGGTCGGTTCGGCGCGCCTTGTCCGCCTCCGTCGCCGCATTTCACGACATGGGCGTGGATCGGGACGGCTGCGATTTCGCCGAACTGGTTCTCGCCGAAGTGCTGAACAACGTCGTCGAACATGCGTTCACGGATCGGGGCCACGGAATCATCGAATTGGAGGCGTGGCGCGCGGGCAACGCCCTGTCGCTGCGGATACGCGACGACGGCATGCCGATGCCCGGGGAACGCCTCCCCGCCGCCCAGCGCCACGATCTGACGGTCGAAACCCACGAATTGCCGGAGGGCGGATTCGGTTGGGGCATCATCCACGACCTGACGCGCGACCTGACCTACCGGCGCGACGGGGCGCGTAATGAACTGACCTTCGCCATAGACTTTACCGAGTTCGACGCGAGCGCTTAGCGCCGCATCGCCATTAACCATATCGAGACGAAATGCCCCCAAATTGCCCGATTGGTTCCCAAACGCGGACAGATTGCGGGGGCAAAACGGTGTTTGTAGCTGCAATGCTTCCCTCGGTGCCGCGCTTAACAGCCCCCACCCAGTGCGCGGCACCGAGGTTCTCTTCCCAAGGGCTGAAAACACGACGGGCGCCCTTGCGGCGCCCGGTTCGTTTCAGGTCTGCCTGTCTGCTCAGTTCAATTGAAAGTGCAGCGGATAGTGACCGTCTTCGAAATCGCCGAACAGATCCTCGACATCCGGATGCGTCACAGGCTCGCCCGAATAATCTTCGACCAGGTTCTGCTCGGACACATATGCCACGTAATAGGTCTGATCGTTTTCGGCCAGCAGGTGATAAAACGGCTGGTCCTTGGGCGGGCGGCTTTCCTCGGGAATCGCGTCGTACCATTCCTGCGTGTTGGAAAACATCGCATCCACATCGAAAATGACACCGCGAAACGGATGTTTGCGATGGCGCACGATTTGCCCGAGATGATATTTCGCGTGCGTTTTCAACATAGATCAACAGTCCCCACACCACTACTAGTCACTCGGGTAGCCCCTGTCCATCGGGGGTCATGTGATTCAGGGGAAACAGATTGTGAACCTCGTTCTGACAGTGCTGGAAATCGTCGCGCCCGTGTTTTTGCTGGCGGCAATTGGCTTTGGGTGGGTCAAACTCGGCCATGAGTACCGAATCAATTTCGTGACCAAACTCGCCATGACGCTGGGCACACCCGCGCTGATTTTCACGGCGCTTATGGATACCGAAATCGAGCCCTCGGCCCTGACCGCGATTTCGGTGGCGGCACTCGCTGCATATGTGGCGGTCGCGGCGGTTTTCTTCATCCTGCTGAAGCTTCGCGGCGCGAGCGTGCGAAGCTTCCTTGCCCCGCTCACGTTCGGCAACACCGGAAACCTCGGGCTGCCGCTCGCGCTTTTCGCTTTTGGCGACGTCGGGCTCGACTATGCCGTCGTCGTTTTCGCCGTCATGGCGGTTCTGTCGTTCACGGTCGGTCTCTGGCTCGTCTCCGGCGGCGGATCGCCGATCGGTGTGCTGAAGGACCCGATCCTCATCGGCACCCTCGCGGGCACGCTGTTTCTGGTGATGGGCTGGCAGACGCCGACGTTCCTCACGAACACGCTCGACCTGATCGCGCAGCTCGCCATCCCCCTGATGCTACTCACGCTGGGCGTCGCGGTCGCCCGGCTGCGCCCGTCCGGCCTGATCCGGGCCTTCGGATATTCGCTTCTCAAGATCGGGTTCGGGGCCGTCATCGCATGGTCGATCGGTAAGGCGTTCGGGCTCGAACCGACCGCTCTTGCGGTGCTCACGGTTCAGCTCTCCACGCCCGTCGCGGTGGCCAATTACCTGTTGGCCGAAAAGTACGATACCGACCCGAACGAGGTCGCCGGGCTTGTCGTCGTATCCACCCTCGTCGCCGTCGTGACCCTGCCGCTCACCCTCGCCTTTTTCGTCTGAAAAACCGTACCATTTTCAAATCGCCTTGAATCCGTTATGGTCGAAAAAAAACAAAAGACCATAGCGAGAGGCAGATGAGCAGGTTTCTCCGCGCCCTGATAATGACCGTCGTTGCGGCGGCACTCGTGTCCTGCGGACAGAACTTTTCTGCGCCGCAAAATCTGGATGACGCCTGTGCCATCGTGAAAGAACGCCCGAAATACCTGCGCGCCATGAAGGCGACGGAGCGCAAATGGGGTGTGCCGGTGCCGGTTCAGATGGCGTTCATCTATCAGGAATCGAAGTTCATCGGGAACAACCGGACCCCGATGCAATACACGCTGGGCGTCATTCCGATGGGCCGCCAAAGCTCGGCCTATGGCTATGCTCAGGCGTTGGACGGCACGTGGGACGATTACCGCGACGAGCAGGGAAAGCGCGGGGCCAAGCGCCACGACATCCGTGACGCCACCGATTTCATCGGCTGGTATATGACCCAGACGGTCGCCGAGACCGGAGTGGCACTGGGTGACGCCAAGAACCAGTACCTGGCCTATCACGAAGGTCGTGCGGGCTACCTGCGCGGCACGCACAACCGCAAATCGTGGCTTCTCAGGATCTCGGACGAAGTCGCCGCGCGCGCGGCCATCTACGACCTGCAACTCAAGACTTGCGGCAAACGCTAGATCTGACGCCCTTCCAGCAGCTTCGGCAAATCTCCGGTCAGTCCGGCGGCTTCCCGGATGAAGCCGCGTCGCATCCCCGGCATGGCGTTGATCAGGCCAAGACCCACGTCCCGCGCGACACGCAAGATCGGATTGTCGTTCGAGAACAGACGGTTGGCGCCTTCCGTGGCAAGCACCATCTGCATCACGTCGAATCTGCGCCACTGCTGATATCGGTCAAGCACGTCGCGCCGCCCGAAATCTTCGCCCCGCCGCTTGGCGAGCGTCAGGACTTCGGCAAGGGCTCCAACGTCCTTGAGCCCGGCGTTCAGCCCCTGCCCCGCAATCGGGTGCATGCCGTGGGCCGCGTCTCCGACCAGCGCGACACGGTCGTCGACGAAGCGTTCGGCGACGGTCAGGTTCAGGGGATAGGTGAACCGCTCCCCCGCGATCGAAATGTCGCCAAGGAAATCGCCGAACCGCGGGCGCAGATGGTCGAGGTACAGGGCCTCATCCAGCGCATGCACGCGCGCCGCATCCTCGGTCGTTTCGGTCCAGACGATGGACGAGCGATTGCCGGGCAAGGGAAGTATGGCGAGCGGTCCGGGCGGCATGAAAAACTGATGCGCGACGCCATGATGCGGATGCTCATGCGCGATGGCGCAGACAAGAGCGGTCTGCCCGTAGTCATGACCCCAACGGTCGATCCCGGCCCGCCGCGCCGTGCCGGATGCACGCCCGTCGCAGCCGACGATCAGCCGGGCGGAAAGGGTGCGTCCACTGGCAAGCGTCACGGTCGCGGTCGACCCTTCGACCGCCTGCGCAACCACCGTCTCCCCCGACAGCACGGTCACGCGAGGATGCGCTTCGACCGCGCCCGCCAGCGCGCGCGACAGAAACCGATCTTCGACCATGTAGCCCATCGGGCCCTCGTCGATCTCGGCATGGTCGAACTCCAGCACGAAAGGCCCTGGCCCGGTGCCGGGCTTGCCATCCGAAATGCGGATTTCCAGTAGTGGCGTCGAATTCTCCGCGACCGCGCCCCAGACCCCGATGGCCTTCAACAGCCGTTGCGAGGCAAGCGCCAGCGCATAACCGCGCCCATCGAACGCGTCTTCGCCGCGCGCCCCTGCCTGAAGCGCGTCGATCACGGTCACGTCGAAACCGGCGTCACCCAGAGCCAAGGCCAGAGCGGGCCCGTTCAGCCCGCCGCCCACGATCACGATATCGGTGTCTGTCGTCATGCGCCGTTTCTGCGCCCCTGCGTCGGGATTGTCCATGCGCCCTGCCGTCGCTAGCCTGCCCGAAAACAGCGGAGGGGCAAATGGCCGACAACTGGCTTTGGATGAGTGCGGGCGATCTGGGTCGTGGCATCGGCGCGGGCACAATCGACCCGGTGGACCTGACCGAAGCCTATCTCGACGCCGCCGAGACGCACCCGGAAAGCGCGCGCATCTACGCCCGCATCACCCGGCCCCGCGCCCTCGCCGAAGCCAAGGCCGCCGCAGGCCGCGCGAAAGCGGGGCTTCGCGTGGGGCCGCTCGACGGTGTTCCGATCTCGTGGAAGGACCTGTTCGATACGGCGGGGATCGAGACCGAGGCGGGATCGGCGCTTCTGAAGGACCGCCGACCCAAATCGGACGCCGAAGTTCTCGTCTCAGCGACGTTCCAGGGGCTGGTGTGTCTGGGCAAGACGCATATGTCCGAACTCGCCTTCTCCGGTCTCGGTCTGAACCCGATCACCGCCACGCCGCCGAACGTCAACAGCCCCGATGCGGTGCCCGGCGGCTCATCTTCCGGGGCGGCAGCCTCGGTCGCCCACGGCCTCGCCGCGGCCGGGATCGGGTCGGATACCGGCGGTTCGGTGCGCGTCCCCTCGGCGTGGAACGACCTCGTGGGTCTGAAAACCACGCATGGGCGGCTGTCGCTGAAAGGCGTCGTGCCGCTTGCCGCCCGCTTCGACACGGTCGGACCCCTGTGTCGCACGGTCGAAGACGCAGCCCTTCTCCTCGCCGCGCTCGAAGGCGGCAAGCCAGCCGACCTCGGCGGCGCATCGCTTTCCGGCACGCGGTTCCTCGTGCTGGAAAACGCGCTCACCGACACCCGCGAAACGCCCGCCGCCGCGTTCGAGACGGCCTTGAACAAACTCGCGGCAGCGGGCGCCCGGATCGACCGCCGCGCCATCCCCGAACTGGACGAGGCGCAGTCGATGTCGGCCCTGCTCTACACGGCAGAGGCATGGGGCACCTGGCGCGAGCAGATCGAATCCGACCCGGACGCGATGTTCGCCCGAATCCGCGACCGCTTCCAATCCGGCGCAGCCTTCACCGCCTCCGATTACATCGCGGCATGGCAGCGACTGGACGCGATCCGCGCCAGCGTTCGCGCGCAAATCGCCGGTTACGATGCGCTCGTCCTGCCCACGACCCCCAACAAGCCGCCGGAGGCCGAACGCCTGCTCCAAGATGACGACTATTACGTCACCGAAAACCTGATGACGCTCAGAAACACGCGCTACGGCAACCTCCTCGACGGGGCCGCCCTGACCCTGCCGACCGGCACGCCCAGCGCAGGGATCATGTTCATCGGTAAACCGATGGGCGAGGAACGGCTGCTTCGTATCGGGGCCGCCGCCGAACACGCGCTGACCTGATCCCTTCTTCGGTCTGAAAATACCTCGGGAGGGTCTGGGAGGGCAGCGCCCTCCCAGCGGATCGCTGTGGGCGTAAGCCCGCAGCGAAACCTCGCAGAACCCAAAAGCCACATAACCCCGTGGATTCCCGCCTTTTTCTGGACCGGGCCACACAATCCCGTTATCCTCGTCCCAAATCGGGGCGACAACGATCCCGAACCTTGAGGCACTGAGACGATGACAGCGTTCCCCGAGCGGTTTGCGGGCCTGCCAGAATATGCGTTTCCGCGTTTGCGGTCTCTGCTCGACGCACATGCGCCGGGCGGCGATGTCGTGCATATGACCATCGGCGAGCCGAAGCATGCCATGCCGGATTTCGTGTCGCGCATCATTGCCGAAACCGCGCAGGACTTCGGGAAATACCCGCCGAACGAAGGCACGCCGGAGCTGCGGGGCGCCTTCACCGATTGGCTCAAACGCCGCTATGGTATTGACATATCGCCCGAAAATCAGGTCATGCCACTGAACGGCACGCGCGAGGGGCTGTTCAACGCGGCCATCGCCCTGTGCCCGGAAGAGGTGCGTGGGGCGAAGCCCGTCATCCTCATCCCGAACCCGTTCTATCAGGTCTACGCCGTGGCCGCCGCCGCCGTGGGTGCCGAACCCGTGTTCGTCTCGGCTACCGCCGAAAACGGCTTCCTGCCCGACTATGCCAGCCTGCCGCCCGAGATCCTGACCCGGACCGCGATCGCCTATATCTGTTCACCCGGAAATCCGCAGGGTGCCGTGGCCGACCGCGATTACTGGGCCAACCTGATCGCTCTGGCCGAAAAGCACGACTTCCGCATTTTCGCGGACGAGTGCTATTCCGAAATCTACCGCGACGCCCCGCCCCCCGGCGCGATGGAGGTCGCGATGTTCGGCGACGCCGACCCGGAGCGGGTGGTGATCTTCCATTCGCTCTCAAAACGCTCGAACCTGCCCGGACTGCGGTCTGGCTTCGTGGCGTCCGGCCCCGAAAACATGGCCCGCATCCGCCAGCTTCGCGCCTATGCCGGCGCGCCCCTGCCGCTTCCGTTGCAGCACGCGGCGGCGGCGGTCTGGGCCGACGAAGAACACGTCACCGCTTCGCGCAAGCTCTATCAAGAGAAGTACGCGATCGCCGACGCGGTCTTTGCGGACTACCCCGGATACCACAAGCCCGAGGCCGGGTTCTTCCTGTGGCTGCCCGTCGATGACGGCGAGGCGGCGGCGATGAAACTCTGGACCGAAACCGGCATTCGCGTGCTGCCCGGCGCCTATCTCGCGCGGGACGTGAACGGGGTAAACCCCGGAAAAGAATACATAAGAGTGGCGCTTGTCGCCCCGAAAGAAGAGACGCAGCGCACATTGGAAACGATGCGCGACTGCCTCCTGAACTGAGGACGAGGACAACATGGCATACCACGTCAGGGAACGAGATCCGATTTTCGATGAAGCCACGCAGGCGATGATCGAACGACGGGGCAAGGAACTCCTCGGCCTCGCGCTGTTCGTCGTGGGTGTGGCCATCGCCCTGATGATGGCCACCTACTCGGCCGAAGACCCCGGCTGGATGTCGGCGACCGAAGGTCCGGCGCAAAACGCGCTCGGCCAGTTCGGCGCAACGCTCGCCTCGCCGCTCGCCATCATCCTTGGCTACGGGGCCTGGGGCTTTGCCGCCGCCTTCGCCGCTTGGGGTGCCCGCTACATCCTGCACCGGGGTGAAGAACGCGCCATGGCCCGGGCGATCTTCGCGCCCATCGCCGTCGCGCTGGCCTCGGTCTATGCCTCGACCCTCGTGCCGCCGGTCGACTGGACGCATTCGTTCGGCATGGGCGGGCTCTTCGGCGACACCGTTCTGGGCGCCGTGCTGGGGGTCATGCCCGGCTCCGCCGCGTTCGGGATCAAGCTGCTCGCCATCCTTTTTGCCTTCGCCGCCCTGATCGTCGGCGCCTTCGCGCTGGGCGTGACGCGCTATGAACTGGGCCGCATGGCGCGGTTCCTGATCGTGGGCGTCGTCATGACCTATGCCGGACTTCTCAAACTCGCCCGCTTCGGCGCACGCGGGGCCGCCATGGGTGCCCGCGCGGGCGCCGCGTCGGCGGCGTCCGCAGCAGGTGCCGCCGCGCGTGGCGTGCAGGATTATCAGGCGAGCCGCCGTGAAACCCGCGAAAGCTGGACCCAGCCGGAGGACGAACCGCTCTACGAACCCGACGAGGCGTTCGACAGCCCGCCCCCCATGGCCGCGAACCGCGTGATCCGGGCCGAAGCCCCGGTCGAACCGCCCATGCGCCGGGCGCCCGCGCCCCAACCCGCGCCTCAGCCGCAGATGGCATACCCGGAAGCGGCCCCCGCACCGCAGCCACAGCCTCAACCAAAAGGCGGTCTGCTGTCGCGGGTTATGAAACGTGCGCCCGAGCCCGAGCCGGAACTGATCGACAACACGTTCCACGGCGCCGATCCCGAAGGCGGCGACAACCCCGACCGTATCTCGGCCAAGATCGCGAACGCCCTGCGCAATCGCACCGCGCAACTGACCGGGCAGCTGATTTATGAGCAGGAAGAGGAACCGGCCAACACCACCTCGGCCATGATCGCCCGCGCCGCGGCCCGCGCCAAGGCGCAGCACCCCAAGCATGTGATCCGGCTCGACCCGTCGATGCGCCCGGAACCGCCGGTGACCGCCGCGCAGGCCGCACAACCCGCGCCCGTGGCCGAACCCCAGCTCGAGCGGGGCAATATCTTCGCCGACATGGCCGACGACGCGGTCGAAGACTACCCGGTCCAGAACTACGCGACCGAGGAGTATCTGGCCGATCCTTACGAGGATGAGGGCGAACCCCTCGCCCTCGAGCCCGACATGCGGGCCTACGACCGCCCGCATGAGCCGCGCATCCTCGACGACTGGATGCCGGGTCGCGACGACGACATAGGTCCGGGGTATGACACCGACTTCGACGCCGCACCCTACGAACCCGCGCCCGACATGCCGGACGCCTATTCGCCCCCGCCGATGCCGGAGCCGAAAAAGGTCGTTCAGCATCCGCCCCGCAAGGCGACCAAGCCCTCCAGCCGGGCGATGGCCGAAGCGCAGCCGTCGCTCGCCTTCACCGAGAACGACGTGGAGTACGAACTTCCGCCGCTGAACCTCCTGATGAACCCGACGAACATCGAGCGTCATCACCTGTCGGACGAGGCGCTGGAAGAGAACGCTCGGATGCTGGAAACCGTACTTGACGACTACGGCGTGAAGGGCGAGATCGTCTCGGTCCGCCCCGGCCCCGTCGTCACGATGTACGAGCTTGAGCCTGCACCGGGCCTCAAGGCCTCCCGCGTGATCGGTCTGGCCGATGACATCGCCCGTTCGATGTCGGCGCTGTCCGCCCGCGTCTCGACCGTGCCGGGCCGCAGCGTGATCGGGATCGAACTGCCCAATGCGAACCGCGAAAAGGTGGTCCTGCGCGAGATTCTGTCGGCCCGCGATTTCGGCGACACCAACATGCGCCTGCCGCTTGCGCTGGGCAAAGACATCGGCGGCGGCCCGGTCGTGGCCAACCTCGCCAAGATGCCCCACCTCTTGATCGCGGGCACCACCGGCTCCGGTAAGTCGGTCGCCATCAACACGATGATCCTGTCGCTCCTCTACCGCCTGACGCCGGAAGAGTGCCGCATGATTATGATCGACCCCAAGATGCTGGAACTTTCCGTCTATGACGGCATCCCGCACCTTCTGTCCCCCGTCGTGACCGACCCGAAAAAGGCGGTCGTCGCGCTGAAATGGGTCGTGGGCGAGATGGAGGAACGCTATCGCAAGATGTCCAAGATGGGCGTGCGCAACATCGACGGCTACAACAGCCGCGTGGCGGACGCGCAGGGCCGCGGCGAAATGTTCTCGCGCACCGTGCAGACGGGGTTCGACGAAGATACGGGCGAACCGATCTTCGAGACCGAGGAATTCGCGCCCGAGAAGATGCCCTTCATCGTGGTGGTCGTCGATGAAATGGCCGACCTGATGATGGTCGCAGGCAAGGAAATCGAAGCCTGCATCCAGCGCCTCGCCCAGATGGCACGCGCATCCGGCATCCATATCATCATGGCCACGCAGCGCCCCTCGGTCGACGTCATCACCGGCACGATCAAGGCGAACTTCCCCACGCGCATCTCGTTCCAGGTCACGTCGAAAGTGGATAGCCGCACCATCCTCGGCGAACAGGGCGCCGAGCAACTGCTGGGTATGGGCGACATGCTATATATGGCCGGCGGTGCTCGCATCACCCGCGTTCACGGCCCCTTCGTCTCGGACGAAGAGGTCGAAGAGATCGTCACCTACCTCAAATCCTACGGCCCGCCCGAATATGTGGGCGGCGTGGTCGAAGGGCCGGATGACGACAAGGCCGACAACATCGACGCCGTGCTCGGCCTCAACACCGGGGGCAACACCAACGGCGAAGATGCGCTTTACGATCAGGCGGTCGCGATCGTCATCAAGGATCGCAAGTGCTCCACCTCCTACATCCAGCGCAAGCTTGGCATCGGCTACAACAAGGCCGCGCGCCTTGTGGAGCAGATGGAAGAGGAAAGCCTCGTCTCGCCCGCCAATCACGTCGGCAAGCGCGAGATCCTGATCCCCGAGCAGTGACCTCGCGCATCAGGTGTCTAAGGATAACACCGGCCTGATATCGCCTATCGGGCCGGTTCCCGCTCAGATGACAGCGTTGTAGGGTGAAACGCCCGACCAAGCTGACTAAATGAGTGCCATGAAACAGATTCGACTATTCGCAGCGGCCGTCGTGCTGGCCGCCACCGCCCTGCCCGCCGCCGCGCAACAGCTTTCGCTGGGCGCGCTCTCGACCTACCTGAACGGGCTCAAGACCGCTCAGGCCGAGTTCACGCAGATCAACGCCGACGGCACGATCTCGACTGGGACGATCTACATCAAGCGCCCCGGGCGCGCGCGGTTTGAATACAATCCGCCGGAACAGACGCTCGTGCTGGCCTCCGCCGGGCAACTGGCGATCTTCGACGCCAAGTCGAACACCGGGCCCGAGCAATACCCGCTCGCCCGCACGCCCCTGAACCTGATCCTGGCTCAGAACGTGGACCTCGGACGGAACGGCATGGTCGTCGGCCACAACTACGACGGCACCGCGACGACCGTGACGGCACAGGACCCGGAGCATCCCGAATATGGGAACATCCAGCTCACCTTCACCGGCAATCCGACCGAACTGCGCCAGTGGGTCATCACCGACGACGCGGGCCAGCAGACCACCGTGGTTCTGGGCGAACTGCGCAAGGGCGGGACTATCTCCGACCGCAACTTCTCGATCGTGGCCGAGGCCGAAAGCCGCAACCGCTGACTCTTCTTCGTTTCGGAAAACCTCGAGGGGCGGTCGCATTTGCCGCGCAAATGCGGCCGGGGGGCTGGCCCCCCTATCGCCGTGAAGATCGGGAACCGATATTCACGGCACACCTTGCGCGGGCGTCAGCCCGCACCGCTTGATTGCGTCAGTCTTTCAGCTTGCGCGCTTCGTCGATCAGCATGATCGGGATACCGTCGCGGATCGGAAAGGCCAGTCCGGCGGCACGGGAGACGAGTTCCTGTTTCTCGGGATCGTAGTCGAGCGCGCGTTGCGTCATCGGACAAACCAGAGCTTCGAGCATATGGCGGTCGAACGTCGCTTCGGTCATTGCAGGCTGCCCTCTCCACCCGACCCGGTGGCCAGCGCGAACTCCATCAGGGTGACGAGGGTTTCGCGCCGGGTGGTCAGCGAAGGCGCCTCGAGCAACGCCTGTTTGTCCTCCGGGTCGAACGGGCACAGCATCGACAGCGAATTGATGAGCAATTCGTCCTCGGCCTCCTTGAGGCTGCCCCAATCGGTCCGAAGGTCGGCCACGTCGAAGTAACGTGCGAGCAGGTCGAGGAACGGCCCGCGGTTGAGACCCGGATCCTTTTCCGACCGCCCCAAATCACGCTCGAAACTGTCCCAACCCGCCTTCACGCGCCGATAAGGCGTGAACCCGTCGATTTCTTCGAGAATGCGGAAGCGACTGATTCCCGAGAGCTGGATCATGTAGCGGTGATCCTCGGTCTCGGTGAACTGCGTGATCCGCCCCGCGCAGCCGATGGTGTGCAGGCGCGAACCATCGGCCACCGCGGGCTGAACCATGCCGATCAGCCGGCCATCCGTCTTGAGCGCATCGTCGAACATCGCAAGGTAGCGCGGCTCGAAGATGTTGAGTGGCAGCCTGCCGCGCGGCAGGACCACCGCACCCGGCAGCGGAAAAATCGGCAGAACGTCCGGAAGATCCGTGCGCGGGCTCATCTCAGGCGAGGATCATCGAGCTGAGTTTGCGGCGACCCGTCAGGGCGATCGGGTCGTTCGGGGCCAGTGCCTCGAAGATCGTGAAAAGCTGCTGCTTGGCGGCCCCGTCGTTCCACTCCCGATCCCGCCGGAAGAGCTCGAGCAGTTCCGCGACGGCCTCCTCCGTCTGGCCCGAGGCATAGAGCGCCTGCGCCAGATCGAATCGGGCCTGATGATCGTCGGGCGCCGCGTCGACCTTGGCGCGCAACTCGTCGACCGGACCCGCGCTTTCGGCCTGACGGGCCAGCGCGATCTGGGCATGGACCGCGTCGATCTCGGCCGCGTGGCTGATCTCGGCGGGTGCGCCGTTCAGCACCGCCTCGGCCCCCTCCACGTCGCCTTTCGTGATGTGGCACTTGGCCAGACCTGCGTAAGCTGCGGCAAGCGCCTGATCTTCTTCAAGAATGGCGGCGAAGGTCTGCGCTGCGTCGTCCACCTGACCCGCGTCCAGCATTTCTTCGGCGGCCGCAATGGCATCGGCCAACCCATCGCCCCCGTCACCGCCCATCGCGGCGACCTTCTGGACGAACTCCTTCACCTGACTCGGTGACAGCGCGCCCTGAAACCCGTCGACCGGCTGACCGCCGGAAAACGCATAGACCGTCGGGATGGACTGCACGCGAAGCTGACCGGCGATCTGCTGGTTCTCGTCCACGTTGACCTTGACCATCTTGACCTTGCCGCCCATCGCGTTGACGGCTTCTTCCAGCGCCGGGCCCAGCGTCTTGCACGGCCCGCACCACGGTGCCCAGAAATCCACGATGACCGGCACCTCTTGCGAGGCGTCGACCACTTCGGCCATGAAATCCGCTTCGGATATGTCCTTTACGTTGCCGCCTGCGGGTGCGGCGCCGTTCGTCTGACCCAGTTCCAGCATGTCTGGCTCCTTGTCTGTCTGTTGCCCCCAATATGGGCGTGCATTCCGTCGCGTCCAAGCCCGCCGTCCTGCGGCATCCTAACGCTAAAGATCGAAGGTCGCGAACACCGGCGCATGGTCGGATGGCTTTTCCCATCCGCGCACGTCGCGCAGGATACGGCTGCCATGCGCCGCGTTCGATATGTCGGGCGTGGCCCAGATATGATCCAGCCGCCGCCCCTTGTCCGCCGTATCCCAGTCGGGCGAGCGGTAGGACCACCACGAATACAGCAACCCCTCGGGGATGTCCTGCCGCGTGATGTCGACCCATTTGCCCGCATCCTGCGCCGCGCCAAGGTGCTCGACCTCGACCGGCGTGTGGCTGACGATCTTCAAAAGCTGCTTGTGGTTCCACACGTCATCTTCGCGCGGCGCGATGTTCAGATCGCCGACGAGGATCGCCTTCTCGGGCTTCTCGGCATGAAACCAGTCGCGCATCTCGGTGAGGTAGTCGAGCTTCTGCCCGAACTTCTCGTTGATCTCGCGGTCCGGCTTGTCGCCGCCTGCCGGGACATAGAAATTGTGGATCGTCACGCCGTTTTCCAGCTTGGCGGCGATGTGTCGGGCATGGCCCAGACGCGCGAAATCCTGATCGCCTGCGTCCTCCAGCGGAAGCTTCGACAGGATCGCGACACCGTTGTACCCCTTCTGACCCCGAGCGACCATGTGGGTGTATCCGCGCGCCTTGAAGATGTCGTGCGGGATCTTGTCGACCGGCGATTTGCACTCCTGCAAGCACAGAATATCCGGCGCTTCGTCCGCCAGCAGGCGCGACACGAGGTCGGCGCGAAGCCGCACGCTGTTGATATTCCACGTGGCAAGTGTGAAGGACATGACTGCTCCCATTTTGAGATTCTGCGGGCACCCTATCCGGGGGTCCGGGTCAGTTCCACCCGCGAACATTACAAGTTCGCCGGATTTGGAACCCACACGCGCAACCCCGCGTTGCCCGGCCACGCCCACTAAGTGGGACTGCTGATCACAATTAGAAATCCAAGAGGATCGAAACCATGAATATCTCACACGATACACTCCAGCACTTCGATGCGGTGGACGCTTACCCGACCCGTCTGCCGGATCGCGAACAGATCACGCCGCGCCGCGACCCGGTGCTGTGGTCCGACTGGTCGGAGGCCGCCCCGATTTCCCGTGACGAGGCGGAGCATTACCGCGAGAACGGCTATCTCGTGCGTCGTGACATGTTCTCATCTGACGAATTGGAGCTGTTGGTCGATACGGCCAAGCGTCTGCGCGACACGGATGCGGACAAGCGGCCCGCGGATTTCGTGACCGAGCCCAATTCCGACGACGTGCGCACCGTGTTCCGGCTGGACGAGCACTCGCCGCTTTTCTCCCGTCTCGCCGCCGATACCCGCCTTGCCGGTGTGGCCGAGTTCCTGCTGAACGACCGGGTGTATCTTCACCAGTCGCGGCTCAACTACAAACCCGGCTTCAAGGGCAAGGAGTTCTATTGGCACTCGGATTTCGAGACCTGGCACGCCGAGGACGGCTTGCCCCGGATGCGTGCCGTGTCGGCCTCGGTCCTGCTGACCGACAATTCGTCGACAAATGGCCCGCTCATGCTGATTCCGGGTTCACAGGGTGAATTCATCGCCTGTCTGGGCGAAACGCCGGACGACAACCATGAAAGCTCGCTCAAGGCGCAGGAGGTCGGCGTGCCGCAACCGGACACGATCACCCGCTTCGCCCAGCATTTCGGGCTGGATACGGCGACCGGGCCGACGGGCACCGTGGTCTTTTTCGACTGCAATACGCTTCACGGTTCCAACGGGAACATCACGCCCGACCCGCGCTCGAACGCGTTTTTTGTGTTCAATGCGGTGACGAACCGGCCGGTCAGCCCGTTTGCGGCCAGCAAACCGCGCCCGCAATGGCTCGCCAATCGCGAGCTCATCCAGCCGATCGACCCGATCGCGGGCCGCCTGACGCGCGGCTGACCCCTTGGACAAAAAAGACCCGGCGCGAAGCCGGGTCAGTCCAACAGGGAGGATGCCGTGTCATTACCCCGACACGGCGAGGGGATTTTGTATCGTCGCCAATATGGAAACAATATCATGTTCAGGATTAGGTTACCCGTGAATCCCGGCATGAATAAGGCAGGCGATCACCCCTGTTGCGATCACGCCACAAGCCGGTAGCCACCCGATTCCGTCACCAGAAGCCGTGCGTTGCCCGGATCGGGCTCGATCTTCTGGCGCAGGCGGTAGATATGGGTTTCCAGCGTGTGGGTCGTGACCCCGGCATTGTATCCCCAGACCTCGTGCAAGAGCACGTCGCGCGCGACCACGCCTTCCTGACTCCGGTAGAGGAATTTCAGGATATTGGTCTCTTTCTCGGTCAGACGAATCTTCTTCTCGTCCTCGGTAATCAGCATCTTCATCGCGGGCTTAAACGTGTACGGCCCAAGCTGGAACACGGCATCTTCCGATTGCTCGTGCTGACGAAGCTGCGCCCGGATACGGGCCAGAAGCACGGGAAACTTGAACGGTTTTGTCACATAGTCGTTCGCACCGGCGTCGAGCCCGAGGATCGTGTCCGCGTCGCTGTCATGCCCGGTCAGCATCAGCACCGGGCATTTCACACCCTGCTTGCGCATCAGTTTGCATAGCTCGCGCCCGTCGGTGTCGGGCAGGCCCACATCGAGGATCACAAGGTCATGGATCTGCTCCTTGACCTTCTGCATGGCGTCCGCGCCGTTGGCCGCTTCGAAGACCTCGAAGTCTTCGGTCATCACCAACTGCTCCGCCAGCGCCTCGCGCAGGTCCTCGTCGTCGTCGACGAGTAGAATGTTTTTCTGGGTCGCCATCTTCGGCCCTCCATGTTGTTTTCACAGACCTTGGGTCCCATCACGGACCCGGCAATGTTTGTGGCAATACGTTCACGCGGTCGTGTCGGGATCAGTCGAAATGTTTCACATTCCCGTGGACCGGGCCTATTGAAGTGCGGTGGAAGGACGAAAATGACGCTCAAGCCGACCCAGACCGAACTCACCGCCCGCGCCCGTGCCGACCTGCGCATGGGCCTTCCGGTCGTGCTTGAGATCGGCGGTCATGCCGGGCTGGTGGCGGCCGCCGAAACGGTCGATGCGGGTCGCCTTGGCGATCTGCGCGGGTTCGGCCCACTCCTGCTCGCCATCACACCGCGTCGTGCCGCGACACTCAAGGCGCGGGCCTACTCCGATCACGTCGCACGGGTGCACGTGCCGCGCGACGAGGGGGTCGAATGGGTCCTGGGCGTCGCCGACCCGAAAGACGACCTGATGAAGCCCATGAAGGGGCCGCTCATGACCGAACGCGGCGGGGATGAGGGTGTGGCCCGCGCCGCCATCGCCCTCGCCAAATCCGCCATGCTGCTGCCCGCTGCCCTTGTCGTGCCGGTCGAAAACGGGGCCGAAGTCGCCTTGAGCCACGGCCTGACCCGTGTCGACCTGACCGGCCGGCCCGACGATCCGCCCGTCACGGCGATGGAAGAGGTCGTTTCGGCCCGCGTGCCGCTTGAAGTGTCCGAGGCGGGGCGGCTGCACATCTTCCGCCCCGTCGACGGGGGGGAGGAGCATTATGCGGTCGAGATCGGGCGCCCGGATCGCGATCACCCGGTGCTCGCGCGGCTCCATTCCGCCTGTTTTACCGGCGATCTGCTGGGCAGCCTCAAATGCGACTGCGGCCCGCAACTGCGCGCCGCGCTGGCCGCGATGGGCGAGAATGGCACGGGCGTCCTGCTCTACCTCAACCAAGAGGGGCGCGGGATCGGCCTTGCCAACAAGATGCGGGCCTATTCGCTTCAGGATCAGGGCTTTGACACGGTGGAAGCGAACCATCGGCTTGGGTTCGAGGACGATGAACGCGATTTCAGGATAGGCTCCGAGATTCTCGCCCAGATGGGATTCTCCGCCGTGCGCCTCATGACCAACAACCCCGCCAAGGTCGCGATGATGGAGGCGAACGGGATCGCCGTGACCGAGCGCGTGCCGCTTCAGGTCGGGCGCGGGGCGCACAACACCGACTATCTGGACACCAAAGCCGCGAAATCGGGCCACCTGCTGTGACGCCAAGGCGCTGCGACATGGTTGTGACGCGCTGGGGCGCACGGTTCGCCGGACGGCACTTTCCGGTCGCAATCGGGCGCGGCGGCATCACACAAAACAAACGCGAAGGCGATGGGGCAACACCCGCCGGAACCTGGCGCCTGATGGGCGGCGGATACCGGGCCGACCGCGTCATGCCCCCGCCAGCCCCGATAGGCCTGCGTGCAATCGGCCCGCACGACCTGTGGTGCGATGCGCCGGAAGACACGCTGTACAACCACGCCGTCCGGGCGCCTTACAGCGCGTCGCACGAACGACTGCGCCGTGCCGATCCCCTGTATGACATTTTCATCGTGACCGACTGGAACTGGCCGGAGGCGAGCCCCGGCAAGGGGTCGGCCATTTTCGTTCATTGCTGGCGTGGACCGCGCAAACCGACGGCTGGGTGCCTTGCCTTCCGGCCAGATCACCTGCGCTGGATTCTCGCCCGATGGACGCCGCGCTCGCGAATCCTCGTCAGGCCCTGACCCGCCCTGCGCGGATCAGTCGTAGACCCGTTCACCGAAGATCGCAGAGCCGACCCGGACATAGGTCGCGCCCTGCGCCACGGCTTTCTCGAAATCGCCGGACATACCCATGGACAGCTCGTCGAGCCCGTTGCGCGCAGCGATCTTGGCCAGAAGCGCAAAGTGCAACGACGGTTCTTCATCCACGGGCGGAATGCACATCAGGCCGGCGATGGTCAGCCCGAGGTCGCGGCAATCGGCGATGAACGCATCGGCATCGCCCGGCATCACCCCCGCCTTCTGTTCCTCTTCGCCGGTGTTCACCTGCACGAACAGCTTCGGGCAATGGCCCAGTTCATCGGCGAGTCGCGCGATGGTCTTGGCGAGTTTCGGGCGATCCACGGTTTCGATCGCATCGAACAGTTCCATCGCTTGCCGCGCCTTGTTGGTCTGGAGCGGGCCGATCAGGTGCAGTTCGATGCCTTCGTAGCGGGCACGTAGGTCCGGCCATTTTCCCGCGGCCTCCTGCACCTTGTTCTCGCCGAACAGCCGGTGGCCTTCATCCAGCACGGACACGACACGCTCCAATGGCTGAACCTTGGACACGGCGATCAGACGCGTTGAACCGGCCTCGCGCCCCACGCGGGCCTCTTCGTCGCGGATTTTCTGGAGAATGTCGGACAGGGCCATATCGGGGTTCCTCTCAATGTCGCCCTGACAAATCACGAGAGGCCCAAAATGAAAAGAGCGGGCACAAGGCCCGCTCTTCCCAATTCAAATCCTGGTCGGATTAGAACGCCATCGAGACGCCAGCCCAGACCACGTTCGAAACCGGCGAGTTCACGCCGTTCGAGTGGGCGAAACCAGCTTCGATCGCGACGCCGCCGCCGAGGTCGTAAGCAGCCTTACCGCCGTATTCCATGTCGGAGTTGAAGAACGCCGAGATGGAGTAGGGGCCG
The DNA here is from genome assembly GCF_016774595.1 of Maritimibacter sp. NCBI lineage: Bacteria > Pseudomonadati > Pseudomonadota > Alphaproteobacteria > Rhodobacterales > Roseobacteraceae > Maritimibacter > Maritimibacter sp. The sequence continues at coordinate 1,639,782 of NZ_JACBWT010000001.1, forward strand.
GTCGCGTAGCCAGCCGAAGCAGCCCACGAGAACGGAGTGGCGTTGCCGAGGTCGTACTTGATTTCGGCAGCAGCGGTGAAGCCGGAGATCGAAGCCGACACACCAGCTTTCAGGTCGATGGTGTTACCGTCGGCGTCGTTGGCGTCACGCTCAACAGCGGCCCAAACCGAGTAATCGCCGAACGAGTAGGTGCCTTTCACGCCGAGGTCGCCGTTGGTGGTGGCGGTCGAACCCGGAGCGACGAGGACGCCGAAGGCGCTCAGGCCGAAGTTGCCCCAGGTGTTCGTGTAGGTGACGGTGATGTCCTGGTCACCGGGGGTGGTGGCGTCGCCGTCCGCGTTGGTGTCGTATGCGACAGCAACTTTACCCCAGGAACCCGACAGGTAGACGTTGGCGCCGAGCACAACACCGGCCGCCGGCGGCCAGTCGTTGGTGCCGAACTGAGCGTCCGACGGGTCTTTCTGCATCGACTGACCAGCGGCCAGAACGGTCACAGAGGCGCCAGCCTCAAGACCCTGATCCGTGGTGGTCATCATGCCGGCGGTGAAGAGCGCCGACAGTTCCGGAAGCAGAGTGCCGGTGGTGATGTTGTAGCCGAGACCAGCATAGGCGCGACCGGTGAACGACACGTCCGCAGCGGCGAAACCGGTGGTGCCCACCAGAACCGTCGAAGCAAGGAGAATCTTTTTCATTTCGTTTCCCTCGTTTATCTAAAGGTGCACCTCAATTCAGGGGAATCCGAATTGAGTATGCTGTTTCCTCTCTCTTTCCCGGCTCCGATGCAAGCGATGCAAACGGCCCCGACCTAATGTGCCGCGTGATGGTGCAGAGTTGCCACACATGCCCCGGTGGCCCCCGCCAAACCCCGCCCCTGTCGCACATATTGAGTCTCTATAGGGGTGGCGGCGCTACCCGTGGTCCTGTTACCACCGGGAAAACGCTTGCCCGCGCTTTTTGGCTTGGGTAGGTAGGAGCAAACCAGTGGAACGGGGCATTCATATGACTTACGGGCGCTTCACCGCCAAGGCTGTGATCCTTGCCAGTCTCGTCGCCTTGGCCGGCTGTTCGGGCGGTTTCGGCAATTTGTTCGGCGGCCAGACGGAAACCGTGCGCACCGCCGACGGTCAGGTCATCGCCCGACCGGACCGGGCCCGCCGCGCCCCGGAACGCTCGACGATCTGGGATCTGTTCGCGGACCGCGACGATCCCAACACCACACTGGAAGTGAACAAGTACCTCTGGAACGCCTCGCTCGACGTTCTGAGCTTCATGCCGGTCGAAGTCGTCGATCCCTTCTCGGGCGTCATCGTCTTCGGCTACGGTGTCCCGCCGGGCGGCGGTCAGGCGTATCGCGCCACCGTCCACGTCTCGGACCCGGCGCTGGATGCGCGCGGCCTGAACGTCGCGCTGCAAACGCGCGGTGGTCGCGCCGTATCCTCGGCCACGCAGCACGCGATCGAAGACGCCATTCTCGGCCGCGCCCGTCAGCTTCGTATTCAGGACTACGACCTGTAAGTCGCTGGACCCTCGCGCCACATCCAATTATTCAAGCGCCGGGCAACAGCCCGGCGTTTTCATTTCCGAAGGACCACGAAGCAATGTCCCGCTACGACGCATCGACAATCGAGCCGAAATGGCAAGCCGCCTGGGACGAGGCCGGCACCTTCGCCGCGACCCGCGATCCGGCCAAGCCCAAGTTCTATGTGCTCGAGATGTTTCCCTATCCGTCGGGCCGCATCCACATCGGACACGTGCGCAACTACACGATGGGCGACGTGGTCGCGCGGTATAAGAAGTCGAGCGGCTTTTCCGTGCTGCACCCGATGGGCTGGGACGCCTTCGGGATGCCGGCTGAGAACGCCGCGATGGCGACGGGCGGCCATCCGAAGGACTGGACCTACAACAACATCGCCGAGATGAAATCGCAGATGAAGCCGATGGGCTGGTCGCTGGACTGGACCCGCGAATTCGCTACCTGCGACCCGGAATACTACGGCCAGCAGCAGGCACTGTTCATCGACTTCCTCGATCAGGGCCTCGTTTATCGCAAGAACGCCGTGGTGAACTGGGACCCGGTCGATATGACCGTTCTAGCGAACGAACAGGTCATCGACGGCAAGGGCTGGCGCTCCGGCGCCGAGGTCGAGCGGCGCGAGCTGACGCAATGGTTCTTCAAGATCAGCGACTTCTCGGAAGAATTGCTTGAGGCCATCGACACGCTCAAGGACTGGCCCGAAAAGGTTCGGCTGATGCAGGCCAACTGGATCGGGAAATCGCAAGGTCTGCGTTTCGCGTTCGAGCGGACGGACGGCGGCACCCCGATCGAGGTCTATACGACCCGCCCCGACACCCTCATGGGTGCGAGCTTCGTGGGTATCTCGCCCGATCATCCGCTGGCCAAGAAACTGGAAGCCGCCGATCCGAAAGTGGCCGAATTCTGCGCCACCGCTCGTAAGGGCGGCACCACCGCCGAGGCGATCGAGACCGCCGAAAAGCTGGGCTACGACACCGGGCTGCGCGTGAAACACCCGCTGGACCCCAACTGGGAACTGCCTGTCTGGATCGCCAACTTCATCCTGATGGATTACGGCACCGGCGCGATCTTCGCCTGCCCGGCGCATGACCAGCGCGATCTGGATTTCTGCCGGAAATACGATCTGCCGGTGATCGACACCTTCTTTGCGCTGAACGACCCGAAGCCGGTCGAGGGCGAGGCTTTCGTGCCGCCGAAGTCGGACAAGGTGAAGTGGGTCGACCACTTCGCGGGGCTGGACGAGGCCACTGGGGAAGAGGCCATTGCGGCCACCATCGACTACGCCGAGAAACAGGGTTGGGGCAAAGGCCACACCCAATACCGCCTGCGCGACTGGGGCCTGTCCCGGCAGAGGTATTGGGGCTGCCCGATTCCCGTCGTTCATTGCGGCGACTGCGGCGTGGTGCCGGAGAAGAAAGAGAACCTGCCGATCGAACTGCCCTACGACGTCAGCTTCGACACGCCCGGCAACCCGCTCGACCGTCACCCGACGTGGCGCGACTGCGCCTGCCCGTCCTGCGGCAAGCCCGCGAAACGCGAGACCGACACGATGGATACCTTCGTGGACAGCTCGTGGTACTTCGCCCGCTTCACCGCGCCCCGCGCGACGACGCCGACCGTGGCCGAGGATGCGGAGTACTGGATGAACGTCGATCAATACATCGGCGGCATCGAGCACGCGATTCTCCACCTGCTCTATTCACGCTTCTTCGCTCGCGCGATGAACATCACCGGTCACCTGCCGGAGAAGTCGAAAGAGCCGTTCAACGCGCTCTTCACGCAAGGCATGGTGACGCACGCGATCTACCGTACTACCCACACCGAGTACGGGAAGGGCGGCTATGGAAGCGGGTCGTTTGGCACCAAGACCTACACTTACCATTTCCCCGAAGAAGTCGAAGAAACTGAAGACGGTGCTATTCTCAAGGCCACCGGCGAGGCGGTCGAAGTCATCCCCTCGGCCAAGATGTCGAAGTCGAAAAAGAACGTGGTCGATCCGCTAGAGATCATCGCGCAATACGGTGCCGACACCGCCCGTTGGTTCGTCATGTCCGACTCGCCGCCCGAACGGGACGTGGAATGGACGGCATCGGGCGCGGAAGGTGCCTCCAAGCACCTCGCCCGCGTCTATCGCATCGCCGCCGAGATCGCCGAGGCCACAGGCACCGGCGAAGGCGACGAAGACCTGCTGCGCGAGATGCACAAGACCATCAAGGCCGTCACGGACGGGATCGAGGGCTTTGCCTTCAACACCTCCATCGCCAAGCTTTACGGCTTCACCAACACCCTGTCGAAATCCAAGGCAGGCGCTGAGACCAAACAAACCGCCATGCGCGTCATGGCGCAACTCATGGCCCCGATGACCCCGCACCTTGCCGAAGAGGTCTGGGCGATGCTGGGTGGCGAGGGGCTTGTGGCCGAAGCCGAATGGCCCGTCGCGGACGAGGCGATGCTGGTCGAGGATACCGTGACCATGCCGATTCAGGTGAACGGCAAGCGGCGCGACGAGATCACCGTGCCCAAGGACATGGACAAGGCCGAGGTCGAGAAACTCGCCCTCGACACCGACGGCGTGAAACGCGCGCTGGACGGCAATGCGCCGAAGAAGGTCATCGTCGTTCCGGGCCGGATCGTGAACGTGGTCGCCTGACCCAAAGGCGCGCTCATTTCCGATGGGCGCACCATTTCGGTTCAGGCTAGTGTGAGCCCATGAAACTCAAACCCGCCGAAGCCAACCGCCATTTCGCCAAGCCCGCGCCGGACACCACCGGCACGCTGATCTATGGCACCGACGCGATGCGGGTGGCGCTGAAGCGGCAGGATTTGCTGAAGAACCTGCTGGGCGAAGGTGCCGAAGAGGAAATGCGCCTGACGCGGATGCTCGCGGGCGATCTGCGCGCCGATCCGGCGGCGCTGTCGGATGCGATCAAGGCGCAGGGGTTCTTCCCCGGTCCGCGCGCTGTGTTCGTCGAGGACGCGACCGACGTGCATGGCGACAAGATCACGCAAGCTTTGGACGACTGGCAGCCGGGCGATGCCCATGTCGTGGTCACCGGCGGCAACCTGAAGCCCACCGGCAAGCTCAGGAAATATTTCGAGAAACACCCCTCGGCCTTCGCCATCGGCATCTACGACGACCCGATGTCGCGCGACGAGATTCAGGACGAACTCAGAAAGGCCGGTCTGAACCAGATCGACCCAGAAGCGATGCGCGATCTCGAAGCTCTCGCCCGTTCTCTCGACCCCGGCGATTTCCGCCAGACCGTCGAAAAGCTGTCGCTCTACAAGCTGGGCGACCCGTCGCTGCTGACGCCTGACGACGTGGACGCCTGCGCGCCCGCCTCGACCGAAGCGGTGCTCGACGACCTGCTTCACGCCACCGCCGAAGGGCGCGCGCCGGAACTTGGACCGCTGCTGACCCGGCTCGAAGCGCAGGGCATCGCGCCCACGCGGCTTGCCATCGCGACGACCAACCATTTCCGCACGCTGCACATGGCCGCATCGGACCCGGAGGGGCCGAACAAGGGCATCTTCCGCGCCCGTCCCCCGGTGCATTTCAAATCCCGCGACCGGATGACCCGTCAGGCCTCGCGCTGGGGTGCGGCCAAGCTGGAAACCGCGCTCGACATGATTATCGAGGCCGACCTCACGCTGCGCTCGACATCCAAGGCCCCGCAGATGGCGCTGATCGAACGCACGCTCATCCGCCTCGCCTTCATGGCTGCGCGCTAACGAAAAATGGCGACCCGTGAGCCGCCATTTCGTTCGTCCGAAAGAACCGGGTTCAGCCTTCGGCCAGACCGTCGAGGATCTTTTTCAGATCGTCATAGGTCATGTTCGAATACTTTTCGCCGTTGATGATGAAGGTCGGCGTGCCGGTGATCTCGTCCGCGCCCGCGTTCTGCTGATAGGCGGCGACCATCGACTGCGCCATTTCCTTGTCGTTCACGCAGGCGGTGACCTGTTCCTCGCTCAGACCGGCCTTCTTGCCGATGGTGGTGAGGTTCTCGAGAATCGCGGCCTCCTGCCCGTTCCCGATCCAGTCTTTCTGGGTCTCGAACAGCATGTCCATCACGCCGAAATAGCGCATCTCGCCGCCGCAGCGGGCGACCAGACCGGCCCACAGGCCATACTTGTCGAAATACACTTCGCGGTTCACGAACTTGACCTTGCCCGTGTCGATATAGTCGGCCTTGAGGTCTTCCCACACACGTTCGTGGAAATCCGCGCAATGCGGGCAGGTAAAGGACGCGTATTCGATCATCGTGATCGGGGCGTCTTCTTCGCCCAGCACCATGTCGGGTGCGAGCTCGACGTCGGCGTCCTGCGCGACGGCGGCGGAAATCGGCGACAGGGCCGACGTGCCGGGGGTCGGGCCCGACTGCGTGGCGAAATAGGCTCCGCCGCCGACAAGGACGGCAGCGCCGAGCGCGATGGGAAGGATCTTGTTCATGGGGTCTGCCTCATGTTTTCGATGAATTGCGGGTATAGACGTTCGCCGCCAGCGCCTCCAGCGCGGCCTTGAGCGCCTCACTCTCCACGCCGTCGGCGGTCGCCCTAGCGCGGGAGGTGATTTCGGGATCGGGCTCTTTCGGGGTCTCGGCCTTGCGCGGCGCGAATTCCACCTGCCCTTCGGAGAAACCTGTCGGTGCGGTCTGGGTCACGCGGATGCGCGAAATCGCGGCATAGCCATAGACCGCGTTCACCTTTTCGCGGATCTGCTCTTTCTGCATCTCGAGCATCGGCGCGTTGGCCCCGGTGGTCAGCAGGGTCAGCGTGGCACCGAACCCGCCCCGGCCATAAGACACCTCGACGGGCCGGGAAATCTGGGCGACGCCTTCACCCGCGATTTCGTCCCAATGGGTGATAAGCCGCGTGACCGCGAACCCGCGCGATTCGCCCGCCTTGCGAATCCGGCTGCCCAGCAGTTTGCTGGTCCGCTCGAACCCGCGCATGCGGCGCTCACGTTTGGTTTTGGCGTCGGTCACTGGCCTCTCCATGTCAGGCCGGATACTACGGTTCGCGGGCAAGGGACGCCATGATCGATCAGGTTACAAGGATAAAACATGCGTGACGCCGGGGTGATGGCCGGGGAGCTTCTGGATTGGTACGACCGCCACGCCCGCGACATGCCGTGGCGCGTGGGGCCGGCGGATCGGGCCGCCGGAGTGACGTCTGATCCCTACGCGGTCTGGATGTCCGAAGTGATGCTCCAGCAGACCACGGTGGCCGCCGTACGCGATTACTTCACCCGGTTCATGGCGCTCTGGCCCACGGTGCACGATCTGGCAAACGCTGAAGATGCGCGCGTGATGGGCGAATGGGCGGGCCTTGGATATTATGCCCGCGCCCGCAACCTATTGAAGTGCGCGCGGGTCGTGTCGCGCGAGTTGGACGGCGTGTTTCCCGATACGCTCGACGGGCTGAAGGCGCTGCCGGGCATCGGCCCCTATACCGCAGCCGCCATCGCCGCCATCGCCTTTGACCGGAGCGAAACGGTCGTGGACGGGAACGTCGAGCGGGTCATGGCCCGGATCTTCTGCATCGAAGCGCCCATGCCGGGATCGAAGCCTGCCCTGCGGGACGCCGCCGCAACGCTTACACCCAAGGCGCGGCCCGGCGACTATGCACAGGCAGTCATGGACCTCGGCGCGACAATCTGCACCCCGAAGTCCCCCGCCTGCGGCATCTGCCCGTGGCGCGACGATTGCGCGGGCCGTGCCAAGGGCGTTCAGGCCGCCCTGCCCGCCCGTGAGGCGAAGAAGCCCAAGCCGCTCCGCCACGGCATCGCCTATGTCGCGCGGCGCGAAGATGGGGCGTGGCTGGTCGAAACGCGCCCGGACAAGGGGCTTTTGGGCGGGATGCTGGGCTGGCCGGGGGGCGACTGGGGCGACGAGGCCGAAGACCTGCCGCCCATCGCAGCGGACTGGGCCGACCTGCCCGGCGACGTGCGCCACACCTTCACCCATTTCCACCTGATCCTGCGCGTGCGCACCGCGACGCTGCCACAGGATGCCACGCCCCAGCACGGGCATTTCGAGCCGCGCCTTGCCCCGTCCGATCTGCCCACCGTCATGCGCAAAGCGTTCGATCTGGCCCGCGGCACCCTGTCCTGACCGGCCCCGTTGCCCGTTCCCCCGACCGGGCGTAGACTCGGCCACGGGGGACAAGGAGTGAGCAGATGGCCCCGACCGACACCGCCATAGATTTCCGTCACGCAGCGCCCTTCTGGTCGTCGCTGGTTATCATCCCGCTCGTCCTCCTCGCGGCGACATATGGCGGCTGGGCACTGATCCTGCCCATTGCGGGAACCTGGTGGGCCTTCAGCGCGCTCGACCGGCTTCTGGGCCGGAACGAGGACAACCCTGACCCCGCCGCGACCGATGCGCATCTTTACTGGTATTCCCTCATCACCTGGATCTGGCTGCCCATTCAGGTCGTCACCCTTTACGGCATGATCGCCTTCGTTCCGCGGGCAGAACACCTTGAACTGTGGGAGAAGTTCGGGGTCTTCTTCGGCGTCGGCGTCATGGGCGGCTCCATCGGCATCGTCTATGCCCACGAACTCATGCACCAGAAGGATCGCTTCGAACGCTGGCTTGCCGACCTGCTGCTTGCCACCGTGCTCTATTCCCATTTCCGCACCGAGCACCTGCTGGTGCATCACCCGTGGGTCGGCACCCGCCGCGATGCGGTCACGGCGCGGTATAACGAAGGCTTCCACCGCTATTTCTTCCGTGTCCTGCGCGAAGGCCCGGTGTCGGCGTGGCGGGCGGAACGGGCGATGCTGGCCCGGCGTGATCTGTCGCCTTGGGACGGTGCGAACCCATTCTGGCGCTACTGGGCGCTACAGGGCGGCGCGGTGATCCTTGCGCTTCTGATCGGCGGCTGGCTTGGCCTCGCGCTCTTCCTGTTTCAGGCCTTCATCGCGATCTGGCAGCTGGAATTGACCAACTACGTCGAACACTACGGCCTGACCCGCAAACATCTGGGCGACGGGAAATACGAACCCGTCCGCCCGCATCATTCGTGGAACGCGAGCCACCGGGCGACCAACTGGTTGCTCATCAACCTGCAACGCCATTCGGACCACCACTACAAACCCGCGCGGCGCTTTCCGCTGCTTCAGACCTACGACGAAACGCAGGCCCCGCAGCTTCCCTATGGCTATCCGCTCATGGCGATGGGTGCGATGATCCCGCCGATCTGGCGGCGCGTGATGAACAAGCGCGTGCGGGCATGGCGGCGGCAGTATTACCCCGAGATCGAGGATTGGGGGCCCTACAAGAACGGCGAGCACCCGATCCCCGGCCCGCGCTAGGCGAGCCGTTCGATCAGGGCCAGCGTATCGGCGATCCCCGTTTCGGTGCGGATCGCCCCGCCCAGCGCGTCGGCCCGCTTCGCCGTCTCGGGCATGAGCGCGACATCAATGGCGGCGGCGAGGTTATCCGCCGTCAGCCGCTTTTGCCGGATCGGGTCCGGCCCTGCGCCCAACGCGGCGACACGCGCACCGAAGAACGGCTGATCGGCAAAAAGCGGGCAGACGACCGACGGTTTGCCCCATCGCAGCCCTTCGTGCGTGGTCCCTGATCCGCCGTGGTGGATTACTGCCGAGACGCGCGGAAACAGCCATGTGTGCGGCACGGCGTCGAGGACGTGGATGTTCTCGCCCGTCTCGAACCCCTCGATCCCGCCCCAGCCGGTCGCCAGAACCGCCCGCTGCCCGGTCTTCTCCAGCGCGCCCCGCAAGGCCCGTGTGGTGCGTTCGTGGTCTAGCCCCGGCATCGAACCGAAGCCTGCGTAAATCGGCGGGGTGCCAGCCTCCAGAAACGCCGCGAGGCCTGGGTCGGGCAGGTAATCCGCGTCGGGGTCTTCAAAGAAATACCCGGTCTGCACGTCCCCTGCGCCCCAATCGGCAGGGCGCGGAACCAGCGTGGGCGAAAACGCGTGAAGCCGGGTCGGCGCGCCGGCGGGTGCATAGCCCAGTCGCACCTCCATCAAGGGTCCGATCTCGGCCCCCGTCGCCTTGATCCACCGCTTCACCATCACGTTCGTCCCCATGCGCATCGTGGCATGGATGATCCGGTGCGTCGCCCGGTTGAGCGCAGGCCCCCGGTCCTTGGACCCCATCAGGAACATTGGATATTCGCCCGTCGCCGCGAACCCCGGCTGAAGCGCGACGGGCAGCGCGGGCAGGCCCAGCTTGCGGCCCAGATACGGCCCCATCGCGCCCTTGAAGTGATAAAGGATCAGGTCCGGCGCCACCTCGAGCCCGATGCGCCACATCTCTGACAACTGGTCGTTCATGATTTCGTTCGCCCAGCGAAACGCCTTGAGCCGCCCGGTGAGCGAGTTGAACGCGGCCTGCATTTCCGGCTGTTGCAGAAGCTCCTGAAAATCGACGGGAAGCGGCGCGGGGGTCAGCCCGGCCGACCGGATCATCGTGTCGAACCCCTGCGGTGCCGACAGCACCACATCGTGCCCTGCCGCCGTGGCCGCCCGCCCGAAGGCCACGAACGGTTGCACGTCGCCCCGCGACCCCACGGCGATGATCAGTAGCTTCATGGACCTGTCCCCTTTTGGACAAGGTGCCCCCGGCCCCCGCCCCGGTTCAACGCCAAACCAAAAAAACCCCGCCACGAGGGCGGGGTAAGTTGTGCCGTGGTCGATGCCACTGGCACAGGCGGTACGCCTTTTGCCCCGAGGGGCAATTCCGTCAGCGCATTTCTGCGCGAATCTGTTGTCTGAGAACGTCGATCGACACGGTCTTGCCGTCGCGCTTGAACGCCCAGTAGGTCCAGCCGTTGCACGAAGGCGCGGATTCCAGCGCCGCGCCGACCTGATGGATCGACCCCCGCGCCTCGCCCGAAATGAGTGTGCCGTCGGCCCGGACCTTGGCGATCTGGCCGCGCGGGCCGATCAGGGTTTCGCCGGGGCGCAGCATACCGCGTTCGACCAGTTGCCCGAAGGCGACGCGCGGCTCGGCACGTTTGGAGGTCGAGACGGTCAGCGCCTCCTTGTCGAACTTGCGGATCTTCGAGATACGTTTCTCGGCCACCTTGCGATAGGCCTCCTCACGCTCGATCCCGATGAATTCGCGGCCCAGCATCTTGGCGACCGCGCCGGTGGTGCCGGTCCCGAAGAACGGGTCGAGCACCACGTCGCCGGGGTTGGTCGTACCGACCAGCACGCGGTGGAGGAGCGCCTCGGGCTTCTGCGTCGGATGCGCCTTTTCGCCGTTGTCGTCTTTCAGCCGCTCGCCGCCGTTGCAGATCGGGATGACCCAGTCCGACCGCATCTGCACGCCTTCGTTCAGCGACTTCAGCGCCTCGTAATTGAAGGTCGCCTTGCTGTCCTCGGACTTCTGCGCCCAAATCAGCGTCTCATGCGCATTGGTCAGGCGCTTGCCCCGGAAATTCGGCATCGGGTTCGACTTGCGCCAGACCACATCGTTCAGAATCCAGAAGCCCTGATTCTGAAGCTCGGCCCCCATGCGGAACACGTTGTGGTAGGAGCCGATCACCCAGATCGCACCGTTCGGCTTAAGCAGGCGGCGCGCGGCGGCCAGCCATTCGCGCGTGAAATCGTCATAGACCTTGAAGCTCGCGAACTGGTCCCATTCGTCATCGACCGCGTCGACCTTGGAGTTGTCCGGGCGATGCAGGTCGCCCTTGAGCTGAAGGTTATAGGGCGGGTCCGCAAAAATCAGATCGACCGAGCTTTCCGGAAGGCTGTTCATCACCTCGATGCAATCACCGGGCAAAATCTGATTGAGCGGCAGAGCCTCTGCCGCAGGGATCATTTTGTTCATTTGTCTGCCTCGTTCCCCGGGTCGTTTTCGACCTCGTATCTTGTGGATAAGTTTGAGTCAGACGCGATTCGTGGTCAATTTCTTTTTTAAATCAGTGTCTTACAGTTTTGGTGGACACAAGATATTGTGGACCGGCTTGAAGGATCGCCTATGGTGTGGGGTCACACCTAATTCTTGGAGTGCCGAAATGTGGCTTTTTGATGGATAACCCGCATTGCGCTCCCACCCATAGCCGGGGTGCTGTTGCGCCAAGTCCACCATGATCCGATCGCGTGTCACTTTCGCCACGATCGAAGCGGCGGCGATGGACAGTGATTTGCCGTCACCCTTGATTACGGCCTCGGCAGAAACAGTGCAGCCGCGCGGGATCAAGTTGCCGTCGATCAGCAGGTGATCCGGGGGCGTGCCCAGCGCCTCGACCGCGCGCAGCATCGCGATGTGGGAGGCGCGCAGAATGTTGTGGGTGTCGATCTCTTCAACGCTGGCATGGGCGATGCCCACCTGCGCCCCGGCCATGATCGCGTCGAACAGGGCGTCGCGCTTCTTCGCCGACAGTTTCTTGGAATCGTTCAATCCCTCGGGGATGTTCGCAGCATCCAAGATCACGGCCGCAGCGGTCACGGGGCCGGCGAGCGGCCCGCGCCCCACCTCGTCCACACCCGCAACACGGGCAAAGCCACGGGCGAACACGGCGGTCTCATGCGAAAAATCAAGTCCATCGGTCATGCCGCCTACCTGCGGCAATGAACCCCCGCAGGCAAGGACAAGAAAAAGGCGGCGGGCCTTCTACGGGCCCGCCGCCGGGGAGGAGCGGCATTCGGAAGATCGGGGACAGACGTGCCGCTCCCTGCTCGATGTTCTTACCGCGCGGCGATGGTGTAGCCGTATTGGCGTAGGCAGTGACCGCGATAGACGTTGCGGACGTTCCCGGTGTTGCGGTTGTAGACATGATCCTTGCACTGCGCGGGCAGACGCGAGGCGCCCGTGAAGTTGCGCTGAAGGCAGCGGTTGCCGAACAGAACGCCGCGCTCGCCCGGAATGTTGTTCACGATGCAGCTCGACGGCAGTTGCTTGGCGTTGTGCCGGTTGCCGCCATGGTTTCCGCGGTTGTCGTGATGGCCGCCCCGGTTCCCGTCATGACGTCCGCCATGCGTATTGCCATAGGTCGGCGCGGGGTTGCGCGGCTGGTAATGCGACTGCGTGTTGGAATGGAAACGAATGTTGCCGTTGCCGATCGCCTGCGTCGCGATGGCACCCAGAATGATCGTGCCGATGGCCCCTGCGATCAGGGCCTCTTCGCTCCCGGCGCGCGCTTCGGTGGCGGCCACAGGCGACAAGGCGACCGAAGCGGCGAGCGCCATGGCGGTGACCGGGCGGGTGATTTTGGAAATCAATTTCATAACGTGTCCTTTCGGGTCCTGTTGGGTGTGTGCGGGGTGATCCGCGATGTCGATGAACCCAAACTGGCCCCCCTCGCCCCGGACATGGAATATCGCCGCGTTGACATCGGATAGCGGCCCGGAAAAGGTGGTTTGATATCGCATAACAGGGGCTTCCGGCGCATCTCTACGCCCATGAAAACACGCCTTCTTTCCACGGCCATTGCCGCCGCCACCCTGCTCGCCCTTCCGGCGACTGCCGCCTGCTATGCCGACTACAAGGCCAAGCAGGACAACCCGCTGAAACTGCACTACGGTGTCATCGAACTGCCCGATGTCGCCTGCGGTTCGGCCCAAGACGCCGCGCCCGAGGTGAGCCGCCGAATCGCCGCCGACGGCTGGACACTGCTCAATGTGCTGGGCGTGTTCGACGATGCAGGCCTTGATGAGAGGAAAGCGAGTGCCGGCCCCTACTTCCTTCGCTACTGACACGCGCCTGACCGGCAACCGTGTGGTCGCCATCGGCATCGCCGCCATCGTCGCGATCCTCACCGTCGCGGCGATCTTTCTTTTCCTGAACCTGCCGTCGGCCAACGCGTTCAACGCGCGGGTCGAACAGATCTTCATCGAGAACGATGCGCTCACGGGCGAGGCCGAGATCAAGCTGCTCGAAATCCTCGCCCAATCCGGCACCGCCTTTTCCGACACGCTCACCAGCTATCGGGTGGTGATCTTCGTGCTGATGGTCTTCGCGACCGCGCTCCTCGTCGCGGCGCTCGTCTTCCTCGTCATCATCATCGGCCAGAACCGCCGGATGGACGAGATCGAGCGCGCGGGGCTTCGCGTCAAATCCCTCGTCATCAACCGCAACGACCGCACCGTGCTTTTGAACGACTTGGAGTTCTCGCTGACCGAAGCCGCGCTCGAAACCCTCGCCGTGCTGGCCGAGGCCCGGATGGACGAAGACGTGCTGACGGGGGCCGAGCTTGAGGGGGTCATTTCGGGCCGCGATGCCTCGGACTGCGAAGAGGCGGCAGGGGCAACCCGCATCAAGCGCCTGCGCGACTCGCTGGGCAATCAGATGATGGCCGAACTTCTGGTCAAGACCATCGCGCGGCGCGGCTACATGCTGTCGATCGACAAGGACGTGATCCGGATGGTGTGACGGGTCACCCCCGCGACCTTTCGAACCCCCACATCAGCGCGAACTGCGCGCACCAGTATGTCGGCCAGATCAGGAACCCGCCGGGAAATGCCGCCTCGCCCTCCCACAGAAACAGGCGTGTGGCGAGCAGGGTATCGGACAGGATGAAAAGCCCGGCCCCGGCGAGCAGCACCCAGAATTGCTCCGAACGGGCCCGGCTGAGGGCTGCAAGGCCCATGGCGATGATAACGACGATATAGGCCATGACCGGCACCCGCAGCGCCCCGGCCCCCTCCCACATGACGACGGCCATGAGACCACCGTAGGCCACGAGCGCCACCATCGGAACGATCCGCATCCGTGTCGGCAGGCTCAGGAACAGCACGACATACAGGATGTGCGCGACCGCGAAGGCGCCCATGCCCGCCATGAACATGATGTCGCCCGATCGACTGAGCAGGTAATCCCCGGCCGCTCCAAGCGCCAGCGCCGCCACCAGCATCAGCCGCCCCGAGGGCACGACCGACACCGCCAGAAGCGTCACGCAGGATGCCTTAATGAGCGAATTGACCAGCGAGCCGTCACCTCCGATCGGTTCCGCGACCCAGTAGACCAGCGCGATAAGCGCCGACGCGATGCGTAGATAAACCATGCCGTCCTCCCTGCCGCAAAGGTTAGCCAAGGTGTCGCAGCCCGCCCACAGATTTCCCGCCGGTCGTCGCGTCAAGCTGTTCGGAAGGGCTGGCGATCCCGGCAGGATTCGAACCTGCAACCTGCCCCTTAGGAGGGGGCTGCTCTATCCAATTGAGCCACGGGACCGCGCGCAAGGTTGATGCCCCGGCGGGCGCCGTGCGTCAACTCATTCCGGGTAGGCGGCATCCTTGGGTTTGCGGCGCAACGTATGGCCCCGCTCGATGGTCGGGGTCAGTTCGACCTTCTGGCCCTGAGGCCCTTCGATCCCGCCTTCGACGCGCGACGCGATGATCTCGGCGGCCTTGCGCCCGATCTCTTCCCGGCAGCTGTCCATCGTGGCGAGCGTGCGCGGCAGACCCTTGAGCAATTCGACCCCGTTGAACCCGGCCAGCCCCAGTTGGTTCGGCACGTCGATCCCATTGTCGAGGCAATAGAGAAGCCCCCCAGCCCCGATCATGTCGTTCGAAAAATAGAGAAAGTCGAGGTCCGGGGTCCGTTTGAGGATCGCCTCGGTCATCTCCCGGCCCTTGCCCAACGCGGACCCGCCCTCATAGAACTCCTGATCGGCAATCTCCATCCCGGCCTTGGCCAGCGCCTCGGTGAACCCCTCGAACCGTTTGCGCGCCCGGTGGTCCAGCGGCATCTTGGTGCCGAGGAAGCCGATCTTGCGATAGCCCGCCTTGATGATCGCCTCGGCCATCATCCGGCCCGCGCGCCGGTGGCTGATCCCCACGGCGGCGTCGATCGGCGTGCCGTCGGTGTCCATGATCTCGACGACCGGAATACCCGCCCCGCGCAGCATCGCCTTGGACGCCTCCGAATGCTCAAGTCCCGCGATGATGACCCCCGAGGGCCGCCACGAGAGCATCTCGTAGAGCACCTTTTCCTCGCGTTCCTTCTTGTAGTTCGTGACCCCCACCACGGGTTGCAGCGGCGTATCGTCCAGAACGTCCGAAATCGCGGTCATCACCTCGGGAAACACCATGTTCGACAGCGACGGGATGATGACGGCGACAAGGTTCACCCGCTGACTGGCCAGCGCCCCGGCGATCTTGTTCGGCACGTAGCCCAGCGCCTTGGCCGCTTCGAGCACCTTTTCCCGCGTCGCGTCCGACACGTCGCCCCGGTTGCGCAGAACCCGGCTGACCGTCATTTCACTGACGCCCGACGCCTCGGACACGTCGCGCAGGGTCAGGGGGCGTTTCGGGGCGTCGGCCATGGGATGTCCTTTCACACTCGGATAAGTCCGATGTTAGGGGGTGACGCGACGCTGTAAAGTCCCTTTTTTCATGTGTGTTAGCGGCATTGTATTCCGCTAACACCTCATCGCCTACTCAGCCAGCACGCAGCCATACTCCGCATCATTCGGCGAAGCTTCGCGATAGAGCGCCTCGTTCCCCTTGATCCAGATCGACCGCCCGAAGCTGCCCTCGTATTTGGCCCCTGACGCGGTCCGGGTCACCGTTGCGACGTCGATGGAATCCCCGACTTCCATGCGCGCGCTGGGCAGGGGCGTGTCGAAGAACATCGTCACGACTTCCGGTCCGCCGTCGCACATCCAGACGGACGTGCCGACCGGTTCCTCGAGCATCCACATCGCCACCAGTTCGGCCTCGCGCCGCAGATAGGCGTCGCTGATGCAGGCCACGATATCGCTGTCTTTCCAACACGCGTCTCGCCCCCCGATCCAGCCTCGCTGATAGGCCTTCAGCTCCGCCACCGCAGCCTCGGCGCCCGCGTCCAGCCCTTCTGCCATGGTCAGCGCCGCGCCATAAGTCTCGGCCAGACGTCGGTCCAGCGCGGCCAATTCCGCGTTTTCGCAGATGGCGATCTCCGCCTCATGCGTGGCTTGGGCACAATCGAAGGTCGGTCCTTCCTGGGCTAGAACGACGCCCGGACAGCAAGCGAACACTGTGAAGATGACTGAACGCATGGGAATCTCCTCGTAAGTGACCCCTCACCCTACCTCGATTCCCGGCTGCGGCAGAGCGAAACGCACATCCCCTTTCCGGTCCGGAAATATCCCGGTGGGGAGGTCTGGAGGGGAGGCTGGCCTCCCCTCCAGCGGGTCGACGCGGGCGCAAGCCCGCGGCGAAATTCCTAAAGCAGGCGCGACACGATATCGGCGTGGACCGCACCACCACCGGCGACCACGCCGTTGACCTGCGGATGCCGATTGTTGAACCCCAGCGCACCGCCTTTTCGGTCCGACACGCGCCCGCCGGCCTCGGCGACCAGCAATGTTCCGGCGGCCACGTCCCATTCCCACGTCGCGCGAAGTGTGAACATGGCGTCCTTGCGCCCCTCGGCGACCAGCGCCATGCGATAGGCGAGCGACGAGCGGAATTGCCGTTTCATCTCCGGCACGTCGGCGTCGAGCCAGTTGTGCGGCTCCATCGCGGGCTTCGCCGCCAGCACCTCGGCCTCGGCCAGAACGCTTTGCTCCGACGCGCGAATGGCCTCGCCGTTCAGCATCGCACCCTGCCCCGCCGTCGCCGCATAAAGCTTGTCGTGCATCGGCAGATAGACGACCGCCGCCACGACCGCGCCGCCCTTCGCGATGGCGAGGGAATGGGACCACGTCGGGTTCCCCTCGATGAAGGCCCGCGTCCCGTCGATCGGGTCTATGATAAACACCGTCTCGGCGTCCAGCCGGTCGGTGGCGTCCGGCGTCTCCTCGGACAGCCAGCCATAATCCGGCCGGGCGGCCCGCAGACGGCCCTTCAGCATCTCGTCGACCGCCAGATCGGCTTCAGTCACCGGGCCTTGATAGTCCGGCTTTTCCCACTTGGTCACGTCGCGCTTGAAGAACCGCTTCGCGATCTCCCCCGCCTCTCGTGCCGCGTCGGCCAGAAGCGCGGTATCAGCTTCCCGCAAGGGTCATCCCTTCGATCAAAAGCGATGGCACTTGCCGCGACTTGTGCGGCTCGGCGTCATTCGCCGGAATGATCCGCAGAAGCATGTCGATCAGGTTGCTCGCGATGGTGCATTCGTTGACCGGGTAGGCGATCTCGCCATTCTCGACCCAGAAGCCCGAGGCCCCGCGCGAGTAATCGCCCGTGTTCGGGTTCACGGTCGACCCGATCAGCCCCGTGACCAGCAGCCCGGTTCCCATATCGGACATGAGGTCGGCATGGGTCTTGTCTCCCGGTGTCAGGTACATGTTGGACACGCCCGGGCTGGGCGGCGCTCCGGTGCCGCGCCCCGCATTCGCCGTGCTTTCCAGCCCCAGTTTGCGCGCGGTGGCGAGGTCGAGCACCCAGCCGTTCAGCACGCCGTTTTCGACAAGCGCCCGGCGCCCGGTCGGAAGGCCCTCCCCGTCGAATGGGCGCGATCCGGTGGCACGCACGCGCAGCGGATCTTCGATGATCGACAGATGCGCGGGCAGAACCTGCTGACCCATCCGGTCGCGCAGGAAGGACGATCCGCGCACGATGGATGTCCCGTTGATCGCCCCCAGAAGGTGCCCGATGATCGAGGCCGAAACACGTTCGTCGAACAGGACCGGATAGGTGCCGGTCGGCGGTTGTTTCGCGCCCTTGCGCGCCGCTGCCCGTTCGCCTGCGATGCGTCCGATCTCTTCCGCCGACGGCAGGTCGGTCTGGAAAATGCGGGATTCGCCGTTAAATTCCCGCTCCATCTCGGCACCCGTGCCTGAGATCGCGGCAAGCGACACGGCGCGCGTCGTGCGGCCATAGCCGCCCGCGAACCCGTTCGAGGTGGCGAGGAAAATGTCAGTGCGGCCGTAGCCCGCAGACGTGGCCTGCACCTGACTGACGCCCTCGACGCCCAGCGCGGCCTGTTCGGCGACCCGCGCATCCTCTTCCAGCGCATCGGGCGCCGGCTCGTCTGACGGGTCGGCCAGTTCCAGTGCCGCCAGATCCCAGTCGCGGGCATATTGCGATGGATCGGCCAGCCCGATGGTGGGGTCCTCCGGCGCCTCGCGCGCCATCGCGACGGCCCGCTGTGCCATTTCCTCGATCGTGTCCGCCGAGGTGTCCGAGGCCGACACGTTCGCCTGACGATGCCCGACCATCACGCGCAGCCCGATGTCCACGCCCTCGGACCGCTCCGCATGTTCCAGCGCGCCCTTGAGCACGTCGATGGACAGCGACGTGCCCGCGACGGCGAGCGCGTCGGCATTGTCGGCCCCCGCTTTGCGCGCGGCGTCGAGAAGCTGTTGGGTGAGACTGTCGAGCTTGGCCTTCATGGGTTTCCTTTCCACGTTGTCGTCTCAGGTAACGGCCCCAACGCCCCCCCGCAAGGGCGACGCACTGGTCCACCGCGCAACGAACCATTACGGTCTGCGCGAAACAGGGAGTTTTCAGATGGATATGACAGGCAAGACGGTGGTCATCACCGGCGCGAGCCGGGGGATCGGCGAGGCCGCCGCGCACGTGTTCGCCGGGGCCGGGGCGAACGTCGCCCTGCTGGCGCGTTCCGGCGATGCGCTCACCTCACTGGCGGAAGAGATCGGGGACAACGCGCTCGCGCTGGAATGCGACGTGGCCAGCTTCGAGGCGGTGCAGACAGCCGTGGACGAAGCCATCGCGCAGTTCGGCGGCGTCGACGTGCTCATCAACAACGCGGGCGTGATCGAACCCATTGCGAACATGGCGGACAGCGACCCGGACGACTGGGGCCGTGTGATCGACATCAACGTCAAGGGCGTCTACCACGGCATGCGGGCGGTGCTGCCGACGATGCGGAAGGCAGGCAGCGGAACGGTTCTGACGATTTCGTCCGGCGCGGCGCATGGAGCGCTGGAGGCATGGAGCCACTACTGCACCTCCAAGGCCGCGGTCCACATGCTGACCCGGTGTCTTCACAAGGAAGAGGTGGGTCACGGCATCCGGGCCATCGGCCTGTCGCCCGGCACCGTGGCGACCGAGATGCAGCGCGAGATCAAGGCCTCCGGCGTGAACCCGGTCAGCCAGCTCGACTGGTCCGACCACATCCCGCCCGACTGGCCTGCGAAGTGCCTGATGTGGCTTTGCGGCCCGGATGGGGATGCATGGCTCGGGCAGGAGGTGTCTTTGCGTGACGAAGACGTGCGCCGCGCCGTGGGCCTGATCGCATGATCCGGCTGGAGCGGGACGGCGGCCTCTGGATCGCCACCATCGCCCGGCCCGACAAGGCCAATTCGCTCACCCGCGAGATGCTGCTCGAACTGGCGACTGTGGCCGAAGAGGCGTCGAGCACCGCACGCGCGCTGATCTTCACCGGGGAAGGCAAGGTGTTCTCCGCCGGGGCCGATCTTGACGAGGCGCGCGCGGGGCTTGCCACCGATCCGGTCTGGGAACGGCTCTCGGGCGCCATCGCCAGCGCCCCGATCCTGACCATCGCGGCCCTGAACGGCACGCTCGCAGGCGGGGCGATGGGCATGGCACTGGCCTGCGATCTGCGGATCGCGGTGCCGTCGGCCAAGTTCTTCTACCCGGTGATGAAGTTGGGCTTCCTGCCGCAGCCGTCGGACCCGAAACGTCTTGCGGCCCTCGTTGGCCCGTCGCGGGCCAAGATGATCCTTATGGCCGGGCAAAAGGTCGAAGCGCCCGAGGCGCTGGACTGGGGTCTGATCGACCGGATCATCGACGCGGATGTCGTCACGGCTGCGCGGGATTTGGCTACGGATGCGCTGGGCGCGACGCCGGAGCATGTGGCCGGGATCAAGGGCTTGATCTGATTTCGGATCGGACTTGCGCCCGACCCGACCCGGGCGAGGGGGCCAGCCCCCTCGCGCTCCCCCGGGATATTTCGAGACCGGAAACACCTAACGGCGGGGACGGCGTTTGCCTTCGCTGCGGGACAGGAAGTCGGGCGGGCGTTTGGCGACCCATCTGGCGAACTTAGCGATCCGGGGGTGGGTGAGCAGCGCCTCGGGCGTATTGTAGACACGGGCAAGCTCGGCCTCGGACAGGGTCGCGTGGATTTCCTTGTGGCAGATGTGGTGGAGCAGCACCGTCTCGCCGCCTTTGCCGCCTTTCAGGCGCGGGATCAGGTGATGGCGCGATTGCGGAACGCCTTCGGGGATCGGGCGGGCGCAGATCGAGCAGATCGGGTCGCTTGTGTCGGGCGGCGCTTCCATGCAGTGAAGGTGGGATGAACGGCGTGAAACGGCAAGCACTGGTGATCGGCGCGGGTCCGGCGGGGTTGATGGCCGCCGGGGCGCTGGCGCGTGGCGGCTGCGACGTGGTGGTGGCCGAAGCGAAACCATCGGTCGCGCGAAAATTCCTGATGGCGGGCAAGAGCGGGCTGAACCTGACCAAGGACGAGCCGCTCGAACGGTTCCTTGCGGCCTATCACGGCAGTTGCGCCGGGCTGGTTCGGGCGGCGGTTGTGGATTTCAGACCGGAGGCGGTCGCGGATTGGGCGCGCGGGCTGGGCCAGCCTGTCTTCACCGGGTCGTCGGGGAGGGTGTTTCCCAAGACCATGAAAGGATCGCCGCTGTTGCGGGCGTGGCTCGGCACGCTAGACGGCGTTGCCATGCGCACACGCTGGCGGTGGGTCGGATTCGACGGCGCGGGCTATGTCTTCGACACGCCGGAGGGGCGGCAGGTCGTCACCCCCGACCTGTGCATCCTCGCACTTGGCGGCGGCAGTTGGGCGCGCCTCGGCTCGGACGGGGCATGGGTGCCGTGGCTGGCGGATCGTGGCGTGAATATCGCGCCGCTCGCCCCTGCGAACGCCGGTCTGGTGGTCGACTGGTCGGTTCACATGGACAAGCACTTTGGCGCGCCGGTCAAGGTGGCCCGGCTCACCGCAGGCGACACCTCGGTCCGGGGGGAGTTCGTGGTGTCGGCGCGGGGTCTCGAAGGGTCGGCCATCTACACCGTCTCGCGCGCGGTGCGCGAGGGTGCGGCGCTTACCGTCGACCTGTGCCCCGACCTGACGCAAGACGAGGTGGCCGCGCGTCTGGCCAAGCCGCGCGGCAAGGCGACCGTCGCCGCGCACCTGCGCAAGGCGCTGAAGCTGGACCCCGTTCGCCTCGCCCTGTTGATGGAGTTCGGGCGGCCCTTGCCCGACGACCTCGCCCCGCTCGTCAAGGCACTGCCGATCCGTCATGCCGGACTTCGCCCGATCGACGAGGCGATCTCGACCGCCGGGGGCATCACGGCCGATGCCCTCGACGGTTATGCGATCCGGTCCGTTCCCGGCCTGTATGCCTGCGGCGAAATGCTGGATTGGGAGGCGCCGACGGGCGGCTACCTGTTGACCGCCTGTTTCGCCACCGGGCTGGCGGCGGCCCGTCAGGCGCTGGGCTAGGCTTTCGCCAGCGCCGCCACGCGTTTGAAGGCGTCCCGGTCGCGCATCCGCTTGACGTAGGCATTGAACTTATCGTTCTCGAGCGGGAATTTGGCCGAGAAGGCCCAGTTCGCACAATGGGCGGCAAGGATGTCCGGCACAGTCATCTCGTCCCCGGTCAGGAAAGCCTTGTCGCCGAGGATATTGGCACAGCGTTCCACCGCGCCTGCGAATTCCCATTTCAGCGACGACCGGATCTCGGGCATCCGGTGCTCTTCCGGCAGGACGAAGACGTGGCGCGCGCCCATCCAGAGGAGCGCGTCGAAGTCGTCGATCAGGAAGTTGGTGATCGCGTCCTGGCGCGCGCGTTCCAGCGTCCCTGCAGGATGTGTGAACGCGCCATGGCGGTCCGCCAGATACTGCATGATCGCGACCGAGTCGTTCACCGGCTCGCCATCGACCAGCAGGACCGGCACCTTGCCCGAGGGGTTGTGCGCCATCACCTCGGCACTGCGCGGCCCGGCCTTGGTCCACTCGTAAGGCTGGCCCAGTTCTTCGAGCATCCAGAGCACGCGGAACGCGCGGGTGTCGATCTTTCCGATCACTTCGTACATGGCTGATCCTCCCTTGGGGGTGAGAGAGGCACGGGGCAGACCATCGGCGCAAGCGTGACGTGGGGACGCGATCAGTCGGCGACGATCATGTAGCCGGTCCCGCGCACGGTTTGCAGCACCTTGGGCATCTTGGGGTTGGGTTCCAGCTTGCGCCTCAGCCGCGTGATCTGGACGTCGACCGCGCGGCTTGCCGGGTCGGCATCGACAACGTCGGCCAGTTCGGACCGTGTGATCGGCGCATTTGGCCGCGCCGCCAGCGCACGCATCAGTTTGACCTCGGTCGCGGTCAGACGCACGCGCGCCTCGCCCTGAGTCAGGGCACCCGCTTCGATGTCATAGGTGAACGGCCCCATCCTGAGCACCTTGGGCGCGGCGGATTCGGGCGGCGGGCGGCGGTCGAGCATCTGGTTGATCTTGTCGATCAGTGCGGGCGGTTCGAACGGCTTCGAAAGAACCTCGCCCTCGCGCGTTTCGCCTGCCGCGACGAGCCACAGCGCCGGAGCTTCGGTCAGATCGCACAGCGGTGCGGCCTCGGCCACATCCTCCAGCACGATCAGGTCGAAATCCAGCCCCGTCAGCAGGCGCTGCGCATGGTCCACATCCCGCGCGGCGGAGACGAGGAAGCCGTGCCGACCGAGAAAGGTCTTCAGCAGACCGCGCTTGGTCTCATCCGGGTCGACCAGAAGCAGATGCGCGTCCGGCTGGCTCATTCCGGGTCCTTCAGCGCGTTGAAGTGGCGGCGCATGTCCGGGTCCATCATCGCCTCCAGCACCTTTCGGAACCCGTCGACCGCCTCCGGCCCGACCTCGCGGTAGGCCGCGCGCATCCGGGCACGCTGCGCTTCGGCGAGGTCCGCCTCGAGTGCCTGACCTTTCTCGGTCAGCACCAGATGCCGTTCGCGTTTGTCGCGCGTACCCACGCGGCTTTCGACCAGCCCGTCTTCGACCAGTGTGCGCAACACGCGGTTCAACGACTGTTTCGTAACGCCGAGAATCGCCAGCAGGTTGTTGACGGTCGTGCCGGGGCTGCGATGAATGAAATGGATCGCCCGGTGATGCGCCCGCCCGTAGCCGTATTGTTCAAGAATGCGATCAGGGTCCGCCGTAAAGCCCTTGTAGGCAAAGAACATCGCCTCGATACCCTTCTTGAGCTGCTCGTCAGTGAGGAACAGCAGGTGGGGTCCACGCCGGTCGTCCATCCTTGGTATCCTCGTTCACAAAATGCCCTTCGGATAGGCAATTTACGTCAGTCTTGTTGACTTTACCACCCCTCAATGGTAGCGAATCGCGTCTTTGACGCAACTTTACGTCCGGTTCGGACATAGTTTGCGCAACATTTGCAAAAGCGCCCATGTGGCCAAGGAGGTTGGAATGGCTGGATATGATGACCGCGACGGCAAAATCTGGGTCGACGGCACGCTCGTCGATTGGCGCGACGCCAACGTACACATCCTGACCCACGCGCTTCACTACGCCTCGTCCGTATTCGAGGGCGAGCGCGCGTATGATGGCAAGATCTTCCTGACCGACGAGCATTCCAAGCGCCTGCTGCGCTCGGGCGAGCTGCTCGACATGCCGATCCCGTGGACGGCGGAACAGATCACCGCCGCCAAGGACGAGGTGCTCAAGGCGAACGGGTTCTCCAATGCCTACGTGCGGGCCGTCGCGTTCCGGGGCGCGGGTGAAGACATGGGGGTCAGCTCTTCGCGCAACCCCGTGCGCCTGTTCATCGCGGCTTGGGAATGGGGCAGCTACTATGGCGACGCCAAAATGAAGGGCGCGAAGCTCGACATCTCGAAGTGGAAGCGCCCCTCGCCGGAAACGATCCCGACCGCCGCCAAGGCCGCCGGTCTTTACATGATCTGCACCATGTCCAAGCACGCGGCCGAGGCCAAGGGATGCTCCGACGCGCTGTTTTACGACTATCGCGGCTATGTGGCCGAGGCGACGGGGGCCAACGTGTTCTTCGTCAAGGACGGCGAGGTTCACACCCCCCTGCCCGACGCGATCCTGAACGGCCTGACCCGCCAGACCGTCATCAAGATGCTCGAAGAGCGGGGCGTGAAGGTGCACGAGCGGCACATCATGCCCGAAGAGATGGAAGGGTTCGAACAGTGCTGGCTCACCGGGTCGGCGGCGGAAGTGACCCCGGTCGGTCAGATCGGGGACTACACCTTCGAGGTCGGCGCCCTGACCCGCGAGATCGCAGAGGCCTACGAACGGCACGTTCGGTCGTAACACTTTGAAAAGACCTGTCCCCTAGAGTGGCCTCGTCCAACTCTGGGGGCAGGCATGGCCGCGCGCCGCAACATCCTTTACGTTCTCGGGATCATCGCACTTATCGTGATGCCGACCGCGATGTCGCTCGGCTATTACGTGGTGACGAAGGACCCGAACCTTCGGCCCCTTGGCGTCACACAGCAAGCCCTGTCGGCCTATGACAGGGGCCGCCCCACCGAACAGATCCACATCGTCGCACAGGTGGAATGGGTGCCCGCCCGCGCCGGGGGATATTCGCAACGGGCGCTGGAACTCGCCATCGTCAACGCCTTCAAGGCCAAGGGGGTCGAGGTCTTCGTTTTCTTCCACCCCGGCGTCGACGCCACGCGCGTCACCTACAGGGTCGGGCATACCACCATCGGCCCCTATTCGGTCGCCCGTGCGGCACGAGGGATCAGCGCCGCGGTCGAAGCCTTTCACATGCACGTTCCGATCAATTGACCGAAATCCGAGGACAGCGTGCAGTGGGCCGAAAGGTGTAAGGTCGGATCGGCTTAACGAGCGATCCGGGTCAGAGCCCACGTGGCTGCATCGGCAAGCACCAGGTCAGGCTCGCCTGCGAGGCGCTGAAGCTGTGGGGCGAACGACGGGTCGCCCGAATTGCCCATCGCATAGGCCACATTGCGCAGGAAACGGGTCCGGCCGATGCGCTTGATCGGACTGCCGGAGAATTTCTCGCGGAACGCCGCATCGTCCAGAGCCGCGAGGTCCGCGAGCCTTGGCGCTGCAAGATCGTCTCGCGCCAGATAACGCGCCTCCGACGCCTCGGCGGCGAACTTGTTCCACGGACAGACGGCGAGGCAGTCGTCGCACCCATAAATCCGGTTCCCCAGCAGGGGGCGAAGGGCCTCGTCCACCGGACCCTTGTGCTCGATCGTCAGGTAGGAAATGCAGCGCCTTGCATCGAGTTGGAAGGGCGCGGGGAAGGCATCCGTCGGGCAGACATCCAAACAAGCGGTGCAGCGACCGCAGTTCTCGCGCCCCGGACGATCCGGCTCCAATTCGGCCGTCGTGAAAATCGCACCGAGGAAGAACCAGCTTCCCAGGTCGCGACTGAGCAGGTTGGTATGCTTGCCCTGCCACCCCAGCCCCGCGGCCTGCGCGAGCGGCTTCTCCATCACCGGCGCGGTATCGACGAACACCTTGATCTCGGTCCCTGTCCCCGCCTCGTCGATCAGCCAGCGCCCGACCCGCTTCAGCCGTTTCTTCACGATGTCATGGTAGTCGCGGTTCTGCGCGTAGACGCTGATCGCGCCGCGCTCCGGTTCGCCGATCACAGCCATCGGGTCGTGCTCCGGCGTGTAAAGTTCGGCCAGCATGATGACCGACCTTGCCTCGGGCCACAGCGCATCGGGCGCGCCGCGCCAGTGCACCCGCTCGGCCATCCAGCCCATGTCGCCATGCCGCCCCGCTTCGACAAAGGCGGCCAGCCGGTCGGCCAGCTCCGGCACGGCATCGGGACGCATCACACCGACCGCCGAGAATCCCTCGGCCAGTGCCTGCGCCTTCAGCTTTTCGGTCAGTGTCATGGGACCTCTCCGGTCCGGGCCGCGTCAGAAATCGAGGTTGGCGTAATGTTCGGGCGGCGGGAAGCTTGGCACCTGATCGGCCAGCAACGACCGGAACGCGGGCCGCGACTTGATCTTGGCATACCACTCCCGCACGTTGGCGTTGCGGTTCCAGTCGACGTCCGAGATGTAGTCGAGCGCCGACAGATGCGCGGCCGCCGCGAAATCGGCCAGCGTCAGGGCGTCGCCCGCCAGCCAGCGCCGCTGATCCAGAAGCCACCCCATGTAGTCGAGGTGATACTTGATCGCCTTCGCCCCGTTCTTGATCCGCGTCGAATCCGGGTAGCCCTGCCCCATCAGCTTCTTGTTCACGCGCTCATACAGCAGGTTCGACGTCACTTCGCTGTGGAACTTGTCGTCGAACCACATGACCAGCCGCCGCACCTCGTACCGCCCGTCGGCCGAATTCGGCATCAGGGACGGCTCCGGCACGGTTTCCTCGATGTATTCGCAGATCGGCGCGCTTTCGGTCAGCGTCTTGCCGTCGATGCGTAGCACCGGAACCTTGCCCGCCGGATTGCGGCGCATGAACTCGACGCTCTTTTCCCAATACCGTTCCTCGACCAGCTCGACCTCCAGCCGCTTCTCGGCAAGGACGAGCCGCACCTTGCGGCAGAACGGGGACAGGGGGGAGTGGTAAAGGCGGATCATCGCTGCGTTTTTATTGGGGTTTCGCCTGTCATGCCGTGAAATGCGAAAGGGTTCAATCCTCGAAGCAATCCGCCCGCCCGTCTCGGAGGATCGTCGCCGCCCCGTCGCGGATCGACGCGGCCCGGCGCTGCACGAACTGACCGGGGTTCGAGGCCGAGCGTTCCTTGGGGCTCGGCAGGATCGCGGCCAAACGGGCGGCCTGCACATCCGTCAGCTTGTCGGGGGTGACCCCGAAGTAATGCTGGGCGGCTGCGTGAACGCCGAACACGCCCTCATCGAACTCGGCCACATTCATATAGACCTCGATGATCCGGCGCTTGGTCCAGACTAGTTCCACGACCGGCGTGATGATCGCCTCCAGCGCCTTGCGCACATAGCTGCGGGCAGGCCAGAGATAGACGTTCTTGACGACCTGCTGCGACAGGGTCGACGCGCCGCGCGTTTCGCCCGCTTCGATGACCTGCCGGATCGCCTCCATGTCGAAGCCCCAGTGCAGGCAATAGTTCGCATCTTCCGCCGCCACGATGGACCGGGCCATCACTGGCGCAACATATTCGATGTCGATCCAGTCATGCGCCACACCGCCAAGGCGGCGCGACTCGCTCGCCATGTAAAGCGTGGTCGGCGGGTTCACGAAGGCGAAGAGCGAGACCAAAAGGCAAATCAGGGCGACGAACCCAAGAACGATGCGCCGTGAGCAACGCCATACGAAACGCCGCGCGGGGCGCTTGGCCCTGACGCGGCGTGGCTTCGCTTCGGTCTTTTTCGATTTCCGCGCCATGGCCACTTATGACCACGGGCGCGGGCGCGTGGTCAAGCAAGCTCGGGCTGGTCCCGCAAGCTGGCCTTTTCGGCGCCGCGCGCATCCGCGGCCGTCACGGTTCGGATCTGGTCGGCGCGCCGCCCGCTTAAGGACGAGCGGATGACCTTGCCCCCGAACCGGCGAACCGTCTCGGCCAAGGCACCGGGGTCCACACGACGGGCCAGCAGGGCGACAGCGGCCTCACCCGGGGCGATCTGGTGTCCGACATCGCGAAGATACGCATCGCGAAGCCCGACGTCGGTGAAGCGCCCGGTCAGGAAGCCTGCGGCTGATCCAACCGCCGCGCCGATGACGGGCACGAGAAAGACGACACCCAGAACGGCCCCCCAGATCGCGCCGCCGATCACATGGGCGAGGCGGATGTTGACCTCCGGCATGATCTCGACGTTCCCGTCGGTGCCGCGCCTGACCAGTTCGATGTCTTCCGGCTCGATCTGATAGGTGCGGCCCAGCTTCGCCAGCGCCATGCGGGCGGCCTCGGCCTTGGCTGGGTCGGGAAAACGGGCAACGACGATCTCGGACATGGGACACTCCGTTCAATCCATTCGGAAATCGAACGTCGCAAGCGCAAGTCCGGTTCCCGTCAGGCGTAGATCGGAAGGAACGTCGCCAGCATGGCCCCGGCGATCAGCCCGAAACACAATCCCAATATGACACGCATGAAAAACTGCGCCGTGGCAGCAATATGTAACAGCATCGAATCCCCCAGTTTGGGCAAGTCTGGCACGGAATCTCAATCCGGCGAACGCCCTATGGGTTCGTCAACGAATTGTTCTCAGCCGGAACAGGCCCAAACGCGGACCTGACAGCCCGACCCGTATTGGCGGCAATAGCTCATCGCCCCCGCCTCGGCCTGTCCGCGCGAATTGCCGGTCGACCAACCCCAGCCGCCGTTGGAGGCGACGGCCATAGCGGCGCAGGTGTTGAAGAACGTCCGAACCTCTTCGCAGTCGTATTGCGACTCCTGCAAGGCTCGGTTGTAGGCCCCGGATTCGCTCCCATAACTATGCGCATATCCCCATGCGCCGCCCGGTCCGATACACACCGCACCCCATTGCTGGGCCGACGCCGCCGCCGGCGCGAGACCGATCAACACGGCCGCGATCTTGAGTAGTCGTTTCATGGCAAGCCCCCTTGTTGTGAGGCCAGCATAACGAAAAATCATGTTTTGTAACGGAAAAGGGCGCGCCAGCGGCACGCCCTTTTCAAAGTCACGACGGCGATCACTCGGCCGGGATCGCCCCCTCTTCGACCGAAAGCGGTGCGGCGAGGTGCGGCAGCATCTCTTTCGGGCAGATCTGAAGGAAGTTGTCCTTCTCGATATCCCAGTGCTGAAGGATCTCGGCCCCCTTACGGCTGTTCGTCTCTTTCACATGCCGTTCGATCAGTCCGCGCAGTTCGGCTTCCCAGTGCTCGACCGTCACCGGGCAGGTCACCAACGTTTCCTTGTTCATATAGGTCTCGGCCACCGCGTCCGGGTCGTAAAGATAGGCCATGCCGCCCGTCATCCCGGCCCCGAAGTTGGCCCCGATGGTCCCAAGGATCACCGCGACACCACCGGTCATGTATTCACACCCGTTCGACCCACAGCCCTCGATCACCACATGGGCACCCGAGTTGCGGACGGCGAACCGCTCACCCGCGCGACCTGCCGCGAACAGATACCCGGCGGTCGCACCGTAAAGCACGGTGTTGCCGATGATCGTGTTCTCGCTCGCCACCAGCGGCGACGACATGGTCGGACGCACGACGACCGTGCCCCCTGACAGACCCTTGCCGACATAGTCGTTGGCATCGCCCGCGACCTCGATCTTGAGACCGGGGGCCGCGAAAGCGCCCAGCGACTGGCCAGCGGAACCGGACAGCTTGATCGTCAGGTGATCGGGCTGAAGGTTGTTGTTCATGCCGAAGTTGCGAACGATATGGCTCGACACCCGCGTCCCGATGGTCCGGGCCGTGTTTTGGACGGCGTATTGAAGCTGCATCTTCTCGCCTTCGTTCAGGAAGCGCGCGGCATCCTTCACGATTTCGGCGTCGAGCGTATCCAGCACCTCGTTGCGCGGCCGGGTGCGGTCGTACGTGTCCTTGCCGACGCCATCGACCGAGATCAGGAGCGGGTTCAGGTCCAGATCGTCAAGGTGCGCGGCACCCCGGCTGACCTGGCTCAGAAGATCCGCACGACCGATCACCTCATCCAGCGAACGGGCACCGATCCGGGCGAGGATTTCGCGCACTTCGGTGGCGTAGAAGGTGATGAGGTTCACCACCTTGTCGGCATTGCCCGTGAACTTGGCCCGCAGGCTTTCGTCCTGCGTGCAGACGCCCACCGGGCAGGTGTTCGACTGGCACTGACGCACCATGATACAGCCCATCGCGATCAGCGCGGCGGTACCGATGCCGTATTCCTCGGCCCCCATCATCGCGGCCATGACGATGTCACGACCCGTGCGAAGGCCACCATCGGTCCGCAGCGTCACCCGCGAGCGCAGGTTGTTCATCGCAAGCACCTGGTGCGCTTCCGACAAACCCATCTCCCACGGCAGACCCGCGAACTTGATCGACGTGGCGGGCGATGCGCCCGTGCCGCCGTTGTGACCCGAAATCAGGATCACGTCCGCTTTCGCCTTGGCGACACCAGCGGCAATCGTGCCGACGCCGGAGGACGCCACCAGTTTCACCGTCACCTTGCAGCGCGGGTTGATCTGCTTGAGGTCGTAGATCAGCTGCGCGAGGTCTTCGATCGAGTAGATGTCGTGGTGCGGCGGCGGCGAAATCAGCGTCACGCCTTTGGTCGAATGACGCAGACGCGCGATCAGATCGGTGACCTTCATCCCCGGAAGCTGACCCCCCTCGCCGGGCTTGGCACCCTGAGCGACCTTGATCTCAAGCTCTTCGCACTGGTTCAAGTATTCGGCGGTCACGCCGAAACGGCCCGATGCGACCTGCTTGATCTTGGCAGACGGGTTGTCACCGTTCGGCTCCGGCACGAAATGCGCCGGGTCTTCGCCGCCCTCACCGGAGTCAGACTTGGCGCCGATCCGGTTCATCGCGACGTTCAGCGTTTTGTGCGCTTCGGGCGACAGCGCGCCCAGCGACATGCCGGGGGTCACGAACCGTTTGCGGATCGAGGTGATCGATTCCACCTGTTCGATCGGAACCGGCTCGCCCAGTGGTTTGATGTCGAGCATGTCGCGCAGATGGATCGGCGGGTTCGCCTGCATCCGGGCCGAATACTGCTTCCACATCTCGTAAGACGCGCGGTCGCAGGCCGCCTGCATCAGGTGCATGGTCTGCGCACCCCAAGCGTGGGTCTCGCCGTTCTTGCGAGCCTTGTAGAAGCCGCCGATGGGCAGAATATCCTGCCCCAGACGCCAGCCTTTTGCGTGGATCGCGCGGGCTTTCTTCTGGATACCGCCGATGCCGATGCCGGAGATACGGCTGGTCATGCCGGGGAAGTAGTCGGCGACCATCGCGCGGCTCAGACCCACGGCTTCGAAGTTCAGGCCGCCGCGATAGGACGAGATGACCGAGATACCCATCTTGGCCATGATCTTGAGCAGACCCTGATCCACCGCCTCGCGATACTTGCGAACGGCATCGGTCAGGCTGCCTTCCAGCAGGCCGCGCTCGATCCGGTCGGCAAGGCTGTCTTCGGCGAGATAGGCGTTCACCACCGTCGCACCCGACGCGATCAGCACCGCGAAGTAATGCGGGTCGATGCACTCGGCCGACCGCACGTTGAGCGAGGTGAAGGTCCGCAGCCCCTTGCGCGTCAGCCACGAATGCACGGCCGAGGTGGCAAGGATCATCGGCATCCCTACCTTATCCTCGTCCTGCGCCATGTCCGACAGCACGATGTGCCCGGCGCCCGAGCGCACGGCCTCTTCCGCCTCGTCACGGATGCGGGCCAGACCGTCGCGCAGCGCCTGATCGCCCCCGTCCGCCGGAAAGGTGCAGTCGATGTCGACGCATTTCGCGTTGAAGTGCTTGAGCAACTCCTCGAACTGCGCGTTGCCGACGAAGGGGCTTTCCAGCACGAGGATCTCGGTCTGGCTTCCGGTTTCGTCCAGCACGTTCTTGAGGTTGCCGAACCGGGTCTTGAGGCTCATGACCCGGAATTCGCGCAGCGAGTCAATCGGCGGGTTCGTCACCTGGCTGAAGTTCTGGCGGAAGAAGTGGCTCAGGGGCCGGTATTCATTCGACAGCACCGCAGACGGCGTGTCGTCACCCATCGACGCCAGCGTTTCTTTCCCGTCCTCGGCCATCGGCGCGAGGATCTGTTCGAGCTCTTCCAACGTATAGCCTGCCGCCACCTGACGGCGGCGCAGATCGGACCCGGTATGGAGCGCCTTTTCTTCGACGCCCAGCAGTTCTTCGTCGATGTCGTTGACCTTGCCGACCCAGTCGCCGAAGGGCTGGCTGTTGGCGAGTTTGTCCTTGATCTCGACGTCGTGGTAGAGCTTGCCCTCTTTCATATCGACGGCGAGCAACTGACCGGGGCCAAGCGCGCCTTTCTCGACGCAGGTCGCCTCGTCGACCGGGACCATGCCCGCTTCGGACCCGGCGATGACCAGGCCGTCACCCGTCACGACATAGCGCATCGGGCGCAGGCCGTTGCGGTCGAGACCCGCGCAGACCCAGCGCCCATCGGTCATGGCCAGCGCGGCGGGGCCGTCCCACGGCTCCATCGTCGAGTTGGCGTAGGAATACATATCCACCCACGCCTTCGGCATCTCCGCCGACTGCTTGGACCACGATTCCGGCACCAGCATCGTCTTGGCCATCGGCGCGGACCGTCCGGCGCGCACCAGAACTTCGAACACCGAATCCAGCGCCGCACTGTCCGACGAGCCCTGCGGCACGATCGGCTTGATGTCCTCGGCCAGATCCCCGAACGCGCCCGAGGCCATCCGGATCTCGTGGCTCTTCATCCAGTTGAGGTTGCCCTTCAGCGTGTTGATCTCGCCGTTGTGGGCGAGCATCCGGAAGGGCTGCGCCAGCCACCACTGCGGGAAGGTGTTGGTCGAATACCGCTGGTGATAGATCGCGAATGCGCTTTCGAACCGCTCGTCTTTCAGGTCCGGGTAGAACTCCGCCACCTGCTCGGCCAGCATCATGCCCTTGTAGATGATCGACCGGCACGACAGCGAGGCGAGGTAAAGCTGGCCGACACCTGCGGCCGCGGCGGCTTTTTCGATCCGGCGGCGGATGACGTAAAGCTCACGCTCGAACGTCTCTTCGTCCACGCCCTTGGCGTTCGAGATCAGGATTTGCTCGATCTCGGGCCGGGTCGCGTTGGCCTTTTCGCCAAGGCAGGAGATATCCACGGGGACGTGACGCCAGCCGTAGATGTAATAGCCCATGCGCAGGACTTCGGTCTCGACGATGGTCCGGCACGTCTCCTGCGCGCCGAAATCGGTGCGCGGCAGGAACACCTGACCAACCGCGATCATCTCTTTCTCGCGCGGCTCGTGGCCGGTGCGGCGGACCTGATCGTAGAAGAACTCCACCGGAATCTGCACGTGGATGCCCGCGCCGTCGCCGGTCTTGCCGTCGGCATCCACCGCGCCCCGGTGCCAGATCGCCTTAAGAGCTTCGATGCCCGATTCCACGACCTTGCGGCTTTTCTTGCCGTCGATCGACACGACGAGGCCCACGCCGCACGATGCGTGTTCGAACTCTTCGCGGTACATCCCATGTTCGGCAAGGTAGGCGCGCTTGGCTTCTTCCTCGGCCACCCAGCGTTCGTCAAATTTGGTCATGGTCGGTCTCCTCAAGCCCCGGAGTGGGGGCGGCTGGCGCGGGGACAAGCCCCGCCTTCTGCTGGTCGCATTCGTAAAGGGGGAGCGTCTGGGAAAACCCCGGCTCGCCCGGATGGATGAAATCGACGGGGCTGTTGTCGTAAGGCGTGGCTTCGCCCGTGTCGTCGAGCACCTCTTCCGGTCCGAGGAAGAACAGGCCCAACTCGCGGTTGAGGTATTGAACCCCGCGCGACTGGTATTCCACGGTCCCGTCCTCGGTCAGGATCTGAAGCTGGGTCTGAACGATGTCGAGCGTCATGCCGTCGATGACCGTGGTTTCGCCAGACAGCATGTCGGCCCCGACGATGGTGATCTCGCGATCTTCGCCGGGGGCGGTGCGGTGCATCGTGAACCGGAACGTGTCGATGCCCTCGTCGGTCAGGGTCGGCAGGTCGATGGGGTCTTCAGCCGGTTCGACCAGCCGTTCGCGGGAATTGTCCCACATGTAAAGGCTGTCCTGCCACTGGTAGCCGGCGCCATAGGTGACGACCGCCGACATGCCCTCGCCGTCGAACATGGCTTCGGCGAAGCCGCCCGTGTCGGTGTCGCAGCGATAAAGGTTGGACACCGAGCATTGCTTGGATTGCACCGTCAGAAACACCTCGCAGCCTTCGGGCGGGGTGAACACGCGGGCTTGGGCAGGCATGGCGAGAAGGGTCGCGGCGGCGAGCGTCGCGGCGATGCGATGGTTCATCTAAACCCCTCCTTTACCTTTGGCTTTGACCGGGTCAGGTGCGCTGACATTTCCGAAGTGCCGTGTTTCGTCCCTGTGCACAGCGTTTTTGCCCGCTGTGCACGCCGTTCCTCACTCCGCAGCGACGCTTGCCGCCGCGGCGTTGAACCGCTTGAGCATCGCGTCGGCGGCGTCGCGGCCGTCCTTGATCGCCCACACGACGAGCGAGGCACCGCGCACGATGTCGCCCACTGCGTAGACCCCATCCATGTCGGTCGCGCCGGTGCGAAAATCAGCCTTGATCGTCCCCCAGCGGGTCACCGGAAGCTCAGGCTGTTCCCAAAGCGACGGCAGATCCTCGGGCTCGAAACCCAGCGCTTTTATGACCAGATCGGCCTCTTCGACGTATTCCGCGCCTTCGATCGCCTCGGGCGAGCGGCGGCCGGTGGCGTCGGGCTGACCCAGCCGCATCCGCTGCACCACGACACCCGTCACCGGGTCGCCGTGGAACCCCTTCGGGTTGGAAAGCCAGACGAATTCCACGCCTTCTTCCTCGGCATTGGCAACCTCACGCTGCGAGCCGGGCATGTTGTCGCGGTCGCGGCGATAAAGGCATTTGACGCTCGTGGCACCCTGACGGATCGCGGTGCGCACGCAATCCATCGCGGTATCGCCACCGCCGATCACGACGACCTTCTTGCCCTCGGCCCAAAGCGAGCCGTCCTTGTGCTCGGCAACCTCGTCACCGAAGGACGCCTTGTTCGACGCGGTGAGATAGTCGATGGCGCGCACGATTCCCGCGCTGCCCGCGCCGGGGCCGGACAGATCGCGGGTCTTGTAGACACCCGTGGCGATGAGCACGGCATCATGTTTCTCGCGCAGCTCGGCAAAGCTGATGTCCTCGCCGACGTTGCAGTTCATCACGAAATCCACACCGCCCTTTTCAAGTTGCTCGTTGCGGCGCATGACGATGTCTTTCTCCAGCTTGAAGCCGGGGATGCCGTAGGTCAGCAGCCCGCCGGAGCGGTCGTAGCGGTCATAGACGGTGACCTGCACACCTGCGCGGCGCAAACGGTCGGCGGCGGCAAGGCCGCCGGGGCCGGCCCCGATGATGCCGACGCTCTCACCGCGCTCGGCGGCGGGCTTGATGTCTTCGACCCAGCCTTTTTCAAACGCCGTGTCGGTGATGTATTTCTCGACCGCACCGATGGTGACGGTGCCGTGACCCGACTGCTCGATCACGCAATTGCCTTCGCACAGACGATCCTGCGGGCAGATGCGACCGCAGATTTCCGGGAAGGTGTTGGTCGCCTGCGATATTTCGTAGGCTTCCTTGAGCCGTCCGGTCGCGGTCATGCGCAGCCAGTCGGGGATATTGTTGTGAAGCGGGCAGTGGCTTTGGCAGTACGGCACACCGCACTGGCTGCACCGCGCCGATTGCTCGGCTGCCTTCGCATCCGCGAACTCTGCATAAATCTCGTGAAAGTCTTCACGACGTAGTTCCGCGCCACGCTTTTCGGGCATGTCTCGCTGAACAGTCACGAATTTCAACATCGGCTGCTTGGCCATCACGTCCTCCGTCTTCGAGCCGCCTATCTAGCAGGGTTTCCGAAAAAGAAAAGGCATAATTACTGACCTAAAAACGATCATATCGCCCAAGGTAGCGTGTTTTTCTGATCGTTTGGAGAATTTTTAAGTAACTTATGCTGACCTATATTTCCGCTTTCCATTACTTTCCAAATGGTTAGCTTTGGGCAACTTCCAAACCCGAGGCAGCAGGCATGTCGCTCTTCCACCTGTTT
Source organism: Maritimibacter sp. (assembly GCF_016774595.1). Classification (NCBI taxonomy): domain Bacteria; kingdom Pseudomonadati; phylum Pseudomonadota; class Alphaproteobacteria; order Rhodobacterales; family Roseobacteraceae; genus Maritimibacter; species Maritimibacter sp. The sequence continues at coordinate 1,675,796 of NZ_JACBWT010000001.1, forward strand.
ATTGTCGCTGTCATTCAGGGACTTACCGAGTTTCTTCCGGTTTCCTCCTCCGGTCACCTGATTCTTCTGCCGAATCTCACCGGGCTCGAGGATCAGGGTCAGGTCATCGACGTCGCGGTCCACGTGGGCACGCTCGGCGCCGTCGTTCTCTACTTCTGGTCCGATGTGCGAGAGGGGCTTTTCGGTATCCCCCGCATGTTGACGGGCCGGATCGACACCAAGGGATCGCGGCTCGCCTTCCTCCTGCTGATCGCCACGATCCCCGTTCTCGCTCTCGGCCTGATCCTGAGCGTCACCGGGCTGTCCGACGCGATGCGGTCGATCACGGTCATCGGCTGGACGATGCTGATCTTCGGCCTCGTGCTTTACTGGGTCGACCAGAAAGGCGCCGAAACAAAGACCGACGCGGACTGGACCCTGCGCGATGCAATCGTCATGGGGCTGTGGCAGGCGCTCGCCCTGATCCCCGGCACCTCCCGCTCCGGCGCCACCATCTCGGGCGCGCGGGCGCTGGGTTACAAGCGCGAGGACGGCACCCGGCTCGCCATGCTGATGTCGATCCCGACGATCATGGCGTCCGGTCTTCTTCTGGGCGTGGAAGCCGCGTCGGAAGCCGACTGGGCGGTTCTGCGGGACGGGGCCATCGCCGCCGCCATGGCATTCGTCGCCGCCCTGCTCGCACTGTCGTTGATGATGCGGCTGCTGCGCTCGGTCAGCTTCACGCCATACGTGATCTACCGCGTGATCCTCGGGATCGTACTGCTCGTCATCGCCTATACCTGAACCGATAAGGCCGACCCTTTCGGATCGGCCCTGCGTTCAAAGTCCCACGCGCTCAGGTTCGCAGATTGCGCGCCGAGGCGGTGATGTCGGCATATTGCCCGGTCTGGCGGAAACGCCACAGGTATTGCGGCAGCACCACCTCCATCGCGGTCGGCGTGATGCCCAGATCTGCAAAGGTTTTCGCGCCCTCGGCGACCACGTTGTCGGACCTGAGCGACGTCACCTGATCGCGCGTAAGCGGTGCCGACACGAGCCCCCCGGTCATCGCAGAGCCGGCGTCGAAAACGGTCCCCATCACGCCCGCGATCCAGAACGGAATGTTCACGATCATGCGGCGGCGTTGAATGACGGTCAGCATATCCTGCATCAATTCGCGGAAGGTCTGCACGTCCGGCCCGCCAAGCTCATAGATCCCCGGCGCGGCCTCGTCCTTGACCGCCTTTTCGGCGGCCGCGGCCACGTCATCGACGAACACAGGCTGGAACCGGGTCTGGCCGCCGACGATGGGAAGCACCGGCCCCATGCGGGTCATACCCGCGAACCGATTGAAGAAGTTGTCTTCGGGCCCGAACATCACCGAAGGGCGCAGGATCACCGCGTTGGGGAAATGTTCGAGGATGCCCGCCTCGCCACGCCCCTTGGACTGCGCATACAGGCTGTCGCCCTCCGTGTCCGCGCCGATGGCGGAAAGGTGGACGAGCGTCCCAATCCCTTTTTCGGCGGCCAGCCGCGCGATCCGCGTGGCGCCCTCGTCCTGAACAGCGCCGAAGTTGTTCTTGCCGCCTTTGTCGAAGGTGCCCACGCAGTTCACGACCGCATCCGCGCCCGTCATCGCTTCGGCCACCGAGTTGTCGTCGCGGATGTTGCACAGGATCGGCGCGACCTGCCCGACCGTGCCATAGGGCTTCACGAAGATCGCCTCGTTCGGTCGGCGCACCGCAACGCGAACGCGCCACCCTGCTTTGGCCATGCGCCGCGCGATATAGCGCCCCGCAAAGCCGGAACCGCCGTAGATGGTCACGAGTTTCGACATGCCCGATCTCCTTCGTAAATACGGGTTCCTGCATAGCCCCCGGCGTCAACCGGAACAAGGCGAATTGAAAGTGTGCGAATCCCGTTGACACTGTTTGCGCGGGGCCTTACATCGCGGCTCCACGCACCTGTGCCCAGGTGGCGGAATTGGTAGACGCGCCAGCTTCAGGTGCTGGTGTCTGTATGGACGTGGAGGTTCGAGTCCTCTCCTGGGCACCATTTCTCCTAAGAAATCCGTTGATCCATCTGGCGCTTCGCTCTGGAACACAGGAATCAATGAGCGTGTTGCGCTGGCGGTCTGAGCCTGCGGGGCCGAACCGTCTCCGCGCTAACTGATTGCCGCGCAAATACACTCACACCACGTCACATGAATGCCCACAGGTCGCTGGTCCTCGGCGGGGCTTTGGCTCCCGTCAAATGCCAGCCGCAATGCCGCGTTGCGTTCGGGAACCGGTCAGCCGCTACGGGTTCCCGCTACTGGATTGCGACTGGTTTCGCGTGCTCGACGTATTGCGGTTCGAGTTCTGCGTGGACTGGGTGTTCTGGTTCTGCGTTCCGCTTCCGCCCGTTGTCGGGTCCGTGGGATCGTCAGTGGGGTCGGTGCCGTCCGTCGTGTCCGTTGTCGTCTCGGACCCATCGTCGTCCGTTGTGGGCGACGTGGCGGTGCCTGTGGGCGCGGTCGCGGTCCGGGTGCCGGCTGGGACCACGGCCACGGACCGTGAATCGCAGGTGGGCATGGCGGCAGTGTAGATCCCGCCGATCGGCACATCAGGCGGGCGGCAGGACGGCTCGCCGAATTTGTTGAAAACCGGCTCGGAGTAGATCACGCGGGGGGTCTGTTCCGTGCAGGCGACGGTCAGAATGGTCATGCCGAGGGCGGCGGTTGTTGCAAGTCTCATGTGTCTGGCCTTTCCAGTTCGTCCCGATTCTGGCGCCCAGTTCAGGACACCTTCGGGCGGCCACGACGGGCCGCCCGATCTTGTGTGTCACGCGCCTGCGTCAGGTGATGAGCAGGGGGTCGACGTATTCCATGCCCGTGAGCAATCCGGCCTGCTCGAAGGCAAAGCCGTGCACATCCTCGAAGGCATGTTCGAGTTCGGCATCCAGGCTGGTTTCTTCGTCGATCTTGAAGTTGGCCGAGGCGACCAAACCGTCGAAGGTCACGCCCGTGGTGCGGACATTTGCCGTATCCGCCCCGTTGTAGCTGGCAAGGAAGGCCGCCACGAGCGGGTCGGCCCCGACCGCCGCGTCCAAGGCGAAAGGCGCGATCTCGTGCGAGACGGTATCGCCGGTCGAAAACGCCTGCGATCCGATGCCGCCCCAGTCGATCACACCATCTGCCGCCGATGCATCGAGAGCGGCCCAGCCGACGACTTCCGAGGTGTGCCACCCGTCTGCGGCTTCCCGTTCTTCGATTGCGAAATCGAAACCATCGGCGCCGATGTTCTGGGCGCGAACGATCTCCCATTCGCCGCCGTTGTCGGACTGGATCTGAAGCAGCAGGATGGGTGCTTCGTCGAAAGCCTGTTCGAAGGTGACACGGTGGAATGCGTCGGTCGCTCCGGCAGCGAAGTTCGTCGTGCCGACCTGAAGCAAACTGCCATCCGCGAGCTCCCAGACGCCTTCTTCGAAGGTGACCAGCGTCACCTCTTCGGCGGCATGGGTGCCATCGTAACCTTCGGGTTCATCAAGGTAGAAGCTTGCGCCGGTCGCCGAGATGTCGGTGAATTCGACCGTCACCATGTCCCAGCCCACGCGGCTGGCGAGCGAGGCGAAGACCACCGGGTTGTCGAAGGTCGTGCCGCCCTGATAGCTGACGGTCTGGGTCTGATGATTCACGCCGCCGACGCTCTGAACCGCCCCGATGACGTCGCCCGCATCGGATTCGTACTCGATGATGAGTTCCATGTCGTAGATGATCGAGTCGTCCTGACGGTCGCCTTTCATGTAGACGGCAACGTCGAAGAAGCTGGATTCAAGCGTCACGCCATTGGGCGTCACGGCGGTCAGGATCGGATCGGTGGGAACGGCATCCCCCGCCCCGAGCGACCCGTTGACCATCGACCAGCCTTCGTCGATCAGGCCATCGGCATTCTCGTCGAGCGTCGCGATGTCGATGCTCATCCAGCCGAGGCTGCTGGCAAGGGGCGAGTCGCCTTCCCAGTCGAGCAGGTTCAGGGTCGTCGTGATGACTTCGCCGGTGTCGTACTTGATGTTGTCGCGGGTGTAGGGCGGCTCGGAATTTTCTTCGAGCGGAATTTCCAGCCCCGGCAGATCTTGCCCGAACTTGTTCGGGGTCAAACGCCAGCGCGGGCCGGAGACCAGCGCATCCTCGGTGAACCCGGCATCTTCGGCGTCATCGGGCGAGCGGAAGCTTTCGAAGACGTTCTTGTAGGGATCGGTCGGGAACAGATCGTAGGACCATTCGAACGGCTCGCGGTCGGTGGTGGTGTACCACGCTTCGGTGAAACCGTGCTCGAGGTCTTCGGTCATGAAATCCAGACCGGCAGCCGCGTTCATTTCGGCCAGCGCATCGCTGCGGAAGACCGTCCCGACCGGGTTGCCGCCGCCATCTTCGTTGCGGTAGCCCACCAGAACGTCGTCGGGGTCGTAGACCGCCGTGCCGCCCGCGGCGAGGTCGACGTTGCCGTCGGCGTCGAGGATGAAGTAGCTCGGAAGCGGCTCGCCCGTCCCGTCGAAGCTGTCGAGCGGCGAAACCCAGAGCAGCTTGGTCGGGTCGTCCGGGTCCTTGACGATGTAGAAGGACGGAAGCCGACCGATGGCCGCTTCGTTCTCGTAATCCTCAGGGCGGACCTGATCGTTCGGGTTGTTCGTAATGTCGTGAGTGATGACCAGTTCGGCCCGCGTGATCGTGAATCCGCTGCCTTCGAGACCGTCCATGATCGAGTTGTTGTTGGCGTCCCGCGTCCATTCCTCGGGCAGCGGCATGTCCACTTCGAGCCGGATATCGTTCGGCCGCTTGACCGCCTCGCCCCAGCGGTAAAGCAGCTTGCCATCGTCCTTGAGCGTGACCGAGTAATCCTGACCGTAGGCGATGTTGTAGGTCACGCTGGATTCGTTGGGTTCCAGCAGGTCCACGATGTCGGCATCGCCGCCGTAGCCGTTCAGGAAGCTGTCCACGATGTCGATGGTGCCGTCGTTGTCGACATCGACCGCGCCGACCACGATGGGGTCCGCGATACCGTCGCCGTCATCGTCGAAATTCACCGTGGTCTTGGTGATGCGATAGGTATCGAGCACGCCGTCACGGTCGAAGTCGATGTCGGAAAGAACCGTGTCGAGTCCGGGGTCCGCCGAATCCATCGCGGCCTGAAGCGCCTGAATCAGTTCGTGGATATAGGCGTTGTTGAGGGGGCCGATGTCGAACGTGCCCGGCGTCACCTCGCTCGGGCGGATGTCCAGCATCTTGAGGTCGTCGTCGAGCGGACCAATCGCCCCCGGATCGCCGGGATATTCCTGATCCGACAGGACCGAGGCCATCGTTTCGTAATGCTCGGTCGACGCTTTGACGGTGTTGCCGCCCAAGCCCAGCGACCATGTTCCGAAGGGCGCGCCGGAGAGGAACACGTCGGTTTCGGCGTCGCGCAGGGCGATACCGATCTGATTCCCCTCGTCGTCGAAAGCGTTACCGGCGAACCCTTCGGCGAAATCGCCGTCCAGCACCTTTTCAAGCGCACCGATGAAGTCGTCGATGTAGAACCCGAACTCGCTGTCGATCGCATAGAGGATGTTTCCGTCCCTGTCGGTGTATGGCTCGACAGTGGTTCCGGCCGTATCGAGCATGCCGGGCAAGGCCGGATACTGTACGCCTGAGTATGTCGCGGTCAGGTCTTCAATCGAAAACACATGCGTGGGTGATGTGTATGTGGTCACGGCGTTTCCTCCTTGGCGAACGCGATGGGTCGCTAATTTTGTAACTAGTCACTTACTTAATCTTAAGGCTCATGGGAAATGCATACATTGATATGTGTCAATGTGTTTCGGTTGAGGGGGTGGGAATCCGCCGAATGCCGCCACGGCATGTGGACGACGCGCCCGTGGAAAGGTCGGCGAGAAGGTAGGATCGAGGACGCGAACGTCGCCGTTTGAAAGGTGGTCTAGCGGCGCAAAGGCCGGCGCCAGACATCGCGCCCTTGGGTGGTCGACGACGCAAGGCTCATCGCCACCCACCCCGCGTGCGAGGCCTTACAGGGCTGGGCTCTCAGCCCTCCACGAACCGCCGCCCGGCGGCCCCGAAGCGGCCTCATCGCAGTCGGGAAGAAGAATGTGCGGCGCCCTTAAGCGGCAACCAGATTGAACGCGACCGACGCGCGTCTATCGCGCGACGAATGCCGTGGCTTCGATCTCCAGCAGCGCCTCGTCCTCGACCAGATCTTTGACGACGACCAGCGACATGGCGGGGAAATGTTTGCCGAAGATGCGACGATAGGCCGCCCCGATCTCGCGCTGATGGGCGAGGTATTCGGCCTTGTCCTTCACGAACCACGTCAGCCGGCCCACGTCGCTCACATCTCCGCCCGCCGCCCGGACGATTGCTGCGATGTTGGCCAGCGCCTGCTCCATCTGTTCGAGAAAGCCGCCTTCGACGAAAACCTTTTGCGCGTCCCAGCCGATCTGCCCGCCGATGTGCAGCGTCCCATCCGGCATATGCATCCCGTTCGCATAGCCCAGAGCGGGCGCCCAGCCTTCGGGGTGAATGGTTTCAGGTTTCATCGGTTCTCCTCCACGCCCTCGGGTCATGTCACGCGCGAACGCGTCTGATATTTCGGATCGTTCCACAGGCTGTCGTTGATGACGGTCGCCACGTGTTCAGCAGCCGCGCGAATATCGCCTTCGTCCAGATAAAGCGGCGCAAAGCCGAACCGCATGATGTCGGGCGCGCGGAAGTCGCCGATCACCCCCCGGTCGATCAGCGCCTGAATAGCGGAATAGCCGTGCTCGAACCGGAACGAGACCTGGCTGCCCCGAACCCCCGCGTCGCGCGGCGAGGCGAGCGTCAGGGTCGGACACAGCCGCTCGACCTCGGCGATGAACAGGTCCGACAGCCGGATCGACGCCGCCCGGACATCGTCCATCGAAAGCCCGTCCCACGCATCGAGCGCGGCATCCAGAACCGACAGTTGCAGGATCGGCGGCGTGCCGACGCGCAGGCGCTCGGTCGACATGGCGGGGCGGTAGTCCGGGTCCATCGCGAACGGCTCCTCATGGCCCATCCAACCGGCGAGCGCGGGCTGAACCGTCTCGACGATATCCGGGCGGGCATAGATGAAGGCCGGGGCACCGGGGCCACCGTTCAGATATTTGTAGGTGCAGCCGACCGCGAATTCGGCACCCGACCCGGCCATGTCCACCGGCACCGCCCCGGCGCTATGGGCGAGATCCCAGATCATCACCGCGCCGACCGCATGGGCCGCGCGCGTGATTGCGGCCATGTCGTGCATCCGGCCCGTGCGGTAATCGACATGGGTCAGCATGACCACTGCGACCTCATCGGTGATGGCACCCACGACATCCTCGGGCGCGGGCGTGCGAAGCTCATATCCTTTGTCGATGGTGCCGATCAGACCCTGCGCCATGTAAAGATCGGTGGGGAAATTGCCGCTGTCCGACAGGATCACGCGGCGATCCGGCTTCATCTTCAAGGCGGCGGCGAGCGCCTGATAGACCTTGATCGACAAGGTATCGCCGGTCGCGACGCTGCCCTCCGGCGCGCCGATGATCCGGCCGATCCGGTCGCCCACCTTCTTGGGCAGCGAAATCCAGTCGGCGATGTTCCACGCGCGGATCAGATCCTGCCCCCATTCGCGGGTCATCACCTCACGCGCGCGGGCCTCGGCGTTCACGGGCAACGGGCCGAGCGAGTTGCCGTCAAGGTAAATGACGCCCTCGGGAAGGTGGAACAATTCCTTGCGCAAGACGGTCATAGCTCACCCCTCAGGTGCCAGAGTTCCGGAAAGAGTTCGACGTCGAGCATCTTGCGCAGATAGGTCACGCCGGATGTGCCGCCGGTGCCGCGTTTGAAGCCGATCACCCGTTCGACCGTGGTGACGTGGTTGAAGCGCCAGCGCCGGAAATAGTCCTCGAGATCGACCAGTTTCTCGGCCAATTCGTAAAGCGTCCAATGCGCGCGCACGTCGCGATAGACGGCCGCCCACCGCTCCTGAATCGCCTCGACCGCCTGATGCGGATGGGTCAGTTGCGGCGCGGGCATGTCGCGGTCGTTTCCGTCGAGCGTTTCGAACAGGAACCGCACCGCCTCGTCATAAAGGCTCGGACGTTCGAGTTCGCGGGCAAGCTTCGCGTGCACCTCTGGCACATGGGCATGTGGCTTCAGCAGGTTCGGATTGCGGTTGCCGAGGACGTATTCGATCAGCCGGTATTGGTAGGACTGGAACCCGGAGGACGGGCCGAGCACCTCGCGAAAGGTGGTGTAGTCCGACGGGGTCATCGTGCGCAGGATGTCCCACTGGTTATTGAGCTGCTCGAAGATGCGCGACACGCGGGCGAGCATCTTGAACATCGGCGGCAGATCGCGTGCGATTAGGGCTTCGCGGGCCGCCTGCATCTCGTGCAGGATCAGCTTCATCCAAAGCTCGCTCGTGTGGTGCTGGATAATGAACAGCAACTCGTCATGCGCGCCGGAGAGCGGGTTCTGCTGGTCGAGCAGGGTGTCGAGGTCGAGGTAATCGCCATAGGACATGGCCCCGGCCATCGCCATCTTGGCGCCTTCGCTGCCGGGATCGTATGCGTCGCTGCTCATCTGTCGGCTTTCAGCTTGAAGCGTTGGATTTTCCCGCTTTCCGTCTTTGGAAGCGCCTCGGTGAACCGCACGCTGCGGGGGTATTTGTAGGGGGCGATCTGCGCCTTAACGTGGTCCTGAAGGGTCTTGACCATCAGCGCGTCGTCCGTCGCGCCCTCGGTCAGCACCACATGCGCCTCGACGATTTGGCCGCGTTCGTCGTCCGGCACGCCGATCACGGCGCATTCCAGCACGGCGTCATGCGACAGAAGCGCGGCTTCGACCTCTGGCCCCGCGATGTTGTAGCCGGACGAGACGATCATGTCGTCGTTGCGGGCCGCGAAGTGGAAATACCCGTCTTCGTCCTGCACGAAGGCGTCGCCGGTGATGTTCCAGCCATCGACCACGTATTCCTCCTGCCGGTGACCGCCCAGATAGCGGCAGCCGGTCGGGCCACGTACGGCAAGGCGCCCGATCTCGCCGGCTGGCAGGTCTTCACCCTCCGGTCCGATCACCTTGGCCTCGTAGCCCGTGACGGGTTTGCCCGTGCAGGCCCGTTTGTGATCGTCGAAGCGATTGGTGATGAAGATGTGCAGCATCTCGGTCGCGCCGATCCCGTCGAGCATCGGCTTGCCGGTCTTTTCCTGCCATTCGTCGTAGACCGGGCCCGGCAGCGTCTCGCCCGCAGAAACAGCCGCGCGCAAGGACGACAGGTCCGCGCCCTCGTCCATCGCCCGCAGCATCACGCGGTAGGCGGTGGGCGCGGTGAAACACACGGTCGCGCGGTATTTCTGGATGATCTCGATCATGTTCGGGGGCGAGGCGTTTTCAAGCAGAGTCGCCGTCGCCCCGAAGCGCAGCGGAAAGATCGCGAGGCCGCCAAGCCCGAAGGTAAAGGCAAGCGGCGGCGAGCCGACGAAGATGTCCTCGGGCACGACCGACAGAACCTCTTTCGCATAGCCATCCGCGATAATCAGCAGATCGCGGTGGAAATGCATCGTGCCCTTGGGCGTTCCCGTCGACCCCGACGTGAAACCGATCAGCGCCACATCGTCCGAGGCGGTCGGAACGGCATCGAACGTGACCGGCTTTTCAAGCGCCAAACGGTCGAGCTCGGCGTCATGGTTCGAGGTGCCGTCGAACCCCACCACAGTTTCCAGAATGTCGCTCGCCTTGGCGCAAAGGATCATCTCGTCCATAAGCCGCGTGTCGCAGAGCGCCAGTTTGATCTGCGCCGTCTCGACGTATTTCGCGAGTTCCCCCGCCCGCAGCATCGGCATGGTGTTGACCACGACCGCACCCGCCTTGGTCGCGGCAAGCCAGGCGGCCACCATCGCGGGATTGTTGGCCGAGCGGATCAGCACGCGGTTGCCGGGTTTCACCTTGAAATCCTCGACCAGCACATGGGCCAGCCGGTTGGTCCAGTCGGCCAGTTCCTTATAGGTCCGCTGCCGCCCGTTCCCGATCAGCGCCACATGATCGCCAAACCCTTTGGCGACCATCGCGTCGGTCAGTTCATAGCCCGCGTTGAGCGTCTCGGGATACTCGAACCCGTCCAGCATCAGGTCCGGCCAACTGTCCGCGGGCGGCAGACTGTCGCGTGTGAACGTGTCGATATGCGCGGACGGACCAAGCATGGCTAACCCCTGTGGTGTTGTGCGAGCGTCTGGCGGGCGATGACGACGCGCTGAACGTCGGAGGCGCCCTCGTAGATGCGTAACGCTCTGATTTCGCGGTAAAGTGTCTCGACGGCGCTGCCAGAGCGGACGCCGTCGCCGCCGTGAAGCTGCACCGCCGTATCGATGACTTTCTGCGCCTGATCGGTGGCGAAGAGCTTCGCCATCGCAGCCTCGCGGGTGACGCGCGGCGCGCCGGAATCCTTGGTCCACGCGGCGCGGTAGACGAGAAGCGCGGCGGCGTCGATGTCGAGCGCCATGTCGGCGATATGCCCCTGCACCATCTGAAGCTCGGCCAGCGGCGCGCCCTGCACGCGGCGGGTGGTCACGCGGTTTAGCGACTCGTCCAGCGCGCGGCGGGCGAACCCGAGCGCGGCGGCAGCGACCGAGGCGCGGAACACGTCGAGCACCGACATCGCGATGCGGAACCCCTCGCCGGGGCCACCGATCATCGCCGACGCGGGCACCCGGCAGTCTCTGAACCGCAGCGTGGCGAGCGGATGGGGCGCGATGGTTTCCAGCCGTTCGGCCACCTCGAACCCCGGCAGGTCCGGGGTGACGATGAAGCACGACAGCCCATTGGCCCCCGGCGCCTCGCCGGTGCGGGCAAAGAGCGTGTAGACATCGGCGATCCCGCCGTTGGAGATCCACGTCTTTTCGCCGTTAAGGATGTAAGCGTCACCGTCGCGGGTGGCGGTCATCGTGGAACTGGCCACGTCGGACCCCGATCCGGGTTCCGTCAGAGCGAAGGCCGAAATCGCCTGACCGCTGCGCGTCTTTGGCAGCCATGCGGCCTTCTGCTCATCGCTCCCGAACAGGGTGAGCGCCCCGGTGCCCAATCCCTGCATCGCAAACGCGAAATCGGCGAGGCCATCGTGGCGGGCGAGCGTTTCGCGGATCAGGGCGAGGCTTCGCACGTCGAGGTCGACTGTCTCGCTGGCGGAATGCTCCAGAAAGCCCGCATCACCCAAGGCCTGCACCAGCGCGCGGCAGGCGGTGTCGGTGTCAGAGTGGTCAATCTGACTCAGGTTGGACGCCGCCCAATCCTCAAGCCGTGCGGCGAGGTCGCGGTGGCGCGGCTCGAAGAACGGCCAGTCGAGATAGCTCGTGTCGGCCATCAGTCGCCCTCGAACACGGGCGTTTGGCCCGCGATGAACGCCTCGTAGGCGCGGGTGAAATCCTGCCCCTGCATGCAGATCGCTTGCGCCTGCGCCTCGGCCTCAATCGCCTGATCGAGGCTCATCGACCATTCCTGCGCCAGCATCGTCTTGGTCATCATGTTCGAGAACGTCGGCCCTGACGCGATCCGGCCCGCCATCTTGCGCGCCTCGTCCATCAGCGCGTCCGGCTCGACGACCGCGTTGAAATAGCCCCATGCATGGCCTTCTTCGGCTGTCATGGAGCGGCCCAGATACAAAAGCTCGGACGCGCGGCCCTGACCGATGATCCGGGGCAGCATGGCGCAAGCGCCCATGTCGCAGCCCGCAAGGCCGACGCGGTTGAACAGGAACGCGGTCTTTGATGACGGCGTCGAAATCCGCAGGTCCGAGGCCATGGCGATGATCGCGCCTGCACCCGCCGACACGCCGTCGACCGCCGCGATGATGGGCTTGCCGCATCCGATCATGGCTTTGACCAGATCGCCGGTCATTCGCGTGAAGGTCAAAAGTTCCTTCATCGTCATCTTGGTGAGCGGCCCGATGATGTCGCGCACATCGCCGCCGGACGAGAAATTCCCGCCGTTCGGCGCAAGGATCACCGCCTTCACCTCGTCGTCGTAGTGAAGCTCACGAAACCAGTCGCGCATCTCGGCGTAGCTGTCGAAGGTCAGCGGGTTCTTCCGCTCGGGCCGGTCGAGCGAGACGGTGGCGATGGCCCCGTCGATCTCGCATTTGAAATGGGACACGTCGGTGCGCATGTCAGGTCTCCTCCTCGTGGTGTGTCGTCAGTTCGTCGAGCCAGGCGGTCATGTTGGCGATGCCGTCCGCGTCGACCGAGCCGAGCAGTTCGTCGATCCAGCCCTCGTGCACGGCGGCGTGGTCGGCAAAAAGCGCGCGCCCTTTCGGGGTCAGGCGGATCAGGTTCGCCCGCCGGTCGCCCGCGACCGAAACGCGCAGCGCCAGCCCCTCGTCGGTCAGCTTGTCGACGATGCCGGTGATGTTTCCGTTGGACACACGCAGGAGCCGGGAAATCTCGCTCATCTTCAGCCCGTCCGGGTGGCGGTGGAGCGCGGACATCACGTCGAAGCGCGGCAGGGTCCAGTCGAAATCCCGGCGCAGGCGTCGGCGCACCTCTTCCTCGATCATGCCACTGGCCTTGAGCAGCTTCAGCCACAGCCGAAGACGTTCCTTGGAGAGGGTTTGCGATGGGCGTTGCCCTGCGTCCGCCGTCATGCTTCACCCCCCGTGATCGAAAGCGTATGGCCGTTCACCGAACGGGCCACGTCGGACATGAGCCAGAGCACCGCGCCCGCGACCTCATCCGTCTTGATGAACCGCCCTTGCGGGTTGTTGGCCGAAAGCGAGGCGCGGGCGGCCTCGTCGCTCATGCCCGTGGTCTTGACGATGTTCTCGACCGACCGATCCAGCATCGGCGTGTCGATGAAGCCGGGGCAGACGGCGTTGACGGTGATGGACGTTTTCGCCAGTTCCAGCGCAAGAGCACGGGTCAGGCCAACGACCCCATGCTTGGCCGCGCAATAGGCCGAGACGTATGGGTAACCCTTTAGCCCCGCGCTCGACGCGATGGCGACCATCCGGCCCCATCCTGCGGCCCTCATGTCGGCAAGCGCGGCCTGCCAGACGTTCGACGTGCCGATGACGTTGACCGCCAGCGTCCGCGACATGAGGTCGGGGGTCATACGCGCGAACGGGGCGCTTTCGGCCATGCCCGCATTGGCCACGACTCCATTTATCGGCCCCGACTGATCGCGCGCCTTGTCAAAGGCCGCAGCGACCGCTTCGGCGTCGGTGACATCGCAGATCTGGTAAGGCAGACCCTGTTCGACCAGCGGCGCCTCGGTCCGGCCCATGACCGTGACCATGGCACCATCTCGCGCGAGCGCCTGCGCGGTCGCGGCGCCGACACCCGTTCCGCCGCCTGTGACCACGATATGACGACCCTTAAGGCTCATACCTGTGCCGCCTCGGCATCGCGGTCGGCCAGTCGCCAAGCCTGATCGCGCCCGGCGAGATAGGGCAGCGGCCATACCTCGGCACGATCACCGACGCGGGTGGCTTCGTGCAGGGTCCAATAGGGATCGGCGAGGTGCGGGCGGGCGATGGCGACCAGATCGGCGCGCCCAGCCATGAGGATGGAATTGGCGTGGTCGGCTTCGTATATGTTGCCGACCGCCATGGTCGTGATCCCCGCCGCGTTCTTGATCCGGTCGGAAAACGGCGTCTGGAACATGCGGCCATAGACGGGCTGCGCTTCGGTCGAGGTCTGGCCGGCCGACACGTCGATCAGGTCGGCCCCGGCCAGATCGAACGCACGCGCGATTTCGACGGCTTCTTCGGGCGTCACCCCGGCCTCGCCCACCCAGTCGTGCGCCGAGATGCGGACAGACATGGGTTTGCCCGCCGGCCAAACCGCCCGCATCGCTTTGAACACCTCGAGAGGAAAGCGCAGGCGGTTGTCCAGCGACCCGCCGTAGTCGTCCGTGCGTGTGTTCGAGGTCGGCGAGATGAACGAGGACAATAGATAGCCGTGCGCCGCGTGCAGTTCGATCATGTCGAACCCCGCCCGTGCGGCCATTTCGGTGGAAGCCACGAACTGATCGCGGACCTCATCCATGTCCGCGCGGGTCATTTCCCGTGGCGTGGCGTTGTCTTCGGACCACGGGATCGCCGAGGCCGAGATCAGATCCCAGTTGCCCGACGCCAAGGGGGCATCCATCCCCTCCCACCCGAGATTGGTGGAGCCTTTGCGGCCCGAGTGCCCGATCTGGCAGCAGATGCGGGCATCGGTTTCCGCATGGACGAACTCCACGATCCGGGACCACGCCGCTTCATGCTCCGGCGCGTAAAGTCCGGGGCAGCCCGGCGTGATCCGGCCCGCGGGGGACACGCAGGTCATTTCGGTGAACACCAGCCCCGCCCCACCCTTGGCGCGCTCGCCAAGATGGACGAGGTGCCAGTCGGTCGGCGTGCCGTCCTGGGCTTTGTATTGCGCCATGGGCGACACGACGATGCGGTTCTTCAGCTCCATGTCGCGCAGCTTGAACGGTGTGAACATCGGCGCGCGGACCGGCGCGTTTCCGTCCACGCCCGCGCGCATCGCGAACCAGCGTTCCGCGCTTTGCAGCCAATCGGGATCGCGCAGGCGGAGGTTTTCGTGGCTGATCCGCTGCGACCGCGTCAGGAGCGAATAGTTGAACTGCACCGGGTCGAGATCGAGATACCGCTCGACGTCCTCGAACCATTCAAGAGAGTTGCGCGCCGCCGATTGAAGGCGCAGGACGTCGAGCCGCCGCTCGCCCTGGTACCGCTCGAACGCACGCTCCATCGTCGGCTCGCGATGCAGGAATTCCGCCAGCGCGATGGCACTGTCGAAGGCAAGCCGCGTGCCGGAACCGATCGAGAAATGCGCGGTGGCCGAGGCGTCGCCCAGAAGCACCACGTTCTCATGGTGCCAGCGTTCGCAGAGCACGCGGGGGAAGTTGATCCAGACCGCCGAGCCGCGCAGGTGGCCCGCGTTCGACATCAGCGCGTGACCGTCGAGATGACGCTCGAAGATGCGGCGGCAGGTTTCGACCGTCTCGTCCTTGGTCATGTCTTCGAAGCCGAAGCGATCCCATGTCTCCTGCGAGCATTCGACGATGAAGGTCGCGGTGTCGGCGTCGAATTGATAGGCATGGGCCCAGACCCAGCCATGTTCGGTCTTTTCGAAGATGAAGGTGAAGGCGTCGTCGAATTTCTGATGTGTGCCGAGCCAGACGAACTTGCACTTCCGGGTGTCCACGTCCGGTTTGAACGTGTCGGCATAGGTGGCCCGCACGCGGGAGTTCAGGCCGTCGCAGCCGACCACGAGGTCATAGTCCTTTCGGATCGCCTCGACATCGTCGAATTGGGTTTCGAACCGCAAGTCGACCCCAAGCTCGCGCGCCCGCTCCTGTAGGAGCACCAACATCTGCTTGCGGCCGATCCCCGCGAAGCCGTGGCCACCAGACACTGTTCGCACGCCGCCATGAATCACCGCGATATCGTCCCAGTAGGCGAAGTGATCGCGGATCTGCTGCGCGCTTTTCGGATCGTTCGCTTCGAGGTTTTCCAGCGCGTCGTCGCTGAGAACCACGCCCCAGCCGAACGTGTCGTTGGCACGGTTTCGCTCCATCACGACGATCTCGTGCGACGGGTCGCGCAGCTTCATCGAAATCGCGAAGTAGAGACCGGCGGGTCCACCACCCAGACAGGCGATCCGCATCGTGGCGCTCCTTTCCCAATGCCGGGATCAGGCCCCGACTCACCCAAAGCTTACGCCTTGTCAAAAATACTTCAAGCTTGAAATATTTATGTTTGCACTATAGCCTGAGGCAGAGCGTGCGAGAGGGGTGCGGCGATGGGCAGTGCAGTGGCGGACACCGAAATCGACTGGGAAGAAGCCTTCGTGAATGCCGGCCGCATCGACGGCGGCGAAACCTTCCCCGATCTCTGGACCGAGCGGGCCGAGGCGTTCCGCAAGAGCGCGTCCGCCGCGTTCGACATTCCCTATGGCGATCATGACAGGCAGGTGTTCGATCTGTTCCACCCGACCGGCACACCACGCGGGTTGGCGGTCATCGTGCATGGCGGCTACTGGCTCAGGTTCGACAAATCGTTCTGGTCGGATCTGGCTGAAGGCGCGTTGGCACATGGCTGGGCCGTCGCGATGCCGAGTTACCGCTTGGCGCCCGAGGTGCAGATTTCGGAAATCTCCAATGACATCGCGAGCGCCATTGCTGCGGCGGGCGAGCGGATTGCGGGGCCGATCCGGCTGACCGGACATTCGGCAGGCGGCCATCTGGTCACCCGCATGGTTTCGGGGTCTACCCCCCTGCCCGCAGCGGTTGCCGACCGGGTCGAACGGGTCGTCTCGATCTCGGGCCTGCACGATCTGCGCCCGCTTCGGCGGAATTCGATGAACGAGGCTCTGCGCCTCGATGCCGATGAGGCGGCGGCGGAAAGTCCCGCGCTGGGCGACAAGCGCGGGAAGGTGGAGGTGACGGCATGGGTCGGCGCACGGGAACGGCCGGAGTTCCTGCGTCAAGCCGCGCTACTCGCCGAAGCGTGGAACATACCGCTCGTCGCCGATCCGGGGCGTCACCACTTCGATGTGATCGACGGGCTCAAAGACCCGGATCATCCGCTTTGTCGGGCGTTCGCCGCAGATTGATCCTCACGGGACGTGCCCGCTGAACGGGCCGATGCGGAAACGCTCAATACCGTCCGATAGCGTTTGTCTGGGCCGCGATCTGCCGGGCCGCAAGGTCGAGGTCGGGGGCATTGCGCAGATAGCGTTGCAGCAGGACCGCGAAGAACCCGATCTCGTTCCGGTTGCGCGCAAGCACTTCCAGCCTTTCGGCGACCTGCTCCATCACATTGCGGCTGAGGGTGGTCGGTGGCCCGACGTCTGCAAGATCGAGCGCGGGGTGCAGAAGCGACAAGAGCGTATGGGCCGCCGCCCCTTCGAGTTTGGCGAACATATCCGTCTCGGTCCGATACTTGGGCAGAAGGACCGCCTGAAGCGCGCCCAGCGCCCGAATGAAGCGGATGGTCAGCGACTGAATGCCGGTGACGACCGACTGCGCGATGACGCGGATGCCGCCGAGCACCAAACCGGGGATTTCGATGAGCGCGGAACTATCGGCCATCACGCCCTTCGCCGGCCCGTCCGGCAGGTAGGGCTGCAACTCGCCCAGAAACTGCGGAACGAAGGCCTGCGCAAGCGGCAGGTTGTTACGAAATCCGATGCGGTGATGGACGTCGCCGCGGTTGATGTCGATCTGCTCGGCGAACCATTCGCCCGAGTCCGAATCGCGGACGAGGCGAATCTGGAGCGTGTCGTTGGGTCCGTCTTCCGAGATCTGTTCCATGCTCATACTCTAGTCACCTCGACGGCTTCGCGCTACTTCTCGCGAGTTAACAAACTCTTAACGCCTGCCCCGCCGTAGCGCCGTTTCGGGTCAGGTCACGATCTGAAACGACCCGTACAAGTGGGTCGCCTTGCCGTTTTCATCCACTTCCGCACGCCCCGTGCCGCGGCACTTCGCGCGGCTTCCATCCGGGCGCTCGATCTCTTCGACGTAGTCGTAAGGCTCGTTCTTCTCGATCGCCGACTGCATGTAATCCGCGACGCGGTCGCGCGCGTCCCCAACAAACAGGCGCAGCGCCGTATCGACCACCGGGGGTTCGCTCGGATCGAGGCCGAGGATGTCGTAAAGCTGCGGGCTCCAGTACGGCAGGTCGTGCTCGATATCGTAGGAATAGAACCCGATCCCCTGATCCGCCGCGACCTCGTTATAATGCTGAACCAGCAGGTCTTCGTTCCGCTGGCGCGAGAAATCGCGGAACACGCCGACCAGCGCCACGGCTTCGCCAGCCTCGTTCCGCACCGACGATCCGGCCGCTTCGACCACGATCGTGCGCCCGTCCGCGCGATTGAGGCGGGCGAAGAAGTGGAAGGGTTCGCCGGTTTCGACGGTCTTGTCGATGGCCGTGCGCACCATCGCCTGATCGTCGGGATGGTAGAAGTTCACCCCTTCGTCCAACTGCCTGCGGTGGTTGTCCGGGTCGATACCGTGGATCAGATAGGTCTCACGCGACCAGTCCAGTTCGCCCGTCGTAAGGTTCATCTTCCAGGTGCCGATGTCGCCGAAGGTGCGCAGCGTCTCGTTCAGCTTGCCTTCGATGGACATATCCACCTCGTCGGCCAGAACGATCAGACCGATCAGCCCCTCGCCCTCGGTGGACAGGGGAGACACGGACAGGGTGATGAGCGAGTCGCCGATTTCGATGTTGCGGGTGTGAACCTGCCGGTCGAGCAGGGCCTGCGAACAGATGTCGACGAGGGGCGGGTAGCCCTTGGGAATGTAGCACTGCGACAGGTGGCCCAGCGAATGCCCCCGTTCCTTGATCTGGAACGTCTGGATCGCGCTTTTCGACGCGTGGCGGATAAGCAGGCCGAGGTCCAGCATCATCATCACGGTCGGAATGCCCGAGATCAGACCGTTGAGCTCTGCGGTCGTCCGTTCAAGCTGCGAGGTATTGACCAGCAGCTCCTCGTTCACCGTGATGAGTTCTTCGTTCGTCGACTGAAGCTCCTCGTTCGAGGTTTCGAGTTCCTCGTTCGTGGATTGCAATTCCTCGTTGGACGACTGGAGTTCTTCGTTCAGTGACTGAAGCTCTTCATTCGATGTCTGAAGCTGCTCGATGGTGACCTGAAGCGTATCGCGGGTGCGGGTCAGTTCGGTCTCGAGATAGTCGAGGTAATCCGTCCGCTCGGCTTCGTCGCCCTTCGGCTCTTCCCGCATCTCGGTCTCGAAACCGATCAGGACGAGCGGCTCGTTCTCGGAATCGCCGCTTTCCGGCATGATCGGATAGGCGACCATGCGAAGGTTGTTGTATCCGCGCCCGTCGATCTGGTGCCATTGACCGGCGCGCGTTTCCTTGTGTTTCAGCGCAACCAGAACCATCGACCCGGCCTCATAGGCCAAAGTCTTTTTCAGGACGCCAAGGGTCATGCTGCCCTGAATCGGCTCCCGCATCTCAACGAACTCGGCGATGTCGCCGTAGATTTTGAGGATCGACTTTTCGCTGTTCGTCAGGATGCCGGTCGACACGACCGACCGGGCGAGCGAGTCGAAGCGCCACGTGTTTTCGTGAACGATCTGGCCGCGATGGAACCCGGTGCCCGACCCCGACTGGAAATTGAGCCCCGCCGGCAAGGTGCGTTCCGGCCCCGGAGGCCGGGACAGACGCAGCGACCGCTTGCCGAAGATTTTCGAGTTCGACTCGATGGGCACGAAGTAGCTTTCCAGCACGCCCGTCGTCTCGGACGTGCCGAGGAACAACAGACCATCCGATTTCAGCGCATACTGAATGCGGGTCAGCACGCGCTCCTGCAACTTCGCCTCGAAATAGATCAGCACGTTTCGGATCGATACGAGGTCGATCGACATGAACGGCGCATCCTGAAACACGTTGTGGCGGGTGAACATGACATGCTGCTTGAGCTTGTCCTTCACCTTCACCGTGTCGTCGGACACGTCGAAGTAACGGTCGAGGAAACGCGCCGGAATGTCGCTGGCCGCAGAGGCCGGGTATTTGCCCTTGCGACCTATGCCCAGCGCCCGGTCGTCGATGTCCGTCGCGAAAATCTGAAGCTTGTCCTTGGACAGTTTTTCAAGCCCGCCCAGCGCCTCGGCCACGAGGATCGCGATGGAATACGCCTCCTCCCCCGTCGCGCATCCCGGCACCCAGACCCGGATCGTTTCGTCGTCGTGATCCGCGAACCGCTCGGCGATTTCCTGTTCCAGCGCGGCGAACTGATCGGGATCGCGGAAGAAGTTGGTGACCGAGATCAGGAGGTCGCGATACAGCGCCTCGACCTCTTCCACCGAGCGGCGGCAAAGCTCGACATATTCCTCGAACGTCTCGATGCCCTTCGCGAACATCCGGCGATGGATGCGACGGTTGATCGTCGTTTCCTTGTAGTGTCGGAAATCGACCAGTGTGTGCGCGAGCAGGATCTGGAACAGGTCGTGGTTCTTCGACGTCTTTTCGTTCAGATCCTTGAGCGACGACAGGTCGCGCGGCTGTTGCAGGACGGTGGCAAGGTGCTGGCCGATCTGTTCGGGCGTGAGCGTGAGGTCGACGCAACCGGTCCGGATCGCCGAGATCGGCATCGAGTCGTATTTCGACGTGCCGGGGTCTTGCGCGATGGTGATCCCGCCCGCTTCGCGGATGGCCTGCACGCCATATGACCCGTCGCTTCCGGTGCCGGACAGCACGACACCGACCGCGTTCGACCCCAGATCGCTCGCCAGCGATTTCAGCAGGCGGTCGGCGGACGGCTTGGGCGCGGCATGGTGACCGACGGGTTCGCGCAGGACGAGCGTGCCGTTCTCCAACACGACATCGCGGCCCGGCGGCGGGACATAGATCGTTCCGGGCGACGGCACGGTTTCCGCCTCGACCTCTTCGACCTTCAGTCGAGTCTCGCGCGACAAGAGCGGCACCAGCATACTCTTGTGGCTGGGCGACATATGCTGCGCGATCACATAGGCGCAATTCAGGCTCTTGGGCAGGTTCTGGGCCAGCAAGGACGTGGCCTCGAGCCCCCCTGCCGACGCTGCAATTCCCACGACAATCAGATCTTCGACCACCTGATCCAAATTCAGCCCTCACGATCCCCACCGAGCTTTCGTCGCGCCCGGTTTCGTGTTTCCCATCAATCTCTACGACCGGCCCGAACCTCTGCTTTCGGTTTGCAACCACTCGCCCCGCCATACATCTTAAAGGCGAATGAGTTCGAGGGCGAGACCCAATTGCGGGTAGCGCCCGTTCCCTTCACGAAGTCGAAGCAACGCCTTCGTCAACGCTCTGCACAACAATTGACCAAATGGAAAAATATCCGGCGCGTCGCGCGGCAGGTGTGGAATGAAACACCTCAATAATTTTTACCAATTGATAAAAAAGTCGAGTCATGCCAGCGTTCTCCAAAAGAACAATCTACAGGGAGACAGCCGTGACCCATTCCCCACAAACCCCCGGCGTGGTTGCCGAGCGTTTGCAGGCACCGGCGCTGGCCGACAACTTTTCGGATTTGCATCCGCCGCTCGATGCGCATGAGGCGCATGTCGCGGCGGACCGCTGTTATTTCTGCCACGATGCGCCGTGCATGGAGGCCTGCCCGACCGACATCGACATTCCGCTATTCATCCGCCAGATCATGACCGGCACGCCGGAAGCGGCGGCCAAGACGATCCTCGAACAGAATATCCTCGGCGGCATGTGCGCCCGCGTCTGTCCGACCGAAACGCTGTGCGAAGAGGTCTGCGTGCGCGAGGTTGCCGAGGGCGAGCCGGTGCAGATCGGCCGCCTGCAACGCTACGCCACCGACACGCTGATGCGCGCGAACGTGCACCCGTTCAAGCGGGCCGAGCCGACCGGAAAGCGCGTGGCGGTCGTCGGCGCCGGGCCTGCGGGTCTGTCGGCGGCACACCGGCTGGCGATGCATGGGCATGACGTGGTGATTTACGACGCAAAGCCGAAACCGGGCGGTCTGAACGAATACGGGATTGCGACCTACAAGACCGTCGACGATTTCGCTGCGCGTGAAGTCGATTGGCTGATGCAGATCGGCGGGATCACGATGGAACTGGGCAAGGCGCTCGGTTCCGACATCACGCTTGACGGGTTGGCCGCCAACTTCGATGCGGTCTTTCTCGGGATCGGGCTGGGCAACACCAACGCGCTCGGGATCGAGGGCGAAGAGCTTGGCGGCGTCGTGGATGCGGTGAAATTCATCGCGGACCTGCGCCAGACCGACGACCTGACCAAGCTTCCCGTTGGCCGCAACGTGGTGGTCATCGGCGGTGGCATGACCGCGATCGACGCCGCCGTTCAATCCAAACTGCTGGGCGCCGAGAACGTCACGCTGGTCTATCGCCGGTCGCAGGACAAGATGCCAGCATCGAAATACGAACAGCACCTCGCGCAATCCAAGGGCGTGCACATCATGTCGGGCGTCGCGCCCGTCTCGCTGATCGGCGAGGGGCACGTCGCCGCCATCGAACTCGCCTATACCGACGAGAACGCCAAGCCGACGGGCGAGACCTTCACGCTGCCCGCCGATCAGGTGTTCAAGGCCATCGGGCAGGTGTTCGACGAGGTTGCAGGCCTCGACACCGACGGTCGCAAGATCAAGGTGACGGGCGCCGGGCGCACATCGCGTGCGGGCGTCTGGGCCGGGGGCGACTGCACGGCGGGCGAAGACCTGACCGTGGTGGCCGTGTCCGAGGGCCGCGACGCCGCCGAAGACATCCACGCGAGCCTTACGGGATAAGCGGACCGAACCGGGGAGCCAGGCAACATGCCCAGCCACATCCACTTCCAATCCATCGGCGCGACGGATCAGGCGCGCGCGGTGGCGTTCTATACCGAGAAGCTGGGCTTCGAGGTGGAACGGGATGAGGCCTATGGCGACGACCGCTGGATCTTCGTCCAGCTTCCCGGTGCGCAGACCATGCTCCAGATCGCGAAAGAAAGCGCGATCACACCAAGCGACAAGCCCGCCCTCGTTCTCCTGTGTGACGACGTCGACGCCGACGTGGTCGCGCTCAGGAATCTGGGCGTGCCCATCCATCTCGGCCCGGACACCGCGCCGTGGGACCCGTCGACCCGCTGGGCGATGATCCACGACAGCGAGGGCAATCTCATTCTTCTTCAGACCGTAGGAGGCCAATGACATGGCAGACCTGACGACCGATTTCGTAGGTATCAAATCCCCCAACCCGTTCTGGCTGGCCTCGGCACCGCCGACCGACAAGGAATACAACGTCCGCCGTGCCTTCGAGGCCGGATGGGGCGGCGTCGTGTGGAAGACGCTGGGCGAAGAGGGCCCGCCCGTCGTGAACGTCTCGGGCCCGCGCTACGGCGCGATCTGGGGCGCGGATCGGCGGCTTCTGGGCCTGAATAACATCGAACTCATCACCGACCGCCCGCTTCAGACCAACCTCGACGAGATCAAGCGCGTCAAAGCCGACTACCCGGATCGCGCCGTGGTCGTGTCGCTCATGGTTCCGCTGGATGAGGATGCGTGGCGCAAGATCCTCGACCGCGTGGGCGAGACTGGCGCGGACGGGGTCGAACTGAACTTCGGCTGCCCGCATGGCATGGCCGAGCGCGGCATGGGCTCTGCGGTGGGTCAGGTGCCCGAGTATGTCGGCCAGATCACCCAGTGGGTCAAAAAGCACTCCGACCTGCCCTGCATCGTGAAGCTGACACCGAACATCACCGACATCCGCCAGCCCGCGCTCGCCGCGAAACAGGGCGGGGCCGATGCGGTGTCGATGATCAACACGATCAATTCGATCACCTCGGTCAACCTCGACGCGATGTGCCCCGAGCCGATGATCGACGGACTTGGCACCCACGGCGGTTATTGCGGCCCGGCGGTGAAACCCATCGCGATGAACATGGTCGCCGAAGTGGCCCGTTGGGAAAAAACCGCGGGCATCCCGATCTCGGCCATCGGCGGAATTTCGACATGGCGCGACGCGGCCGAGTTCATGGCACTGGGCGCGGGCAATGCGCAGGTCTGCACGGCGGCGATGACCTATGGCTTCCGCATCGTGAAAGAGATGTGCTCGGGCCTGAGCCAGTGGATGGACGAACAGGGCTATACCAAGACCTCGGACTTCATCGGCATGGCGACCCCGCGGGTCACCGACTGGCAGCACCTGAACCTCGACTACGTGACCAAGGCCGAAATCGATCAGGACCTCTGCATTTCCTGCGGGCGCTGTTTCGCGGCGTGCGAGGACACCTCGCATCAGGCCATCGCCATGTCGGAAGACCGCACTTTCACGGTGAAGGACGACGAATGCGTCGCCTGCAACCTGTGCGTCAACGTCTGCCCGGTCGAAGGCTGCATCACCATGCGCCGCCTTGAACCCGGCGAAACCGACTTGCGGACCGGCATGACCATCCCGGCGGAGGACGACAAGCGCACGTGGCTCGAACATCCGAACAACCCGATGGGCGATCCGCTGACCTGCATCTCGCGCGGGCAGTGAACGCCGGTTGACGATGGGTTGGCCTGTGCTAGCCTCGTTTTAACCGAATGGTAAAAACCAGAACTTCTGCCGAAGCCCCTGCAAAACAAGGGGCGCGGCAACGCAACAGGGACAAGGGCGATGCTGCATCGCGCGAAATCACAGTTCGGTTCGGAGGCGTCACAGCGCAGCCGAACGGGTCCGCCCATTTCCCTGTTGCACAATTTGACGGCGGCGCGCCTGATGTATGGGCGTCCGCCCGCGACTGCGACGAAATGACAGGAGAGTGCCATGGCAGCCCCCGGTGAGAACCTTCGTATCAACGCCGACCGGCTTTGGGACAGCCTGATGGAAATGGCCAAGATCGGCCCCGGTGTGGCGGGCGGCAACAACCGCCAGACCCTGACCGACGCCGATGCCGAAGGGCGCGCCCTGTTCCAGAAATGGTGCGAGGATGCGGGCATGAGCATGGGCGTGGACACGATGGGCAACATGTTCGCCACCCGCGAAGGGACCGACCCGGATGCCCTGCCCGTCTACATGGGCAGCCACCTCGACACCCAGCCGACGGGCGGGAAATACGACGGGGTTCTGGGCGTGCTCGGCGCGCTCGAGGCCGTGCGCTCGATGAACGATCTGGGGATCAAGACCAAGCATCCCATCGTGATCGCGAACTGGACGAACGAAGAAGGCACACGGTTCGCCCCGGCCATGCTGTCGTCCGGCGTTTTCGCGGGCATCCACACGCAGGACTGGGCCTATGACAGGGTCGATGCGGAAGGCAAAAAGTTCGGCGACGAGTTGAAGCGGATCGGCTGGGTCGGCGACGAAGAGGTCGGCGCGCGCAAGATGCACGCGATGTTCGAACTGCACATCGAACAGGGCCCGATCCTCGAGGCCGAAGAAAAGGACATCGGCGTCGTCACCCACGGACAGGGCCTGTCGTGGACGCAGGTGACCGTAACGGGCAAGGAAAGCCACACCGGCTCGACCCCGATGCCGATGCGCAAGAACGCCGGTCTTGGCATGGCGCGCATTCTGGAACTGGTGGACGAGATCGCGTGGTCCCACAAACCCGACGCGGTGGGGGCTGCTGGTCATATCGACATCTACCCCAACAGCCGAAACGTGATCCCCGGCAAGGCGGTGTTCACCGTCGACTTCCGCTCTCCGAACCTCGCCACGATTCAGGACATGGAAAAGCGGCTGGCCGAGGGCGCCAAGAAGATCTGCGACGAGATGGGGCTGGAGGTCGAGCTTGAGAAGGTCGGCGGCTTCGATCCCGTCGAGTTCGACAAGGACTGCGTGAGCGCCGTGCGCGACGCGGCGGATCGGCTGGGCTACAGCCACCGCGACATCATCTCGGGCGCGGGCCATGATGCCTGCTGGATCAATCAGGTCGCCCCGACCGCGATGATCATGTGCCCCTGCGTCGATGGCCTGAGCCACAACGAGGCCGAGGAAATCTCGAAAGACTGGGCGATGGCCGGGGCCGACGTCTTGTTCCACGCCGCGCTCGAAACGGCGGAGATCGTTTCTTGAGAGTCGATCCGGCCAATCGTCGCCGGCTCCTATCGGCATGCGATGCAAGGAGGCGACTTGATTTGACCTGCGTCCGCGTAGCGACAACCATGCCTTCGGGGAGTGGAGTCGCAATTGGTAAGTGAACATGAAAGTCAGGCAAAGGAAGTCGCCCGCATCCGGGAGTTGATCCAGGCGGAGATCGCGGGGTTCGACCCGGCGCGTCACACCGGGATCAAGGAATGGAACGAGGCGATCCTCGCCGACTTCAAGTCTGCTTTGATCGAGCCCGAACTGATGGAAGTGAACCTTCCGGGCGGGGTCACCGATTTCGCCTATGCGGTGACCGAGACCAAGGGACCTTACCGGGTCTTCTGGCTGCCATGGTCCGACGTCTTCTCGCTCGCGGTCGAAAGCCGCTTCGGACCCTGCGACATCTCGGTCCACGGCGACGCCATCGGTTGTTTTGCAAGTGTTTGAGGGGGGACAATGACACGCATCGCACTGGGACTTTTCGCTCTGACGCTCGCTGCCTGCGGGCAGTCGGGGTCGAGCGGCGGGTTGCCCGCCAACTACTACGTCGCCGATGAACCGTACACGCCCGAGGCGCTGGCGGCTCTGCCCGCCGACATCCCCTATTCGGACCTACTGGTCTACACCGAACCCGAGGATATCGGGTTCTGCTACTACTACCGCAGAGACGGCAAAATCTATCCGCTGACCAATGCCGACGGTTATCCCGTCTGCGTCCAATAAGGTCAGGGAAACAACAGGAGAGAGAACATGGCCACCAAAGTCATCAAGGACGGAACGATCGTCACCGCCGACCTGACCTACAAGGCCGACGTCAAGATCGAGGACGGCAAGATCATCGAGATCGGGCAAGGTCTGTCGGGCGATGAGACGCTCGACGCGACCGGCTGCTACGTCATGCCCGGCGGGATCGACCCGCACACGCACCTTGAGATGCCGTTCATGGGCACCTATTCCTCGGACGATTTCGAAAGCGGCACCCGCGCCGCGCTCGCCGGCGGGACCACGATGGTCGTGGACTTCGCCCTGCCGAACCCCGGTGAAAGCCTGCTGGATGCACTCAAGCGTTGGGACAACAAATCGACCCGCGCCGCCTGTGACTATTCCTTCCACATGGCCGTGACATGGTGGAGCGAGCAGGTCTTTGACGAGATGGAGACGGTCGTCAAAGAGCGGGGCATCAACACGTTCAAACACTTCCTCGCCTACAAAGGCGCGCTGATGGTGAACGATGACGAGCTTTATTCGTCCTTCATGCGTCTGGCCGAACTGGGCGCGACACCGATGGTTCACGCCGAAAACGGTGATGTGGTCGCGGAACTGTCGGCCAAGCTGCTGGCCGAGGGCAACACCGGGCCGGAAGCCCATGCCTATTCCCGCCCGCCGCAGGTCGAGGGCGAGGCGACGAACCGCGCGATCATGATCGCGGACATGGCGGGTGCGCCGCTTTACGTCGTCCACGTCTCCTGCGAGGAAAGCCATGAGGCGATCCGGCGGGCCAAGATGCAGGGCAAGCGCGTCTGGGGCGAGCCGCTGATCCAGCATCTGACGCTGGATGAAAGCGAATACTTCAATCAGGACTGGGACCATGCCGCCCGCCGCGTCATGTCGCCCCCGTTCCGCAACAAGCAGCATCAGGACAGCCTGTGGGCCGGTCTTTCGTCGGGCACGCTTTCCGTGGTCGCCACCGACCACTGCGCCTTCACGACCGAGCAGAAACGCTACGGCGTCGGCGACTTCACCAAGATCCCGAACGGCACCGGCGGGCTGGAGGATCGTATTCCGATGCTCTGGACCTACGGGGTCGAAACGGGGCGGATCACGATGAACGAATTCGTCGCCGTCACCTCGACCAACATCGCCAAAATCCTGAACTGCTACCCGAAGAAGGGGGCCATTCTGGTGGGCGCGGATGCCGACATCATGGTGCTGGACCCTGCGAAGTCGAAAACGATCACGGCGGACACGCAGCAGTCGTCGATCGACTACAACGTGTTCGAAGGCAAAGAGGTCTCGGCCCTGCCCCGCTATGTCCTCACCCGCGGCCATGTCGCCGTGATGGACGGCGAGATGAACCACAAGCCGGGCTGGGGCGAGTTCGTCGCGCGTGAGCCGAACGCCACCGTGAACTCGTCGCTGTCCAAGTGGAAGGCGCTGACCGCACCGCAGCCCGTGCAGCGGACGGGCATTCCGGCGACGGGCGTGTAAAGGATGACGAGCCCCGCAACACCCACCGGCGTGCTCGAGGCCGCGGTTTATGTCGACGACCTCGACAAGACCGAAGCCTTCTATGCCGGTGTCGTGGGGCTCGACGTCATCACGCGGCGCGATCCGCGCCACATCTTTTTTGCCTGCGGGCCGACCGTCGTCCTTGCCTTCGTGGCCGAGGAAACGGTGGTGCCGCCAGGTGACGACCAGCTTCCGGTCCCGCCGCACGGTGCGACGGGTCCGGGGCACATCTGTTTTTCCGTACCGGGCGAAGAGCTGGACGGATGGGCCGCCTATCTGGTGGACAAGGGGATAGATATCGAGTCGGATTTCAACTGGCCGCACGGCCCGCGTTCGATCTACGTGCGTGATCCGGCCGGGAACTCGGTGGAATTCGCCGAACCGAAACTGTGGGGACTTTCGTGAGCACAAATCCAGTGATCGAGGCAAAGGGGCTCGATCTGACATTCGAAACCAACGATGGTCCGGTGCACGCGCTGAAGGGCGTCGATCTGGCTGTGGACAAAGGCGATTTCGTCAGCTTCATCGGGCCATCCGGCTGTGGCAAGACCACCTTCCTGCGCTGTATCGCGGGACTGGAGCATCCGACGGGCGGCACGTTGACCGTCAACGGCATGACCCCGGACGAGGCGCGCAAATCGCGGGCCTATGGATACGTCTTTCAGGCGGCGGGGCTTTACCCGTGGCGCACCATCGCGGGCAACGTCCGCCTCCCGCTCGAGATCATGGGTTATCCCAAATCCGAACACGCGGGCCGGATCGAAAAGGTGCTGGACCTCGTGGACCTCAAGGGTTTCGGCAAGAAATTTCCGTGGCAGCTGTCGGGCGGGATGCAGCAACGGGCCAGCATCGCGCGTGCGCTGGCCTTCGATGCCGACATCATGCTGATGGACGAACCGTTCGGCGCACTGGATGAAATCGTGCGCGACCACCTGAACGAGCAGCTTCTGGATCTGTGGGCGCGGACGGAAAAGACCATCGCATTCGTCACCCACTCGATCCCCGAAGCGGTTTATCTTTCGACAAAGATCGTCGTCATGTCGCCGCGCCCCGGTCGGATCACCGATGTCATCGAAAGCCCGCTGCCGAAAGACCGCCCGCTCGACATCCGTGACAGCAAGGAGTTCCTCGACGTGGCCCACAGGGTTCGCGAAGGGCTGCGCGAAGGGCACAGCTATGACTGAGGGCGCGTGATGGTCAGCAAAAAGGACGCCGCTTACAAATACGTGCGGACCGCCAACACCAAGGAGGCGGCGAACGAAGCGCGTCGGACGACCCGTGACCGCCCGTCGGGCTGGATGCTGCTGATCGCCGGGGTGATCCTGATCGGTGTGGCCATCAATTTCGCATTGGACGCCGAAGGCGGAAACTACGTGTCGCCGATCCTCTTCGGCCTCATCGGCCTTCTGAACGTCGTCTTCGGCCTGCGAAACCTGCGTATGGCGAGGACCGGCGCATGAAAAACATCGTTCCGATCCTCACCGTCGTCGCCGCCATCGTCGTCATCTGGTATGCCGCTGCGATCCCGATGAACAGCCAGTGGGCATTGGATCAGGCCGAGCGCGCCGAGGTCGAGCTTTCGACCGGCGAGCTGATCCTCGACACATGGTCGCAGGAAAGGCCGCGCCTTCCCGCCCCGCATCAGGTCGTGTCCGAGCTTTGGGGATCGACCGTCGAGATGAAAGTGACGTCGAAACGCTCGCTCATCCACCACGGCTGGATCACGCTGTCGGCCACCATGCTCGGCTTCGCCTTCGGCACCGGGCTGGGCATCCTGCTGGCCGTCGGGATAGTCCACAGTCGCGCGATGGACATGGGCGTGATGCCATGGGCCATCGCATCGCAGACCATTCCGATCCTCGCCATCGCGCCGATGATTATCGTGGTGTTGAGCTCGCTGGGTGTGACGGGGATCATCCCCAAGGCGATCATCTCGGCCTATCTCAGTTTCTTCCCGGTCGTCGTCGGTATGGTCAAAGGGCTGCGGTCGCCCGCCGCCTTCGACCTCGACCTGATGAAGACCTATTCGGCCAGCCGGTCCCAGACCTTCTGGAAACTGCGCCTGCCCGCCTCGATGCCCTATCTCTTCGCGTCGCTGAAGGTGGGGATCGCCGCCGCGCTGGTCGGCACTATCGTCGGTGAGCTTCCGACCGGAGCGATCCGTGGCCTTGGCGCCCGGATGCTGTCGGGCAGCTATTATGGCCAGACCGTTCAAATCTGGTCCGCGCTTTTCGCCGCCGCCATCCTCGCCGCGATACTCGTGGGGATCATCGGCGTGATCCAGCGCCGGACCCTTACCAGAATGGGGATGAACGCATGAGCTGGGGCTGGCTGATCTTCGCGGCTGCGTTCTGGGCCGGGGCCTATGCGCTGAACGTCTGGCTCGCCAATTCGCGCCTGGCCAAGTATCGCGCCGTGCGGATCGGGGTTCCGGTGATCTTCGGCATCACGATCCTCGTCGTGTGGCAAGGGCTGGTGCGGGGCCTGAACGTGCCCTTGGTGATCCTGCCCGCGCCCTCAGACATCTGGCTGCGCATGACCCAATCGGTGCCGACGCTGTGGGAGGATTTCGTTCAGACCTTCGTCAAGGGCGCGCTGTCGGGCTACGTGATCGGCTGCGGTGCGGCAGTGCTGACCGCGATCCTCATCGACCGTTCCAGGTTCCTGCAACAGGGGCTTCTGCCCGTCGGCAACTTCATCGCCGCGCTGCCCATCGTCGGCACCGCCCCGATCCTCGTCATGTGGTTCGGCTTCGACTGGCAGTCCAAGGCCGCCGTCGTCGTGGTGATGGTCTTCTTCCCGATGCTGGTGAACACGGTCGAGGGTCTGGCGGCCACCACCCGGATGCAGCGCGACCTGATGTCGACCTATTCGGCAAGCTACGCCCAGACGCTCATCAAACTGCGCCTGCCCGCAGCCATGCCGTTCATTTTCAACGGGCTTAAAATCACGACAACGCTGGCCCTTATCGGGGCCATCGTTGCCGAGTTTTTCGGCAGTCCGATCAAAGGCATGGGATTTCGCATCTCGACCGAGGTCGGGCGTCTCAGACTTGATATGGTCTGGGCTGAAATCGCGGTCGCCGCGATCGCCGGGAGCGTCTTTTACGGCGCCGTGGCACTCATAGAAAAAGGGGTGACCTTCTGGCACCCGTCACAACGAGGCTGAGCCGAAACTTACCAACGGGAGAAAGACCAATGATGAAATCAATGAAACTCGCCGCCACCGCGCTGGCCCTGACGTCGGGGGCCGCAATGGCTCAGGACGAGGTCACGCTTCAGCTCAAGTGGGTGACGCAAGCGCAGTTCGCGGGCTATTACGTGGCGCTCGAACAGGGCTTTTACGAGGAAGAGAACCTCGACGTGACGATCAAACCGGGCGGCCCCGACATCGCGCCCCCGCAGGTCATCGCCGGTGGCGGTGCCGACGTGATCGTCGAATGGATGCCCGCCGCCCTCGCCGCACGTGAGCAGGGCCTGCCGCTCGTCAACATCGCGCAGCCGTTCAAATCGTCCGGCATGATGCTGACCTGCCTCGAAGAAAGCGGCATCACCAGCCCGGACGACTTCCCCGGCAACACGCTGGGCGTCTGGTTCTTCGGCAACGAATACCCGTTCCTGTCGTGGATGAGCACGCTGGGCATCCCGACCGAGGGTGGCGACGACGGTGTCGAAGTGCTCAAGCAGGGCTTCAACGTCGATCCGCTGCTTCAGAACCAGGCCGCCTGTATCTCGACCATGACCTACAACGAATACTGGCAGGTCATCGACGCCGGCATCGGTGAGGACGAACTCATCACCTTCAAATACGAAGATCAGGGTGTCGCGACGCTTGAAGACGGTCTGTACGTGCTGGAAGAGAACCTTTCGGACGAGGCCTTCAAGGACAAGATGGCCCGCTTCGTGCGCGCGTCGATGAAGGGCTGGAAATGGGCCGAAGAGAACCCGGAAGAGGCCGCGATGATCGTGCTGGAATACGATGAAACCGGCGCCCAGACCGAACAGCACCAGATCCGCATGATGGGCGAGGTGGCCAAACTGACCGCCGGTTCCAACGGGGCGCTCGACCCGGCCGACTATGAACGCACCGTGGAAACCCTGATGGGTGGCGGTTCGGACCCGGTCATCACGAAAGAGCCTGAGGGTGCCTACACGCTCGACATCACCGACATGGCGCTGAACTAAGCGTTCCGGTCTTACGAAATACGAAGGGCGGCCCCACGCGGGCCGCCCTTTTTTGTGGGTCGGAAAAACTTGGTGTCGCAACGCGGGCCAGCGTGTACCAGTCCAATCTACCCAGGGGGCCACTCACCTGACGTTTCAAGCGACGGGTAGCCGGCTAGGCCGTCTCGTCATCAGTCGCGCCGCCGCCCCCCAAGCCCTTGAGGATCGGACAATCCGGCCGATCATCCCCGTGGCAGGCGTGAACCAAATGCGTGAGCGTGTCGCGCATCGACGTCAGGTCTGCGATCTTGCGTTCGATCTCGTCCAGATGACCCTCGGCCAGCTTCTTGACCTCGGACGAGGCGCGCGACTTGTCCTGATACAGGGCCAGAAGTGTCCGGCAATCTTCGATGGTGAAGCCCAGCGCACGGGCACGCGACAGGAAGGTCAGGTTGTGAATGTCCACGTCCGAGAACGAGCGGTATCCATTGGGATCGCGGTCGGGCGTGACGAGTCCGATATCCTCGTAATACCGGATCGTTTTCGGCGGCAGGCCCGCACGGGCTCCGGCGTCTGAGATATTCATGTCGGCACCTTTACGAAGCGAAGTCTGAGAGCGTTGGTGAGCACGAAGACCGAGGACATCGCCATGGCGAAGGCCGCGAGCATCGGCGACAGCATGAGGCCGAAGGCCGGGAACAGCACCCCGGCGGCGACCGGGATCAGGACGACGTTGTAGCCGAATGCCCAGAACAGATTCTGGCGGATGTTCCGCATCGTGCGGCGGCTGAGGTGGATCGCGGTGGGCACGCCGGTCAGCTCGCCGGACGACAGGACCACGTCCGCCGCTCCGATCGCCACATCCGTGCCCGTTCCGATCGCAAGGCCGATGTCGGCCGCTGCAAGGGCGGGCGCGTCGTTGATGCCGTCACCCACGAAAGCGGTCGTGCCATGCTCGGCCTGAAGCGACTCGAGCGCCTTGACCTTGCCGCGCGGCAGAACCTCGGCGGTCACATGGTCGATCCCCAGCCGTTTGGCGATGGCCTCCGCCGTGCCCTGCGCATCGCCCGTAATCATGGCGACCTCGATACCCATATCATGCAGCGCCTTGATCGCGCGGGGCGTCGTCTCCTTGATCGGGTCTTCGACCGCGACCAGCGCCGCCACGCTGCCGTCGAGCGCGATGTAGAGCGGTGTCTTGCCAAGGGCCGCAAGGCGGGCGGCTTCCCCGGGAAACGTCCCGGTGTCGACCTTTTCGCGCAGCATGAGCCGCTCGGCCCCGATCAGAACGGCGCGTCCGTCGACCTCGGCCTTCAACCCGAAACCGGGCAGCGCCTTGAACCCATGAGGCTCGGAAAGTCTCAGCCCGCGATCCTCGGCCGCGCGCAGAATCGCCTGCCCGATGGGATGTTCGGACTGGGCCTCGACGCTCGCGGCAAGGCGCAGCGCCTCGTCCGTATCGTCACCGATCAGGTCGGTAAGCTCCGGCTGACCCTTGGTCAGCGTCCCGGTCTTGTCGAGCGCGACGACCTTGACGCCTTCCATGATCTGAAGTGCGTCGCCCTTGCGAAACAGCACGCCCAGTTCCGCGCCCCGACCCGTGCCGACCATGATCGAGGTCGGCGTCGCCAGACCCATCGCACAGGGACAGGCGATGATGAGCACCGCGACACCGGCGACCAGAGCGAAACTCAGCGCAGGATCGGGACCGAGGGCGAGCCAGACGGCCACGGTCAGGGCGGCGATGGCCATGACCCCCGGCACGAACCAGCGGGTGATCTGGTCGACAAGCGACTGGATCGGCAGTTTCGCCCCCTGCGCCTGTTCGACCATGCGGATGATCTGGGCAAGCGTCGTGTCGGCCCCGACGCGTGTGGCGGTGATCCGCAGCGCCCCGTTGGTGTTCACGGTGCCGCCCGTCACACTGTCGCCCGGCCCCTTTTCGACCGGGACAGGCTCGCCGGTGACCATGCTTTCATCGACGTAGCTTTCGCCCGACAGCACGTCGCCATCGGTCGCGATCGCCTCGCCGGGACGGGCGACGACGATGTCGCCGGGCCGCACCTCGGAGGTCGGTATTTCGCGGGTCTCTCCGTCCCGCTCGACCCGTGCAGTCCGAGGGGCAAGGTTCATGAGCGCGCGGATCGCCTCGCCCGTCCGACCCTTGGCGCGCGCCTCCATCCAGCGTCCGAACAGGATCAGTGTGACGATGACCGCGGCGCTTTCGAAATACACGTTCGCCGTGCCTGCCGGGAAGATACCGGGGGTGAAGGTCGACAGGGTGGAATAGGCAAAGGCCGCCGCCGTGCCGACCGCAACCAGCGAGTTCATGTCGGGCGACAGGCGCCAAAGCTGCGGCACGCCCGCCGTGAAGAACCGGCGTCCGGGGATCACGAGGACCAGCGCTGTCAGCGCGAACTCGGCCAACCGCAGGTTCTGCATGCCGATCAGGCCGTGCAGCCATTGATGGAAGGCCGGGATCAGGTGCCCGCCCATCTCGGCGATGAACACGGGCAGCGTCAGGATCGCGGCGAGCAGGGTCATCCGGCCCAACCGGGTCGTCTCGGCGGCTTTCTTGGCTTCAAGGTCAAGCGATCCGCCCGATTTCACCTCGGCGCTGTAGCCCGTGGCGTTGACGGCAGCGGTGATGGCGGACGGTGCGACCGCGCCAGCCGCGAACACCACCTTGGCGGTGTCGGTCGCCGGGTTCGCATGTGCCTCGAGCACGCCGGGGATCGCGTTCAGCGCCGCTTCGACCTTGGCGACGGCGGCGGCGTCCACCAGACCGTCAACCGACAGGTCGATCTCGTCGGTCACGACAGGATAGCCCGCGCGCGCCAGAGCCTCGGCCGTTTCGGCCATGTGGCCGGGTTCCGTGAAGGTGAGGTTCGCGCTTTCCCCTGCGAGGTTCACCGATGGGTCGGCCACGAACGGCAGCCCCTTCAACGCGTCCTCGACACGGGACACGCAGGAGGCGCAATGCATCCCTTCGACCTTGATCGTCATGTCGTTCATCACCGACTCCTTTTCTCGATGATCCACCACATAGCCCTTCCAGTCACTGGAAGGTCAAGAGGTCGCGGTGGAATTTTCGAATCCCGATTGACGGAGGCGCGACGCGATCCTAGCTGAGGGGTCATTCAGGAGGTTCCGATGACCACGTTTTCCATTCCCGAAATGAGCTGCGGCCACTGCAAGGCAAAGATCGAAGACGCCGTGATGGACGCCGACGAAGGCGCGGTCATCGCGTTCGACATGGACGCGCGCGAGGTCGAGATCGACTCGACCCTCGACACCGCCGCTCTGGCCGACGCGATCAAGGCGGCGGGCTATGAGACGCGCCTCAAGACCTGAGCGCCTTTTACCTCACCCGGCCCTGCGATAGGCTCGGCACAGGCAACGGCGGAGACGGACATGGCCCAAAGACTGCACCTCGTGTTCGGGGGCGAATTGGTCGACCCGACCAAAACCCAGTTCAAGAGCGTGGACGATATTCATATCGTGGGTATCTACCCGGACTACGCCACCGCCTATGACGCCTGGCGGGCCGAGGCGCAGCGCACCGTGGACAATGCCCACATGCGGTATTTCATCGCCCACCTTCACCGCCTTCGGGACGAGGAAACACCTGCCTCGCCGACCGAGGAGCTGGAATAATCCGCCTATGGCGAAACGCCCCGGCCTTTCATTCTATCTGGCATCGCAGAAGCTGCGGGGGCGTGCCCGTGCCGAGGCGCGGCTCAAACGCGGTCTCGTCGAAGGGTCCGAAGACC
This sequence comes from Maritimibacter sp., assembly GCF_016774595.1. NCBI lineage: Bacteria > Pseudomonadati > Pseudomonadota > Alphaproteobacteria > Rhodobacterales > Roseobacteraceae > Maritimibacter > Maritimibacter sp. The sequence goes on from NZ_JACBWT010000001.1 coordinate 1,711,522, forward strand.
GGACCCGCGCCGCCGAACGGCTCGGCAAGCCGCGTCAGGACCGCCCCGCAGGTCCGCTGATCTGGCTGCACGCAGGCAACGAGGTCGAGGCGCTGGGATTCCCGGAACTGGTCGACCGTCTGGCCGACGAGCGCGAAGATCTGAGCTTTCTCGTCACCACGACCGGACACGACCCGGATCACCCGCTGGAGGCCCGTCTGCCGTCACGCGCGATCCTGCAATATGCGCCCTACGGCGAGGACGGGGCGGTCGAGGCTTTCTTGGGTCACTGGCGCCCCGACATCTGCCTTTGGGCCGAAAACAGGTTCGAACCGGGCCTGATCGACCGGACGGCGAGCGCCGGGGTGGACATGGTGCTTGTCGACGCACGGGTGCCGGAACGGGCTGGCTGGCGCTGGCTTCCGGGTATCAGGCGGACACTCCTGCGCCAGTTCACCCATGTGTTCGCAGGCGACGACACCGCCCGAACCGGCCTGATCGGCTTGGGTGTGTCCCCCGACCGGATCGAGACGGTGGGTTTCCTTCAGGAAGGCACCGCGCCGCTGACTTGCAGTCAGGCCGAACGCGACATGTTGGCCGAAGAGCTTGCCGCGCGACCCGTCTGGCTTGCGGCGGGCGCCGGGGCAGATGAATTCGCGATTCTGACAGGCGTGCACCAGCAGGTCATGCGGCGGTCGCACAGGCTCCTTCTGATCCTCGCGCCACAAGACCCGAACGAGGGCCCACTCCTTGCCCGCAAGCTGGAAAGCGAGGGCTGGGTCGTCGGCCTGCGTTCGCTGGAGGACGAACCCGAGCCCGAGGTCGAAATCTATATCGCCGACGTCCCCGGCGAGTTGGGCCTGTGGTATCGCTTGGCGCCGACCTCCTTTCTGGGCGGCACGCTGTCCGGTGGGCCCGTGCGCAATCCTTACGAAGCCGCCGCATTGGGGTCGGCGGTGCTGTATGGACCGCGCCCGGGACCGTGGCGCGAGAGCTTCGAAAGGCTGCGCGATGCGGGCGCGGCGCGATGCGTCAGCGACAAGCAGGATCTGACCCGCGCGGTCGAGGAATTGCTGGCGCCGGATCACGTGGCGCGCATGGCCTCGGCGGCCTGGGACGTGACCACCAACGGCGCACAGGCAACGGATCGCGTGGTGGAACTGGTGCTCGACACGCTCGACCGAAAGGGCGTCTGACCGTGCGCTTTCCCCGGTCCCGACGCCCTGACCCCGTTCGTGTGGATGTGCCCATCGTATCGGTCGCCAGCCTGTCGCGGGGCGGGACGGGCAAGACCCCGATGGTGATCGCCCTCGCCCAACGTCTTGGTCGCCCCGACAGGAAGGTTCATGTCGTCATGCGGGGGAGCGACGCGCCCCTACGCGTGAACGAACGAACGCATACCGCCAACGACGTGGGGGACGAACCGCTCTTGTCCGCGGCGTTCGCGCCGACATGGGTCGGGTCCGACATGGCCGAAGCGGCGCGCGCGGCGGCAAACGACGGCGCCGACCTGCTGATCGTGGAAGAGGACGGCACGCAGGATGTCGCCTCGGACTACCGCATTCTCGTCGAGGATGCGGTCAGGGGGTTCGGGAACGGCAGGGTCTGGCCGCTCGGCCCGTTGCGCCATCCCCTGTCGCGGGGGCTGGCGGAGGCCGACCTGCTGGTGACCGTCGGGCCGCAGCGCGCGCAGGAGGCGTTTCGGACCGTGCCCCTGCCCCGCATTCGCGCCCATCTCGACGTGCTCCAGACCGGAATGACGTGGAAAGGTCTGCCCGTCCTCGCCTTTGCCGGGATCGGCGTGCCAGAGCGGTTCTTCGCGACACTCCGCGACATCGGCGCGCAGGTGGTGCGCGCGCAGGCGTTGGCGGATCATCAGGAAATGACACCCACCCTGCTCGCCCGGTTGGAGCGTGAGGCGGCCATGGCGGGCGCGCAACTGGTCACGACCGAGAAAGACGCCGTGCGCCTGCCGATGGCGTTCCGGCCCAAGGTGCTTGTCCTTCCCGTCAGGATGGAGGCAGACGATTGGGCGACGCTGGATCAGGCGCTGTCCGAAAGGCTGCCTGAATGATCGCCAAGAGCGCCTTCGCGACCTTGAAGCGCCCTGTCTATTCGCCTAGCGTCCGCGCATGACAACGCTGCTTTTTTCGCATGACCAATGCCTTGACCACGTGACGCCGCCGGGACACCCGGAACGGGTCGAACGTCTGGAGGCCATTGGGCGCGCCCTCGCCAAACCCGAATTCGACGCGCTCGACCGCCGCGCCGCGCCGATGGGCGAGGAAAAGCACGTGCGGCTGGCGCATCCGCTGGCCCATCTCGACAGGATACGCACATCGGAGCCGGTCGAGGGCTACGCCCAGATCGACGCCGACACTTCGATGGCGCCGGGCAGTTTCAATGCCGCGATGCGGGCCATCGGCGGCAACATCGCAGCGGTCGATGCCGTTCTGTCGGGCGAAGCCAGCAATGCCTTCGTCATGACCCGCCCGCCCGGACACCACGCCGAAAAGGCGAAGCCGATGGGGTTCTGCCTGTTCGCCAACGTCGCCATCGCGGCGCTCCATGCCATTGAGCACCACGGGCTCGACCGCGTGGCCGTGCTGGACTTCGACGTGCACCACGGCAACGGCACGCAGGATGTGCTTTGGAACGAAAGTGGCGTGCGCTTCGCCTCGTCGCACCAGATGCCGCTTTACCCCGGCACCGGCGCACCGAATGAAACCGGCGCCTATGACCAGATCCGCAACGCCGCACTCGACAGCGGATCGGGCTCGCAGCTGATGCGCGAGGCTTGGGGCGAGCACATTCTGCCCTGGATCGAGGCCTACAAGCCGCAACTGATCCTCGTGTCGGCAGGGTTCGACGCACATGCCGCCGACCCGCTTGCCGGGCTGAACTGGCGCACCGAAGACTATGCGTGGGTAACCGATCGGATAGTGGATGTGGCCGAAAAGGTCTGCGAGGGCCGGGTGGTGTCCTCACTCGAGGGCGGATATGATCTCGACGCGCTGGCGCAGGGCACCGCAGCGCATGTGAAAACCCTGATGGAGCGTGGCGCATGACCGACAAGCCAGTGAAAGACATGAGCTTCGAAGAGGCGATGCGCGAGCTTGAACAGGTGGTGAGCCAGTTGGAGCGCGGCGACGTGGCGCTCGAAGAATCGATCAAGCTTTACGAACGCGGTGCGGCGCTCAAGGCGCAATGCGAAGAAAAGCTGAAGGCGGCCGAGGAAAAGGTCGCGGCGATCACGCTGGACCGGGACGGGCAACCGACGGGGACGACGCCGGTCGAGACCGACTGATGTTTCACGACGCGCTGGAAGAAGCGAATCGGCGCGCGCGTGCGCGACTCGCACATGCCCTGCCGAAAACCGGGCCGTTGGCCGAGCCGATGGCCTATGCGGTCGAAGGCGGCAAGGGCCTGCGCGGGTTTCTGGTCATCGAAGGGGCGTCGCTGTTCGACGTGTCGCCGGACCGCTCGTCCTATGCCGCCGCCGCGATCGAAGCGGTCCACGCCAGCTCGCTCGTCCATGACGACCTGCCCTGCATGGACGACGACGACCTCAGGCGCGGCCGCCCGACCGTCCATGTCAAATGGGACGAGGCGACGGGCGTTCTGGTCGGAGTCGCGCTGCAATTCCTTGCCTTCGAACTGGTCGGTGACCCGGCGGTCGGAAGCGGCGACATACGCGCGGAACTCGCCCGAACGCTCGGTCACGGTGCCGGGGGATTCGGCATGGTGATGGGACAATCGCTCGATCTCGCCGCAGAGGTGGCGCCGAACCCCCTCACCCTCGACGAAATCATCGCGCTTCAGGCGGGCAAGACCGGGGCGCTGTTCGAATGGTCCGCTTTCGCCGGGGCGATACTGGGCGAGGCAGACCGCGAACCGCTGCGCCAATACGGGGCCGCGCTGGGTCAGGCGTTCCAGATCGCCGACGACATTCTGGACATCGAAGGCGATGCCGAAACCGTCGGCAAGGCCGTTCAGAAAGACAAGGACGCCGGCAAGGCGACCTTCGTTTCGCTTCTCGGCATGGACGGGGCGCGCAAGCGTGCCCATATGCTTGTGGACAATGCCTGCGACGTTCTCGCGCCCTTTGGTCCGAAGGCCGACAACTTGCGAGAGGCCGCGCGCTTCGCTATTTCGCGGAAGAATTGAAGACGAGGCCCCCGATGCCCGAAAAACCCGCAACGCCCCTTCTCGACCGGATCGCGTCGCCCGCCGACATGCGTGGGCTGTCCGTAGCGGAAATGCGCCAGCTTGCCGACGAGCTGCGCGCCGAGACGATCTATTCCGTGTCGAAAACCGGCGGGCACCTTGGCGCGGGTCTTGGCGTGGTCGAACTGACCGTCGCGATTCACGCGATTTTCGACACGCCGCACGACAAGCTGATCTGGGACGTGTCGCACCAGTGCTATCCGCACAAGATCCTGACGGGCCGCCGCGACCGGATGACCTCGATCCGGCAGAAGGACGGTCTGTCGGGCTTCACCAAGCGGACCGAGTCGCCCTACGACCCTTTCGGTGCGGCCCATAGCTCCACCTCAATCTCGGCCGCGCTTGGTTTTGCCGTGGCGCGCGATCTTGGGGGATCGCCCGAGAACGGGATCGGCGACTGTATCGCCGTGATCGGTGACGGCGCGATGAGCGCGGGCATGGCCTTCGAGGCGATGAACAACGCGGGTCATCTGAACAAACGCCTGATCGTCGTCCTGAACGACAACGAAATGTCCATCGCTCCGCCTGTCGGTGCCCTGTCGACTTACCTGTCGCGCCTTTATGCGGGCGAACCGTTTCAGGAGTTCAAGGCCGCCGCCAAGGGTGCGGTGCGCCTGCTCCCCCCGCCGTTTCAGGAAGGGGCACGACGCGCCAAGGAAATGCTCAAGGGCATGACCGTCGGCGGCACGATGTTCGAAGAGCTCGGCTTTTCCTATGTCGGTCCCATCGACGGACACGACATGGATCAGTTGGCACAGGTGTTGCGGACGGTGAAAGCCCGCGCGACCGGGCCGGTCCTGATCCACGCGATCACCCGCAAGGGCAAGGGCTATCGCCCCGCCGAGGAACGCGACGACAAGGGCCACGCGACCGCCAAGTTCGACGTTCCCACCGGAAAACAGCACAAGGCGCCGTCGAATGCGCCGTCTTACACCAGCGTCTTCGGCAAGACCCTGACCAAGCTGGGCGAGACCGACGACAAGATCGTCGCCGTCACGGCGGCCATGCCGGACGGAACGGGCGTCGACATCTTCGGGGCGCGATTCCCGAGCCGGACATTCGACGTGGGCATTGCCGAGCAGCACGGGGTGACGTTTTCGGCCGGGCTCGCGGCTGGCGGGATGCGGCCGTTCTGCGCGATCTACTCGACCTTCCTGCAACGCGGCTACGATCAGGTCGTGCATGACGTGGCGATCCAGCGCCTGCCCGTGCGTTTCATGATCGACCGGGCCGGTCTGGTCGGGGCCGATGGCGCGACCCATGCGGGCAGCTTCGACATCGCCTATCTCGCCAACCTGCCGGATTTCGTCATCATGGCCCCGTCGGACGAGGCGGAGCTGGTGAACATGATCGAAACCGCGCGCGGGATCGACGACCGCCCGTCGGCCGTGCGGTATCCGCGCGGTGCCGGGGTCGGCACCGAGATGCCCGAGACGCCCACCGCGCTCGAGATCGGCAAAGGCCGCATCGTGGCGGAGGGCAAGCGCGTCGCGTTCCTGTCGCTCGGTCCGCGCCTCGCCGAGGTCCACAAGGCCGCCGAGACGCTGACGGCCAAGGGGATCACCCCGACGATTGCCGACGCCCGTTTCGCCAAGCCGCTGGACGAGGACATGATCCTGAAACTCGCGCGCGAGCACGAGGTTCTCATCACGATCGAAGAAGGCGCCATCGGCGGTTTCGGAAGCCACGTCGCACAGTTGCTGGCCGAGAACGGCGTTTTCGATTCGGGGCTGAAGTATCGCTCGATGGTCCTGCCCGACACTTTCATCGATCAGGCGACGCCGGATCAGATGTACGAGGTCGCGGGCCTGACCGCCGACGATATGGTTGCGAAAGTGATGTCGGCTTTGGATATCTCGACACTCGGATCGCAGCGCGCCTGAGAAAGCGTTTTCGGCACGCAACACCGGGCCAAAAACCGACGCTTTTTTCTAGACCTGCACAGCATGTGGGGCATAATCACCCAATCACTAGCGTATTTAGTGTTAGGGGAAGAGAATGAACAAGATCATCCTTGGCGCGGTCATCGCCGTCATCGCAGGGTCGGCCTTTGCGGGCACCCTCGTAGATCCGGTCATGAATCAGGCGGTCATCGCACAGGAAACGGCGACATCGGGTTTCAACCACCACGTGATCCCGCCGCTTTTCTTTCTGTTTTTCGTGGGCCTCGGCCTGATCCTCTGACGCCTATGCGCCCTGCTCATTCAGCAGGGCCGACAACCCCTCGCGATAGGTCGGGTATTTCAACGTGACGCCAAGCTCCCGCTTCATGCGGTCGTTGCGCACGCGTTTGGACTCGGCATAGAAACTGCGCGCCATCGGGGTCATGTCCGCATCCGCGAAATCCTCCGAAGGCGGGATGGGTTTCCCAAGCAGGTCTGCCGCATATGCGATGACATCCTCCGGCGGCGCGGCCTCGTCATCGCAGACGTTGTAGATGCGGCCCGGTCGCGGTTTGGCGATGGACGCGGCAAGCACCTGCGCGATGTCGTCCACATGGATGCGTGAAAACACCTGATCGGGCTTGATGATCCGCCGCGCCGTCCCGTTGCGCACCTTGGCGAACGGCCCGCGCCCCGGCCCATAGATGCCCGCGAGCCGGAAAATGTGGAGCGGGAGCATCCGCGTCTCCTTCGCCAGCATCCACCATTCACCCTCGGCCTTCACGCGCTGCTTGCCGCGCTTGGTGCCGGGTGTCAGCCCGGTTTCCTCATCGACCCAGCCACCCTGATGGTCGCCGTAGACCCCGGTCGTCGAAAGATAGCCGACCCAGTCGAACCGATCCGCCCGCGCCGCAATCGTGTCGCGCCATTCCGCCAGCACCGGATCGCCGTCCTCGCCGGGCGCGGTCGAGATAAGCATATGTGTCGCCTGCCCGATGGCCTCGGTCATGTCGGTGCCCGGCCAGACAAGCGGTTCGACCCCTTCGTCCCGCAGCGCCTGAGCCTTGTCCTCGGATCGGGTGGTGCCGATCACCCGCCAGCCTTGAGGGATAAGGATGCGCGACAAGGCGCGGGCAGAGAAGCCGTAGCCGAAGGAAAGAAGCGTTCTGGTCATGGGCGCGATCATCTGCACCTCACACCGGGATGCAAGGTCAATCCGCCAGCCGCCCGTTGGCAAGCGTGAGCACCCGATCAATGCCGATGGCGTCGAGGAAGGCGCTGTCATGGCTGACCACAAGCAGCGCACCGGGATAGTCCGCAAGCGCGGCCTCCAGCACCTCGACCGCCTCGATGTCGAGGTGATTGGTCGGCTCGTCGAGGATCAGCAGATCCGGTGGCGGCCCGCCCAGCGCGGCGGCCAACCCGGCCCTCAGGCGTTCGCCGCCCGACAGCGTGCCGACCAGCTTCTCGGCATCGCTGTTCCGGAACGCAAAACGCGCAAGGACGGTGTGTGCATCGTTCAGGGTCATGTCCGGATGCAGACGGCGCAGCCCCGCGACGATGGTTTCATCATGCGCGAGCGTTTCGGCATGTTGGTCCAGCATCGCGATCCGGCCCGGTCTGCGAATGTCGCCCGTGGTGGGAAGATGGCCGCGCAGCATGTCGAGCAGTGTGGACTTGCCCGCGCCGTTGGCACCTTCAAGCGCGACATGCTCCCCGGCGTGAATCGTAAGGTCGATGGGGCCGACATGAAACGCACCGCGCATCGTCGCCGCACCCGCCATTGCCACGACGTGTCCCTGCGCCGATCCCGGCGTCGCGTCGATCCGTAGGTCGCGCCGTGCCGCGACCTGGGCCGAAGCCGTTGTACGCGCGGCGGCGGCGCGGTCCTCGAGCTTCTGCGACAGCGCGGCCTCGCGCCCCGCCGTGCGCCCGGCCCGGTCCTTCATCGCGTCGAGCAACACCTTGGGCTGGCTGCCACTCGCGCGCAGGGCGCGCCCGGCGCGGTCGCGGCGCGCTTTCTTTTCTTCCCGCGCTCGAATCTCGCGCTTGGTCCGCGCCAGGTCGCGTTCGGCTGTCTCCAGCGCGGCTTGTGCGCGTGCTTCGCGGGCCGCGCGGGCTTCGGCATAGACCGACCAGCCGCCGCCGTGCAGGTGCCAGCCTGTCGGGGACAGTTCGAGTATGCGCTCCATCCCGTCCAGCAATTCCCGATCATGGCTCACCACCACGACACCGCCGGACCACCCCGCGATCAGCTCGGAGATCAAAGTTCGGCCCGCGCGGTCCAGATTGTTCGTCGGCTCGTCCATCAGGAGCAGGTCCGGCGCGGCGATCAGGGCGCGGGCGACCGACAGCCGTGTGCGCTGCCCGCCGGAAAGGTCACCGACGCGACGCGCGAGCGTATCGGCGGGCAGGCCAAGACGCGCGACCACGCCTTCGATCCGTGCAGGCAACGTCCAGTCGGCGGTGTCGAGGTCGGCCGGCTCGAAGATCCCGCTTTCGATCCGGCCGAGTTGCGCAAGCGGGGCGTCCACGCCCAGCGCCTCCGGCACGGACTGCGCCGGGTCGAGCCGTTGATCGAACAGCCCGCAGGTGCCGATGTGCGAGACATGCGGACCGCCTGCCGACATCGCGGCGAGCAGCGTGGATTTTCCTGACCCGTTCGCACCGACGATGCCGGTACGTTCGGCCCCGAAGGCCAGCGTCAGATCACGGACGAGCGGGCGTCCGTCAGGGGTTTTGAGAGAAAGTTCGTGGAGGGACAGAAAGGCAGACATGGGACACCTCGACCGGGGAACACAGGGGGCTCATCGGGGTCGGGTGCAGGTCCATCGTTTCGTCCTTCATCGGATTGACATGGCCAGATGTAAGGGTTCGCGGACCGTTTGGCAAACTGCGCCCCGGAACCCGCTTGCATATGATCAAATTTGCTGGACAATTGCTCCATGACAGACACTCCATTGAAAACTTGGGCCGAAACCGCACCGCGCCTTGTCGCCGTGGCCGCGGGTCGTGAGGCTGCCGACCTCGTCATCAAAGGCGCCAAGGTCGTGAACGTCCACACGCGAGAAGTGCTGGACGGCTGGCAGGTCGCAGTCGCTGAGGGGCGGTTCGCCTACGTCGGGCCGGACGCCAGCCATTGCCTTGGCGACGACACCGAGGTGATCGACGCCGACGGCATGTACCTGATCCCCGGCCTGTGCGACGCCCATATGCATATCGAAAGCGGTATGCTGACCCCGGCGGAATTCGCCGCCGCCGTGATCCCGCACGGCACGACGAGCATGTTCACCGACCCGCACGAAATCGCGAACGTGCTGGGGTTGGAAGGCGTGCGGCTGATGCATGACGAGGCCGCCTTGCAGCCGGTCAACATCTTCACGCAGATGCCCTCCTGTGCGCCTTCGGCGCCGGGGCTCGAGACCACGGGGCGCGAGATCACGCCCGAGGATGTGGCGGAAGCGATGAACTGGCCCGGCATCATCGGTCTGGGCGAAATGATGAACTTTCCCGGCGTGGTCCACGGCGACCCCAAGATGCTGGCCGAGATCGCGGCGACCCAGAACGCGAACAAGACGGTTGGCGGCCACTATGCCTCGCCCGACCTCGGCCCGAACTTCCACGCCTATGCGGCGGGTGGCCCTGCCGACGACCACGAAGGGACGTGCGAGGCCGATGCCATCGCGCGTGTGCGTCAGGGTATGCGGAGCATGATGCGGCTGGGGTCGGCTTGGTATGACGTGGAAACCCAGATCACCGCCGTCACCGAAAAAGGCCTCGACCCGCGCAGCTTCATCCTGTGCACGGACGACAGCCATTCCGGTACGCTCGTCAACGATGGTCACATGAACCGCGTGGTGCGGCACGCCATCGCCTGCGGTTGCGATCCGCTGATCGCGCTGCAAATGGCCACGATCAACACGGCCACCCATTTCGGGCTGGAACGCGAGCTCGGGTCCATCGCGCCGGGGCGGCGGGCCGACATGATCCTGACCCCCTCGCTCACCGAATTGCAGATCGAACGGGTCTATGCGCGCGGCGTGCTGGTCGCAGAAAAGGGCCGCATCAAGGTCGCGTGCCCCCACCTCGACTGGCCGGATCACGCGCGCAACACCGTGCACCTCGGCAAGACGCTGGAGGGGGCCGATTTCGAGATCGCAGCCCCGGATGGCGCGAACACCGTCACCGCCAAGGTGATCGGCGTGGTCGAGAACCAGGCCCCGACCAAGGCGCTGACCGTCGACCTGCATGTCTCGAACGGGATCGTCGAACCGGACGAGGCAAACGACATCGCGCAGATCGCGCTTGTCGAACGGCATCGTGGCACGGGCGACGTGACCAACGGTTTCGTCTCGGGCTTCGGCTACCGTGGCGACATGGCCATCGCCTCGACCGTGGCCCATGACAGCCACCACATGATCGTCGTCGGCACGTCGCGCCGCGACATGGCGCTGGCCGCAAACCGGCTGGGCGAAGTGGGCGGTGGCATCACCGTCTTCAAAGACGGCAAGGAAATCGCGCTCGTCGAATTGCCGGTCGCGGGCCTCATGTCCGACGAACCGGCCGAAACGGTGGCCGCCAAGGCGCAGAACATGGTCGAGGCGATGGCGGCCTGCGGCTGCACGCTCAACAACGCCTACATGCAGCACTCGCTGCTTGCGCTGGTGGTCATCCCTGAACTACGCATCTCCGATCTCGGTTTGGTGGACGTGACCAAGTTCGAGTTGACCGAATTGTTTGAGGAGCCTTGATGTCCCCCGCTGACCTGACCCTGCCGATCAAGACACCGTCCAAAGTTCAGGCGGAGTTCTTCACCGACGCGAGTCTCGCGGTGGACCGCCTGTGCGAGCTTTACGACGCCGCCTGCGATTTCCTGACGGTTAAATTCTCGGACTCCGCCGGTCTTACGGAACAGCCTGCGAACCGGTTCCGGGCGTTCTATCCTGAGATACGGTTCCGTACGACGACGCATGCGGCGACGGACAATCGCCTATCCTTCGGTCATGTGCCCGGCCCCGGCACCTATTCGACGACGATCACCCGACCTGACCTGTTTCGGAACTATCTCGAACAACAGATCGGCCTGTTGATCCAGAACCACGGGGTTCCGGTCGCGGTCGGCCAGTCCAGCACACCGATGCCGGTCCATTTCGCGGTGGCGGGACGCTCTGACATCACCGTTCCGCAAGAGGGGGCGATGGCGTTTCCCCTACGCGACGTGTTCGACGTGCCGGACCTGACGAATACGCATGACGACATCGTCAACGGGCTGGGCTACCGGCACGAGGACGGGTCCGAGCCGCTCGCACCGTTCACGGCCCAGCGCATCGACTATTCGCTCGCGCGCCTCAGCCACTACACCGCGACGCTGGCCGAGCATTTCCAGAACCACGTGCTGTTCACGAACTACCAGTTCTATGTCGAGGAATTCGAGCTGTTCGCCCGCGCGATGCTGGCGGACAAGTCGAGCGGATATACCGCCTTCGTCAGCCCCGGAAACTTTGCTCTGACCGAGCCGGACGGGGAAATCCCGTCTCTGTCGAAGCTTCCGCAGATGCCGACCTATCACCTGAAACGCGCGGACGGGTCCGGGATTACGCTGGTCAATATCGGGGTGGGACCGTCGAACGCCAAGACTGCGACCGACCATATCGCGGTGCTTCGCCCCCACGCGTGGCTCATGGTCGGGCATTGCGCCGGTCTGCGGAACTCGCAACGGCTCGGCGATTTCGTTCTGGCGCACGCCTATCTGCGCGAGGACAAGGTGCTGGACGCCGATCTTCCGATCTGGGTGCCGATCCCGCCGTTAGCCGAAATCCAGATCGCGCTGGAAGACGCGGTGGCGGATGTGACCGAGCTGGAAGGTTACGAATTGAAGCGGATCATGCGAACGGGCACGGTCGCATCGCTCGACAACCGCAACTGGGAACTTCGGGACAATTCCGGACCCGTGCAGCGCCTGAGCCAGTCGCGGGCCATCGCGCTCGACATGGAAAGTGCGACGATCGCGGCCAACGGGTTCCGGTTCCGCGTGCCCTACGGCACGCTTCTGTGCGTGTCGGACAAGCCATTGCACGGCGAACTGAAACTGCCGGGGATGGCGAGCGACTTCTACACCACGCAGGTCGGGCGCCATCTGTTGATCGGCATTCGCGCGATGGAGCGCCTGCGCGATATGCCGTTGGAACGCATCCACAGCCGGAAGTTGCGCTCATTCGACGAAACGGCATTCCTTTGAATAAGGAAAACCCCCCTGACTGAGCGGAAACCCGTTGTTTTCTTGCCGATTCCGTTCAGAAAGAGTTGTGTGCCCCCCGCAACCTCCTTTAAATGCGGCCAATGAAACCCCGAAGACGGGACAGTGAGGAGTAATCACATGGCAAAACCGATGACCAAGACCCAGCTCGTTGCAGCGCTGGCCGAGGAGATGGACACCGACAAGAAATCGGCATCCGCCGCGCTTGACGCGATCACCTCGATCATCACCAAGGAAGTGTCGGGCGGCGGTGCCGTGACCCTTCCGGGTGTCGGCAAGATCTATTGCCGTGAGCGCCCCGAGCGTATGGTTCGCAACCCGGCCACCGGTGAGCAGATCAAGAAAGAAGCCGACAAGGTAGTCAAGATGACCATTGCGAAGGCTCTGAAGGACTCCGTGAACTCGTAAGTTCCGGCCATCAGAATTTCCGAAAGGGTCGCCCGAGGGCGGCCCTTTTGCTTTGTGGGGGCGAGAAACTCTTACCGCTTCACGGGCGGCAGGCCATCCGCCATGCGCGCGATCATGCGGTCCATCCGGGCCAGACGCGTCTCGGGCTTCTTGGCTGAATGCAGGGCGTGATAGATCGAATAGCGCCATCCGCTGGCAAGCCCGTCATAGGTCGCCCGCGCTTCGGGCACGGCATCGAGGGCGGCAAGGAAATCCGGCGGGATCACCATGTCGGCGGGGCCGGCATAGGCCGCATCCCACCGTCCGTCCGCCTTGGCCGCTTCGACATGCGCCAGACCCGATGGCTGCATACGCCCTTCTGCGATCAGACGTTCGACATGCGCCACGTTGCGTTTCGACCATGACGAGCGCGGTTTGCGCGGCGTGATCCGTTGCGTGTAGCTGACCGCGTCATAGGACCGCTTGATCCCGTCGATCCAGCCCCAACACAGGATGCCCTGCACCAGTTCGTCCCACGTGATCGAAGGTATCCCGCTCTGGACCTTGTAAAGCCGCACGATCAGTTCGGTCTGGGTGGCGTGGTTCCCGGACAGCCAGCTTTCCAGATCTTCGATGGTTTCGAACGCTTTGGGTTCTGTGGTCATGGGCACCTCCGGGGCGAGCTTACGACCGGCATTCGGACATGGCGAGGATCGCATCGCGCGGGGTTGTGCACCGGTGCGATTTGGCTAGGGTCGCCGGGCACAGCGGCAAGGAGCACCAGATGGATATTCGCGCGATCATGATGGGACTTGCCTTTGCCGTGATGTGGTCGTCCGCGTTCACCTCCGCCCGGATCATCGTGGCCGATGCGCCGCCGATGACCGCGCTTGCCATCCGGTTCGTGATCTCCGGCCTGATGGCAATGGGACTCGCCCGTATGCTGGGTCAGCGGATCAGGCTGACGCGGGGCCAGTGGATTTCGGTGGTCGTCTTCGGTGTCTGCCAGAACGCGCTTTACCTTGGCCTGAACTTCATCGCGATGCAGACGATCGAAGCCGGGTTCGCCTCCATCATCGCCTCGACCATGCCGCTGATCGTGGGCCTGCTCGGCTGGGTCGTCTTCCGCGACCGTCTGCCGATGCTGGCGGTCGTCGGGTTGGTCGTGGGCTTTGCCGGGGTCGCCCTCATCATGGGCAGCCGGATTTCCGGTGGCGTCGATATGTATGGTCTGATCCTCTGCGTCATCGCCGCCGTCGCACTGGCCGTCGCAACGCTTTCGGTGCGCACCGCGTCGGGCGGGGGCAACCTGCTGATGGTGGTCGGCCTTCAGATGCTGGTGGGGGCCATCGCGCTCGCCCCCTTCGCATTGGCGCTGGAGCCGTTCGAGGTGAACTGGAACCCCGGTCTCATCGCGGCCTTCGCCTATACCACGCTGGTTCCCGGCCTTGCGGCCACATGGGTCTGGTTCGAACTTGTGCAACGCATCGGGGCGGTGCGGGCGGCGACGTTCCACTTCCTCAACCCATTCTTCGGGGTGGCGATTGCCGCGGTTCTGCTGGGTGAACAACTGGGCCTGCTCGATGTGATCGGTGTCGCGGTCGTGACGGTCGGCATCCTTGCCGTGCAGCTGTCCAAGCAGAAACCGGCCCCGGTGACGGCGGATCGCGCCGCCACCTGAGCCGACGCTTCAGGTCATGGCCGGCGCATATTGCGCGTCGATCTCCCGAGCCCAAGCATAGGACGGGCGCGCGTTCACCCGGTCGACCCATGCAAGCACGTTGTCGTCCTGCGGCGCCCAGTCACGCATCCACTGATAGGGCGACTGCACCATCAGATCAGCGGCGGTGAACGTGTCACCCTGAAGGAACGGGCGACCATCCGCGAACGTATCGATCAGGCGTTTCTCGACCTCGGGCACACCCCGGAACGATGCCCGCAGGATCGGGTGATCCAGACCTGCGGCCTTGTGATTGTAGACGGGTTCCATCACCGACACCGAATAGACGAGCCATGTCAGGAACGGGCCACGTTTCGGATCGCCCAACACAGGTGCCAGCCCCGCGTCGGGGAACATATCGCTGAGATAAAGCGCGATCGCCGCGCTTTCGGTGATGACGGTCCCGTCATGGTCGAGCGCGGGCACCTTGTGGTCGGGATGCGGATTGTTCGGGTCGAACCGACCCGATCCGTCCTGCCGTTTCAGGTCGACATGCACGCGAGTCACCTCGTCGACGATGCCGAGTTCATGGACAAGGGCGAGCATCCGCGTCGCGCGGGACCAGTAGGAATGGTAAAGCGTCAGCATCGGTTTTCCTTTCGCGTTGCCTGTGTGACTGCCCGCGTTATGCTCCCCCCATACTGACAATTTCCGTCAGGAGAGGACATGAGCCGTTCAGATCGCCTATTTCGTCTGCTCGATACCCTACGGCGACTGCCCCCACCTGTCACCGCCGCCCGTCTGGCCGGTGAAACCGGCGTATCTGAGCGCACCATCTATCGCGACATCGAAAGCCTGCGCGCCGCCGGGGCGATCATCGATGGCGAGGCCGGGTTTGGCTACACGCTGACCGAGGACAATGCGGTGCCCCCGCAGATGTTCGACCGTCTCGAGCTCGAGGCGGTGATGCTGGGCCTCGGCTGGCTGGAATGGCAGGGCGACCCGGCACTGGCGGAGGCCGCCAAGCGCGCCATCGCCAAGGTCACCGCCTCGCTCCCCACGCGCAAAGCCGACGAGGCGCGGCACGTCGCCCTGCTCGCCTACGCCTTCGACAAGAAGCCCGAAGTGCCGGAGTTCATGCCCACTTTGCGTGAAGCCGCATGGGAGGAGCGCGCGGTCGATATCACCTACACCGACCGAGAGGGGTCGTTCACGGAACGGCGCATCTGGCCGCTGTCGGTGGTTTACACCGATTACGAACCGTGGATTCTCGCATGGTGTTGCCTGCGACGGGGATTTCGCCGCTTCCTGATCTCCCGCGTCGCATCCGTCAGCGAAACGCGGGAAAGCTTCCGCCCCCGCCGCGTGCCGTTGCTGCGTGAGATGATGTCGGAAACCTATTCCGGCTGAAACGAAACTCACGCGCTTGTCGGGTGACAGTGATCGGGCTGTCACGGCAATGAGAAGGCATGGAATTGATCCTCGCATATGGCGCGGGCCTGCTGACGCTCATCAACCCCTGCGTTCTGCCGGTCCTGCCGATTGTGCTTGCCTCCGCCTTGCAGGCGCATCGCCTTGGCCCCGTCGTGCTCGCCGCCGGGATGAGCCTGTCGTTCGTCACCTTCGGAATGCTGGTCTCCACCGTGGGCTACGCCATAGGCCTGACCGAAGACACCGTTGCGACCGCTGGCGCCGTCCTGATGATCGGCTTCGGCCTCGTCATGCTGGTGCCGCAAGCGAACGCGGTCTTCGCCTCGGCCACGGCGGGACTCGCCGCGCGTGCCGACGGCGGCATCGACAGTTTCGACCGGACCTCGCTCTGGGGTCAGTTCGGCGGGGGCCTGCTGCTCGGCGCGGTCTGGTCCCCCTGTATCGGCCCCACGCTCGGCGGGGCCATCGCGCTCGCGTCGCAGGGTGAAAGCCTGATCCGGGCCTTCGCGATCATGGTGATGTTCGCCGCCGGGGTTTCGACCCTGATCCTCGCCATCGGCTACGGCCTGCGGGCCACGGCGCTCAGGAAATTCGCCAACGTGTCACGCCCCGTTCTTGGCGCCGCGTTTCTTTTGGTCGGCTTCGCCATCCTGTTCCGTATCAACCACATGATCGATGCCTGGCTGTTGTCGAACATGCCCGCCTGGCTCGTCGATCTGTCCGTTTCCATCTAGGGAGGTCCTTATGAACCGTCGCTCATTCCTTGCCACAGTATCCGCCGTCGCTCTGATCCCGACGCTCGGCCAATCCGCCACCATCGCCTATACGCCGGGCGCTGTGAATCGGGCTCTCGATGCCGGAACGCCCGTGGTCCTCGACTACTTCGCCCCGTGGTGCGGCACATGTCAGGCGCAACGCCGCGTGATCTCGCGCCTGTTCGACGAGAACCCGGCCTACAAGGAAAAGATCACGTATATCGAGGTGGATTGGGACACCTACAAACGCGACGACATCACCACGTCGTTCAAGGTTCCGCGCCGTTCGACCCTGATCGCGATCGGTCCCGACCGCAAGGAAATCGCCCGGATCGTCGCGGGAACGGCCTACGAGGATATCAAGGCTCTGTTCGACGCGGCGCTCGCCACCGCGACGGCCTAGACCAGCAGGAAAATCGCCACGTTCAGCGTCACGAAAGACGCGACCGTGGCCATCAGGAGCGCGAGCGAGGCGAGGCCTTCGTGCCCCGTCTCCTGCGCCAGAACCGTGTAGATCGTGAACATAGGGATCGCCGCCGACAGGATGACGGCGGTCCTCAGATCTCCGGAAAGACCAAGGCCCAGCACGCCGAACAGGATCACGGCACCCACCGTCACCAGTGGATGCACCACCAGCTTGGCGAGCGAAATCTGGGCCGCCAGTGCGACATTGCCTTTCACCGACAGCCCGGCGAGCGATCCGCCGATCACGACCAGCGCCAGCGCGGCGGCGGACCCCGCCACCATGCCGACGAGCCGGTCGACCGGACCCGGCAGCGGCATCCCGATCACCGACACGACGAGACCGAGGATCAGGCCGATCACCATCGGCCGCCGGATGACGCCGATCAGCACCTTTCCGATGTTCAGCCCCCCGCCCTTGGACGCTTCGATCAGGGCGAGCGCCACGGGTACGATGACCACGTTCTCGACCAGCATGTTCATGGCGAGGATGAGCCCGGCGATATCGGGGAAGAGCAACAGCATCAGCGGCGCTCCGACGAAACCGGAGTTCGGACAGGACGCACCCATCGCCCCGACAGCGCGGCGCTGCGGCCCGGTGATGGCCGAAAACCAGCCGAACGCGATCCCCATCGTGACCAGAGCCCCGGCGAGATACGCGGCCATGTAGGGCACGTTGAACACCTCGCCGATGTCCCGTGTCGCGACCGCGTTGAAGATCAGGGCGGGCAGCGCGATGTTCATGACATAGGCGCCGAACACCCGCATGTCCTGCGGCCGGAACACCCGCCAGCGGACCAGGCCATAGCCAAGCGCGATCGCCGCGAAGATCGGAAAGGTGATCCCGAGGATCGACAGCATCAGCCGATCTTGCCCCGTGGCCCGTCACCGACCTGCGCCCGGTGCAGCATCAGATGATCGAGAATGACACAGGCCGCCATAGCCTCGCCCACGGGTACGGCACGGATCCCGACGCAGGGGTCGTGACGACCCTTGGTGACGATCTCGGCCGGCTCGCCCGTTTTCGTGATCGTCTTGCGCGGGGTCAGGATCGACGATGTCGGCTTGACCGCGAACCGGCAGACGATGTCCTGCCCGGTCGAGATGCCACCAAGGATGCCGCCCGCGTGGTTCGACGAGAACACCGGCTTGCCGTCGTTCCCCATGTAGATTTCGTCCGCATTGGCCTCGCCCGTCAGGCAGGCCGCGTTCATGCCCTCGCCGATCTCGACGCCCTTCACGGCGTTGATCGACATCATCGCAGCGGCCAGATCGGTGTCGAGTTTGGCGTAGATCGGCGCCCCGAGGCCTGCGGGCGCACCGCGCACGACCACCTCAATCACCGCGCCGACGGACGAGCCCGCCTTGCGCAACCCGTCGAGGTAGTCGGCCCATGTCGCGGCAGCCTCGGCGTCCGGCACCCAGAACGGATTGCGCTCGATCTCGTCCCAGTCGAAACGGCTGCGGTCGATCTCGTGCTCGCCCATGCGGGTCATGTAGCCGCGTACCTCGATCCCCGGCACCAGCATCTTGAGCGCCTCACGCGCGATACCGCCCGCCGCGACGCGCGCCGCCGTTTCGCGCGCCGATGACCGACCGCCCCCGCGCGGATCTCGGATACCGTATTTCTGCCAATAGGTGATGTCGGCATGGCCGGGCCGGAACTTCTCGGCGATATCGCCATAATCCTTGGACCGCTGATCGGTGTTCTCGATCATGAGCTGCACGGGCGTCCCGGTCGTCTCGCCCTCGTAGACACCCGACAGAATGCGAACCGCGTCGGGTTCACGCCGCTGAGTGGTGTACTTGTTCTGACCCGGCTTTCTGCGATCCAGCCAGTGTTGGATCATCGCCTCGTCCAGCGTCACCCCCGGCGGCACACCGTCCACGGTCGCCCCAAGCGCAGGCCCGTGGCTTTCGCCCCAGGTCGTCACCCGAAAGATATGCCCGAAAGAGTTCATCATGGCCCGGCTCCTTTGCCGCTTCGGTAGCCGACCCCCCGGAAAACCTCAACTCTTCTTCGTTTCGCAAAACCTCGGGAGAGCGCGAGAGGGCAGCGCCCTCTCGCACCGCCGCGGCCCGCCAGTGGCGGGACGTGGCTCCCAAAGCGCGTGCGCCAGCACACACCTTTCGGTGACACCCCCTTGCGAGCGCCGGGTTCGATGCATAGTGTCTGCCTCACCTCGGGGTGCCCGTGCGACGCAAGTCGTCCGGCTGAGATGCGAAAGCGAACCCGTTGAACCTGAACCGGCTAGCACCGGCGGAGGGAAGGTCAGGACCATCACAGGTCATCCTGCCGGACTTTCGCCCGTCGCAATGGAGGATGACATGAGAACACCCATCATCGCAGCGGGACTTGTGGGCTTGGCGAGCGTCGCCAACGCGCAAGACACCCTTACCGTTTACACCTATGACAGCTTTGTCGCCGAATGGGGCCCCGGCCCCGTGATCGAAAAAGCATTCGAGGCGCGTTGCGACTGCGACCTCGAATTCGTGGCCGTCGGCGACGGGGCCGAAATCCTGTCGCGCCTGCGGCTCGAGGGCGCCCGGACCGAGGCCGACGTCGTGCTCGGCCTCGACGAAAACCTTGCCGAGGCCGCCCGCGAAACCGCGCTGTTCGCCCCGCACGGCATCGAAAGCCCGCAGCTCGACCTGCCGATCGAATGGCAGGACGAATTGTTCCTGCCCTTCGACTGGGGGTATTTCGCGTTCGTCTATGACAAGACCAAAGTGGACACTGCGCCGACCTCGTTCGAAGAACTGGCCGACAGCGACCTGTCGATCCTCATTCAGGACCCGCGCTCGTCGACACCCGGCCTCGGTCTCGTCCTCTGGGTCAAGGCGGTCTACGGCGAAGAGGCGGGCGCGTATTGGGAGCGTCTGAACGACCAGATCGTCACCGTGACGAAAGGATGGTCCGAAGCTTACGGCATGTTCGTCGAGGGCGAGGCGGACATGGTCCTGTCCTACACCACATCCCCTGCCTACCACCTGATTGCCGAGGACGACGACACCAAGGCGGCAGCCGCCTTTGACGACGGCCACTACATGCAGATCGAAATCGCGGGCAAGGTCGCGTCGACCGAACAGGGCGAACTGGCCGATATGTTCATGGATTTCATGCTCACGGATGGGTTCCAGTCCGCGATCCCCACGACCAACTGGATGTACCCGGCAAAGATCCCGACCGAAGGCCTGCCGGACGGGTTCGAGACACTGCATGAGCCGGAGAATGCCCTGATCTATCTGGGGGCCGAGGCCGAAGCGATCCGTGACGACGCCATCGAGGAATGGCGCGCGGCATCGACGCGGTGACGCGGACCGCCGGGGCGGGGGCCATTGCCCTCGCCCTCGTTCTCCTTCTGACGCTGGGGACGCTCGCGGCGGTTGCGGTTCGGGCCGAAGGTGCGGGCGGGTTCGGTGTGGCGGATTGGGCCGCCCTGCGGTTCACGCTGCTACAGGCAACGCTGTCGGCGGCCCTGTCGGTCGTGCTGGCGGTGCCTATCGGGCGGGCTTTCGCGCGACGGCGATTTCCGGGCCGTAGCCTGCTGGTCGTGTTGCTTGGCGCTCCGTTCATCCTGCCCGTGATCGTGGCGGTCTTCGGGCTCATCAGCGTTTTCGGACGGTCCGGGATCGTCAGTCAGGCGCTCGTCGCCCTCGGCTTCGAGCCCATTTCGATCTACGGCTTTCATGGCGTCGTGCTGGCCCATGTGTTCTTCAACCTCCCGCTTGCGACCCGGCTGGTTCTGCAAGGATGGCTCGCCATTCCTGCCGAACGCTTCCGCCTTGCCGCGTCTCTCGGCATGACTGCCCGCGATATTTCCCGGCATCTCGAAAGGCCGATGCTGCGCGAAGTGGTTCCGGGGGCTTTCCTCGTCATTTTCCTGCTGTGCCTAACGTCTTTCGCTGTCGCGCTCGCCCTTGGCGGCGGGCCGCGCGCCACGACCATCGAATTGGCGATCTATCAGGCGTTCCGCCTCGACTTCGACCTCGGCAAGGCGGCCCTTCTGGCGCTCGTGCAATTCGTCCTCGGGGCCGCCGTCGCGCTGGTCGCCTTGAAGGTCGCCTTGCCATCCGGCTTCGGCTCCGGCCTCGACCGCGCCGTGATGCGCTGGGATGCGAATTCGCCCGCGTTGCGCGCGCTCGACGCCGCGTTGATCGCGCTCGCCACGCTGTTTCTGGTTCTGCCCATGGCGATGATCGCCGTGGACGGCATCCCCGCACTTGCGTCCCTCCCGCCCTCCGTCTTCGCGGCGACCCTGCGCTCGCTCGGCGTGGCGATGGCGTCTGTCGTGCTGTCGATCTCGCTCGCGCTTCCCATTGCCGCCTGGGCCGTGAAAAGCCGTTCGCGGCTGGTCGAGGCGATCGGGACGCTCACGATCGCGGCCTCGCCCCTCGTGATCGGGACGGGCCTGTTCATCCTGATATTCCCGGTGGCCGATCCGTTCGCCTTCGCGCTTCCGGTGACCGCGCTCGTCAACGCCGTGATGTCGTTGCCCTTCGCCCTGCGTGCGCTGGTGCCGGCGCTTGGTCAGATCGAGGCCGACTTCGGGCGGCTTGCAGACGGTCTCGGCATGTCCGGGTGGGCGCGGTTCAGGCTCGTCTGGCTGCCCCGCCTGCGCCGCCCGCTCGGGTTTTCTGCCGGGCTTGCCGCGGCCCTGTCGATGGGAGACCTTGGTGTCATTGCCCTGTTCGCGTCGCCCGACACGCCCACCCTGCCGCTGCAACTCTATCGTCTGCTGTCGGCCTATCGGATGGATGACGCCGCCGGGGCCGCGCTGGTGCTTCTTGCCGCGAGCCTTGCGGTGTTCTGGATTTTCGACCGGGGAGGGCGCGTGAATCCTGACGCTTGAAAACATGCATGTCGATCTTGGCGGCTTCACGCTGGACGCGACCCTAAGCGTCGAGCCGGGCCGGAAAATCGCCATTCTCGGGCCGTCAGGCGCCGGAAAATCGACGCTGCTCGCGGCGATCGGCGGTTATCAACCCGCGTCGGGCCGGGTGCTTTGGTCAGGGACCGACCTGTCGGCCACGCCCCCGGCGCAGCGTCCGATCACAACCATCTTTCAAGACAACAACCTGTTCCCGCATCTCACCGCCGCCCAGAACGTCGGTTTGGGGGTGCGTCCTGACTTGCGGTTGTCCAGGGGCGATGCGGCCCGGGTGGACGAGGCGTTGAACCGGGTCGGCCTTGCTGGGCTCGGCCCACGCAAACCCGCGGCCTTGTCGGGCGGTCAGATCGCGCGCGTGGCGCTTGCCCGGGCGCTTCTGCGCGACAAGCCGATCATGCTTCTGGATGAGCCATTCGGTGCGCTGGGACCGGCCCTGCGCGTCGAAATGCTTGGTTTGGTTGCCGCGCTGGCGGACGAAACGGGCGCGACCCTTCTTATGGTCAGCCACGAGCCTGGCGATGCGCGGCGCATCGCGGACGATGTCATACTCGTGGCCGATGGGGTGGCCCATGCCCCCGTGCCGACGGCCGAGATTTTCGCACATCCACCTGAGGCGCTTCGCGATTACCTCGGCCACTGACTCGGGCAGGGCCGACAAAGAAAAAGGGCGCCCCGAGAGGCGCCCTTTTCATTCAGCGGGATGGACCGGATCAGAGATCCAGTTCCTTGCCGTACTTGTGCGGCGCCCAAAGCTTCTTGTTCGTGAGGTAGAGCATCGTCGCGAGGATGACGAGCATAATCACACCGATGAACCCGGCCTGCTTACGCTCCATCATCTTCGGCTCCGCCGTCCACATCAGGAACGCGGCGACGTCTTCGGCCAGATGGTGCGCATCGTTCGCGTGCCCATCGTCGAAGTCCACCAGCCCGTCCGAAAGCTGCGGCGGCATCGAGACCCAGCCGCCGTCGAAAGCGGTGTTCTCGTAAAGATACTGACCGGCCACTTCACGCTCTTCGCCGGTGAACCCGGTGAGGAAGGCCGTGATGTATTCCGGTCCACCCATGCCTTTGAGAAGCTGGTTGATGCCGGTGCCTGCGGGGCCGTGGAAGCCCGCGCGCGCCTTGGCCATGAGCGACAGATCGGGGCCCATGCCCTCGCCCGACACGGCCGGGAAGTTGTCACGCGGAAGCGCGGGGCGCCATTCGTCGGTCTCGGCTTCGTAGATTTCGAAGTTCTCGGCAGCGAAGGCGCGCACCTCGTCCTCGGAATACCCAAGGTCGGTGAGCGTGCGCAGCGGCACGTATTGCAGGCCATGACAGGCCCGGCACACGTCCATGTAGACCTTGAAGCCGCGCTGAAGCTGCTGCTGGTCATAGGTGCCGAAGGGTCCTTCGAACGAGAAGGCGACATCTTCGATATGGCCACCTTCACCGGCGGCCAGGGCAGCGGTGCCGCCCAAGGCCATGGTGATCGCGGTGACCGCGGAAAGGGTGAGTTTCTTGATCATTGGTCTCAGATCCTCTCTCACTCGGCCGCCGAAGGGGCGTCGGGGTAGTGCTTCTTGAAATCCTCCTCGATGGTCGCCGGGGGCGTCTCCGGCTTCTCGAACACGCCGAGCAGCGGGAGGATCACGAGGAAGTAGGCGAACCAGTAGGTCGCACCGATCAGCGAAATCCAGTCATGCGGGAAGTTCGTGTCACGGGCGCCGACCCACATCAGAACGATGAAGTCGATCACCAGCAGACGGAACCACCACTTGAACGCCGGACGATACTTGCCCGAGCGGACCGACGAGGTGTCGAGCCACGGGGCCAGCGCCATCACGAAGATCGCACCGAACATCGCGAGCACGCCGAAGAATTTGGCGTCGATGATGCCGCCGGTCACCCAGCTCACCAGTTGCACGGCCCAGACGTCGGCGGTGAAGGCACGCAGGATCGCGTAGAACGGCAGGTAATACCATTCCGGCACGATATGTGCGGGCGTCGCCAGAGGGTTCGCTTCGATGTAGTTGTCGGGGTGGCCGAGGTAGTTCGGCATGAAGCCCACGATGGCCCAGAAGATCAGGAGGACGATCGCCAGAGCGAACAGGTCCTTGATCACGAAGTAGGGCCAGAACGGAAGCGTGTCTTTCTTGGCTTCTTCCTTCGAACCGCGCCGCACCTCGACACCCGTCGGGTTGTTGTTGCCCGTGGTGTGGAAGGCCCAGATGTGAACGATCACAAGCGCGGCGATCACGAAGGGCAGCAGGTAGTGCAGCGAGAAGAAGCGGTTGAGCGTGGCGTTACCGACCGCCGGCCCACCGAGGAGCCAGGTCTGAATGCCTTCGCCGATGAACGGGATGGCACCGAACAGGCCGGTGATGACCGTCGCACCCCAGAAGGACATCTGACCCCAGGGCAGAACATAGCCCAAGAAGCCGGTCGCCATCATGACGAGGTAGATCAGCATCCCGATGATCCAGGTGATCTCACGCGGGGCTTTGTAGGACCCGTAGAACAGACCACGGAACATGTGGATGTAGACCGCGACGAAGAACAGCGATGCGCCGTTCATGTGCAGGTAACGCAGGAAGAACCCGCCGTTCACGTCACGCATGATGTGTTCGATCGAGGCGAACGCCATGTCGACATGCGGCGTGTAGTGCATCACGAGGATGACGCCGGTCACGATTTGAAGGACCAGGCAGAACGCGAGAATGATGCCCCAGATCCACCACCAGTTCAGGTTCTTGGGGGTCGGGATCATCAGGGTGTCGTAAAGCAGCGACACGATCGGCAGACGCTTGTGCGTCCATTTCTCGAAGCCGGACTTCGGCTCGTAATGGTCGTGGGGGATACCAGCCATGTCTCTCTCCCTCAGCCCAGCTGAATGGTGGTTTCGTCGACGAACTGCGCGATCGGAACCGGAAGGTTCTCGGGCGCCGGGCCGCGACGGATACGTCCGGCCGAGTCGTAGTGGGAGCCGTGGCAGGGGCAGTACCACCCGCCGTAATCGCCAGCACCGTCGCCAAGGGGCACACAGCCGAGGTGGGTGCACACGCCCATCATCACCAGCCAGTTTTCACCTTCGCCAAGGGTCCGGTTTTCATCGGTCGCGGGCTCTTCGCCACCGAGGTTCTGGTTGCGCGCGATCGGATCGGGAAGATCGTCGATCGGGGTTTCGCGGGCCGCGTCGATCTCTTCCTGCGTCCGGTTACGGATGAAGACCGGCTTGCCGAGCCACTGAACCGTAAGCTGGCTGCCTTCGGCGATACCCGAGACGTCGACGCGGATCGAAGCCAGCGCCCGCACGTCCGCCGAGGGGTTCATCTGGTTGACCAGCGGCCATACGGCGGCACCGGTCGCGACGACGCCGGCACCGGCGGTCGCATAGTAGAGGAAATCCCGGCGGGTCCCTTCGTGATCGTCTGCGTGTGACACGAGAGTTTCTCCCTTTCCCAAGCCGCGTGCGCGGCTGACACGTCCCTTGAAGGCCGCAGTTGCCCGTAGCCCATCGCGGCGGTGTTTAGCGCCTAGAATTGCACCCGTCCAGAAGGCATTAGCCCTCAAAGGTGAGATTCAAGCCCGGATTAAACGGATTGCGGTGTGGCGTCCTGACGCAGCCTGAACCGGAAAAAACGCGAGCGATTTTGTCAGGATAGCGGCCCTGCCCTAGCCTGTCGGCATCGTCGCCTTCATGCTCGGCCGTTCCGCGAACGCCGCATACCAGTCATCAAGCGCGCCGCGGCCCTTGCGCCATTCGCGGGCGCCGTGGCGGAAATCGAGATAACCCAGCGCGCAGCCGACCGCGATCTGACCGGCGTCGATGGGTCCGCGCAGGTGGCTCATCCAGCGGGCTTCGATGGCGTCGAGCGCGCCTTCGACCTTGCCCCACTGCGCCTCGACCCAGCCTTCGTATTGCATGTTCTCGGGCCGCACGCGCCCCTCGTAGACCATGAGAACAGCGGCATCGAGAAGGCCGTCCGCCGTGGCTTCGAGCGTCAGAATTTCCCACAACCGATTGTGTTTATAAAGGTTCGCATCCGCACGCGCATCAAGGAACCGGGTGATGACCCGGCTGTCGTAAAGCGTGCAACCATCAGGGCGGATCAGCGCCGGGATCTTCTTGAGCGGGTTCGCGGCGGTCGCTTCGGGCGAGGGGTCGACGGCGGTGGTGACGGTCTCGATCATCTCGACCTCGTCCGTCTGCCCGGTTTCGATCAGCATCACGCGCACCTTGCGCACGAAGGGCGAGGCGGGGTTTCCAACAAGCTGCATCATCAGGGAACCTTCTTGAATTTCACGCGGCCCAATAGCGTTGCATCCAGTTCGAAGGCAGAGCCGTCATCGGAAAACCGGAACACCCGCCGGATGCGGGCCGTGCCGTTTGCTTGGTCCGTTTCGCGACGGATCGTCAACCCCTCCTGCACATCGTCCAGCGCATCCTCGGCCCGCTGGTCGCGACGCCCGCGTTCGACCTTTTGCGCAACTTTCCAAGTGGCGAGGGCCAGAGACCCGTAGGTCGCGGCATAGACGGCGATGGGGACGAGAGGCAGCGGCATGTGAATCTCCTTCACATTGAGCCTAGGGCCTCGCCGCGATCCTGTCCAATCTTATTCGTCAGTCCAGATCGGGGCGGCGCATGAGTGCCGAGAGCACCTTGAGCTCCTGCCCGAACCCTTTCTTGAGCTTGGCCGCCGCCGACAGACGCGCGGGCGGCGGTTTGTTCTGACCCAGCTTCCACGTTCCGTCGACGCTCTCGACATGCAGGCGAATGGGCACGATGGCGCGCTGCATCTTCTCGAACACCTCGGGCGTCATCTTGTCGGGGGCCCAAGGCGTCTTGCCCTTGATCCGCGACTCGAAGGCATAGGACTGAAACGAAAGCATCCCCGGCAGCACATCGGCGGGCCGCTTTTCCAGCGTCCCGCGCAGGTGAACGGCGACGTAATTCCACGTCGGCACCTGATCCTCCATCCCGTACCAATCGGGCGAGACGTAGCCGTCCGGCCCGTTCACCACGATCACGGCTTTCGCCGGGGCGTCCAGCGCGGCGAGAATCGGGTTCGAGCGGACGAGGTGCATGGCGGCGATGGAGCCGTCTTCGTTCAGGTTGAACGGCACATGCGCCATGAGCGGCCCGTCGGCCCCGTTGATGCTGAGGGTTCCGAAACTGCGTTCGCGTGCGAAGGCGAGGTTGCGGGCCGTATCGGCTTTGCGGAAGGCCGGGTTCGGGTGCATCAGGCGACCAACTGACCGTTGGCAAAGCCTTTTATCGTGGCGCTCACGATGTCGCCCTCGGTCTGGTCGCAGTCGAAGGTGACTTCGGCGAAATGCTCGGTCCGCCCCATGCGCGGGTTCTCCATAAGCACGGCATGGGTCTGGCCGACCTGCGCTGTCAGGTGCCGGATCACCGCCGCGTCGCCTGCCTCACGCAGCCGCGCGGCACGGTCCTTGATGATGGTGCCATTCACCTTCTGCGGGATGCGCGCAGCAGGCGTGCCCTCACGCGCGGAATAGGGAAAGACGTGGAGCCACGTGAGGTCGCAGTCCTCGACCAGCTTCAGCGAGTTCTCGAAATGCGCGTCGCTCTCGGTCGGAAAGCCCGCGATGATGTCGGCCCCGAAGGTGATGCCGGGACGCAGCTTTCGCGCCTCTTCGCAGAAGGCGATGGCGTCGTCGCGCAGATGCCGCCGTTTCATCCGCTTGAGGATCAGGTCGTCGCCGTGCTGAAGGCTCAGGTGCAGGTGGGGCATCAGGCGCGGCTCGGTCGCGATGGCGAGCATCAGGTTCTCGTCCGCCTCGATGGAATCGATGGACGAGATGCGCAGGCGGTTCAGGTCCGGCACCAGCCGCAGGATACGCATGACCAGATCGCCCAGACGCGGCGCGCCCGGCAGATCCGCCCCCCATGAGGTCAGATCGACGCCCGTCAGAACGACCTCGTTGAAGCCCTTGTCCACCAGTCGCTTGATCTGATCGACCACGACGCCCGCCGGCACGCTGCGCGAATTGCCCCGGCCGTAAGGGATGATGCAGAAGGTGCAGCGATGATCGCAGCCGTTCTGAACCTGCACGTAGGCCCGGCTGCGCGTGCCGAACCCGTCGATCAGGTGCCCGGCTGTTTCTGTCACCGACATGATGTCGTCGACCTGCACACGCTCGGTCTCGCCCACGAAATCGGGGCCGAGCCGCGCCCAGGTGGCAGGCTGCATCTTTTCGGCATTGCCGACGACCAGATCGACCTCGACCATACCCGCGAACGTCTCGGGCTCGGTCTGGGCGGCACAGCCCGTAACGATCAGCTTCGCCTCGGGGTTCTCACGCCGCAACCGCCGGATTTCCTGCCGCGCCTTGCGCACGGCTTCCGCCGTCACGGCGCAGGTGTTCACCACAACCGCGCCCTCGACGCCAGCCCCCTCGGCCAGTGTCTTCATCGCCTCGGTCTCATAGGCGTTCAGGCGACAACCAAGGGTCGCGAAGATAGGGGGCTGCGCCGTCATCACAGCGACTCCAGAAAGGCTTTCGTCAGGGTGGCGTCGAACACATGCGCGGTCGGCCCGGTCATCCAGACCCCATCGTCGCGCCAGTCGAGCGTCAGCCAGCCGCCGTCAACCTCCATCCGAACCTTGCGCTCGGTCAGGCCCCGTTCCGCAGCGGCCACGGCGGTCGCACAGGCCCCGGACCCGCAGGCAAGCGTGATGCCCGTGCCGCGTTCCCACACCCGCATGCGAATCTCGCCCCGCGACCGGACTTCGGCGAACTCGACGTTGGTGCGTTGCGGAAAGAGCGGATCGAACTCGACCGCCCGGCCACGCGCTTCGACATCCACGGCGTTCACGTCATCCACGAAGAACACGACATGCGGGTTGCCCATCCCCACGGCCATCGGATCACCGTCCAGCGGCAGATGCGCGGTGTCCATCGGCTTGGACAACGGGATCTCGTCCCACATCGTCTGGGGATGGCCCATATTCACATGAACCTCGCCCTCCACCAGACGCGCCTCGAGCACCCCGCGTGTCGTGCGGATCGTGAGCGCGTCTTTCCCGGTCTGGTCGAACAGATACCGCGCCACGCAGCGGGTCGCGTTGCCGCAGGCCCCGGCCCGGCTGCCGTCGCTGTTCCAGAAGTCGAGGTCGATGTCGGCCGCATCACTGTCGCGAATCTCGGCGAGCTGGTCGAATCCCACGCCGCGGTGCCGGTCGCCCAGCCCGCGCGCCAGAGCTTCGGTGGTCACAGCCGGGCGCCCCCGTGAATCGAAGATCACGAAGTCATTTCCGGCCCCGTGCCACTTCATGAAGGGCAGGCCCGTATCGGTCGGCAGATCGCTCATGACGCGCATATACGCCTCGTGAGAAATGAATGAAAGAGAATGCGGTTTTTTCTCTTGACCACCCGCCCCCCGCACCTTAGTCAGCCCTCCGCAGTGGGCCGTTAGCTCAGTTGGTAGAGCAACTGACTTTTAATCAGTGGGTCGCAGGTTCGAATCCTGCACGGCTCACCACTGAAATCACAAATGTTCTGGATGGATTTCGCTTTGTGCTTCGCAAGAGAAGCGCAGCGTTGACGGTGGGTCGTGGCATCGCCGAAGCAGCCATGAACGCTTCCCGACCTAGAGCATGTCAGGCACAACGGAGCGCCGTTATTGGCTGCGGCCCTGTGAGCCTGTGCCCCAATCATCCGTTCCGTTCGGATTCTCGCCCGCCCGCCCGACGTCCTTGTCGTTGCCCGGATTGCCGGAAGACGGCGTTTGCGTGCCCTCGCCCGCCGTCGGCGTCGCGTCTTGCCCTGCCAACCCGGCGATTTCCTGAAGCGTCAGGTTCGTCGCGGCGATTTCTTCGATTGCGCCCGAAATACCGTCAGCGACGATCATCACGCCATGCGAAACATCGGTGACGACCGTTTGGGCCATCAGGATGAGGCCGGCCCAGAACACGACCGCATCTGTCGTGACGGCTCCACCTTCGTCGGCGGCGAATTTTCTCAATGCGGTCTGGCAGGACGACATCATGGTATTCTTCCCCTGGTGCGACCGTTCTGGCCGCGGCATAGGTATGGTTTACCTCCAGTCTTTGACGAAAATTCGCACGATCCTTGCCCATGAATGGCGCGATTTGGGCGGATCGGCTCAAATCGTGTCAGCTCGGTCCGATTATGGCGCGCGGCGTGCGAAACGCCCTCGACCGTGCGGAATTCTGGGCGGAGAGGCGGGAAATGTGGCGCTGATTTCCAAGTTTGAAACGGTCTGTCAACTTGGTGGAGACCAGCGCCGAAGTTCGCTCATACGCGGAACGACGCATTTCCGGGCGGACCGAAGCCGGTCCGGACGCGGGTCACAGGACCGTCTTGGGCAGATTGAAGCCCTTGAAGATCAACCAGAAGCTCAGGCTCAATTCGAACAGCCCGCCGGGCAGGGCAAGCATCACGCCGATGCCGTATCCGAACATCTCGGCGATCGTGCCGCCCATGAAGACGATGTAGCCGACAAAGCCCCACACCGTCAGCGCACGCGGCACCAGACGCCCGATGAAGAGGGCCGAACACAGGATGAGCCCCCCGACGCCCCAAAGCGTCATGCTGATCTGGTAGCCGAAAAAGCCCCCGCGCTCGAGCAGCATAGCGATGGTTTCGAAATGGCCGCCACCTTCCCCGGCCACGAGAGCATCACCGAGCGGGGCGAGGAGTGCGACGAACAGGGCGCCGACGATGGCGGTGGTCGTCGCCGCGATACCGGCTGCAAGGTAGCCGCGTGCCACGTATCCATTGATGGTGCTCAGGACCGGAAAGGCCAGAACCGAAAGCCCGATGTTTACGATGGAATGGACGACGGCCATCAGGAGCACACCGATCAGGAGCGAGGTCTTCATGCCCGCAACGCCGTCGAGTCCCAGTGGATTGCCTGTGACCGAGGCGACGAATTCAGAGCCTGCGCCGTAACTCGCGAAAGCGAGGATGAAGAAGATGCCGAACAGGCGTGCGGCGGGACGGTGAGCGTTCAGGTCGTTTGTCATGGTTTTGGTCCTCTGTGGCATGGGATGGCGCCGTAGGCCCGGCGCGGATGGGTGAAGTTGGGATTGGGGGGCGAAGGTCCGCGGCATTCGTCAAACGACGACGACGTTGCCGCGCTTGCGCCCGGTTTCCATGTACCGGTGCGCCTCGACCAGTTCGGCCAGCGGATAGCTGCGATCCATCACGGGTGCGAAACCGTCGGCCTCAACGAGATCGACGAGTTTGGCGTGCATGGCGCGCTGAACCTCGGGTTTCAGCATTCCGGTGGCCGAGAACCGCGCCTTGCGGCCCCCGATGATCGCGGTGCGCAGCGAGGCCGAGAGCAAACCGAACCCGAGAACCGGGCAGACATATCGGCCGTTCCGGGTCAGGACGGACCGGGCTTCGCGGAACGAACTGATCCCGAGCGTGTCGTAGATCACGTCGTAGCGTTCCGTGGATTTCGCGTAATCTTCGAGCCTGTAGTCGATCACCCGGCTTGCACCAAGCGACGCGACGAGGCCTGCGTTGCCAGCACTACAGGTGCCGGACACATTGGCTCCCATGGCGGCGGCGATCTGGACGGCGGCCGTTCCAAGGCTCCCCGCAGCGCCGAGAATAAGGATTTTCTCACCGGCCCGAAGTTCGGCGACGTTGTGCAGGAAATTGAACGAGGTGGTCGCCCCGTCCCCCATCACGGCGGCTTCTTCGTGCGAAAGCGCGGCAGGCTTGTGCATGAGCACGCCACCCTCGTCCACGCAGATGTGGCTCGCATTCGCGCTGAACGACATGCCCGCCATACCGTAAACCTCGTCACCGACGGCAAAGCGCGTGACCCGGTTCCCGACGGCGATGACCTCGCCCGACAAGCACGTCCCGATTAGGTCGTGACGCGGGCGCGACCAACCGATGAATGGGCGGGCGAAGCGGGGCAGTCCCGCCCGTATCATGCCGTCGGCCCGGGTGACCGCCGAGGCGCGGACACGGATCAGGCACTCGTTCGGCGCGGGGGCCGGAACGTCGCGTGTGACCGGCGCGAGTGTCTGGGGGCCACCGTAAGCGGTGATGCTCCACGCGGTGAGGGTTTCGGCTGTCGGGTGCATGGGTCGTCTCCTGTGTTTGCTTGACGCAGAAGACCTAGCGGATCACAAATTATCCGAATATTGTCCGAAACACTCCACAATGGATCGAAAACGTTCCACCTATGTTTGACTGGAAATCCCTGCCCGCCTTTCTCGCGGTCGCCCGACACGGGTCGTTGCGTGCCGCCGCCGATCAACTGGGCGGAACCCATGCAACGGTTCGACGGCAGGTCGAAGCACTCGAAGCCCAGCTCGGCGTGCAGCTGTTCAGACGCGGGACCGAGGGGTTCCAACTGACAGCCGCCGGACGGACCCTGCTGCCCCAAGCGTTGAGTGCCGAAGAAGCCCTCTTGCAGGGGTTCAATGCCGTGCAGGGGTTGGACCGCGAAGCGTCGGGTCTGATACGCCTGTCTGCCGACCCGGTGAACGCGCATTTCCTTCTCGCGCCGGTCCTCGCCGATTTCTCGGCGCTCTACCCCGAGATCGACATCGAGCTCCAGCTCTCGTTCTCGGTCGATTCCATCGAGAAACTGGAAACCGACATCTCCGTGCGCACGATGGCGGAGGTCGATGAAGATGTCATGGGGCGCAAGCTGTTCCCCGCCTCCATCGGGATCTTCGCGGCGCGCGACTACCTCGACCGGATGCTGCCGAAAGCTGGGCCGAAGGGACAGGGGCTTCAATGGATCGGCTATGGTCCGGTGACGCAGCTTCTGGAGCGGGTGCGCACATCGCCCTATCCCGAAGCGCGGATACGACACTCGATCCCCGACCCCGAGATGCACATGCACCTCGCGCGCGCCGGTGCGGGGATGGCGATCCTTCCGGGTTGGGCCGCCGACGTTTTCCCCGAACTCCAGCGCGTTCCCGGCACGACGCTGGACGAGTCGCGGTCGATCTGGGTCTTGCTTCATTCCGACCTTCGACGAGTCCGTCGCGTCCGTGTTTTCGTCGATTACCTCTGCGCGGCCCTACTGGAACGGCGCGCGGCGTTCATCGGCACCTAACACGCTGGGCAAGGCCGTCACCGCACTCTTCGCGGAACGGAAGCCGGGCTTCGTGGGTTTCCTTGCGAAAGGAGATCAGTATGACTGTTCAGCTACCCAAACATTTCGAAACGCCGGACAAGGCCCTTGAGGCCGTGTCGAATGACCGGATCGCGCCCGTGCTATATGCCGGAGGGATGCTCGCGCTCGGCGTCGCGCTCATCGCCGCGAAACCCCGGATCGGGAACGTGCCGAAGCCCCGCAGGAACGGGGACGAAAACGCGGCCAGCCGGTTGCGCCGTGCCGCCATCAGGGGCCGGGACGGGGTGGAAGCGTTCGCGCCGAGCAACATCACCGACTCGCTGGGTCGCTCGCTCATCCTCGGTGGGGCCGCGCTTCTGATCGCGCGCGTGCTGGACGAGGTCGGATCGCGGCGTGGCTGACCCTCAGCCACTCGTTTCGCGGTCGATCCGACCGCGGCGTTCCAGCCACCGCGCGATCAGCCAGACGAGGAGCGCCCACGCCGCGCCAAGCGTCCATCCGGCGAGCACGTCGGACGGCCAGTGAACGCCAAGGTAAACCCGGCTCACACCCACGGCGAGGGCGAGGATCGCGGCAAGGCTGACGAAAAAGACCCGGACCTTCGTGTGACCGTCCAGACGAGCGAGCATGACCGCAAGCGTCAGATAGGTGACCGCCGCCATCATCGAATGGCCGGACGGGAACGACGCGGTCGCGACATCCACGCCATGCGGCACGAGGTCCGGCCGGGGGCGCGAAAACAGCGTCTTGAACCCGTGCGACAGAAGCTGCCCCCCAACGATAGCGACCGCCAGAAACAGCGCCGAGGCCCGTTTTCCCCGCAAGAGCAGGTAGGCCAGAACCGAAAGCGTCAGAAGCGTCAGCACCGTGATCCCGCCCAGCGCCGTCAGATCCCGCATCGCGGTTTCCACCTGCGGTCCGCCGATGGCATCCGATGGGTCGCCGGGAACGCGAAGCGCCATCAGAATGGCCTCGTCGAAGGCATGAAGATCGCCCTCGATCATCTCGTCGACCAATCCGACGAAGGCCCAGAGCGCCCCTGCGACGATCAGGATGACCACGATCGTCAGCGTTTCGACCCGTTCCGTCAGTCGTCTGATCGTCTGCGGCACCTGCATCCTGTCCCTCCCGCGTGTTCCCGTCACAACGCGGGACCACACCTCAAAGTTCGGCTAGGTCCGGGCGTAGATATCCTCATACCGCACGATGTCGTCCTCGCCGACATAGGCGCCGGTCTGAACCTCGATCAGAACCATCGGCACGCGGCCCGGATTCTCCATCCGGTGCACCGCGCCAAGCGGGATGTAGACGCTTTCGTTCTCGGTCACGAGCTTCACTTCGTCGTCCACCGTGACCTTCGCCGTTCCTTCGACCACGATCCAGTGTTCGGATCGGTGGAAGTGGCTTTGAAGCGACAGCGACGCGCCCGGATGGACGAGTATGCGCTTCACCTGAAACCGCTGGCCGACCACGATGCTCTCGAACCAGCCCCACGGGCGGTGATCCTTGGGAAACTCGGTCGCCTGCGCCGCGCCCTTTGCCTTGAGCGCCTCGACGGCGAGTTTGACGTCCTGCGCCCGGCTCATGTCGGCGACGAGAACCGCGTCGGGTGTCGCGACCGCCATGATATTGTCGAGCCCGATGCCCACCACCTGCAACCGTTCGCTTTCCGACCGCAAAAGCGAATTGGTGCAGTCGATCGCCGTGGCCGGCCCCGACGTGACGACACCCGTCGCATCCGGCCCCTCTTCGCGCCAGACCGCATCCCATCCGCCGAGATCGGACCACGCGGCGGCGAACGGCACGACCGACAGATTGCTTGCGCGCTCCATCACGGCATAGTCGATGGAGATATCCTCGGCCTCCGCCCACGGGCCGGGCGCAAGCCGGATGAACCCCAGATCGACTTCGGATTCGTCCAGGGCACGGCTCACCGGGGCGACGAGGCCTGCGGCATGGGCCTCGAACGCGGAAATGATGTCGGACACGCGCAAAAGAAAGATGCCCGCGTTCCACAGGTAGGTTCCGGCCGCGACAAGCTCTTCCGCCCGCTTCTCATCGGGCTTTTCTATGAACTTGGAAAGCTTGACGGGCGACCCCGATCCGTCGGGCTTTTCCGACAGTTCAAGGTAGCCGTAGCCGGTTTCCGGGCGGGTCGGCGTGATGCCGAACGTAACAAGCTCGCCTCGACTGATCGCCAACAAGCCGGCTTCGACCGAGGCGTGGAATGCGGCGACATCCGGCACGACGTGGTCCGATGGCGCGACCAGCATGACACCTTCGGGATCGGTCCGCGCGATCTGAAGCGCGGCGGCGAGGACGGCGGGCGCCGTGTTGCGCCCCTCCGGCTCGATCAGGATCGCGCCCGGGTCGATGGCGACGCCTGCAAGCTGTTCGGTCACGATGAACCGGAAATCGGAATTGGTCACCACGATGGGCTTGTCGAAGGCCAGCTTTCCGGTCCCACCCGAAAGGCGCTGCGCCGAGGCCTGAAACAAAGTCGTCTCGCCCACCAGCGGCACGAATTGCTTGGGGTAGCTCTTGCGCGACAGGGGCCAAAGGCGCGTTCCCGAGCCTCCGCAAAGCAAAACCGGCGTGATCGAGGTGGGTTTCATATTATAAACATGCTATTGAATTCGATTTAATAAATCGGCGTTACACCTGCCGCAGTTCCGCATCACTTTGCTGAAGAAACCAGTCGTAAGTGCTTCGAATCCCATCTTCCAACCCGATATTTGCAGTCCACCCCAAACGCGACAAGCGGCTCACGTCGAGTAGTTTTTGTGGTGTTCCGTCGGGTTTCGATGTGTCGAAAGAAATTGTCCCTTGAAACCCTGTCACTCGTGCCACCACGTCCGCAAGTTCACGGATTGTCACGTCCTGTCCGAGGCCAACATTAATTTGGCTTAGCATGGGCTGGGTTTCTTGCTCATAGGTTTCTTTGTCCAGGCCCATGACGAAGAGAGACGCCTCTGCCATGTCGTCGACGTGAAGGAATTCGCGCCTCGGCGTCCCGGTTCCCCATACAACAACGTCGGACGCCCCTGCATGTGCCGCCTCGTGAAACCGCCGGATCAGCGCAGGAAGAACATGTGACTTCTCTGGATGGAAATTGTCGCCTGGGCCATAGAGGTTTGTCGGCATTACGGAGCGATAATCCGTTCCATGCTGGCGGTTATAGCTTTCGCACAGTTTCAGCCCTGCGATCTTTGCGACAGCGTAGGGTTCGTTTGTCGCCTCTAGGGTATCGGTGAGGAGTGCGTCTTCCCGGATAGGCTGTTCCGCAAACTTCGGGTAAATGCAAGATGATCCCAGAAACAGAAGCTTGCCGACGCCTGCCTCAAATGCCTGATGGATGACGTTCGCCTGCATGATTAGATTTTCGTAAATGAACTCCGCCGGATACGCGTTATTCGCGTAGATCCCTCCCACCTTTGCAGCGGCGAGGATAACGCGATCCGGTTTCTCAGCTTGCATGAAACTGCGGACGGCGGCTTGATCTGTGAGGTCCAACTCCCCGTGACTGCGGGTGATGATCGTCTCCCCCAAGGCTTCAAGCTTGCGCAAAATAGCGCTCCCCACCATGCCTCGATGCCCAGCAACAAAGGTTGACATGGCTACTCCTTCAATTCTCGACTGACACTGGCATCTCAAGGCCGTGCAATTTCAAAAGCGCGTGCCTTTTGGCGGCTTTCAAGTCTTCGGCCACCATTTCTGCACACATGTCTCGGGCCGTGATTTCGGGGACCCAGCCAAGTTCTCTTTCCGCTTTGGTAGGGTCACCTAGTAGCGTGTCCACTTCTGCCGGACGAAAGTACCTTGGGTCAATCCGGACAATCACGTCACCCGTTTTGATTGCTGGCGCATTTTCACCTTCTACGTCCGAAACAATGCCGACCTCTTGGACACCTTCGCCTTCGAACCGAAGTGTGATCCCAAGATCCGCCGCCGCCCATTCTATGAACTTTCGCACGGAGAATTGCTGACCGGTTGCAATCACGAAATCATCTGGTCGGTCCTGCTGGAGCATCATCCATTGCATCCGAACATAGTCTTTGGCGTGACCCCAATCCCGAAGGGACGCCACGTTACCCATGTATAGGCAAGGTTCAAGACCCTGAGCAATGTTGGCCAGACCACGCGTGATTTTACGTGTTACGAACGTTTCGCCTCGGCGCGGGCTCTCATGGTTGAAGAGGATTCCGTTGCAGGCATACATGCCATAGGCCTCACGGTAGTTGACTGTGATCCAATAGGCGTAGAGCTTGGCAACCGCGTATGGCGAGCGCGGGTGAAACGGCGTCGTTTCGCGCTGCGGAATTTCCTGCACCAGACCATAGAGCTCCGAAGTTGACGCTTGATAGAACCGCGTCTTCTTCTCGAACCCTAAAAACCTAATCGCCTCGAGCAATCTGAGCGTTCCGGTCGCGTCAACGTCGGCCGTGTATTCGGGGCTTTCGAAGCTGACAGCGACGTGGCTTTGAGCACCAAGATTGTAGACCTCATCGGGCTCGACCTCTGAAATAATCCGGGTCAGGTTCGAGGTGTCCGTCAGGTCGCCGTAATGGAGCTTGAACACCCGGTCATTGGCGTGCGGATCTTGGTAAATGTGATCCACGCGCGACGTGTTGAAGGACGACGCGCGCCTCTTGATGCCGTGAACTTCATAGCCCTTTTCGAGAAGGAGCTCCGCAAGATAGGAGCCGTCCTGGCCTGTAACACCGGTGATCAAAGCCCGTTTCGTCATAGAAAATCTTACCCTGAGATGCATTCTGTTGCGGCGCAGCATAGCGGCTCATTTTTGACCTACAAGGTGCAGTGACGGGTCTTCGGCGAACCCACGATATTCAGTTTTATCGGGGATTGCCCGACGCACATGCCGCAATATCCAACTTGTGGGGGGGAGGGTGGCCAAGTCCGGAATCCGAGGAACAACCCCATGCACCCGAAAATACGTCGGCATTATTGAGCTGAATTCCTGAGAATGTTCTGCTAACGTTCACCCAAACTCAATGATGGACGTCTCGCGATGACACTCAAAAAAGACCCTGATGGCATACCTATCGTTCCGGTCCACAAACCCATACCTGGCGACTTTGCACGCAAGCTTTTCGAAACGAAGGAGATCAGTGTCGTTCTTCGAAAAGTGGAAGAGATTTCGGAGCTATTGTAGTTGCCCGCTTCTCTATCCGAAACCGAAAGGAACGAGCGCATGCTCCGTGCCTTGGAGCAGATCGAAAGCCTGGACCCTCAAGACGGACTTGAAGGCCTCCTTGCTCAACAAATGGTCGCAACTCATGCTGCCGCCCTGGAATGCTTGCGCCGCGCAGCCCTTGAAAACCAGACGTCGATTGGGCGCGATGCGGCCTTGAAACAAGCCGAGAAGCTCATGTCGCTTTATCTCAAACAAGCTGCTGCGCTCGACAAACACCGAGGGAAAGGTCAGCAAAAGGTTACGGTTGAGCACGTTACGGTCAACGAAGGCGGCCAGGCGATCGTCGGCCATGTGGAACGTGGTCAACGCCGAGAGGGAAAAAAGATCGAAAATGCGAAGCCGGTGCCAGCAAACAAAACGCCTGAAGGCTTGAAGAACACAACACGAAAAAAGCAGCCGCGGTGAAGGCATGACGAGGAGCCAGAAGAACGACACCACTCGGCTTGACGCAAGTCCAAGATGCGGCGCCAAGACGCGTTCCGGCAAACCATGTCGTGCACCGGCCGTTGCGGGCAAGGCTCGGTGCCGCATGCATGGCGGTGCTGTGGGTTCTGGGGCACCCAAGGGGAACAAGAACGCCCTTAAGCACGGTTATTATTCGGCGGAAGCAAAAGCAATGCGCAAGCACATACGCGACCTAATCAGAGCAACTCATGAGATTACTGACGATATGTAGTCAGGTCCGTCATGCGTCCAGCACCGAAGTCCGTCGGATCCTTGTCAATCACTCGCTACGTCTGAAAAACGCGCGCTACACCAAAACCCGCCAATGTGCCCAATAACGCGCCAAGTGCATCGAACGCGAAATCCGCCCATTCCGCTTCGCGTCCAAAGGTCGGTTGAATGAGCTCAATGGCTGCACCGAAAAGCAATGCGAGTACCGCAACCTGATGCCAGCGTCTTGGCCTGAGGAGCGGCGTAGGGAACATGAGCGCCGCGAATGACAGCGTATGGAACACTTTGTCGGCGTGGGGGAAATGCACCGGCGCAGGCGGGCGCGGGACTAGGGTCAGGTAAGCTATCACTGCAGTAAGTCCGAGCGTGAGGGCCATCCAGATCGAACGCCGGGTTGCGGTAGACAAAACTTCGGACGGCATCATTCTGTGCGTTGATCAACTGGCCTTGAATGGATTCGAATCCCCGGAGCGCTTTCGGGCGTTCCGATGAACTCGATGCCTACCGATTGGAAAGCTTTCATGAGCGCTTTCAAGTTCCCCTTTCGGGTTTTTGGCACGCCTTCTCCCGCTTCATAGCGCTTTATTGTGGCGGTGCTCACGCCAGACTCCAAGGACAGTTCGACGACACTCCAGCCGATCGCTGATCGCGCAGCACGTAGTTGCGCCGACGTGGCGGTTTCTTCTTGCATTATGATCTAATTGGTATCATAAATTTCACCATGACGACGCCGTTGAACACAGATTGGAGGTCCGCATTTAGACGTCTCGAGGGCGCCTACGCCCTGTCGACAATGCGCAGCTACTACGCGGATGTCGAGGCGTTCGAGACTTGGTGTACGGCTTCGGATCTTGTGTCATTCCCTGCTCACCCGGCTACGGTGTCTGCGTTCATTGAAGAACAGGGCAAATCGCTCACGCCATCGACTGTCCAGAGGCGCCTGTACGGAATCCGAAAAGCACACCGATTGCTGGGCCTGGATGATCCAACGCGAGATGAAGACGTGAACCTAGCAATGCGGCGCGTCCGCCGCAGCAAGACCAGTCGCCCTCGGCAAGCGAAGGGGATGACGCGGGACTACCTCGAGATATTCCTTTCGGTCCAGCCAGATACCCCATGGGGTCTGCGTAACAGGGCGATGCTCTCTCTTGGCTACGACATCCTCGCCCGGAGATCCGAGCTCATTGCATTGTGGGCAGATGATCTCATCTGGCAGAGCGACGGTACAATGAGTGTGCTTGTCAGGCGAAGCAAGACCGACCAATTCGGAAAAGGCCGGGTTGCGTTCACGTCATTGAGGTCAGCCAAACTGGTCGATGCGTGGCTCGCCTGGCGGCCGCACGAGATTGGACCTTTGTTCTGTCCAATCTATCAAAACGTCGCCATTGACCGTTGTCTAAGTGACACCACAGTCAAGGACATCATCAAACAATCAGCCCGCGCCGCTGGTCTTGACGCATCAATTGCAGCAGCTTTCAGTGGACACTCGATGCGTGTTGGCGCGGCCCAAGACCTTCTCGCGGCAGGACAAAGTACAAGCGCAATCATGCGGGCCGGTGGTTGGAAAAGTGTGGAGGTCGTTCAACGATACATTGAGAATGCAGAAGTCAATGTATGGGACAACTTATTGGAATGAAAGCGCTTTTTGTTCAACGTGTTAGCAGAAAGGCACCTAATCAAAGTGCCAAGCTGACTTTAAAGTTGTAGTTGTTTCGAAGACGATTTCGGAATCGCGTGCTCAGTAGAAGTTTAGGAACTGAGCCCCGCGCCGACCGATATTGTATGATCTCGATCAAACAGAACTTCCAGATAACCGTTCGCCATTAACTTAATATCGTATCGCTTGGCAATTTCTGGCAGCGTTGGGGGAGGCTCGGCGTCCGAGTTCATTGCTGCAATTAAGTGGCTGGCTAGTGCCTCGGGATCCTGCTCAGGACACAATCGACCCAATTTTCCATCGTCCAACACTTCTGCGCAAGCCGGTACATGAGTTGCAACCACGGGGCAACCTGCAGCCAATGCTTCGATTAGAACAACGCCGAATCCTTCGTCCCGGGTCGTCGACAGGCAAAAGACAGCGGCGCCCCCCAGAAGTTCCGGGATATCGCTGCGTGCGCCAAGAAAACGGACCCTGTCGGCCACGTTTTCCGCCGCTGCCAATGCCACAAGGTCAGCTCTCAGACTGCCTTCGCCGACAAGCTCCAACACAACGCGGCGCCCGCTGACGGACACGGGCATCAGCGCAAGGGCCCGTATCAGCGTCGCGTGATCCTTTATCGGATCGAGCCGGGCGACCATCAAGACCACCGCCTCCGTCGGATCGGCACCGGATCGCGCCGCTTTGGCCCGGCTCGCGATGGCCCCGATGTCGCAACCATTGTGGATCACGGTTGAGCCTGCGGGCAGGCTGCCCAGTTCCGCCATGGTGTCTTCAATGTAACGCGAGACACTGATCAACCGCAGCCGCAGGCGGCGACTCGCCCAAAGGATAAGACGCAACTTTGCCCGTGTTTTCCGGTCGGTGGATGCCGGGTTACCCTGCACCACCCCGATACGACGGATACCCTTGCGCCGTGCCACAGCCGACATGAGCACGTGGTCCACAGTGAAGAAATGAAAGACTATTGCGTCTGGCCGCACCCGATCCAGCAATTCGCCAAAGGCGCAAAGGCGTCCGCGCCGATCCTCAGGTAGGACCTCCGGCGCGCCTGTAACCGGCTCAAACGCGGGAACGATGCTACCACTTTTTCGGTACAGCGCCACGACCCGGTTCGTCGCACCCTGAGCCGCCAAGCCCTGTGCAGCCCCAAGACAGACAATTTCTGTACCGGCCCGGTCCAGTGTAGCGATCACATGCAGGACCGTGGTGATCTCCTTCGCGGCGCCGCAGTTCATATCCCCAGAATCCTTGCATAGCCGTCCGCCATGGCAGCCTGTGAATACACTTTCTCGGCGCGCTCCCGCGCGGCCCGGACCTGCGCGGCATCGGGCGCCGTGGCGGCTCGGGCAATCGCATCGGCCAGGGCCTGCGGGTCGTTTTCCGGGACCAGCGCACCGCAGCCCCCGCCATCTAGCACTTCGCGGCAGGCGCCCACATCCGTCGCGACAATCGGCACACCGACGGCCATGGCTTCGATCAGGGCGATGCCCAAGCCTTCCTCCGGGCGAACCGAAAAGGCAAAGACATCCGCCGCCCGTAGCAGGTCCGGGATGTCGCGCCGCCGCCCGAGAAAGCGCACCGCCTCAGCCAGACCAGCCTTGGCCACCTGGGCCTCCAGCGACTCGCGCAGACTGCCCTCTCCGACGATGTCCAGCGTCGCAGCTATGCCCAGCGCGCGCAGCAGGCCGATGGCGTCGATCAGGTTGGCGTGATCCTTGCCGCTGTCGATACGCGCAACGATCACCACCTTTGGCGCTTTGGTCGGGCGCGGATCGCCGCGAAAGGCAAAAGCCGACAGATCAATCCCGTTGCACACCACATGCACGTTTTTCGCCACGGAACCGAAGTGTTCCCGCGCTCCTTGCGCCACATGTTCCGTCACGCAGACAAGGTCCGGCGTCAGCGGCGCAGAGGCGCGCATAAGCAAGCGGTATTTCCAGAAATCCGGCTGCCAGTGCCAGGGATAATTGCCCAAATGCACCACCCGCTGACGGATCCCCTCTAGCGCGGCCCCGGCAAACAGTGCTCCATGCACCCCGTTGGGAATGGAAACGATGGCCCCAATGCTTTCGGTCCGGAAGACGTGCCGCATGCGCCAAGCGATCGCGGGATAGCGTTTCGGCGTGACCGGCCCGACAGCGGCATTGACGATCGGCACGCTAAGGGCGTCGAAGCGATCGCGCATGGTCATGTCATCGTCGTTGAGCAGGAGCGCCACCGGCGCAGCCCGCCCTTGCGCATTCCATACCGCCGCTAGATCCGCGGCCAGCGCAGGACCGCCCTCGGCCCGAAGGTTCGACAAGATCAGGGCGGTTTTTACGGGTGTCTCTGGCGGCATGGCGTCCTCCTAGTCAAGCAGCACGGCAGACGGCCAGAGCCTGCGGATCCGCTCCTCGCCGAAACGGCGGAACATGTCCTCATAGACTGGACGGTAATGGGTCGCGATCCGGGCCCGCAGTGCCGGGTCGATTTTGGTCTTGGGGGTCGAGCTTGCGTTCACTTCTTTGCCGAAATCTGGCGAAACATGGGGAATTCCCAGGAAATGCGAAAGGCGCCTGATTTCCGCGTCCGAGAAAAGCTCTTCGTAGAACCCGACAAAAAATTCATCTTGTTGGAATACGGCCTCGACCTCTGTCAGGGTCCGATCATAGCGCGTACGTATTTCCGCGTGTGGCGTGAACGGATGTACATCCATCGCCGTACAAAGACCGATTTGGGCATAGGTTTTTGCATTCAGCCTGTTGGCCTCCCGACCTATATACATCCGAGCCGCAGAGATGCAGCGCGCAACCGGGTCACGCAGGAGAAAGACCGGCCGAACAGTGAATCCAGCCGCTTCAAGATGCGATCGAATCTCGGCGAAAACGTCCCGCGGAAGGCATCCATATTCCGGCGTCATGTCTCCAGTCAGGTGGCATTCGGACACCGCGTTCACAAGGTCCCGAAAATACCCGGAGTAGCTGTCTGCCCCTGCCCGAAGCCGCGCACGTAGTGCTTCGAGGGTTTGTGGCCGTCGTCCCGTCCGCCTCAGGATCGAAAGGAACTGGCGCGGACTGGACGACGGTGTGACATCACGCCTGTCGAGAAAGTAGCGCATGTCCTCAACGTACAACGCATCAAAGATATGATATTCCTTCATCATACCAAAATTCGCTGACGGATGCCCCGAAAGATGATCATGCAGCCAGGTCGTCCCCGCCTTCTGCGCACCGAGACCCAGCAGAAACACAGGTTTTTCAGCGGTCATACCCGCCCCCTCAATAACATTCTGGACCGTCGCCGCAACCCGGCGAGACCATGTCGCAAGAACAGCTTCCCGATCCCGGACAAAGTTGGGGCCGCCTGAAAGCCGTTGATCCCGCTTCGCGCTAGGTGCTCGCAAACCATGGTCATGACTTGCCCCTCCAAGACCGCGTCCGGCAAGATGCGCGCCTCGTCACCATCGATCAGAGCGGCATAGTCCGCTTCATCCATGTGACCGTCGTCAACAAGCGCGCGGTTTTCCGCGAACCAGCGCGCATCGATCTCCCGCGCCTGCTCTTCGGTCAGGAAGGATCCACGCATCTCGCCTTCGAGGGTCACCAGATTGTC
Organism: Maritimibacter sp.; assembly: GCF_016774595.1. Lineage (NCBI taxonomy): Bacteria > Pseudomonadati > Pseudomonadota > Alphaproteobacteria > Rhodobacterales > Roseobacteraceae > Maritimibacter > Maritimibacter sp. The sequence goes on from NZ_JACBWT010000001.1 coordinate 1,755,678, forward strand.
GAGAAGCTGACCGTACAGGTCTTCGTACACGTCGCCCGTCACGCCCCGGCTCAAGGCATTGAACACCCGGATGCCGCGGGCAGCGGCAAAATCCGGGGATCGGTTAATGTCGACCCGCTCCGGAGCCTCGACCCGCGGGAGGTCGAACGCGCGGGCGAAGTCGCCGAGCAAGCCCCCGTCGGCTTCCCGGGCCGTGTCGTAATTGCGGAAAACGAGCTTCGGCGGCGTCTTCCACTGCCGGAGTTGCGCAATGAATGGCGCGGTCCGCGCGGCCGCGAAGAGATCACTTGCCAAGTCGTCGTAGGAGCGGAACTCCCGGCCGTGGCCACTGGTGATGCGCTCGATGTAAACGGAATTGATCCAGGTCGACGGCCGCCTGAGATACATCACGATCTCGACGTCGAAGCCTTCGAATATCTCCCCGAGCGCCTGCATGCGGTTGTCTCGCGGATCGCGGCCGAGATCCTCGGCGGACAGGATTAAGCTATGCCCGGGCCTGGCCAGCGCTTCCGTGTGAAACGCATTGAGCAAGCCTGTATCAAACGTCATGCCGACCGATAGGCGGCTGAGGATGGCATGGCCATTCAGGCGGACGCCACGATCACGCGGCTGGAACCGCCCGATGTGAAGCAGGCTGCGCGGGAATAGCCATCCGGACGCATCAAGCGCCGCCTCCATCAGCGCCGCCTGAAGGAAGGTGCTTCCAGTCTTGACCCGGCCAGCATGCAGGAGGATCCGCCTAGGTTTCATGGCGATCAGGGTCCCGCGCAGACGGGCGGCGGCAACCGCGCTCGAAACTTGCATTAGATCTGCTCCGCCCGAACCGATTTCCGGAGGAGCCGGTTGGCGAGACTGGCGATATCCGGCGATTGACAGAGCGCCAGAACACCCAGGGCAAGAAAGCTTGTCGCAGTGAGGATCGCACCGGTCCAGATGCCGTAGCCAAGTGCCGCAACCAGCATCGCAAGGAGGCACAAGAACAAATAGCCAACGACCCGGGGCGCCATGCGGGACAGCAGGCCCGAGACATGCAGAGCCCAGACGCATTCGGCGGCGAACCTGAGGAGAATCACCACCGAGGCTCCTCGCGCCCCGTCCACCCAGACGCCGAGCACGAGCGCCAACAGGAAGGGCAGGGCCGAAACCGCACGCAGCCGTGCCGGCAGGTCTGGCCGCCCCGATGCGCGTTGCAGCACCAAAAGCACCCGCAGGCAAGATTGCACATAGACACCCGTCAACAGGATCTGCGCGATCATACCGGCACTGGCTTCGTAGTCCGACCCCAGCCAGACCGCAAAGAACGGCCGCACAACGAGGATGGCCGGTATGATGAGAAGGGCCATGCCGGCAAGCATGCCATCCAAAGCGCGCGCCCCCAGGTCCTGCCGTACGTCCTCGCCGGAGGCTTCTGAAAGGCGGGGATAGAGTGTCCGGATCAGCGCCTCCGGCAGAAAGCGCAGCCGGGCGGTCAAGTTCATGGGAATGGCATAAAGCGCCGTGGCCCCGGCCCCCGCGATCCAGCCGATGACGAAACGGTCCGCCGAACTTGTGATGCCCGAGATGCTGGAAAATACCACCTGCCAGCCGCCAAAATGCAGAGTACTCCGGAATTCGGACCAAGTCATCAGGCGTCCCCCCTGCAAGGAGGACCAACCCGCCATTGCATAGGTCATGAGACCCAGAATGCGCGTGATTAAGACCGTCAGGACGAGATTGGGAAGCTCTGGTCCGATCCAGTATGAAACGGCCAGCGTACCCATGACCGTGGCGATGTTGACGCTTGTTCCGATCAGGTTTCCACTCAAGAATCGCCGTTCGCCGTCCATGGCATTGCTCAGGATCGATGTCACCAGCCCCACCGGCAGCAGGAGCGTGATCCAGCCCATGGCAGCTGAAAGCTCGGCGGCAAGGGCGGCGTCGGTCTTGACGTTGCCAAAAACCAGAGGCCCGACGCCCAGCCAGAACACCAGCGCCAGGACCATACCAATCCCCGCGTTCGCCAGCCCGGTGGTCAGTATCACCGACCCGACTGATGGCCCCGCCTGCCCATTGCGGGCCTTTGCCACGAGGTAGGTCGTGGCCGCGCCCATGCCAAAGTCGAAAAAGGCGAACATGCCGGTGATCGACCAGACTAGTGTCAGGATGCCATAACGCTCCAGTCCGATCTGCGCGAGGTAAAGCGGCACCGAGATCAGCGTGATCACGACCATCAGCGGCGGGAAGATCAGGTTGATCGAAACATCCCTAGCGAAACTGCGCGGCTTGCGAACGCTCATCTCAATTGCCTCCCCGACCAGCGTTCCTTGCGCTCAAGCCCGAATATTCCGCAGAGGATGCGGTGACCGCGTGTGCCCAGATGCCCGCGAAACCCGCAGGCGCGCGCCCGGGCCAGAGCTTCATGGCCAAGGGCGCTGTATCCCTGCCGAAACGCCGAACGGGCCTGTTGATAATAACGCTTGCCCAGGGCCCGGCGCTGACCGTGCGTGTTCAGCGACGCTTCAACCGCCGCGAAACCATCCACCGCAGAGCGGATCACCTCTGGCGAATTGCCGTATCGCACCCTGTCGGCATTGCCGCGATCAATGTAGAGTGACTGGCCGGTATCCGTGACCGCGAGCGTAGCACCGGCCAGAATGCCACGCACCACCACCTCGATTTCCTCCAGCGTTTTCATCTCGGCGCGATAACCGCCAATGCCGCGCAGAAACGCGCTGCGCCACATGTGTGAATTGGTCTGGACTGTATGCCCGGACAGCCAAGCCTCCAGGAAGCGCTGCGGGTCTGTCGGGTCGGGCGGGCGGACCCTGCGGCCCAGGCTGCCATCCGGCCGCACGTTTTGTATGGCGCCGAACCCGATATCGGCCCTACTGCGGATCATCTCGGCCTCAAGCGCGGCGATTATCCCTCCGTCATAGAGGTCATCAGCGTCAAAAAACAGCATGTAAGGTGTTTCGACCAGCGCCAGCCCGGCGTTGCGGGCCTTTGAGGCGCCTGCATTCGCCTGCCTGCGTACGCGGATCCGGTCGGCATAACCGGCCAGTACGTCGGCCGTGGCGTCGGTTGACCCGTCGTCCACCACGATGATCTGCCCACCCGGCACGCCTTCTGACAAACAGCTGTCGATGGCCGCCGCCACAAAGGCGGCCCCGTTGTAGCAAGGAATGACCACAGAGGTCCGGCGCGGCAGAGAAGCAGTCACTGGGAGGCCTGCGTAACGTTTGGGGAAATGGTGGCGAGCACTTCGAGCACCTTTTCCGACAGAAGGTCCGAGCCAAGGCGAGCCAGATGATCATCATCGCGGTAAAGCGGCTGGCCGTCCAGTGTGGTGGCGCAGCGGCCGGGCAGAACGGTGTCGCAGAACACTTGCTCTGGACGGACCCGGTAGAGGTTCGGGTGATTGATGCTATCGAACAGGGCGATCACCTCGGCATTGCGGGTCTTATAAAGATCGTGGGAAGTGCTGACGTCCCGTTTGTCACCTCGCATCATCGCCTTGGCGCCGACCTTCGGCACATCCCATCCCGCCTCGGGAACCGGGTAGACCAAAACGATACGATGATGTTCTAGGCGCGCCCTGAGTTCCGCTTCCATGAGCTTGAGCACACGGGCGCGGCGCGCCGGATCGGTGGCCGCGCCGAAAGCACCCGACCAGTCCAGGGTTTCCAGCGCGCCGTTCTGGCCAGGCGGTTCCACGCCCCCTTCGCCATTGTCGAACCGTGTCCCCAGGATGTTCACGGACCACCGCCCCCCCAGGACGACGACGTCATAGCCATTCTGATCGGCCAGGTCCCACAGGCGCTGGTTCTTGCGGCTGCAGTTTGCCTCCGTATCCGCGATCCTGCGAAACCCGGGAAGGGGCAAGCATCCCTGTGCCGTCGCCTCAAAGACGCCGTATCCGGCTTTTCGCAAGGCGGGGCGCAGCCCGAAGGCCAGCGCATCGGCATGACTGTCCCCAAAGATTGCCACCTTGGGGAACCCGTCAAAGACGCATTTTGGCTCAGGCACCTCTGGCGTTTCCCAGGACATACAGGCCCCACTCAGGGGGTTTTTCTCCTGACCCGATGCCGCCATTCGGACCACCTCCTCAGGCAACCTCCCCGGCATGCCGCGGGTGGCATGCCCCGCCATGCCCACCGCGATGAACGCCGCCAGCCCCAGCGCAGAGCCCGCAAAGATCGCCCCGCGCCCCACGCGCGCCTTGCTGCGGATCGGCTGTTCCACGAAACGCCAGCTGAGCCAGGCCAGCGGAAAGGTCAGCGCCGCAAGACCATACATTAGCCAATGTTCCGGGTCGCCGATCGAACGCACCCGCGCAAAGGCCAGCAAGGGCTGGTGGATCAGATAGGCCGAATAGCTGATGAGCCCGATCCAGACCATCGACTTCAGCGACAAAAGCCGCGCCACCAGCGTGTCCGGCCCGGCAAACAGGAGGATAAGCGCCGTCCCGCCAACAGGAAAGAGTGCCCAGAGCGAGGGGAAGGGCGTCGCGTCATCGAACAGGAAAATGCCCCCCAGTACCGCCAGCAGGCCCGCGCCTGCCCCGATCTCGTTGGCCCCCTGCACCCGACTCCCCGAGCGCCGCTGCCACAGCGCCACAAGCGCCCCGGCGAACAACTCCCAGGCGCGGGTGTGGATCAGGTAAAACGTCGCGTCCGGCTCAGAGATCACGAAGGCCTGCGCCAGCCCGAGGCTGACCAGCGCCAGCACGCCTAGGATGATCTGAACCCGCGTGCGCCCCAGCCGCCACAGGAGCAGCAACAGCAGCGGAAAAAAAATGTAGAACTGCTCTTCCACCGCCAGCGACCAGGTGTGCAAAAGCGGCAGTTCCTCGGCATTCGGGCCGAAATACCCCGCCTGCAGGTAGAACAGGATGTTCGAGGCAAACAGGCTAACTGCCACCAGCGATCGGGTGAAGTTCAGCATCTCGGACGGCAGCATCCACGCCCAAGCAAAGGGCAGGCAAGCAGCCGTCACCACGAAAAGCGCCGGCAGGATGCGACGGGCGCGGCGTTCGTAGAAGTTCACCAGCGAGAACCGGCCCGTGGCCATTTCCTCGGCGAGGATCCCGGTTATCAGGTAGCCCGAGATGACGAAGAAAACGTCCACGCCGACAAACCCGCCGGAAAACCCCGACACGCCTGCGTGGAACAGGATCACCGGAACGACTGCAATCGTCCTGAGCCCGTCAACCTCGGAACGGTATTTCATCGCGTGGCCTCAATGTCCCAGCCATAACCCAGATCCTCAAGCGCGGGGCGCAAATGGCGTTCGACGCGGGAAATGCGCGTGACTGCTTCTGGGTCGACCCATTTGTGGCTGTTGCGCTCCATGACGTTTTTCACCAGCCAGGCATCCCCCGCCCCGCTGGGCGCGCGGCCAAGGAAGGCCATGATGCGATGCCATTCCCCGACGGGATCGGCGATGAAGCTCTCGTAACGCAGTTCGAGATAGCGCTCCGGCCCGAGCGCCGCCCCGTCGCGATGCGCCGTCATGACCGACTCGCGCCATTGCACGATGGCGGCGGCGTCGACGCCCTCCTCGGCCAGCACTCGGTCAAGCCCCGGCACACGTTCGCCATACATCACCGACCGCCCCGTAAGCAGCGGCAGGATTTGGCGCCGCGCGCTTTCGCGCAGGATGGCGGGAATGCGGTCGGCCGGCAGGGCCCCCTCGCGCAGCAGCAGGCGCAGTGTGGCAAAACGCCCGCGCAGAAAGCGCAGCTTTCCCGCGAGGGCCGACATCGGTTCGCTGGCAGCGGCCTCGTTCGGTTCCTGAGCCTTCCACTGGCGGCTGCGAGACAGCAGGTTGTCGCGCCCGTCGCGGATAATGTGGATGAACTTCGCCTTGGGGAAGATCTCGGCTGCAAAGGAGATGCGAAAGGCATTCGACGGCGTCTTGTCGAGGAACACTGTGGCCGGCCCATCGAAACGGCGCGCACGCAGGGCGAAATGGCGGTGGAGGTAACGGCGCAGGCGAGGCGTGACCTCAGTGGCCCGGCGCCGGTCATCCGATGGGTCAGCCTGCCCCTTGGTCCAGATATAGCGGTTTTCACCGAGATTTCCGAAATCCGGGCTTTCGGCATTAAAAGCAAAGGTCAGCAAGTTCGTCCCCGACCGCCCGGCGCCCAGGATGAATACCAGCGGTGTCTCGTCATACTTGCTCAAAGGATCAACCCCTCCGTTCCGAGCGCGGGCAGGTCGGCGATGCGCTGCCCGGCATAGAATGCCTTAATGCGGGCACGCTCCGCTGTACCGATCTCTGTCTTCCTTGACGGCACCACCCGTGCAAGGAGCTTGCGGATGACCCGGATCTGCCAAGGTGTCAGAAACGACGACCCCTTGACAGGCCCCAGCACCCGACGCACCAGTTTCTTTGTGGCATGATCGTCGGAGGTATTGGCCGCCTTACGCGCGATCAAATCAGCGAAGGCCCCTGCGTCAATCCCCAGCCGTTCGCAAAGCTGCGCCTGCGCGGCACCGTCGCGGAACAGCCTTTCAACGGATATCACGGTGACGTTTTCCGCGCCAAAGAGGTCACGGTAGAGCGTGACGACATCGGAAAAGCGCAGCGCGCCCGCAATATTCTCTCCGGCATGGTCAAGAGTCTGGGAAACCCATTGCGGAAAGGGCAGGAAGCGCCGCTCCGGGTCCCCGTGGCGCCAGGGATACATGTCGTACATCGAACGCAGGATATCGTCCTGGGTCCGCAGCGTGATCAGGATCTGCACCTGGCCCCCGGTTTCGGCCGTCAAGCGGCGCAAGAACTCCGCGATCTCTGTGGTCGGTCCCTCGTTGCTCAGGAAGGTCTCGTCCGAAATCACGTTGAGCCGGTCGCGGTCGAGTGCAGGCACCAAATGCGTCCGCCACAGGGCTCCGATCCGAAGCCCGCTGTCCAGCGCCATGTCCCGGATCAACGCGTGAAACTCGGCGGTTTCGGGCGCATCCCGGAACGCATCTCCCGGTGCGGAATGGTTCGAAAGATACCGCAATTGCGGATGACCGGCAAAGACATTGGCCTGCAGGGAGGTCGTCCCGGTCTTGGGATAGCCCGGGTGGAGGAGGATGCGCGGACGTTCAGTCATGCCCGTGCACCACCGAGATCGCCTCGCGCCCGGCTAGGTCGGCTACCCTCTGGCCCGTGAAATAGGTTTGTATCCGGGTCCTGTATTCCATGTCGACGTCGGTCTTTTTTCCCGGAAACAGCTCGCGCAGCACCGCCCGCGCAAAAAGGATCTGGCCCGGGCTCAGATAACTGCCGGCCTTTCGACCGCCAAGGATACCGCGGGTGATCTTCTTGAAGCCATGGCTGGTGGCGTCGCCCTTCTTGCTGATGCCTGCTATCCGTGTGAATTCAGCCGCATCAATCCCAAAAGCCCCCGACAGGGCCTCCTGCAACACCTGGTCGGAAGACAGCTCCTCAAAGGCGGCGGCCTCCAGGTTTTCCGCGACGAAGAATCCCTCGTAAAAGTCCACCATGTCTCCGTAGCGCTGCGAAGAGGTCATGTTTTCATCGGCCTTGTCGAGCATCTCTTGCAGCCACGGCGTGAAGCGTAGATCGCCCCGGTCCGGACCGCGTTCGTAGAATGGGCTCATGTCGTATTGTGAAGGCTTCAGCCCGACATGATCCCGCGCCACCATAAGGAACTGCGCGGGCCCCACGATGGCGCGCAAGCCGGCGGCGATGACAGCCGGCGGGCGATTGTTCATCACAAGGCGCTCGTCCTGGACCACGTTCATCCGGGCCGGATCGTAAAACGGCAGGAACGCCTCTTGCCAGGTGCCGCGCAGGGCCACCAGTTTCCGTTCGGATTCGTATATGAGGGCGTGGTAAGATGCATGCGCCCGCTCCGGCGTTGCAATCACCCGCTAGGCCCCGATCAAGCGTCTTGCCAGCTAGATAACGGATGTCGGGATGATGTATCAGCACGTTTTGCCGAAGTGAGCTCGACCCGGATTCAGTATATCCGATGTGGAATCGAAAACGATGGGTCACCATTTTATCCAAGCGTTCAAATTATTCAAATATCATATAGACTTATTTCTGCCCTTTTTCGGGCGTCGCAATTATCATGCTGTAAGCATCCGATCGAAAATAGTCTACGTCCACAACCTCCAACCTTTCGCCCACAAAAAGCCTCCCCAATAGAGCCTTGATCCAGAAGAAAGACAAATAATTTCCACCCTGCGCACTAGGCGATCGTTGAATCGCACTGAACTCGTAGCCATATTTCTTCAACAGGTTTATAGCCCGCGATTGTCCCTGAGAGAAGTCCCGGCGGCCCTGCTCAAAAAGCACCACGGGGCGTTGTCGGCGCAGCACGGCCTCTGCACCCGCGAACACTTCAGCCTCCATACCCTCGACGTCGACCTTTATCAAGCTAACATCGGACACGACACTCAAAACGTCATCCAGAGTCTTCACCTGCACTGAGTGTTTCTCAATCTTCTTTGAGGAATTATCTCCGCTATCACTTTTGAAACTCGCGCGGCCCGAGTTTACCGCTGACGGGACAGAAAGGGTTAGAACCCCGGAAGCATCTCCAATTCCGAGGTTCAAGCAAGTCCCGCCGAACATCGCAGCATTCACTTCCAAAACCTTGAAAGTTCTGGGGTTGGGCTCGATTGAAAGGACGCGCTTTACGTATCTTGAAAAATATAAAGAGTGGTTTCCGATATTTGCCCCAACATCCACAAATGTCCCCGACAGCGCAACAGGAAACCTTTCTTGCAAATATCTTTTAGTGAGATCTAGATCCTCACGTTCATAGAATCCATTCAAAAATATATCAATTGAAATGAAATCCTGCGAAAAACAAGCGAGCCTTGGAACCCCTCTATCTGCCTGGTCCCTTGCAAATTTATTGAGATTCTTCGCAAGAAAAAATCGAAACAGCTTAGCTCTGAATTCCCTACGACTCTTCACAATTGAAATAGTTTTAGGTGTCATATCGCCCCCAAGTACCTAAAGTATAAAAACCAGAATCCCAACCAAGCAAGCATATCGCGGAGCCGATGGATGCGGTATGAAACTCCATTTCATATTGAGTTTTGCATGTACACATCTTTTCATCGCACTTGTTTTGCTATCGTTTCCTTGCCTTACGCCCCGACCCCCGCGCCCAAGGTCCGTGCCGCAAGCTTGCGCAAAATTGGAGACAGCATAGATGCGGCAAGAGGCTTCAGCGGGCGACAATCCGCCAGGCTCAGGAGACCCGTGGCAAAACGCTCTGGACCCCAGAGGCCGATCGCGTCCTGCGCCGCCCGCGCGAGGGCCGGGCGATCGGCGTCGAGAAGCCTTTGCACCCCCTCCGTCAGACCGGAAACCGTGGGCGCGGTCAGGATGCCCGTCTCGCCGTCGCGAAGCAGTTCCGCCGCGCCCGCACGCTCCGACACCAGAACCGGGCACCCCGCCGCCATGGCCTCGTTCACCACCAGCCCCCATTGCTCGACCGTCGACGCCAGAACCAGCCCCTCCGCCAGAGCTATGAGCGCCGGGACATCTGCATAAGAGGCGAAACCACGGAAAACGACGCCTTCGCCCGCCTGTGCGCGTAGCGCTGCTTCCTCCGGGCCGCTGCCCACAAGCAGCAGGTCAGGCGTCTCAGGGCGCTTGTCGCGCGCGGCCGCATGGGCGGCGATCAGCGCGGACAGGTTCTTTTTCGGGACCAGTCGGCCAATCGACAGGATGTAGCGGTCGGGCAGGCCCAGCCGACCCCGCACGCCGGGATCGGAGCGGGCCACCTCAGCACCATTGGTGAAATGCGCATTGTCGACCACGTCATAGCCGGTGGCGATGCGCGCGCCGTCCATGCCCAGCGCCTGAAGATAGGTGGCATGCCCCTGCCCGGCCACCAGGCCCCCTGCGGAGCTGCGCACGACGAGCTGCTTGACCGCCTCGGACAGGCGACTGCGCGGGGAATCCCCGGCACGGCTGTCGGACATGAGGATCGCCGGGACGCTATGGCGATGCGCCCAGTCGAGCGCATAGAGCGCCGCCGCGTCACCCCAGCCGGGCACAGCGACCAAATCGGGGCGCCAGTCGCTCAAGGTTCGGCGGAGTGCAGGGCCGAGAACTCTAGCGGTGATCTCTTCCTCTCGGGCGAACAGCGTCACGCGCTCAAATTTGTCGCTCTTGGTAACGACCTCCCAATCGTAAGTCAGATCCCGCCCGCAGGTTTCCAGCGCAAGCACTGCACCGGTCTTCTGCTGCAGCGCACGCATACGGGCCGCGTGATACGGTCCGATACGATGGATGATGACTGCTATTCTTCGATTTAGATAGTGGTCAACCATGTCGTGTGAATCGCCCGAGCTTCCAAACCGATAAATGGCAATGGCCTTAATTCCTGCAATAAGAAACTTCTTCCCGCATCACAAAAGACACCTGCCAATTTGGGAATGAGGTCATCCCCATGAATCTCGATACACCAGTCGAAGTTGACGTTCTCCGCAAGCTCGGGACACTCATCAAACAGCAGTTCCTCCGCACCTTCAATATCGATTTTCACCAAACCGGCATCGTGCCCCGCGAGCAGGTCAGGTAGAGAGATCGTCGCATCGTCCGTGACGGTACCGCACAGTTTCTCGACCAACTGGATATCGCAGCCAGTGTATTCGTTCCATGTCATCGGCTCACGAAGCTGCTCTTTAACTGTCGGCTCCACAGCCACTACAACAGGCCGCCTGTGCCCAGCCTTCTTGGCCGCCCAGGCAAAGCCATAAGTGTGATAGCCATTATTAGCACCTACATCAAAAAATGTGTCGTGCTTGCCAATCTTCTCTGTCATCCAATTATTCAACACATGCTCATAAACCCCAAAGACCTTGCGCTTGGAGCGCCGCCAATCAAGATATGTCGTCGCTCCGCGAAAAGGTCCGGCTAATATCTTCTGCCGTTTCTCACTCATCCTCAATCCTTTCATAAGTGAACCGAAAATCGGGCTTCAGAGGAGAAGTGTACACTTGGGATTCTCGACTCCGACCCACCACAGCGGTCCGGCTAAGGCGCCCACCTCGCCGATCTAATATGCGAGCAACAAGAACCACCGGTAGCCCAAATAGGATCAGTCGGTAGAGCCATGGGTCGATTGACTGCATAACCAAGTAAACAGAAAGTGCGACCATGAACAAATAAATCAACCGCGCAGAAATGCTGGACCTCGCGGCTTTCCATACTCTTACGTAAAATAGACCGATCAAAAAGGCGACAATGAATGAGGCGGCACCAAACTCCATCCACAAGCTCCCCGTAAATGCCTCTGCAGCCCCCACGCTGGGTTCAAAATTTGCAACTGAAGCTATGCCCTCGCGACTCACGCCACCGTTCTTGCGCAAGTCCACTTCAACACCCAACAGCTGCGGCAACTGCACATACACATCAGGCCACACGGACCGCGGCAAGAACCGTCCAATAAGCCAAATTAACTCCCGCGCACCATAGAAAGCCCCATACTGATCTGCATATCGTACCGCAGCCCCGCCGATAAGGTACTCGTTGGACACCCAGCGGTTCATATGCTCCAACGGACTGGAAAAATTGACCGCCTTTGAGCCAAGGTATAGTGAATTCCTGTTTGCAACCAAAAACAGCATCAAAGATCCAGCCAACATTCCTCCACCTGCGACCAGGATGACCGAAACTCTCTTCCGCATAAAATATATATATCCACCCACCAGAACGACAAGCGAGAGAAGTGCTGGGCCACGTCGTGCTCCTAAGATGGCGTGGCTAAGTGTTGGCGCAACACACATTGCGACCATTAGCCAATCTAACAAACGCATGCCACGCCCTACTCTAGGCAAGAAAATTAGAAGTGCTCCGCCAAGACCTACAAACCGCATCTCGCGTATGTACCCGTTTGGCACCCAGCCACCGCCATACGCGGACCCATACGCTCCTTCAAAGCCACCTGAAGCCCTCACGATGTAAAGCCAGGCCACCCACCCAACCAGACCAAGAGCCAATCCAACCAATCGGATGGCCTTCTCTCCGTGTAGCTGCACCGTTTGCCAGCGAACCTTGGATCGGGTCAATCTTCGGCTACCGTAGCTTACCCCAGCAACCAGACACAATACCAATCCAATAGATATTGACTGATATCTATAGACATCATCGCCTCCAACCCAGAGAAGGAACCTTTGAGGATCTTCCCTGTATAAACTGTACGGCATGAATCCGTAGAGAAAGGCAAACTGTGGCATCAGGAAGATCAATGGGTGAAATGGATCACGAAACTTTCTCCAAGCCTGCCCCCAAACGGCCAAGAAAAATACAATCGTCAATATATACAGATCACTTACGAGCATGCGCAGTTATCCTATAACCTTATTTTGGAAGGTTGCGTCCAACGCTCGAACCGCGTGCAAGAGGCGTTTTGCATAGGCTTCTTGGCTAAATTCCATAGCTCGCTCTCTTGCTGCGGCGGACATTTGCGCACGCATTCCGCGGTCCTCTGATAGTTCTTCCATCCTTGCCGCCAATGTCTCCGGATCGCGGATCGGCACTATAAACCCGTCGATACCGTCGCGGACAATATCGCCACAGTTCGGCGTGGTAATGACGGGCAGTCCCGCCGCCATGGCCTCCACAATGACAATTCCGAAACTATCGCAGATCGTCGGCAGAACGAAGAAATCCGCCTTCGCGTACTCATTCGCGACAAGGGATCTTGGCACCTGGCCCACATAGGTCGGCCCACACATTGCTGGATGGCGCAAAACTGTGTCCTCGACTGGGCCGACCACACGAACATGTACGTGCGAGCCACGCGCCGCGAGCAGCCTGGCCGCAGCGGCGAGATCGGGATGTCCTTTTCGACGTCCGACAGAGCCTACGGCCAAGGCTCTTCCCTGTTCCGCTTCTACGTCTGGCCTTCCTGAAAAGGAGTCTAGTGAGAACCCGTAAGGGACGCGCGCAACGCAAACCTCTTTCGGAGCCAGCTCGCGCACTGCAGTTTCGGTGAAGACCGAGGGGACAAGCGTCAAATCCGCCACGGCGTACTTGCGAGCGTCACGTGCACGGCCCTGTTCGATCTCCGACTTGTCCGGCGCAGGACCCAAATCGGGAAAGCGTGAGTGTTCCTCCAAGAGCAAAAGCCCTACGTCCGGCCCTAAAATGCATTCATGCACGATCTTCACGCCGCGGTCCTTCAGTCGTTGCATGACTTCCAAATCTTCATTGACGATCACCGTATAGACCACGTCGCCTTCACCCAGTGGTGCGGCTTCAAGGTCCCGCAGCAGGCCCTCTGTAACGCGGCTCTGCCCGCTACCGACGCCTACCATCTCACCAGCCGTGCGCAGAACGGATTCCAAGGCTCGGTCATGGACCAACGATCGCGGTAAGCCAGCAGGGAGGCGCCGCCCAAAAAGGCGCCGTACCGCCTTGGGAATGGCGCGTGCTGGCAATATCGCCTCCATTCCTCGCAACCAGATATGATCGGCATGAAGGTCGGTGTATAGTCGCTCCAGCAAGCCTGCTTCGGCAAATACGCGCGGCATGGCGTAATGTAGACGCGCGCCCGGCTGGATAACGCTCACTTTCCGAGGCCGATCCATTCTTCAATCCGTATGAAGATCTTCGACAATATAGCTCATTCCAGCGTAGGCGTATTGTATATACGGCTGAAACGAAAAATTTTCGGAAGTGATGCTTGCGAATTCAGAAAACGCCCGTTTTTCACCAGAGATGCCCGTGTGGTTGAAGTTGAAAAAATCATCGAAAGCCAAAATCATGCCACCCTGAAGACGCGGCCTGAGGAATTCAAGGACGCACTTAGTCGATGAATAAAGATCACAATCAACATAAGCGATCGCGATTTTACCGCGAGGCAAAAAGTCAGCGCCGAGCTTAGGGAGAGACACATCGTAAAAGCCCGGAACTAGCTCATAGTTTCGAACACCCTTCCGCTTACAGAGCCTATGAAACCGCTCAATGCCTATCGCCATCTCGCCTTTCACCCAAGCCCTATGCGCATCACGCTCAGACTCTTCCTCAGGCAAGCCCTCAAAGCTATCAAATCCCCAAAGCTTGCGCTGCGGACGCGATGAACGCGCATTGGCTCGGGATGCCACCGAAAATGAAAAGCACTCACCGGTCCCGAATTCGACATAGTCGCCCTCGATTCCGTTGAATTGGACAGCCGCAAATGCCTTTTTCAGAAATGTCGCTGTTTCGTGACGAGTTATTGCGCTGTCTTCGTAGCGAGCGCGATCAAGGATATTTCGCGCGATCACCTTAACACGATATGGTACGTGTTGCTTCATTCAAATTGCCTCTCATTGATTTGGGTCCATCGTTCCACTATTCTGCGAGACGGCGGCCGATCAAACGGATTGGTAGGTCCCATGACGCCTGTATCCGCTCGCTCCAAGCTATTTTCCTTTGCCGATCCAATAGTGTCTTATCCGTGGCAAGCCCTAACAAGATGGTGCCGATCGTCTCAGGCCCCGCGTCAGGTTTGACCAAGTGACCCGACCCATGAGTCACGTATTCCGGCGACCCGCCCACGTCGGGTGCGAGGGTTACCAGACCCAAGCGACAGAATTCGCGCAGAGACATACCGCCCGCTTCAGCTCTCGAGAGCAGGCATCCTACATCGCATGTTGCCAGAAGGTCCACGAATCGGCCGGTTTCACGGCGCTTATCGACGAACCCGATCCACTCGATCCCAGACACCTGCGCAAGGGTCTTTGGCACGTCTTCGCGCGCAACACCGATTACGCGTAGATCAATCTCTGCCCCTTGGCTACGTGCGACTTCCATCCCGGCGATCAACCGGTCAAGCCCTTTTCGCTGCCAGTCTTTCCCCACGAAAACAAGACGGAGAGGCCCCGGGTCGTGCGGCGGATGGTCTTGTGCTTCCCAGGCATCCAGCACGTCCGGATCGAGGTTCGCACCACAAACGACTGCTTGGACCTTTTCGGGCGCAATCCCATAGTCCTCGACGACGCTTCGCGCCGCGTAGGAGCTTTGCGTGAACACTGTAGTTGCCTTCTGGTACTGATCCCGTTCTCGCCCAATCGCGTCATGCATGACTTTGTCAGGCAAGCCGAGGCCATAGGTTTCAAACATCTGTTTCAGGGTCTGGTCGACGAAGAAGAACAACCGTCCGTCGTGACGCTCAACGATGCGGCGCGGATAAAGCTGGAACATGTTGATAATGTCTTCACCCGGCATAGGCGGATCGAGTTTCCAAAGCTGGTCCAGAAACTCATCGCTGTACTGGTAGCCCCCGCTCGCCCCGCTCGCTAGTTTCTGGCGTAGGTTCCAAAGCAGGCGACGCCTCGCCCAGTTTCTTCCATCAGTTGACAAACGTAGACCGCGCACTGACCACCCTTGCCGCGCCGCATGTTGGAGGGCGAAATAAGGCGTGCCGCTCGCCACGCCTGGGTTCGTCACATCCCCGACCATAGCGAAGGCCACGCGGGTGTGCGGCACGTCGATATGCTTCGGATCAGACGACGACACTTCAGATACCTTGACGGGAGCCAACAACCAAGTCGGCGTCGAATAGCCTTTGAGACCGCTGGGTTATCGCTACGAAGAAAGAACCCTTAGCAGCGCCAATAGTGCGTCTAAAGGTCATTCGAGCGTCGCCTGAGCGCGGCAATCGGATTGTTTCGTTCGCCACCGATTTGCACCAGTTCTTAACGGAATTTCGTTCGTCATTTGGTTCTGGAAGCTCGAGTATCTGTTGCCACAATTAGCCACAGCAAACATAAGAGCCTGAAACCATTGATGAGGTTTCTAAGGAGCTCACTGCTCCATCAAACCGGGCATCACATGGTTTCTAAGAAACCTCAGTACTCTGCCGTTTGACGAATTGCGATCTACCTAAGCCCAAATGTCAGCGCAGCTTTCCGTTTCACCTAGCGCAAAGGCATAAAGAGCCCGAAAACGATGTGCGATGGCATCCCAGGTATATTTCGCTTCTGCCAACCTGCGGCCGGCTTCCCCAATAGAGTTCAAGTGCGGGAGGTCTCGCAGCGTCTCAATCAGGGCCTTTGCAAGCGCGTCCGAATCCGTCGTTACCTTTATTGCAGCCCCAGCCCGAAACGCGTCGTCCAGATTGCAGGCTTCTGTCATGAGGACCGGTTTTCCATGCGACCAGGCCTCTAAGACGGTGATCGGCAAGCCTTCAGAGAATGAAGGCAGCACGAAGGCTGAGCAATGGGCCAAAGCGGAAGATTTTTCGCTACCATACAGAGGGCCCAGGAAGGTGATTGGCGCATTGGATTGTGCAGCCTGCTGCCTGAACTGGTTCGGACCGTCATCCCAGCCAGCGATTGCAAGCTGCCAATCAGGCAGTGACGGATGGGCTTTTGTCCATGCATCTATGAGTTCGGATAGGCCCTTCTTGGAATGGAGCCGGCCCAGAAAAAGCAAAGTCGGGCGACGCGCCCAATTCGGCGGTACGTAGGTCTCTTCCGGTACCGGATCGATTCCATTGGGAATGATGGCGACGGGCGCACGGACCCCTGATGCCCGTATGGCCTCAGCCTCGGCCACATTCAGCGCATGGACGGCGGCCGAGCCATTCATGTGAGCACGCTCCAAAAGCCGTAGCGCAATATCTTTCTTGCGTTGTCCCTGTCGCAAAGCCCAAAAATCGAGCATTCCATGAGGCGATACGATCGTCGGGCTCCCCGTCTTCTTCCGCCATCGAACGGCTGCCACCGAAAGATTTGTCCAAAGGCCATGCGTATGCACGAGGCGCGCCCCGTTTGCATTCAATGTCCGAGATGCTGTCGAGAACGGTCCGAAAGACCGGACTTTGCATACCATTTCGGCTGGTGTTTCTTCCGGGGCATCATTGGTGACGAGGAAAGCCTCATGACCAAGGCGCTTCGATATTGGGAGAACAGCTGCCGGCAATCCGCCACCGCGACGCGACAGGAGGCTGCATTGTATTGCAATTTTGCTTTGATCAGGCATCTCGCTGAATCGATGTGCTGCTTTGCCCGGAGAGCACAGCATGGCCTGTCGGTATGTCTGCGCCGGGCCCAAGTCGATTGAAAGCCGTCACCCATACGCCATTTCCAAGTGTGACAGGGCGCGCGAAGAACGAAAAGGCCGGATCGGACCAGTCGTGGTTGCCCGTAAAAATGTAGGCACCTTGGCTAATGCAACAGTTGTCACCAATTCGTACCAGACAACTGTTATCGATCCAGACCATTTCACCCAACCAGACATGGTCTCCCAACTCCAGGAACCATGGATACTTGATCGTCACGCGCGGCTTGCAGACCAAACCTTCCCCTATTTTGGCGCCAAAACCTCTTAGGACAACCGCCTTCGCGCGACTCGGTATCAGACCCATGATCGCCGATTGAAAAAACATTCGGTTCACTAGGTACCAAGCAATCCTCCAAGGCATGCTACGGTTGCCTGAAATCTCGGGCTTTCGAAATAGACCCAGCCGCAAGTCGGCAATTTTTTTTGTATGATAGTTCATGTTTTGGAGTGGGTCAGTCTCTGCGTATCGTTTGAGAGGACTGGTACGGCCGGGTCACATCTGAGGCTTTGGTTAAGCGTAGTGCGTTCACGTATCATTCGTGGCAAACGACAGGGCACCTTCACCGGCCGAGCGCGAGGGTGGATTCTACCGCAAGTCATCTTTGGTACCGTTATATTCTGACGATTTGAAACAAATGGTGATAAGACTATTCGCCAAAACCTTGAAACGCCTGCTTGCTGAATGATCTCGGCACTGTTGTGTCTGCTGGGCTGTAACCCGACACCGCACTCCCTGAAATATTCGGCCACCAACTAAAACTTCATGGACGCGGTAAGCCCGACGCCACGGGACGACACCGAGGGTATAAGGTCAAACTCGCCAGCGCGACGCTCATCATAGTTGTTCAACACAACAGATCCTATGGCGAAGCCAATCAGCCCGCCGGCAACCATATCGGACACCCAATGATTATGGCCGGAAATATTTGAGACGGTCAACAAACCTGCCACAGCATACGGCCAAGGCGAATTATCATAGACACCCGAGTAGACGCGTGCGACGGCGAAATAGTGTGTTACGTGGAACGATGGCATCGCGGTCCCAAAAGCCGCGGGTCGAAATGGAATGCCCCGACGATTTCCAAAATCGAACGGGTTGGTTGTGAAATCACCCGGATCACCCACAAAGGACGACAAGCCGTCCACAGGCCGATTTCGACCCAAGAGTGGCTTCAGGACCAACTGTGACGTCATGTACGAGTACGCGATGGCCTTTGCGGACAAGGTTGCGGCAGCCTGCGCCTTTTCATCATTCGCCAGCAATCCAAACGCGTAGGTTGCCGACACACCCGCCAACAACCACTGACTTTCGGTGCTTAACCAAGATGGCCCCGCGCGCGCCAACCTTGGCAGTTTGAAGTTCTGGAACACCGGTTCGATGCTGTCCTGCCAAAACGCGGTGGTCTGACGATCGACGAGCATGAGGGCTCCGACGCCGGCGACTGACGCGGCCGTCACTGCAAAATTGTCGATTGGAAACGTCGCAATCCCACCGAGATCGGACGGGATGGTCGTGATCGCCGTATCCAGAACCCGCGCGGCTTTTTCTGGTCGTGTTTCATTCGTGTCCGAGAAGACAATCGGGCCAAACAGGCCGCGCGACGTGATCTCACGTTTTGGCATCGGGTGAGACCAAGTGTAGCCCTCGGCCGCTTTGGCCGGGGCGGACATTGCGCAGCACAGCACAATCGCGGTCCCGACGCTCTTTAGCACCCCCCGCGACAGCCGAAGTAGACTGTGCAGAGCTGAATGCCAGAAGCCCGCGATTCCTCGATCAACGCGATTTTGCACTCGCGCCAAGTCTCCCCGATCATCGCGACATGCTGCGCTGCGACAATTCCGGGCTTGTGTGTCTATTCCCTGCAAAGTGTCGACCCACTGCCTGTCAGGTTTCGTTGCGCCCAACGATACCCTCGACCCGACCCCGATCAAGCCAACGAACCTCACCAAATCCGATCTGCGTGTTTCCTGCCACATCATGTCAGAACCGCCGCAAAGTCCCTACTTTTTATAGACGATAAAAACCCCAAACCGCCGATAAGGCAAACTCCCGTGGTTTTGGATGCCAACCTCACACCTTGTCGCCCTTCGCGTCGCCCATGTCGGCCTCCAGTGCCTCAATCTCGCTTTGCAAGGCGTCGAATTCGGCGCGCTTGCGGACCAGGAACTTGCGGGTGAGCTCAGCCTTCGCGGCCAGTCCGCGTGGGGTCAGAACGTAGGCGTAGCGGCGCTTGTCCGCGGCGGCCTGGAAATTGGCGAGTTTCACGTGACCCTTTTCGACCAGGGCTTTGAGCAGATAGTTGGTCGCCCCATGGCTGATGCCCACACTGCTCGCGATTTCACGCTGGCTCATTTCCGGGTTGTCCGACAGAAGACGGAGAATTCTGAAGCGCGCATCTTCACGCAGAATGTCATCACGTTTTGCCACGGCTACCGCAGAAGAACCGGCCTCAGGCCTGATCCTCCGGTGCGTTCTTTCGAGCCCAGCACAGATCGCTCATGCGTGAACGATATCTGTCTCTGGCCGAATTACAATGGATTTTCTGCGCGTGCGACGTCGCCAGTTGCCGCCGTCCGTCTCACATGTTTCATGGGTGGCGCCGACAGGCCTGAACGCGCTGTAGGAGGACCCTGTGTGATGAGTGAACAGATGACAATGGGAGATTGGTATCTGGCGCAGACCAAGGCCAACAGTCATTTGATTGCGGAGCGGCATTTGACCCGGCAAGGGTTTGACGTGTTCCTTCCGATGACCCGCGTCACGCAACGCCGGGGGCCGCGATTCGTCTCGCGCCAACGCCCCTTGTTTCCCGGGTACCTCTTCGTGCGCGAGGCGCCCGGGTCTGCGCCGCCAAGCGCCATTGGCCATACCATCGGAGTGTTGCGGCGAGTCGTCGTCGCCGGCCGCCCTGCGCGTGTGCCCGATGATCTGGTCAAGGCGCTGCGCGCCTTTTGCGTCGGGGATGAACCGCCTGACACGCCAGCCAATGACCTGCCAGTGGGGAGCCGCGTCCGGATTGCGCATGGGCCCTTCGCGGACTTCATCGCCCGGGTGGAACGCGCGCATCCGGATGGGCGCGTGGCCGTGCTCCTAGAGGTCGCGGGACAACACCATCGCCTCAAACTGGACCGCACTCAGTTGGGGCTAAAACCGGAGTGAGGATTTGGCCGCTCGTTTGATGTCAGCGCAGGAAGAACTGCGGCAGTTTGCGCAAGTTCTTGGCTGCGATCGTCGCCGCGCCGCCCACACCATTCTCCCGCACGGCCCGCAGATCTTCGCGGGATTTGCGCCGAATCTCCGTGAAATTTCGGTTGCTCACCCCCCCCATGCGCATCTTTACGAGGGTCTCGGGGATGTATGTGGCGCGGACATCGTCCGCGCTGAACATGCGCAAGATCGCATCGTAATCTGCGGCGATTCGATAGGAGGTGTTGTAGGGGCCGATGCGCTCATACAGAGCGCGCCGCGCGTAGACCGTTGGATGCGGCGGCATCCATCCTCTGGACAACTTCCCCCTCGAATAGTCGCCCGCCTGCCAATGTCGAATGATCCGTACTGTGTCGGCTGCGGACACATAATCAAGATCGCCGTAGGTGAGATCACAGCCTGTTTCTTCAAAGGCACGAAGGATAGTAGACAGCACTGCGGGCCCGGCAAGCATATCGTCAGCATGCACAAAGCCGATGATGTCGCCCGTCGCGGCGGCCAACCCCTTGTTCAGCGCGTCGTAAATGCCCTTGTCGGGCTCGGAAACCATGCGCAGGCGTGGATCCTGAAACGCGCCCACGCGATCCTGGGTCCCATCGGTCGACCCCCCATCCATGACGAGTAGCTCAATGTCCGGGTGGTCCTGGGTGAGCACGCTTTCCAGTGCGTCCGATATGGTCTCCGCCGCATTCCAGACCGCGGTCACAACGGTTACCTTCACTGGGATCTCCTTTACTGGATATGGCTCGACGGCGCACATGGCCCGCCTGTCTCGTCAGCGCGCACGCAACAGAGCGCGAAAACGCGTCAGGTACAAGGTGGTCGTCTCGCTGGCACGGCAAAATGCATTATACCACCCCCTCCTTATTGAGAGATTGCAGGACCTTATGGACTCACCTTAGGGTGCTCTCATTGCGTGTTTTTTAGCGCGGAAGGATTATAGGGGGAAAGTTTTGTTAGATTACATTTTACGTTCAGCGCAGGAAATCCAGGCGGGACTCAGCCAATCCCAAAAGCGTGGTCGGTCCTCTTGGCGCGATGCTACCGGGCAAAAGCCGATCAAGCAAAAGGCCTACCTCGCCTTGAAGCTATTTATGGATCTAGGGCTTTCAATTATCTTGCTGCCGTTCGTCGGGCTCATTGCCACAGGCCTGCTTTTACTCAATCCGCGGTTCAACCCGGGTCCCTTGATGTTCACTCAGGATCGGCTCGGCAAGCACGGCGTGCCGTTTCGGATCTACAAATTCCGTACGATGTCGGCGGATGGCTTGGGGGAGCGTCACGCGACAGAGGCGCTTGATGCCCACCGCATCGGCGCACTGGGCGCCTGGCTGCGGCAGTCTCGGTTTGATGAGTTGCCGCAAATCCTCAACATTTTGCGCGGCGAGATGAGCTTCATCGGCCCCAGACCCGATCAGCTCGAGCATGCCGAGTTCTACATTGACCATGTGCCGCACTACGCAGGACGATTTGCGGTCCGACCCGGTATCAGCGGTCTGGCGCAAGTGACTCTTGGCTATGCCGAGGGGTTGGCGCAGACCTCTGCCAAAGCGCAAAGAGATCTGGTCTATGTGCGACGGGCGTCCTTCCTGCTCGACGCCCAGATTACCTGGCTTACACTTGTGTCCCTTGTCGCACGGGAAGGCCGCTGACGGGCGCACTGCGCCTAATTGTGAGGCCGTTCGGCTAGACAAGCCGGCGTCAACACGGGATACGTAGCCTGACAGACAAAGATGAGGTCGTCAGGTGAAAGAGGTCATGCCGTCAAACTGGACCCAGACGCAGGGCGAACATGCGGATGACGAAATCGATCTGTTGCAGATCGCCTCTGTCCTTTGGGGTGGCAAATGGATCGTGTTGGCGTTTGCCCTCCTGTTTGGCGGCGCCGCGTGGCTCTATGTCGATCACTATGTAACGCCACTTTTCACGGCTCGGGCCGTGGTTTCTTTGGAGAACCGCGAAGAAAGTGTCGTTGATCTTCAAAGCGTGACAACGGGCGTGAGCAACAGCAGCGCTTCGATTGCAACGGAAATCGAAGTTCTACGCTCGCGGTCGCTTGCGCAGCAACTCATTGACGACATGGGGCTTTCCGACGATCCTCGATTCAATCCCAATATGACGCGCGAGGGTCCTGGCCTCTCCGATGACGCGGCGCGTGACATCATGGTAGACCGGGTCCTCAGCCGGGTTTCCGTGTCGAACGTGCGTTCGAGTTACGCGTTCCAATTGCAGGCCGTGACACCGGACCCACAGCTTTCCGCGGATCTCGTTAATTCCTTGGCGGACCTTTACACAGAGGATCAGATTCGTTGGAAGGCTGAGGCCACGCAACGGGCGACCAGTTGGCTGAGCGAGCGGGTGGAGCAACTCCAGATCGAACTGGAAGCCGCCGAAAGCGCGTTCAAGGCCTTTTCCGCAAACACCACGCTGGTTTCCGCCGAAGCGCTCGAAGCCTATAACCTTCGTATCAAGGAGACCCGGGCCCGCATTTTGGAACTCGAAGCCCAAAAAAACCGGCTTGAGACCCAGCTTGCCCGCGCTGAGAGCGCGGCAGACCCCTCCGATCCGCCGTCCGGCGAGGTTGGGCCCGACCAAAGCTCTGAGGCGTTGGATGACGTCAGAGCCCAGATTGCGCAAATTGAAACCCGTATTGCGGCCTTTTCGAGATCGCTGTCCGATCAAGAGGCACAGTACGAGGTACAATCCTCCGATTTGGTCCGGTTCCAACAGCTTGAACGAGAACTCGAAGCCGCGCGCGCGATCTACACCTACTTTCTGACGCGTTTGAAAGAGACATCGGTACAGCAAGGCATTCAGCAACCCGACAGCCGTGTGTTGTCTTACGCCCCGGTTCCTCGAAATCCTTCGTCGCCAAACAAGCGTCGTACACTCGCCTTGGGTATCATCTTAGGCCTTGCGACCGGCGCAGGCCTGGTGCTGTTGCGCGAGATGGTGACCAAGAATTTCCGGACCGTTGAAGAGCTCGAGCGTCTCTCCGGACGCCCCGTTTTTGGGCAAATTCCGTTGATCCCGGGCAAAACTAGAGAAGATACTCTCAAATACCTTAAGACAAACGCAACGTCTGCACAGACAGAAGCCATTCGCAATCTTCGCACCTCGGTCCTGATGTCAAACATCGATCATCCGCCGCAAGTCATCATGTGCACTTCGGCTCTGCCAGGCGAGGGTAAATCCACCCTTTCCATTGCGCTCGGTCAAAACATGGCAAGCCTTGGGAAGAAGGTGCTGCTCATCGAGGGAGACGCGCGCCGGCAGATCTTTGGCGCGTTCGGGCTCAAAGGCGATGTCGGCGGCCTGTCTGATGTTCTCGTCGACGGCAAGCCGGTCGACGAGGTCATCGTCGCGGTCCCGGATCTAGGCCTCGACCTTCTGGCTGCGGGCAAATTGTCAACGAATTCGAGTGATGCTTTTTCCTCCGACCGGTTCCGCGACATGATGCGTGCACTGCGCGAGACGTATGATTTCATCTTGATCGACAGTCCGCCGGTCCTGCTCGTGTCTGACGCGCGATTGTTGGCAAAGCATGCGGATGCAACCCTCTTGGTTGTTCAGTGGAACAGCACGTCCCATCAACAAGTAAGAGAGGCATTGCGACAGTTCGATGTGGCTGGCCAACGGATCGACGGGTTTGCCCTCAATCGCATTGATACCCGTAAGATGAAGAAATATGGGTACGGGAAAGACTACGGCGGCTATGGATATTACCGGTCAGGCTACTACTCCTGACATGTTACGTGACCGATTGATTCGCATAAGAACTTCGCCCACTTGCCTCTGGCGCCAGGCCCTAGCGACATTGCGACATCCATTTGGACCGATTGGCCGTGTTCAGTTCAGAAATCGACCTTCTACAATGGGATGTGACCGTTGATGAGACCCTCCCAAAAACATGGTTCTGATGCTGCGATGCCCTTGACCGCACTCTTGTTTTGTCTCGCCTGCCTTCTCGCCGGCGTATCTGTTCCGCGCTCTGCGACGGCGGATCCTTTCAGATTCTGCGATCAAGTCACGCTCGAGTATTACAACCGGTTTCTTCACATAAGGTCTCCTGCCAACAATATCGGAAATGAGGAAGCGAATGCGCGACAAATCAGTTGCAGTTCCGCATATACGTTGGGCCCCGATCTTGATCTCGTTGTTGGATGGGGCGCAATGGCGTTTGATAACAGCTTCAACACGCAAGCATTCTCGCTGGGTGTGAGTTTTGAGGCTCAGTATCGGCCCGATGTGCTCGGCAACTTTGGCGTGTTTGCCGGTCTGGATGCCGGCTTCATATATGGTTACAAGGGTCATCTTCCTGCACGGTCTCTCATCGGCCCTTGGCGCGCGGGCGCGATCTCGAAATTTGGTGTTCTTTGGGATGTGCCGGACAGCGCGGTTTCGGCCTTTGTTGGCGCTCGCTATGTCCCAGCGCGTGGCGGCGCTGGCGGCGGAATCTTTGCTCCGGGTTTCGGTATCACCTATCGGTTTGACTGAGTGAGGCCTCCTCGCCAAGCCCGTCGTTGAATTGACCACCGCTGCTTCGCGTGAGACGGGTGGAGACACGGCGTTCTGGTTTGCCCAATGCATTGGCCATGTATTGCACGCCCGTCAAACGGTCATGGACCCAGCATCAAAGGCGCTCTTTGTCGCGCTCGGTCGCTGCGACCAGCATGGGTCGCTGGACACAGCGAGGATGGCCACTCGATACATAGGCAGGACTTTGCGGCGTTCCTGTCGTTGTAACCGTGCCCGCGTTTCGCTTCATCTGATAGCTGAATTGGCACAATGTCGATCGAAGCGATGTTTTCGCGCCACAATTGTGGTCTAAAATCGCCCTTTTTGCATCGAAGCCGCGGGTAAGCCCTCGATTGCTTTGCTTCGAACCGAAGAATTGTTCATAATTGCCTTGACAGACGTAGGACTCCTGCATCTGACCGAAAGGAGTAAAAAAATGGGCAGTACACTCAAGACATATGCGGTCGCGGCCGCCTTTGCGGTGACCGGTGCCGTGGCCGGCACTAATGCCGCCGCGCAGTCGCTTGACGGCTTCTATCTCGGCGCCTTCGTTCAAAACGACTTCTCGACACCCGCAATTGATGGGGCGGTCGGGGTTTGGGCCGGATACAATTACGGGGTCGGCAACGGCTTTGTGCTCGGCGCTGAAGCAGAGCTGCAGTACGACTGGACGACGACCGTGGTCGCGCCGGCAGGGTCGGCCTTTACCGGGCTTTTGAATGCCCGCGCTGGATACATGCCGACTTCGGACTTTATGTTCTATGCCAAAGGCGGTGTTGGCTTCATGTCCAGCGGTGTCGGCTTCATCTATGATTTCGGGGCCGGGGCGGAATACGCCATCGCGGATCGTTATCTTGTGCGCGGCGAGGTTGTGCGGGTCATGGGCGCAGGCATGACGCGCTCTCGCACCGACTTCAAACTGGGCGTCGGCTACAGTTTCTGAATTCCGGGCGTGGCCCCTTGAAAGGAGCCACGTCCCCCAACTGTCCTGCAGTCGCGCACGGTGCCCGCTGGCTGCGGGCCGGGTTTAGCTACGCATGACGCGTCGGGATTCGCGCCTCAATTGAACAAGCCACTTGAAGGCGTAACCCTCTGTGGATTTTCTTGCGCCTCTAGCGCATGATTGGGGCTTCCGATGTTTCAAAAACGTCCCAGAAGTCCTTTTGAGCAATCCGAGGTTATTCGGAACCATTCACACTTGGTGTCGTGCGTTGGCTCTCGCACAGGTATCTACTACGCAGCAGATAGGCTCGCGCACGCGATGACGATCTGCGAGAAGCCATCATATCACTTGCGAGCCTGAGCGTCTTGCGTTTGGCCAACAAAGGCAAGGAACAGGTCGGCCGTCGAGGCCGGGATCGAATTTGCCTCTGACGGGCATTGGCATTGCAATTCGCCAGAGGCCGGATGTGATCGGTTAACATCTTGCGTCGGCTGGCAGAATTTCGGACGTTGTATTCCTAATCGGCGATCGTTTGGGGCAGGCACTGTGGACGTAATTGATCAATTGAAAGCCTTCGTTGCCACCGCGCGGACGGGGTCGTTCACGGCCGCCGGTGAAGAACTCGGGGTATCACACCGTTTGCCCGCGAGATACGTCGCCGAACTTGAGCAAAGGCTTGGCGTTCGACTGTTTCAGCGAACCACCCGACGCGTCGGCCTGACACCAGTTGGGGAAGTTCTGTTGTCTCGCGCGCCAAAGCTGTTGGATGACTTCGATGACTTGATTTCGGAGGTTTCAGAAGAGGCGCATCAAATGAGCGGCGACATTCGTGTCTCCGCGCCGATCTTGTTCGGAGAGACGTATGTCACGGGCCTCTTGGGACGCTTCACGCGACAGTATCCTGGCATAATGGTTGACCTTAAACTTTCGGACAAACCAGCAGAGCTTGCAGAGGACGGCATAGATCTAGCCTTTATCATAGGGCGTACAGACCCGCGGCTCCTTGAAACTCGGTTATTGGGTCGGTTTCAATTTGGCGTCTTTGCAAGCCCGTCCTATCTCGACAAACACGGCACGCCACATTCCATTGCGGACCTCTCCATGCATTCGTGCCTGGGGGATTCTACGCGTCCAAGCACGCGACGGTGGCACTTCAAGCAGGACGACAAGGAGGGGTCCGTTCCGGTCAAAGTGGCATATCGAGTGAACTCGACGCGCTCCGTGCTTGATCTGGCCGTGGAGGGTGTGGCCTTGGCCTACACGCCGGAGTTCGCAGCCCTCGCCAAGGTGCAGTCTGGCGAACTCGTCCAAGTTCTTCAGGATTATGCGTGGGAATCCCAAACAGTCAGCCTTGCGCAGCTCGCTGGACGGGTCATTCCACGTAAACTTGTAGCGCTTGTCGATTTTGCACTGGAAGACGCCAAGACACATTCAGGACTTGATCCAATTGGCCCGGAAGTTGATGAGCGCGACTGACTGGACATCGAGCTCGCCTCATATGACCAAGGTCGTCGCCCTTCCGCTGTTCTTGGCATGAATCAAGATCACTGGGCGACTTCGGCGAACAAGACCGGAGTCACTCAAACTCTGACCCCGGCCCCGTGCATTTCTCTTTCAACACGACCATATAGACCGCGTGAACGAAGAGTCACCCTGAATTCACTTTCAATCCACATCCGCTGCTGCAGTCGACGACTCAAGGTTAAGGCTAGGGCTACCGCAGGCCAAGAGGGATTTGTGTGGCCGAAAGCTCGTCGTTGCCAAGTCGGACCGAGGGATCGTCCAAGCCAACTGAAAATTCGCACCTAGCCCGGCACTCTCCCAAAAACATCGTTGTGCGGCAACGCAATTGATCCGACGCTCATTGCCTTGCAATTCCGCGTTTGCCGCAGGTTCAGGTCGCGTTTGGCTAACCAAGACTCAAAACACGTCCAAAACCGAAACGCCTGCGGGAACGGCGCCGCGATCGACAGAGACCTCGTAGTCGGCAAAACCACGGGCCGGAGTTGCGGCCGACTTTCTTGCCTCGCCTATGTCCCTAACTTCAGAGCCAACACGGCGGCCAACTTTCACGAGATCAAACAATTCGTGGGACCGGCCATTGCCCAGCGCGCTTTCATGTCGAAACGCTATCAATTGGCGCGAGACCATTTCCCCATGCGATGCGGACCGCTCGAGCTCAAACATATCGCGCAATGCCGTCCAAAGCAGGGTGAGGTCCGCGTCAGAAAATCCGGTCTTTTCAGCCAGTTTCGCGTTAACGAATCCATGTGCACAGTAGAGCCCGTACGGTACAATGAACTTACGGCCCATCGTCCGTCCTTTGCTTCGATCCTTCCGGTTTGTGACCGATGATCGGATTATTGAAACCTCCATCGGCGTGATTTCTTCTACGGACCGCGCGAAAGTGATCTGAACAGGCCCCCGCACCTGACCGCAATTCACTTCTGTAGTCATCACTGCGCCAAATGTCCGGATGTCGAAAAAGGTCTCGCACATCCATTTCTGCAATTGGATCGTTTCTTCCAACCCCCCGCGGGTAGGTTTGGCACGTGGCGCAACACCCAAAGCGTTGTAAGCTCTCTCGTGCTGTTCGTTGAGCACGATATTGTTTTTCAGGTAAATGTCGTGTCCCGGCTCGCCCTCGTGGGCGGTCATCACGTAGTCGCGGACCTTTCTTTTTATCGCAACGTCGGACACCAGTCCGTGGTTTGTGTCTGGGTCCAAGCGCGGCATGTTGCCGGCGTCGGGGTCCCCATTGGGATTTCCGTTGGTCACGTCAAAGAAGAAAACGAAATCATATCGGTTCTTGAGCGCAGTCAATTTTTCCTGTCCATCTCGTTCGTCATGCCTCAATGCTTGCAGCACCTTCGATCCGGTCACGCTTGGTCCACCTTTGCTGGAAGTATCCGACTACAAATCGTGCCTGATCTTCGAGGGCCAGATGCGCTGGGAGATCGCTAGGCAAACGCTCCATCACGTTCTTCAACTCGGTTTCGACCCACGAGAAACGCGCTTTATCTCGCGCGTCATCGAAGGTATCCAGTTTGGCTCGAGCTACCGTTATCAGTCGCGGAAACGTGGCCGCGGGCGACCCCGCTGCACGCGCGAACCCCTGCCCGACGAATGAGTTTCCCAAACGCGAGTTGTTCACAAGCTGAACGCTTTCCAACACCGCGAACAGCCGGCCTAGATTGTAGGATACATCCTCAATTTCGTCCGATAGCTTCTTCGGCAAAGGATGACTTGAACTCTCGCGGTTCACATAAGCTTTGCAGACCGCCGCACGTTGATCGCTGATTTCGCCATCAACCCTGATGCTTGCAAGAGTTCGTGCCACGAACGAACGGGGAACCGCACGCCTGTTCAAAACACCCTGCAATAAGGCGGTCACGAGCGCGGGGCCGATCGCGTCGCTTCTAACCCGACCGTTTGTACGTGCAGCGCTAGCAAAGAGAAGCGGCCTCGCGGCCGGGCCTTTTAACCAATGCGCTTGGTCTAGGGCGAGATCGGCTCGAAGGCTCTCCAACGCAACTAGGAATTCCGAAATCTTGGCCTTGTACCAGTATTGAACGGAAAGCCGACCTGCGTTTGCTGACAGAACGAGTATGCAAACAACGACATCCCGGCACTGCGTGGTCAAAGAACCCATTCGCTCCCACATTTGGGCTACATCATCATCCACAGCCTGCGAGGACGTGTACTCTTTCGATCCCTTCAGACCTTTTCGCACCATGGGCTCAATGACATCCGCCTCCATAGGGCAGTCCGTGTCAGCCCAGAACACTACTGAGCAGGGACCCAGCAATAATCGGTTTTGAGACTCACGTGAGAGCAGGCTGTTCAACGCGGCGGCTGATGTGAAGGCCGCCGAAGAAGAAATCGGCGCATTCTCGCTTTGCCTGAACCCAAAGGACTCTGACACCGGCTCAGCGAAAGACACCAAAGAGGCACCAAACCCCTTGGTGCCCAAGACGCCCTTTATGCGAGGGTGAAGCCTTTCAATTGGCGTGGTTTCTCCTGTCACGAAACAGGTCCCAAGGGGTCCTGAAGACCGGCTCTCTACGATCGCCCGCGCCTCTGGTCGATCGTGAATGAACTGTGGTCCCTCGCCAAAATCAACCTCGAAGACGATATTCGAAGTCAATGCACTTTCATCAAAGCCCATCCGCGCGAACATTTCAGGAGACCAGCTGTCCACGAACCGCCGAAATGCAATCAATGCTGGATCGCTGGCCCCTTTCAGAACATTTCTGTGAAAGTCCACAAATGCTTGGTGCTCTGCCTCCGTTCGCGAGCGAAGTTTGGTACTATTGTTCTGATCCTCGCCGTTCTTCACGGCAGACGTACCTGCGCTTCCGAAAACGTATGTCCCACGATCCCAGAACAACTTTGGTTTGATATCCGCCGTCCGCTCTCCAGCCGGTACGTCTTCCAGAACAGGCACTTTGCCGTCTTCGATCACTCGCCTTCTGTCGATCAACTGCACTGGCATGCCGTGCTCGTCGATGCGGAGCGACCAAGAGATGCGTTCTCGCGTATATCCAAAAGGAGGTACATCACCGGCGGCTCGCAAGCGCTGGTAAAGTCTCGCCAAGGAGGAGAGCACAGTCAACGCAGGTCCCCGGCAACACGTGCGGCCGCGACATCCAGAACACCGTCAACCAACTCGGCCTTAAACAGAACTGCTCGGCACTCATGCGCATAGTCAAGGTCGTATAACATCCAACCGAGATCCTGCCGGCCTCTGACCTGAGACATCGGTGTTTCTTCGATCAAATCGAAATTTGCTTCAAACTCCCTCAATCCGAGGCTGGGTCTCTGAAAACACTGCCCCTTTCGGGCACGCCGACGAAACGTTTCTGCGTGTTGTGCGGCAGAGTCGTTCTTTGCCTTTCCGGTCATCTCGAAATGCCCTTCAATCACATAGTCAACATCTCGCAGCACTAAGGCTCTGCGCTGTTGTCTTTGGCTGGAGGCGTCTTGCGCGACCAGTGCTGGATCCTGCAAAGCCATGGCACGACGGGCCGTCTTCCACGACACTTTCGATGAGATTTCCGTCTTCCGCAGAGACTCGAACCGTATCTCGTTCAAAACCACAATGCGATCTACGACCCACCGAATTGCGGGCTTCCAATGAATGGCCTCAAGTATTCCTCGGGCAGCAGACGGCGTCATGACGTCGTAGGACACCCTTTCTACCTTGAATTCCGGTCGCGTGAAGCATGCGTAATCGCCCCAAACCCTCAGCTTCACACCATAACCCACGCCGCCTGCCCTCTTCGGCCTCACGAATCCGGATACCAACCAAGCTCAAATGCCGAGCACCTAGTCCCAATCATAATCTGCCCCGGTACGCCGCAGATATCAAATGGCGAGTTCTGCGCCAGGTAAGCTGCACAACGGCGCAATGTCGGCAGAATGGTTCGCTTCAGCGCAGCCCAAAGGCCGTGCCAGTCCGGTCTCTTTGACCACAGGCGACATCGATAGGTCCGCCATCGCGCCTAGCTGACCTTGCCTTCTTCCCCAAGCTTTTCTGTCCCCCGACGACGGCCGTAGTTCATGGGCATCAACGTCGACTGTCCAAGGCGTCAGCACTTGAGAATTGCGGTCCTGAGTTGATGGTGCGGATGGGATATACGTTCACACGCCAAGCTCAAAAACGCCCGCTCCCAGCCGTCGTCCCACCCCATCGCGATCCAGAAGCGCCTGCCACCAGTCGCGGTTGTCGAGATACCAGCGCACCGTCTTTTCAAGCCCCTCCTCGACCGTCACCGAGGGGCGCCAGCCCAGCTCGTCCCGGATGCGGGTCGGATCGATGGCATAGCGGGCATCGTGGCCCGGGCGGTCCGCGACGAAGGTGATCTGGTCGCCGTAGCTGCCCTCTTTCGGCGCCATCCGGTCGAGAATCGTGCAAAGCGTGCGCACGAGGTCGAGGTTCGAGCGTTCGTTTTCGCCGCCGATATTGTAGCCGCGGCCAATCGCGCCCTTTTCGAGAACCAGAAGCAAGGCGTCGGCATGATCCTCGACATAAAGCCAGTCGCGCACGTTCGACCCATCGCCGTAGATCGGGATCGGCTCGCCCGCCAATGCTTTCAAGATGACAATGGGGATCAGCTTCTCTGGGAAATGATAGGGGCCGTAATTGTTCGAGCAATTCGTGAGAACGACCGGCAGACCATAGGTTTCGTGCCACGCGCGGACGAGGTGATCGGACGAGGCTTTGGACGCCGAATAAGGCGACCGGGGGTCATACGGCGTTTCTTCCGTAAACTGCCCCTCGGGGCCAAGCGACCCGAACACCTCGTCCGTCGAGATGTGGTGAAACCGGAACGCCGGGTCGCGCCCCTGCCCGTCCCAATACGATCTGGCCGCTTCGAGCAGGTTGAAGGTGCCCATGACATTCGTTTCGATGAAGGTCGCGGGGCCGTCGATGGACCTGTCGACATGGCTTTCGGCGGCCAAATGCATGATCGCATCCGGGCGGTGATCGGACAGGACGCGGTCGAGCGCGGGCCTGTCGCGGATATCGACCTGTTCGAAGGCGTATCCCGGCGCATCGGCCACCGAGGCCACGTTGTCGAGACAGGCAGCATAGGTCAGCGCATCGAGGTTCACGACCTGATGCCCGCGCGAAATCGCAAGGCGCACCACGGCGGACCCGATGAAACCAGCGCCGCCCGTGACGAGGATCTTCAATTCGTTCCCATGAAACGAAAGGGGTTATCGAGCTCCGACAGGTAAGGCGCAGTCGCGTCTTTCTTCGAGAGGATCGGCGGCTCGGATAGCGGCCACTCGATGGCGAGGTCAGGGTCATCGAACCTAACCGCTCGACTGCATTCTAACGCAAAGTAGTCTGAGACCTTGTAAATAACCTCAGTGTCAGGCTCGAGTGTCAGAACCCCATGGAGGAACCCACGCGGTACGAAAGTTTGTTTGCCGTTCTCGGCGCTCAGTTCGACCCCGACCCATTGGCGAAACGTCGGGCTGTCGGCCCGGATGTCCACGGCCACATCGAACAGCCGCCCGCGCCCGCACCGCACCAGCTTGTCCTGCGCGAAAGGCGGGGTCTGCATGTGGAGGCCGCGAAGCGTGCCCGCCGTGGCCGACACCGAATGATTGTCCTGAACGAAGTCGATATCGACGCCGGCCTCGGCCAGTTGGCGGCGGTTCCACGTTTCGGCGAAGAAGCCGCGGGCGTCGCCGTATCGCTCCGGCGTGAAGACGAAGACACCGGGTATTTTCGTCTCTTCAACCTTCATTCGTCCCACCCGTCCTTGCGCACCGGGCGCGCCCGGTAAGTATCTTCGACGGCGCGATTGTACGTCGGCTCAATCAAATGTGTAAAATAGCGCCCAAGCATGTCGGGATCATGTCTGCACCGCAACGTGACGCCGGTTCAAGCCTGAATTCCGCGCCGCAGAAACCGGTTGCGCGGTCCGGGTCAGATCCCGGGTGGATTGCCGGTGTCGCGATCACCCGGCAGGTCGAGCGGAACGGCACGGCAGATTTCGCGCAACGCACCGCGCAGCCCTTCTTCGACCGTGGGGTGGTAGAACGGTTTCGACAATAGGTCGCTCGCCGTCATGCCCGCATCCACCGCCCAGGCGATGAGATGGCCAAGGTGATCGGCGCCGGGGCAGAACAGATCGGCCCCGATCAGTCGTCCGTCCGGGGCGGCGGCGTAGAGCTGGGCGAGCCCGACATTGCGCGCTTCGACCTTGGCGCGCCCCTGATCGGTGTAGTCGGCGGTGCCGATCTGCGCGCTGTCGTCCGGCCCCTGCCCGATCGAGACGAGCGGCGGATCGGTGAAGGTGATCGTGAACCGGGGGGACCGTGTGGCGTGGGTGAGGTCCGGAAAGGCCGCCGCGTTGCGCCCGGCTACGGCGCCCTCTGTCGATGCCTCGTGCAGGACGGGCCGGTTCGCGTTCGCATCCCCTGCCAAGAATATCGCGCTGTCACCGCACCGGAGCGTTTCCGGGTCGACGTCCGGCAGCCCGTTGTCGTCGAGGTGAAGCCCCGACGCGGACAGGTCGAGCCCGTCGAGCGACGGCGGGCGCCCTGTCGCCACGAGCACGCGGTCGAACGTGTCGTCGCCGCCGTCCCAGACAAGGCGAATGCCGCCCGCCACGGCCTCGGGCTTCACGTCTACGCCAAGGAAAAGGTCCATGTCCTTGGTGAGTTCCGCCTTCAGCGCGTCGTGGATCGCATCACACCGGGCCCCGGCGATCGTGTCGCCTTGGTCGAACACGCCCACACGGACGCCGAGGCGCGCGAAGGCCTGAGCCAGTTCGATGCCGATGGCACCCGCCCCGATCACGGCGAGGCTTTTGGGAAGGTCGGCTTGTTCGAACACCGTCCGGTTGGTCAGCACGCGATCCCCGCCGATGTCGCGAAAGGGCGGCGGGACCATGGGGTCCGATCCGGTGGCTATGACGATGGCATTCGCCGCGACCTTTCGTCCATCGTCGAGCGAAAGCTCGCCCGGTCCGGTGAAGCGCGCCTTTGCCCGGATGCAGGTGCCATCCGGCAGATCGTCGAAACCCGCACGGGTCGCGGCGGCGAAGGCATCGCGTTCGGCCCGGACCCGCGCCATAACGGCGGCGCCGTCCACGGACACCGACGTTGACACACCGAAAAGCCCAGCCGTCCGCGCGTCATGGGCGCGGTGCGCCGCAGCGATCAGCAGTTTCGACGGCATGCAGCCCACGTTGGCGCAGACCGTTCCGGCGAAATCCGGGTCGATCAGAAGCGTCTTGGCCCCTTGTGCGCGCGCGCTGCGTTCCGCGGCGATTCCTGCCGTTCCCGCCCCGATCACCGCGACGTCGCATGTCAGGTCCGCCATTTCGCCCTTTCTCCCGGTCAGTGTCCGGAGTTTCGATTGCGAAAGACAAACCGCCGCGCGCCGCCTGCGGTTCCTGGCTTTGATGGCGACGAAGGGTCAGGCGAAGATGTCGGGCGTCACATCGACCAGCACGTCGGAGGCCGTCGCATCGACCGCGCCCCGCAGGATCGGGACGATCTGACCGTCGACCGACACCTGCGCGTCGAGACCGTCCGGCGAGGGCGCGACAGTGACGGTCAGGTCGCCATGGTCAAGCTCCGGGTTCAAAGACACGCGCAGAAAATCGAGGCCGGGTTCGAAATCCATGACCTCGGCGGCCCCGATGCCTTCGCCTGCGTCATGGTAGACCCAGAACGTATCGAGCCCTTCGCCGCCCGTCGCTGTGTCGTGGCGATCCATGATGAGCAAGTCGTCGCCCGCGCCACCGTCGAGCGAATCGGACGCACCGTCGACGTGCCAGCCGAAGGCGTGGCGTTCCCAAGCAACCTCCTCCTCCACCCTGCCATTATGGTCGATGATGTCGTCGCCGCTGCCGCCGAACAGTGTATCGGCACCATAGCCGCCCGCGATCCGGTCGTTGCCCGCGCCGCCGTCGATCCAGTCGTCGTCGGAGGTGTCGGCACCCGCGTCGTCATGCGACCCGCCGAACAACAGGTCGTCGTCCGTGCCGCCGAGCAGCGTGTCGTCGCCCGCGCCACCGTCCATGAAGGCGGGCATCGGGCCGTCTGACAGAACATCTTCGCCCGCCCCGCCGAACAGGGCGGCGGTGCCTGTCGTGGCTGCAAGCTGGTCGTCCCCGTCACCGCCGAAGGCATAGGTTGCCGCATTCCCGAGCACGATCGTGTCGTCACCGCCGGCGCCATCGACGACCGTCAAAGCCCCCTCGGTGTCGATGATCGGAGTCCCGTCGAACGTGTCGAGCGAACCCTCGCCCGCGCCATCCTGCGGCAGCACGACAAGCGATGCTTCGTCGTCCAGCAGGTAATCCTGCGTGTCCGAGACCTGATCGCCAAGCCAGCCGGGACCGATGCTGAAGTCGGATTCGCGCTCGATAAGGTGCTGCAACGTGCTCCCATCCCCGCCGACCCCGCCTTCACCGGGCACATCGACAGGGTCGAGCACGGTCGCAGGGTCCACCCATTCATCGATCACCGGCGCCTCGTCGTCTTCGTTCGGGGTGAGGATCGTGTCGGGGTCGACCTCGGCACCGGCATAGGGGTCGGGATCGTCGGTGATCGGTTTCAGGGGTGAGGTGCCGCCATTGGCGGTTTCATCGTCGAGAAGCGAGGCGAGGCTTTTGGGCGGGGCTTCGTCGGCCTCTGCTTCGTCATCCCCTGACGCATCGTCGCCCGCCCCCGGAAAGACATCTCCGAGGAACAGAAGCGGCAACAGGCCGAGAAGGATGAGCACGACACCCATGACAATACCGATCAATGACCCCGGGCGGAAACGTCAGCAGCACCGCGGCAAGGCCCCCAAGCGCCGGGTAACTCCGGCAGACGACCGAACATAGCACGAACACCGATGCGCGGCGGGCCAAAATAGGAAGAATTCAACATTAACACCCGGTTGTGAGCCGCGGATGCCCGGCCTACCGTGATCGGGAAGGGGAGCACATGGCCGAGAACGACCGATACAGCGATATCGCGGACGAAATCGACGGATTGCGCGCCGAGGTCGCGAAGTTGAACGGGCATCGCTATATCCGGCTGCACGACAATCTGTGGAAACTCGGGCTGTTCCAGTTGTTTCGGGGTCTGGCCTTCGGGCTGGGATCTGTCCTGGGCGCAACCTTTCTGGTTTCGGTCGCCGCCTATCTGCTCGCCCAGATCGACTTTATCCCGATCATCGGGGATTGGGCCGCCGACATCGCCCGCGAGATCGACGCGGACAACGCGGAAAGCTACGGGATCGCCGAGGAAACAGGCGAAGAACCGGCCAGCGCGGATGAGACGGATGACGAGGCGGCGGCGGAAGAGAACCCCTCGCCCGGCGGACAGCCCGCAGGTGACGATGGGATCGACCGGGGCGACTTCGGCATCACCGCGCCGGACGCCGAGTAACAAAAGCCTTTCCTTGCTGGGCGATTCCCCCTATACGCCCGCATCTGCGGACCTGTCCGCACTCCACGGGCCCTGCTGGACGACATCCCGGCTTGCGCCATAACCCTTAACTCTGAAGGAGACCCCGATGTCGATCACTGCTGAAGAGAAGAACAGCCTTATCAAGGAATTCGCGACGAAAGACGGCGACACCGGTTCGCCCGAAGTTCAGGTCGCGATCCTGACCAAGCGCATTTCCACGCTGACCGAGCACTTCAAGACCCACAAAAAGGACAACCACTCCCGCCGTGGTCTTCTGATGATGGTCGCCCAGCGTCGTAAGCTTCTCGACTACCTCAAAGGCAAGGACGAGGGCCGTTATCAGGACCTCATCAAACGCCTCGGCATCCGCCGCTAAGGTTTTCGGTTCCCCGCGAACCCGAAGCGCCCGCTCAACCGAGCGGGCGTTTTTCGTTCGGTCCGGTCTTGCCCGACACCATCCGGCGAAGCGTGCCATCCGACCGATGAAGCGCGCCTGCGATGTGAAGCAGAACTACGGCGGCGAGCAGTTTGGTGAGCGCGCCGTGCGCGGCGAAGAACCCGTTCTCCCAGGCTTGCGAGACGGGCGCGATGCGTGGAAGCGTCACGGTTCCTAATATCACCACGTCGATCCCCGTCGCCGCGCTCGCGATCCAGCCGGTCAGAGGCACCGCCAGCAAGAGACCGTAAAGCGCGATATGCGCGCCTTTCGCGAGCCGACGTTGCCAGCCCGGCACCGTGGCCATCGGCTGCGGGGGCGGCGAGAGGCGATGCCAGAGGATGCGCAGGACGATCAGAGCCAGCAGGACTATGCCGACGGTCTTGTGCCAGCCGAACAGATGGAAGTTCGACATATCGACCTGCATCCGCGCGATATAGGTGCCGAAGCCGAGCATCCCGATCACGAGGAGCGCCGTGATCCAGTGGATCAGGCGGGTCAACAGACCGAACCGGTCCGGATCGTTCCCGATCACTTCAGCCTGCCCGGTTCAGCCGGGCGACGATCTGAATCACCACGCGGTCCGAAACCATGTCGCTCCACCCGTTCGCGCCGAACTCCGAACGGTTGACCGCGCCGGATATGTGCACCGACATCTTGGACAGATCGCCCGGATCGGTGCCCTGCTGGCGAAACACCTGCGCCGACAGCCGGATGGGCCGGGTGACGCCCCGGATCGTCACCTGCCCATCGACTTCGGCGGTCGTGGTGCCGATCCGGAACGCCGACGATCTGAAGACGAGGTCGGGGAACTGCCCGGTTGCCAGAACCTTGGGGCCTTTCAAAGCCTGCTCCGCGAAAGGAAAGCTGGAGCTCGCCCCGGCGGCATTCAGCACGACGGCCACGTTGCTGTTGGCGTTCCGCTGGAAATCGAGCGTCACGTCGGCGGACTTGATCGGCATACGTCCCGTGATCTTGTCCTGCCCGAAGCCGACCTCGTAGCTGACGACCGAATTCGCGGCGTCCAGCACGTATTTCACCGGCTCGGCCAATGCGGCGGACACGGAAAAGATCAGCGCAAGCGCGCCTGCCCAAACGTAGTGCATCACAACCTCCCAACCTGCGCGTCCCGGCTTTGACTGTCAGACATTACGGCAGGACCGCGCAACAGGTTCATTTGCCGCGCCACAAGACCCCTCGCGTTTCTGACCTTTCAAATGTGGGCGTTTTCCTGTATGGCGCGTCCATCTGAGACGTGACGCTCTGACCCCGGCGCATGAAAAGGTAGAGGGGTCGGCGGCAATGGGGCCGCCATGACAACGGGAGACCCGGAGGGCCGGGAGTGCTCCCATAAGGATACGCTACATGTTCAACGAAGTGAAAAAATCCATCCAGTGGGGCGAAGAGACGCTGACACTGGAAACGGGCAAGGTTGCCCGTCAGGCCGACGGAACCGTGATCGCCACGCTGGGCGAAACGTCGGTCATGGCGAACGTGACGTTCGCCAAGCAGCAGAAAGAAGGCCAGGACTTCTTCCCGCTGACGGTTCATTACCAAGAGAAATACTACGCGGCCGGTAAAGTCCCCGGCGGCTTCTTCAAACGCGAAGCCCGCCCGACCGAGAAGGAAACGCTGACCGCGCGCCTGATCGACCGTCCGATCCGCCCGCTGTTCGTCGAGGGCTTCAAGAACGAAGTGCTCGTGATGTGCACGGTTCTGTCCCACGACCTCGTCAACGATCCCGACATCGTCGCGATGATTGCCGCGTCGGCCGCGCTCACCATCTCCGGCGCGCCGTTCATGGGTCCGATCGCCGGTGCCCGCGTGGGTTATGAGGATGGCGAATACGTCCTGAACCCGACCTGCGACGACATGCACGACCTGCGCAACAACCCGGACCAGCGTCTGGACCTCGTCGTCGCCGGCACGAAAGACGCCGTGATGATGGTGGAATCCGAAGCTTACGAGCTGACGGAAGCCGAAATGCTGGGCGCCGTGACCTTTGCGCACGAGCAGATCCAGCCGGTCATCGACCTCATCATCGATCTGGCGGAAGACAGCGCGAAAGAGCCGTTCGACTTCGCCGCGCCGGACTATTCCGCGATCTTCGAGGCCGTCAAAGCCGCTGGCGAAGACAAGGTGCGCGCCGCCTATGCCATCACCGACAAGCAGGAGCGTGTGGCCGCCGTTGCTGCCGCCAAGGAAGAGATCAAAGCCTCGCTGTCGGAAGAGCAACTGGCCGACCCCTCGCTCGGCACCGCGCTGAAAAAGCTCGAGTCCAGCGTTCTGCGCGGCTCGGTCGTGAAGGAAGGCAAGCGGATCGACGGTCGTGCGCTGGATCAGGTTCGCCCGATCCTCGCCGAAGTCGGCCTTCTGCCCCGCACACACGGCTCGGCGCTGTTCACCCGTGGGGAAACGCAGGGTCTGGTCGTGACCACGCTGGGCACCGGCGACGACGAGCAGATGATCGACGCGCTCACCGGCACCTACAAGTCGAACTTCCTCTTGCATTACAACTTCCCGCCGTATTCGGTCGGTGAAGTGGGCCGCGTGGGTTCGCCGGGTCGCCGCGAAATCGGCCACGGCAAGCTGGCCTGGCGTGCGCTTCAGGCGGTTCTGCCGGCTGCGACCGACTTCCCCTACACCATCCGCGTCGTGTCCGAGATCACCGAATCGAACGGCTCGTCCTCGATGGCGTCGGTCTGCGGTGGCTCGCTGTCCATGATGGACGCCGCCGTGCCGCTGAAGGCTCCGGTCGCCGGTGTGGCGATGGGTCTGGTGCTGGAAGACGACGGCTCCTACGCCGTGCTGACCGACATCCTTGGCGACGAGGATCACTTGGGCGACATGGACTTCAAGGTGGCCGGTACGGAAAACGGCATCACCTCGCTCCAGATGGACATCAAGGTCGCCGGTATCACGCCTGAGATCATGGAAAAGGCCCTCGCTCAGGCGAAAGACGGCCGGATGCACATCCTTGGCGAGATGAACAAGGCGCTGTCGGCTGGCCGCACCGAGTTCTCGGCCCACGCCCCGCGCATCGAGACGATGACGGTGCCCACCGACAAGATCCGTGAAGTGATCGGGTCGGGCGGCAAGGTCATCCGCGAGATCGTGGAAGTGTCCGGTGCCAAGGTCGACATCAACGACGACGGCGTCATCAAGATCGCCTCGCCCAACAACGACTCGATCCAGAAGGCCTATGACATGATCCACGCGATCGTGGCCGAGCCGGAAGAGGGTCAGGTCTACAAGGGCAAGGTCGTGAAGATCGTCGACTTCGGCGCCTTCGTGAACTTCTTCGGCAAGCGTGACGGTCTGGTCCACGTGTCCCAGATCGAAAACCGCCGCCTGAACCATCCGTCGGATGTGCTGAAGGAAGGTCAGGAAGTCTACGTCAAGCTTCTGGGCTTCGACGACCGTGGCAAGGTCCGCCTCGCCATGAAGATGGTCGACCAGGAAACCGGCGCGGAACTGCCGCCGGAAGAAAAGAAAAAGAAAGAAGACGCTGAGTAAGGCGGACCTCTTTCGAGGACCGAGGCCCCGGTGGAAACGCCGGGGCCTTTTTTTGACATGTCAGCTCGTGCGCGAGGTTTTCCGGGCGAAAAAGTCGTGCGGGTTCAGCCAGTCGACATGGGTGTCGATCCCGGCATAGCGGCCTTCGAAGAACCGCTCGGGCGGCGCGGCGCGGCGCACCGCGTCCGGCATCGCGACGAAGGCTTCGACACCGTCATGGGCCCATGCGATCAGGATCTTCGGATCGTCGCAGGAAATGGCCGAGACGAAATGCTCCTCAAGCCGGACCGGCGGGTTGGTGCGGCTGAACTCGGCCACGTCGATCTCTTCGGACGCATCCCGGAACTCGGACCAGATCGTCACGTCGTCGATCCCTAGCGCGGTCAGGTAGCGGTGGATCATCGGTTCCATCACCACAGGCAACGTGTCCTCTTCGGGCGGATAGAGGCCATAATGGGCCAAACCGTCGAGCGATGCGGCCATCACGCGGTCGATGTCCGGCCGCTTCGCCTCCAGCGTCCAGAGCCATGCGGTGCGCGCGAAGGTGTTGAAGTCGGACGCGCCGATGTCGCGCTGAACCTCGTCCCACCTGACGGGCTGTCCGCGCTCCTTGATCCTGATCTCGAACCCTTCGGGGGCCTCGTTCTCGCGCACGGGCGGATTGTCGATCAACTCGCCTATGTCGTCGAACTCACCGCGGTTCGCGTGGATCGGGCCATAGGCCGCGGTTTGCGGCGTGTAGCCGGGCACACGGAAGAACGGATTGAACGCGATGAAAACGTGGTCATAGTCCTCGGCCCACCAGTCGAGCAGCGGGTGCTCGAAGGGCGGCAACAGCAGATGGCGGGGCGTCCTAGCCACGGGGCAGCACGGCTCGCCCGCCCTCGGTCAGCAGCCATGCCTCGCGCCCCTCGATCACGACGGCGCTCATGGGGCGGAAATAGCCCGCGCCGCTGTCGATGTTCAGCCGGTTGCCGTAATGCGTCGCGACATCGGCGGGCGTGTGACCATGGACGATAAGCTTGCCGTGGTCGTCGGTGGACGACAGGAACGGCTCGCGTATCCAGACGAGGTCGTCCTCGACCTGATCGGCCAGCGGAACACCGGGGCGCACGCCTGCATGACAGAAGAAGCACTCGCCGCGTTCATAGGTGACGGGAAGGTCGTTCAGAAAATCGACATGCCGCGCGGGCACACGCGCGACGGCATCGGCGTGCAGGGCTTCGATCGGCTGGTCCGTATCGACGCCATAGGAGGCCAGCGTTTCCCGGCCCCCCAGACGTTCGTCGAGCCAGTGAAGACCCGCGAGCAGCCGGTCGGGCGTGCGCGGCGTGGGTTCGAGGAACGCCGTCATCATGCGGTCATGGTTGCCGGTCAGAACGACCCACGGCGCACCGGAGGCCAAGCCCTGCATCAGATAGTCGATCACCCCTGCCGTGGCGGTCCCCCGGTCGCACAGGTCACCGATGTGAACGGCAGGCGCGTCCCGGTCGCCGCAGGCCACGCGGTCGCGTTCGATCAGATCGTGCACGCGCTCGAGTTCGGAAAGCTGCCCGTGGATATCGCCGATAGCATAGGTTCTCATGGCGCCCTGTTAACCGCTGGGATGTCCGGGCAAAACCCGCAAAACGAAAAGGCCGGACAGATCGCCCGGCCTCGTCCCGTTCCTCGCCCGCCTCAGACGTGCGGCGCGAGGATGTAGTCGTTGTCGTTCGGATCGTCGTCCTGATAGAACCGCTCGGTCACGCCGGGAAGCGCCTTGAAGTCCTTCATCGCGGCGACCGGGAACAGCGTCGACCCGATGCTCTCGAAGCCCGGAAGCTGGCGCAGCACGGCGGTCACCGCCTGCGTGCACATCGCCTTGGGCACGGCGCCGTATTCCTGCACGAGCCGGATCGCCTTTTCGGCGACGGCGGGGCTTACGATGATGTCGTGGCGATAGACGTCCCACGTGATGCGGGCGTGGTAGTCGATGTAGAACTCGACCGCCGGTTCCGAAATCCCGAAATGCACGTCGTTCCGCTCGGGGATCTGGGGGTGATACCAGGTGCCTGCCGGATCGAACAGGATGCGCTGCGACCCGTTGATCATCAGCGCCGCATGGCCACCCTGACCGTTGTTGCGACCGACCACCGTGAACAGCGAGATCATCGGCGGACCGTTGTGCACGTAAGTGGCGCGCGTCACCTCTTCGGTCGAAGCCCATTTGCTTTCAGCCGCACAGGCGGCGAGCCCGAAAAGGAGAATGATCGAAAGAAGGATGCGGCGCATGGTCAGAACCACCCTGTCTGAAAATGAAAAGGCCGGGCCAGAGGGCCCGGCGGTTCCTCAGGCGCCGACGATGGCGAGAAGGATCAGAACCACGATGATCGCGATCACCGAACGGACGGTGAATTTCATGAACCCTTCAAAGGTCTTTTCCTGCACCCGAATGTCCATCGAGCCGTGCTTGTGTTCAGCCATTTGATCCCTCGTCAGCCGTGTTTCGCGCTGTCGATTAGACGATTTCGGCGGGCCTGTCACGCCGCGATGGGCGCAAATGCCTTATTCTTCGCCCGGTGTAGCGCCCGCGTCGCGTTCAAGGTCGGCGGCAAGACGAAAGCCGATGCGATAGGGTTCGTCTTCTCCCTTTTCCCGGGGCATCGCCCTGAGAATCACGTTGAGCTGGCTGACGTGCTGGACGAGCTGGGTCTTCGTGCCCGTCAAATCCGTGCCGTAGAAGGTCACTATGTCGGGGTCGAAATACCCGATCCCTTCGATCCTGAGCACGCCCGCATCCGAGCCGGTAAAGCCCATCGCGACCTCATGCTCGTTGTCGAGCTGCTCTTCGAAGTTCTGGATATAAAGGATGATGCGCTGATAGGCCCATTCCGCCGGACTCTTGTCCTCGGGCGGCGTGTCGGCGACCGATGGAGGAAGCGGTGTCTCTTCGGCGGTCGGTGCGTCGTGGTCCGAACACCGGGCGACGGCGCGGCGCGGATGTTTCTTCTCTCCGATCGCGCTCACGCTCACGCGCGGCCCCCTTTCGCCTGCCACAGCCACGCATCGTCGTCGCGCCGGGTGCGCGTGACCTTGCCGGTCTGGAACAGGTGGTTGAGGTGGGCGAGCGCCTCGACCAGCGCGAGGCCGTATTCCCCTTCGCCGATGGTGCGCTTGAAGATCGCCGGGAAGCACTCTACCGCGGTTTTCGGCGTGTCGAGGTAGGCTTCGAGCCGCTCCAGCGCCGAGTGGTGGTTCTGGATCAACTGGCGCATCCGGGTCGGCAGACCCTTGTAGGGCAGCTTGTGGCCCGGCAGGACCAGCT
Source organism: Maritimibacter sp. (assembly GCF_016774595.1). Lineage (NCBI taxonomy): Bacteria > Pseudomonadati > Pseudomonadota > Alphaproteobacteria > Rhodobacterales > Roseobacteraceae > Maritimibacter > Maritimibacter sp. The sequence continues at coordinate 1,799,548 of NZ_JACBWT010000001.1, forward strand.
GTTCGTCACGGGCGAAATGAATGAGCTTGCGGCAGCTTTCCAGCCACTCGCCCACCGGGTCGGCCTCGGGCTCGGTCGCATAGACGCCGAGATTGGGGCTGATGGTGGCGAGAAGCTGATCGCCGCCATGAACGAGGTTGTCGTCCTGCGACCAGAAGGTCGCGTGCTCCGGCGCATGTCCGTTGCCGATGCGCACGTCCCACGTCCGGCCCCCGAAGGTGATCGTGTCGCCTTCCTTGACGCGCGTGAAGCCGAGCGGAAGCTCGGCCACCACATCCGCGAAGTTGAAGGGACGTTCGCGTGCCCGTTGTTCGTAGATCGCGCGGTCCATCCCGGCGGACCGCCAGAACGCCAATGTCTCGTCCACCGGCTTTTCGTGCTCGTCGAGCCTGAGCATCCGGGCCATGAGCCACGCGGTGCGGGTGGTGACGAGTTCGGCGCCATGTTCGCGCTGGAACCAGCCGGCCAGCCCGATGTGGTCGGGGTGGTGATGCGTGACGATCAGGCGCTTGATCGGCTTGCCGCCGAGGGGTCCGGCCAACAGGCCCTCCCAGATCGCACGGGTCTTTTTCGAATCGAACCCCGTGTCGATCAGCGTCCATCCATCGCCCTCGTCGAAGGCGAAGACATTCACATGGTCGAGTTTCATAGGCAGCGGCAGGCGGAACCAGAGAACCCCGTCCGCGACTTCGACGGCTTCACCGATGTCGGGCGCCGTCTCCCATGGAAAACTCAGATGCACGTTCAAACCGCCAGATCCTCGACCGAAAGGGCATAGAGCCCTTCCGCTCCGGCCCGCGCCTGCTCCAGCGACGACGCGTGGTCGGGCAGAAGCCGCTCGATATAGAACGCGGCCAAGGCGGTGCGGGGCCCCCGGCCCTCCTCCGCGATCGCCGACTTGAGGTGATAATAAGCCCCCAGAACCCGAGCGAAAGCCGATTGATAGGGCACGGCCCCCGCAAAGCGCGTTTGCAGGTCCTGCTCGACCAGCCATTCGGTCGCCTCACGCAGGGTTTCGGCCGCTTCCCAGACAGGCTTGGCCAGTTCCCCGAGCGTTTCGCGCGCGCCTTCCGCCGTTCCCTCGATCTCGTCCAGCAGGCGGAAGGCCATGTCTCCCCCGTCCATCATCTTGCGCGCGACGAGGTCCATCGCCTGAATGCCGTTGGTGCCTTCGTAGATCGAGGTCACACGCACGTCGCGGTAATACTGCGCGGCGCCGGTTTCCTCGACATAGCCCATGCCGCCATGCACCTGCACGCCGAGTTCCGCGACCTTGATGCCCATGTCCGTCCCATAGGACTTTGCGATGGGCGTGAGGAACGCGGCGCGGGCCTTCCAGCCCTTGTCGCCGGTTGCCCCGGCCATGTCGATTGCCGTGGAACAGGCCAGCGATATGGCACGCGCGGCATAGGTTTCGGCACGCATCTGGACCAGCATCCGGCGCACGTCGGCAAAATCCGCGATGGTGCCGGTGCCGTTCTCGACGGGCGTCTTGCCCTGCTTGCGGTCCAGCGCATAGGCGAGCGCGTGCTGATAGGCACCCTCGGCCACGCCGACACCCTGAACGCCCACGTTGAGGCGGGCGTTGTTCATCATGGTGAACATCGCGGCCATGCCGGCGTGTTCCTCGCCCACGATCCAGCCGGTCGCGCCCTCGTAGCTCATGACGCAGGTGGGCGAGCCGTGCAGGCCCATCTTGTGCTCCAGCGACACGACGCGCAGGTCGTTGGCCTTGCCGGGATTGCCGTTCTCGTCGGGGATATACTTCGGCACCATGAAGAGGCTGATGCCCTTCGTGCCCGGCGCCCCGTCGGGCAGACGGGCGAGGACGAGGTGGCAGATATTCTCGGCCATGTCGTGATCGCCCCAAGAGATATAGATCTTCTGCCCGGTAATCGCGAAAGTCCCGTCGCCGTTCGGCACCGCCTTGGTCGTCAATGCGCCCACGTCCGAGCCCGCCTGCGGTTCGGTCAGGTTCATCGTCCCGGTCCATTCGCCGCTGGTCAGCTTGGGCAGGTACAAGTCCTTGAGTTCGTCCGACGCATGGGCTTCGAGCGCCTCGATCTGGCCCTGCGACAGAAGCGGGTTCAGCCCGATGGCAAGGCAGGCGCCCGCGATCATGTCGTTGACGCTGGCGGTCAGGGTGAAGGGCAGCCCCATGCCGCCGTATTCCGGATCGCCGGAAATGCCGATCCAGCCGCCTTCGGCCATCGCTTCATAGCCTTCCTTGAAGCCCGGGCTCGAACGGACCACGCCGTTTTCGAGCACCGCGCCCTGAAGGTCGCCGTTGCGCTGAAGCGGTGCGATCACCTCATCCGCCAGCTTTCCCGCCTCGGTCAGGATCGCGGTCACGGTATCGGCCGTCGCCTCGGCGAATTTTTCGGTCGCGGGGACGGCCTCGAAGCCGACGACGTGATCGAGCAGGAATTGGAAATCGGCGACCGGGGCGCGATAGGGCATGGGAACCTCCCGTTGGCTTGTGAAAGCGCGACTGCCACGCTAGGCAGTTGGCCGGAACCTAAGACTAATCGCTTTCGACACAAGGGAAACGCGGCGTCATGGCCGATCTGCACGCCACCAAACGACTGGTGCCGGATGACACCGGGATCGCGCGGGCCGCCGAGGTCCTGCTTGCGGGCGGGCTTGTCAGCTTCCCGACCGAAACCGTCTATGGCCTTGGCGGCGTCGCGACCGACGACATCGCCGTCGCCCGGATTTTCGAGGCGAAGGGCCGGCCCCATTTCAATCCCCTGATCGCGCATGTGCCCGATCTGGAGGCGGTGTCGAAGATCGCGGAACTGTCAGGACGCGCACACGATCTTGCGCAGGCGTTCTGGCCCGGCCCCCTGACGCTGGTGCTGCCGATGCGGGCGGATGCCGGCCTGTCGCCGCTGGTCAGTGCCGGTCTGACGACCGTTGCCGTGCGCGTTCCCGATCATCCGCTGACGCAAAAGCTCCTCCGCGCCGTCGGGCGGCCCGTCGTCGCCCCCTCCGCGAACCCCTCGGGCCGGATCAGCCCGACCGAGGCGGAGCACGTGCTCGCGGGTCTTGGCGGGAGGATCGAGGCGGTGCTGGACGGCGGACCCTGTTCGGTCGGCGTCGAAAGCACCATCGTCGGGTTCAATCCCGAACCCGTCCTGCTGCGCCCCGGCGGACTGCCCGCCGAGGCCATCGAAGACGCGCTGGGCGCGCCGCTCGCCAGACGCGCAGAGGGCGCGGGGATCAACGCGCCGGGTCAGTTGGCCTCGCATTACGCGCCCGACGCGCGGGTTCGGCTCGATGCCGAAGCCGCGCGGCCCGGTGAGCGGATGCTGGGGTTCGGCGGTGTGGACGGGGAAATGAACCTGTCGCCCTCCGGCGATCTGGTTGAGGCCGCCGCGAACCTGTTTCGGATGCTGCATGCATTGGACGCGGCTGGCGACGCGCCGATTGCGGTGGCCCCCGTGCCTGACACCGGGTTGGGCCGGGCCATCAACGACAGGCTCAGGCGGGCGGCGGCACCGCGGGGCTGAGTTTCGCGGCAGCAAGCTGCCACGATCCATGCGAGGGGCGCTGCCCCTCGCGCTCCCCGAGGTTTTTGGAAACAGAGAAGCAGGACGCGTTCAGGGTTCGCGGAAGGCTTCGCGGCTCTTGTAGAGCGGCTTCACCAAGTAGTGCAGGATCGTCTTCGATCCGGTGTGGAGTTCCACGTCCGCGACCATGCCGGGGCGGATTTCCAGGCTGCGCTGGCGGTCGGTCAGGCCGGACAGGTCGAGGCTCAGGATCACGCGGTAGTGCGGGTCGCCATCGCGCACCCGGTCGTCCTTGAACGTATCCGCCGAGATCAGATCCACGGTGCCCTTGAGCGAGCCATAGATGGTGTAATCATAGGCCGACAGCTTGACCGTCGCCTGCTGCCCAGGCTGAACGTTGGCGATATCCTCGGGCTTCACGCGGGCTTCGACGAGGATCTGGTCGCCGAGCGGTATGATCTCGGCCAGTTCCTCGCCCGGTCTTACGACGCCGCCGATGGTTGTCACGGCGAGGTTGTTGACGATCCCGCGCATGGGCGAGGTCAGGACGGTCCGGTCGAGCTGGTCCTGCGCGATCTTGAGGTTCTGGCGGAGCGTCGCCTGATCGCGCAGCACCTCGGCATATTCCTCGGCCCGCTTGAGTTCGGTCTGGGTGACGATCTCGTTGTAGCGGGTCAGCGCGTCGGCATGGGCTTTGCGCGCCTTGGTCACTTCGATCAGCGCGACGATCTTCTGATCGAGCATGTTTTCGAGAAGCTGCAATTCGGTCGCGGCTTCGTCCAGCACCTGCTTGGCCCCATCCCGGCGCGAGATGAAATCGGCCTGTCGCGCGGCGAGCAGGGCGGCCTCGGAGGCGACCATATTCGGGGTGCGGGCGGCAAGGTCGGCGGGGACGTCGAAGGTGTCATGGCCCGCAAGTTCAGCTTCCAGCCGCAGACGTTTGATTTCAAGCGCGGCGATCTGTTCCAGGTAATCGGTCACGGTCGAGCGGAACTCGGTCCCGTGCAGGCGCGCGATGACGTCGCCCGGTTCGACCCGGTCGCCTTCGGACACCAGAAGCTCGGCAAGGATGCCGCCTTCGAGGTTCTGGATGATCTGGGGACGGGCGGATGAGATGACGTCACCGGGCGCGCGCACGATCTCGTCCACCCAGGCGATTGCGGCCCAGAACACGAAGACCGCCACAGCGGCGGCGGAGACCCATATGACCATGCTGGGCCGTTTCAGCCCCGCTTCGAATTCCGCGTCGATCACCGCCATCAGCCGGCCTCCCGTCGTGCTTGCGCGTCGCGCAGATGGGCCAACACCTCGTCGCGCGGACCATCGACCGCGAGGCGGCCGTTTTGCAGGATCACGGTGCGTTCGGTCAGGGCGAGGATCGGAACGCGGTGGGTCGCGATGACCGCCGTGCGCCCCTCCAGCCACGTCTGAAGGCGCGACACCAGTGTCGTTTCCAATGTGGTGTCGAGCGCGGCGGTGGGTTCGTCCAGAAGCACCACGCGCGGGTCTTGAAGCCAGATGCGCGCCCAACCTATCGACTGGCGCTGTCCAGCCGACAACCCTTCGCCATTGTCGCGGATTTCAAGGTCGAGGCCCTTGGCATGGCCACGCACATAGGGGCCGAGGCCCGCGAAATCGAGCGCGGCAAGCAGGCGGTCGTCGTTGCTTTCCAGAAGGGCGAGGTCGAGGTTGTCGCGTAGGGTTCCGGCGAACAGACGCACGTCCTGCCCCAGATAGCCCACGTTGCGGCGCAGGTCGCGCGGTTCGATCTGGCCCATGTCGACCCCGTCGATCATCACGCGGCCCTTGGTCGGTCCATAAAGTCCCGCGAGCATCTTCAGAAGCGTCGACTTGCCCGATCCGTTCGCGCCGAGCACGGCGATATGCTGGCCCGCTTCGATGGCCAGCCCCGGCACGTCGAGCACGGGGGCTTCGTCGTCGTAAGCGAAACCCGCTTCACGCAGTTCGAAGGCGCCGTGGATCACGTCACGGCGCAGAAGCGTGCGCCCTTCGGCGGCGTCCTGTTCGGCGGTCGCGACGGCATCCAGCCCCGACAGCGCGTTCTTGACGTTCGACCAGCGGGCGAGCGTGCCGGCGAGTTGCGTGAGCGGGGCGAGCGTGCGGCCCGACAGGATGCCGACGGCGATGATCGTGCCCACCGTGAATTCGCCCGCGAACACCAGATAGGTGCCCGCGATGACGGCAGCGACATAGGTCGCCTGCTGAACTCCCTGCGCCCAGAAGGTGAGAAGCGCAGACAGCCGCCGCTGCTCGGTCGATTTCAGCGCCGACAACGTGGTCAACTCGTGCCAGAGCCGCATGAACCGCGCCTCGCCCCGCGCCGATTTGATCGTGTCGAGGTCGTAGATCGCCTCGTGCAGCAGGCGCGAGGTCTTGGCCGAGGCGCCCTGTGTCTGGCGGCTGAGTTCGACCATCCGCCGTTGCAGGAACAGGCCCGGCAGGATCATGAGCAACCCGCCTGCGATCAGGACGAGGACGATGGGTCCGGCAATCGACGACACGAGCGCCAGAAACAGGATGATGAACGGAATATCCGTCAGCGATCCGATGGAGGAGGCGGTGAAGAATTCGCGGACCGACGAAAACTCGCGCATCGCCGCGAACAGGCCCGATGGGGTCGTGGGCCGCTTGTCGGATCGCATCCCGAGAATGCGGGACAGGAGAAGCGACTGGACGGTGAGCTCGATATGCCGCCCGGCCCCGTCCATCAACCGCGCCCGCGCGATCTTGATGCCGACTTCCAGCGCGAGGGCCAGTCCAGCGCCAAGCGCCAGCATCCAGAGGGTCGGCACCGACTGGTGCGGTATCACGCGATCATAGACCTGAAGCGAAAACAGCGCGACGGACACCGCCAGCAGGTTGGCCACGAAACTGCCCAGCGCCACATCACCGAAATGCTTCTTGTGCTTCGCAAGTTCGCCCCAGAACCAGTGCGGCGGGCGTTTGGCGAGGGCGTGCCGTTCGTCCAGCCTAGCCGCGGGGGCGAAGGCACGGACGGTGACACCGGCATAGACCGGCGCGAAGTCCGACACGGGCACTTCGGCCCTGCCATCGGGGGCCCCTTCTTCGTAGAGGGTGAGCGTGTCGCCGTGCTGATCGAGGACAAGCACCGCCTGCCCGTTCTTCATCATGGTGATGACCGGAAGCCCGTCGGGGTCCGGGTCGGACTTGGTCTGAACCTGAAGGCCCGTGGCCCTGAGGCCGACCGCAAGCGTTTCCGCGTCGATGGTTTCGCCCGGAGTGTGCGCGCGCATTGCTTCGAGAATGTCCTGCACCGCCGGTTTCGCGCCGAGTTGCCGGGCGTAGACGGCGAGCAGTTGCGCCCGACGCAAAAGCCGGTTGGGGTCCGGGCCTTCGCGTTTTTCGACCTTGGTTTCGCTCGACTTCACGCGGATGCGCGGCGCTTCGGCGGTATTGGCGCTGTCGGGCAGAGCGCGGACAGCGGCGCCCGTGATCGAGGGGAAGGCGACGGTGTTCGTCATATCTCGCCCCCGTCTGCGAGCAGGCCGAGTTCGCGCGCGATTTCGATATCGGCCCGTGCGCCTGCGTATTTCGCGGCGATCGCTTCGGCTTCGAGCCGCGCCATGGATTCGATCACCGTCACCACTTCGGACACCGTGCGGGTGCCCGCATCGAACTGGCGGCGGAAGAGGTTGGCGTTGGCCTGTCCCTGAGCCGCCAGATCGACGGCGCGACCGGCGCGGGCGGCAAGGCCCGCCCGTTCCTGCGACAGGGCGGCAAGGCGGCGGGCGGCGTCTTCGCGCGCCTGCGCGACCCGGCGCTCGGCGGCCTCTTTCGAAGCATCGACGGCTTTGAGGTTGTCGGGCGTCGAAAACCCGATGCCGTTGTCCGAGGACAGGACCAGGTCGGGCCCGGTCACACCGTCACGGCTGGAGATCGCGGCCCCGGCGGACAGACCCGGCAACAATCCGGCGCGGGCGATTGCGGCCTCGGCGATGTCGCGGTCGCGTTCGGCATGGGCCAGGTGAAGCGACAGGGGATCGACCGTATCGCCCGAAATGGTCAGCTTGGCGATGCCATGAACCGTGTCGAGCGACCCTGCGGTCATGGCGGCCAGTTCGGCGCGCGCCGTGCGACCCGCCTGAACGGCATCCGCCTGCGTCGCGGCGAGTTCCGCCACCTTCGAGCGGATCACGGCAAGTTCGGACATATCCGAGATGCCGCCTTCGACCCGCTTTGCCATGATCGTTTCCATCTCGCGCATCCGGGTGACGGCCCCGCTACTCGCCGCCGCGAGTTCACGCGCTTCCTCGGATTTCAGATAAAGCGACAGCGCCGTATGGACACGGTCGTTTTCATCCTGCGACAGGGCGACCGCAGCCGCCTCGACATCCGCGCGGGCGAACTCGCGCTCGGCCTTCTTCTTGCCGAAGTCGAACAGGACCTGATCCACGACAAGCGAGGCGACGATGGACGACAGCGACAGAAGGCTCACGCTCGGGCCGAGCGACGGAAGCCAGTTCTTGTCGGCGGCGCGGGAGCGTAGGCGGGCCTGCCGCAGCTCCGCCTCGGCCGTGCGGGACGAGGCGGCGAGGGTCGCGTCGGCCACGCGGGCATAGGACGATCCCTCGGGCAGGACGGACCGGCGCGCGATCAGGGCTTCGATGATCTGTGACTGGTGGTCTTCGCCACGCTCGCCCTGCGCTTCGGCGAAGGCGCCCGCATTGCGGGTGACGTCGGGATCGTCGCTTGTCGCGAATCCGTCGCTCATGCATCCCGACAGGGCCACGCAAGCCGTGGCTGCCAGTACTCCCTGCCGTATCGTCCGCCTCAAATGTCTGCCCCGTAGTCTTGGATTCGAACCGCCCGGCACGCTCTTTCTCGCGGCGCGACGTGGTGGGCCCGGATCAGGTCGTCAGTCGGATGTCGTCGTCGATGATGAGCGTGCCTCCTTCGTCTCCCAGCGTGTAGATGGAATAGGTCTCGCCGCCGATGGTCACGTTCGTGTTGGTGTCGGACATGGCCGCGCCGTTGGTCCGGTCCACGTTCACCGCATCGTCGCCCGATCCGTGGATCGTCAGCGTGTTCGAATTGCCCGAAAGCCCTTCGAGCAGGTCCGAGGTGATGACCAGAGTGCTGTCTTCCGCGAACCGCAGGTCGACCGCCTCGATCTCGTGCCCGGCAAGACCAGGGTTTGACAGATCGACCGCATTCGGCAGGCCCTTGTCGAGCGCGAAGAGCGTGGCGCTTTCGTTGCCCGCGTCATCGGTCTTGGTGATGACGAGGTGCGAGCCGTTCGGAAGCGTCTGGGTGAAGTAGAAATCCACCTCGCCGGTCGCGATCGGGTTCGCGAACTGCATGTTGCCGATGGTGCCCTGCGACCCGTCCAGACCGACGGTCGACAGTGCCGCCGTCGCATCGCCCGCGTCGACCGAGAAGCCGCGCAACAGGTCGCCCGACCGGTTGAACGCGGTGACGAAGGCCGCGTCGGGCGCTTCGGTGTCCAGTTCGACGGTATCGGTGATCGTGCGCGTGTTGCCCGCCGCATCGGTGGCCGACACGGTGACGTCGAGCGTGTCTTCGCCCGTGCCAAGCTCGCCCGCCGCGAAGCTGGCGGTCCAGTTCCCGGCCCCGTCGACCGTCGCCGTATGGCTCGTCCCGTCGATGTCGACGACGACCGTCGATCCGGCTTCGACGACGCCCGTGAGCGTGAGGCCCAGCGCCGCTTCGGTCGCGTTGATGTAGCCGTCACCCGCGATGGGCGTTGCGATGGCGAGGCGGTTCACCTCGGTATCCACCACGACCGTATCGGTCAGCATGGCCGAGTTGCCGGCGGCATCGGTCGCGGTCACGACCACGTTCACCCCCTGCTCGCCCGTGGGCACGCTGGATTTGGCGAAATCCACGGTCCAGTTGCCCGAACCGTCGACCGTGGCGGTCTGGGTCACGAGACCCATCTTGACCGAGACGACCGAGCCCGGCTCGACCGTGCCGGTCAGGGTGATGCCGTCGGCCCGTTCGACCGCGTTCACCACGCCATCGTTGTCCACCACGCCGTCGGACGAGAAATTCGTGACGACAGTATCGATGGCGACGCTGTCGGTCACCGTCTTGGCGTTGCCGTAGCCGTCGTTGATCGACGCCGTGATCTGCGAAACATAGGTGCCCGCCGGGATCTGGTTGGCCGGGAAGGTGGCGGACCACGTGCCGTTCATCGCGGCCACGGTCGTCGTCTGCGCGGCGCCCAGCCCGACGGTGACCACAAGACCGGGGGTCGCCGTGCCGTGGATCACGACGCCATCGGCGCGTTCGGTCAGGTTCACCACATCGTCGATTTCGATTGCGGCCGGAGACAGCGCCAGATCGCCCGCCACCGTGTCGATACGCACGGTTTCGGTCAGGATCGAGGTGTTCCCCGCCACGTCCGTCGCGGTCACGGACAGAAGCGTGTCGTATTCGCCGTTGGGGATCGACCCCGGCGCGAAGCTCACCGACCAGGACCCATCCGGGTTGACCGTTGCCACGCGCGTTGTGGCACCGATGCTGACGGTGACCTGCGCGCCGATTTCCACGGTGCCGGTAAGGTTCAGGCCACTCGAAAGCTCGGACCCGGCCAGCACACCGTCACCGCCCGTGGGCGAGCCGGTGAAGGCGAAGTCGGTGACGAGCGTGTCGATCCTGACCGTGGTGGTCGCCGTCGCCGTGTTGCCCGCCGCATCCGTGGACGTGACCGACACGTTGGCGGTGTATTCGCCGGACGCGATGCTGCCTTGAGGATAAGTGACGCTCCAGCTTCCGTTCGCGGCGACTGTCGCCGGGCGGACGACGCCGCCGATGCTGACATTCACGCTCGCCCCCGGTTCGGCGATCCCGGTGAGGGTCAGACCCGCGACCGTTTCTGCATAGTTCGCGATGCCGTCGCCGCCTGTGCCCGAAAGCGTGGCGGTGACCGAGGTCATGGTGTCGACCTGAACGATCTCGGTCATCGTGGTGACGTTGCCCACGATGTCGGTCGATTTCACGAACACAGTCGCCTGATAGGCGCCTGTCGGCACTTCGCCTCCCGCGAAAGGCACGCTCCACGACCCGTTCGCGGCGACCGTTCCCGTGTGGGTGCGGCCCTGGAACGAGACGGATATCGAGGCACCCGGCTCGCCGATCCCCGTGAATGTGACGCCGGAGGCCGCTTCGGCCTTGTTGATGATGTTATCCGCCCCGCCGAAGTTCATGCCGAGCGCCAGCAGGTTCTCGGTGTCGACCAGCATGGTCCCCGACGCGGTCGAGACGTTACCGGCCAGATCGGTCGCGGTGACGTTGATCTGCGTCGTGTATTCACCACCGGCGATGTTCATCCCCGGCACGACCGCGGTCCACGTCCCGCCGGACCCGGCGGTGGCGGAATAGGTCATGCCGCCGACACTGACGACGATGGACGATCCGGCCTCCGCCGTGCCGGACAGGAGGACGGTGCCCGCCTGTGCGACGCCGTTCACGACCACTTCGCCGCCCGATCCCGTGCCCGAGGACAGGGTGACCGCGCCGTCGGTGTCGATGTCGATGGTCGAACTGGTGTTGGTGACGTTGCCTGCGGCGTCGGTCGCCTTGACCGTGATCGTCGAGGTATAGGTGCCGGACGGAATCTCGGACGAGGTGTAGGTGACGGACCAGCTTCCGGTGACGGATGCGACCGTCGTGTGCGTCACGCCGTTCATCGTGATTTCAAGCCGCGCGCCGGGTTCGGCGGTGCCCGTGATCTCGACCCCGGCATGGCGTTCGGATGCGTTCACCACGTTGTCGGTCGACAGCGTCAGGTCGATCGCCGCCGCGGGTGCGATCGTGTCGACGGTCATGGTGTGGGTGATGGTGGTCGCGTTGCCGTAGGCGTCGACCGAGGTGATGAACACGTCGATATCGTATTCGCCGGTCGGCAGGTCGCCGTGGCTGAAATCGATGCTCCATTCCCCGTTCACGTTGACGGTGGTGGACCGGGTGAACCCGTTGACCTGAATAGTGACCTTGGCCCCCGCTTCGCCATTGCCGACGAGCGTGAAGCCCGTCTGGTTTTCGACCGCGTTGACGACGAAGCCCTGCACCCCGACGTAACGGTCGAATTCCACGTTCGGCGGTGTGGTGTCGATGACGACGTGCTGGCCGGACAGGTTCACGGTCGTTCCGCCCGGTTCGGTCACGACCACGGTCACGCGGTAATCGCCGTCCCCCGGGAAATTGCCGCCCGTGAACTTGGCGCTCCAGCGGCCTTCGAAGTTGGAATAGACCGTGATGGACTGGCCGCCGATGGTGACGAGCACTTCGGAATTCGGCTCGGCCTGCCCGTTGATCGTGACCGTCTTGGTGCTGGACCTGTTGAAGCTGTAATCCGCGTTCGCGTCGAAGATCTTCGCTGTGATCGAGGTGCCCGATCCGCCCGTGGTTCCACCGCCGGTGCTGGTGCCGCCGGTGTTCTTGACCGAGGTGGCCGACCCGACCAGCGCGGCGGCCCCCAGAACCCCGGTGCCGAGCACGATCCCGGTTCCGGCGGTGCCGAGCCCGGCCAGCGGTGCAAGCCCGAAACCTGCGAGCATGGTGGGCGCATCATCGCTGCGCGATGACCCGACATAGCCGTTCTGGTCGGCGAGGGCGGCGGCGACCGCCTCGTCCGCGTCGTCGTTATAGACGCCTTCGGCCAGAACCACCGGGTCGTCGGGGAAGGTGAGCGCGGCGAGTTCGCCGTACTTGCCCCAGATTTCGGTGTCGTGGTGGCTGACCTCGCTGGTGGCCGAAACCACGGTTCCGATCAGGTGGCCGCCTTCGTTGAGATACAGGTCGGCCTGCGGATTCCCGTCGGGACCGAAATAGTCCTCAAGCAGAATCTGACGCCCGTCGGCCATCAGAAGGACGAGGTCGTCGCCCTTCCGGATGTAGCCGGACACGTCCAGCCGTCGCATGTTCAGGGATACGGCGCCGCCCGCCGATAGTGCCAAATGTCCGTCAAATGAAGAATCGAAGACCGTTCCCTGCTGGTAATTGCCAACAGCATCACGGGCCACGAATTGAATCGCGCTCATGGTCTCTTCCGCCTACCTCAATGTCGCGTCGTTTTTTCAAGAATTTGGTGACGCGTACTTTATGCTCTGATTTCCCAATAACTTTTCCGGGTCAGGATTTCCACCATTATTGAACCATTCGGTTCGTTCTCATCCGAAAACTTATCCCTGCGACCGAAATGCCACGCGGCCCGCTGGCGAGAACTGCCTAACAAAAAGGCAGGATCAGCCGATTGTCGGGGTGTCTCACGCCCTGTGACGTTCGAATGCGCCAAACCGTTTGTGTGTCTCGTTTGCGCGGATACAATGACGGTATGAGCGATGAAAAAATCTTCGACGAAATGTGGGGGCGGGACGAACAGCTTCGCGACCCCTATGCAAATTTCCAATCCTGGTTCGACGGCGAAGACCCGGCCCGATTGCGTGCGAAACAACGCGAGGCCGACGATCTGTTCCGGCTGACGGGCATCACCTTCAACGTCTACGGACGGCAGGAGGCCGAGGAGCGGCTCATCCCCTTCGACATCGTGCCGCGTGTCATCGCCCAGCGCGAATGGCAGAAACTCAGCCGTGGGATCGAACAGCGGGTGCGCGCGATCAACGCGTTCCTGAACGACATCTACGGGCGGCAGGAAATCATCAAGGCCGGGCGTCTCCCGCAGGAGATGATCGCCAAGAACGCGGCCTTTCTGCCCCAGATGATCGGCGTGCATCCACCCGGCGGGGTCTATACCCATATCGTCGGCATCGACCTCGTGCGGACCGACGACAACGAGTTCTACGTGCTCGAAGACAATGCGCGCACGCCCTCCGGTGTCAGCTACATGCTCGAGAACCGCGAGACGATGCTGCATATGTTCCCCGAGCTTTTCGCCAAGAACAACGTGTTGCCGGTGTCGACCTATCCGGCGGACCTGCGCCGGTCGCTCGCCGCCTGTGCGCCGCCCGCCTGCGACGGGCCGCCCACGGTCGCGGTGCTGACGCCGGGCATCTACAATTCGGCCTATTTCGAACACAGCTTCCTTGCCGACCAGATGGGCGCGGAACTGGTCGAAGGTCACGACCTGCGCGTGGTCGACGGGCGTGTCGCGATGCGCACGACCCGTGGCTACCAGCCCATCGACGTGCTCTACCGCCGTGTCGACGACGACTTCCTCGACCCGCTGAACTTCAACCCGGACAGCCAATTGGGCGTGCCGGGGATCATGGACGTCTACCGCGCGGGCGGCATCACCATCGCCAACGCGCCCGGATCCGGCATCGCCGACGACAAGGCGATCTACAGCTACATGCCCGAGATCGTCGAGTTCTACACGGGCGAGCGCCCGCTGTTGCAGAACGTGCCGACGTGGCGCTGTTCGGATAAGGAAAGCCTGCAATACGTGCTCGACAACCTTGCCGACCTCGTCGTGAAAGAGGTGCACGGATCGGGCGGCTACGGGATGCTGATCGGCCCGACCGCGTCGAAAAAGGAAATCGCCGAGTTCCGAAAGAAGCTCGAAGCGCGGCCGGGCAATTACATCGCACAGCCGACGCTGTCGCTGTCCACCGTGCCGATCTTCACCAACAAGGGGCTATCGCCGCGCCATGTCGACCTGCGGCCCTTCGTCCTCGTCTCGCCGGAAGGGATCAACATCACTCCCGGCGGCCTCACCCGCGTCGCCTTGAAGAAAGGCTCGCTCGTCGTGAACTCGTCGCAGGGCGGCGGGACCAAGGACACCTGGGTGCTGGAGGACTGATATGCTGGGAAAAACCGCAAACGGCCTCTACTGGATGTTCCGCTCGCTGGAGCGGGCCGAGAACACCTCGCGCCTGATCGAAACCGGACAGCGCATCGGCCTGACCCGTTCGGGCAACATGGAATGGGGCTCAGTCATGCAGACCGCCGGCGTGGCCGAGGGCTATGCCGCGCATCGGGGCGAAATCGCGCAGGATCAGGCGATCGACTGGATGCTGCGCGACACCGACAACCCGTCTTCGGTCCTGTCCTCCATCGCCTCGGCGCGTCAGAACGCCCGCATGGTGCGCACGGCCCTCACCACGGATGTGTGGGAGGCGACGAACGCCGCCTACATGCGGTCGAAGGAACTGCTGGCCCGCAAGGTGCCGGAACGCGACCTTCCAAACACGCTCAAGCTCATCCGTCAGCGCACGGCGCTGGTGCGCGGGGCCACGCACGGGACGATGCTGCGCAATGACATCTACGATTTCGCGCGCATCGGAACCTTCCTCGAACGCGCCGACAACACGGCGCGTATTCTCGACGTGAAATACTATGTGCTTTTGCCCTCGGTCTTCGCCGTCGGATCGACCATCGACAACGTGCAGTGGGAAACCATCCTGCGCTCGGTCTCGGCTTCGGGTGGCTACCGCATGGCATACGGCAATCAGGTCAACGCCCGCGACATCGCGAAATTCCTGATCCTCGACAAGCGGATGCCACGCAGCCTGAACTTCTGCGTATCCAAGTTGCGCGACAATCTGGGGTATCTCGCATCGGACTACGACACCACGCTCCCGTCGCATGAGATCGCGGACAAGCTGGCGCAGAGGTTGTCGTTGCATGACATCGACGAGATCTTCGAATACGGTCTGCACGAATACATCCAGACGATCCTCGCCTCGATCGGGGAACTGGGCGCTCAGATCGAGCAGGATTACCGCTTTTACGTATAGGGTGGGCGTGCATGCGGCTTAGAATAAAGCATACGACGCGATACAGGTTTGCCGAACCGGTGGCCTATGGTCTGCAACAGCTTCGCAAGACGCCGAAGTCCGGGCATCAGCAAGAGGTGCTGGACTGGACGACGACCGTCGAGAACGGGCGCAAGGAAGTGTCGTTCGAGGATCATCATCACAACGTGGTGGAACTCATCTCCATCGACCGGGATGCGACCGAGGTGACGGTCGTCTCGGAAGGCGAAGTGACGGTCGAAGACAGTGGGGGCGTCGTCGGTCGCCACCCCGGACCCTCGCCGCTCTGGCTTTATGAGCGTGAGACGAAGATCACCAAGTGCGGCAGCGGCGGGCGCGCCATCGTGCGCAAGATCGACGCGACGGGCGATCTGGACAGGCTTCATGCCCTGATGCGCCAGATCGGTGAGCAGGTAACATATGCCACGGGCGAATCCCAGTCCGACTGGACAGCGGAAGAGGCCATCGCGCATGGCAAGGGCGTCTGTCAGGACCACGCCCACATCTTTCTCGCCTGCGCGCGCGAGATGGGGTTCCCGGCCCGCTACGTCTCGGGCTACCTGATGATGGACGACCGCGTCGAACAGGATGCGACCCACGCATGGGCCGAAGCCCATGTCGACAACCTTGGCTGGGTCGGGTTCGACGTGTCGAACAACCAATGCCCCGACGCACGCTACGTTCGTGTTGCAACGGGACTTGATTACACCGAAGCTGCGCCGGTTATCGGGTCGCGAGTCGGTGGGTCAGCCGAAACGCTGGATGTCCAGATACAGGTGGCACAGCAATAAAGGGCTGACATGACCTATTGCGTCGGAATGATGCTCGACCGCGGGCTCGTGATGATGTCCGACACCCGCACGAATGCGGGCGTCGACAATATCGCCACGTTCAACAAGATGCACACGTGGGAGGTCGAGGGCGACCGCGCTCTGATCCTCATGTCGGCAGGCAACCTCGCCACCACCCAATCGGTCGTGTCGATGCTGGACGAGCGCACCAAGGCGCACGATCAGCGCAACCCGTCGATTCTCGAAGCGCCGTCGATGTTTCAGGTCGCGCGCCTGATCGCCGAAACCCTGCGCGACGTCATCAGCATCCACGAAGACGCAGGCCCCCGCGCCGCCGCCCAATTCGGCGCCACACTTCTGCTGGGTGGTCAGGTCGCGGGCGGTCCGCCGCGGCTGTTCATGATCTATCCCGAGGGCAACTTCATCGAGGCGAGCGCGGACAACCCGTTCTTCCAGATCGGCGAGACCAAGTATGGCCGCCCGATCCTCGTCCGGGCCTTCGATCCGCAGATGAGTTTCGAGAAGGCCTTGAAGCTGCTGCTGGTCAGCTTCGACTCGACGCTCAAGGCCAACCTGTCGGTCGGTCTGCCCTTCGACTTCCAGCTTTACGAGACGGATTCGCTGCGCCTTGGCTATCGCTCGCGGGTGCAAGGTGACAGCCCGTATTTCCAGCAAATCTCGTCCGGTTGGGGCGAGGCGCTGAAACAGGCGCTGGATTCGCTGCCGGATTTCGTGCTGGAGAAGTGACAGGCGCCCAAGCGCCGCCTATGATGGCCGCCGCTTCCGGGAGCCTTGTCGATGCCTCGACTGATCGCCTTTCTGCTCGCCGCCGCGCTTCTTGCCGGAAGCGTGGGGTGGTCGGCGTATCGTGACGCGCTCGACCGCCTGACGGAACGGGGCGAGGCCGACCTGTCGCTCGCCGCCGACCGGGTGACCGGCCAGCTTCTGCGCTACCGCGAGCTTGCCGTGATCCTCGCCCGCCATCCCGATCTGAAACGGCTTCTGATCTGGGGCGGGTCGCCCGGCGCGTCGGTGGAAGTCGTGCAGGGCATGGCCGACATGACGGGCGCGTCGGACGTGGCGGCGGTCGATCTGCACGGCCGCATCGTCGCGGGCAGCAGCGGAAGTTCGGTCGCCCGCGACCCGAAGGAACCGCCGCTTGAACGCGCACTGGACGGGGCGCTGGGCACGTCGAACGAAATCGTCGCCGGCCCCCTCGGGCCGCGCCGTTACTTTGCCTTCGCCGCACCTGTGCAGAGCGAGTCCGGCGTGGTCGTCGGCGCCGTCATGACCCGCGTGTCGGTGGCGCAGATCGAAGACAACTGGCCCGGCGACGCGCCGCCGGTGTTCTTCACCGACCGCCAGAACCGCATTTTCGTGACCAACCGATCCGGCCTCGTCCTTGCGGACCGCAGCGACGGAATGCCCGACTATGAAAGCGCCATCACGGCGGGGCGCGAGGTCTGGCGCATTTTCGGGGATCGCTACCTGCCCAATCGTGCGATCCACCTGCAACGCGATCTGCCGACCATCGGCATGACCGCCGAAATCCTTATCGACAGTTCCGGCGCATTCTACTCTGCCGTCCTGTGGGGCCTGATCGCGGCGGGTGCGCTTTTGACCTTCGGCGCGATCCTGTTCTTCGTGCAGCAGAAACGCGCGGCGCTGGCCGACCGGTTGACGGTCGAAGCCGCGGCGAACGCCCGTCTCGAGGCGCGCGTCGTCGAACGCACGCAGGAACTGACCGAGGTGAACGCGGACCTGCGCCGCGAAGTGTCGGAACGGAAAGAGGCCGAGGCGGCGCTGAAACGCGCGCAGGACGAGCTTGTGCAGGCGGGCAAGCTGTCGGCGCTCGGCAAGATGTCGGCAGGGATCAGTCACGAACTGAACCAACCGCTCATGGCGATCCGGTCCTTCGCGGAAAATGGCGAGCAGTTCTTTGACCGGGGCAAGCCGGAACGCGCACGCGACAACCTTGGCAAGATCTCGGAACTGGCACGCAGGATGGGCCGGATCATCCAGAATCTCAGGGCCTTCGCCCGGCAGGAAAGCGGCCCGGTCACGGATGTCGATCTGGTTGACGTCATCGACGCCTCGCTTGAAATGACCGCCGACAAGATCCACCGCCATGAGGTCGAGCTTGTCTATGACCGCCCCCACCTTCCGATCATGGTGCGCGGGGGCGAAGTGCGGCTTCAACAGGTCGTCGTGAACCTCGTCTCGAATGCCGTCGACGCGATGAGCGATGCGCCCGAGCGCCGCCTTTCGCTGACCCTCGACACCGACGGCCCCGCCGTGCGCCTGACGGTGCGCGATTCCGGCCCCGGCATCGCGGACCCCGACCGCGTGTTCGATCCGTTCTATTCCACGAAAGAGGTCGGCGCGGCCGAGGGAATGGGGCTGGGCCTGTCGATCTCATACGGTCTCGTCCAGAGTTTCGGCGGCGCGATCAAGGGGCTGAACCACCCCGAGGGCGGCGCGGCCTTTACGGTCGAACTGGTGCCCGCCGGGCTGGAGGCGGCCGCGTGACGCGCCGGGTTCTGCTGGTCGACGACGATGCCTCGGTGCGCGAGGCGCTGGGGCAGACGCTTGAGCTTGCCGATCTGGTCCCGGTCCTCGCGGGCAGCTACATCGAAGCCAAGGACCACATCATCCCCGACTTCGAGGGGGTCGTGGTCAGCGATATCCGGATGCCGGGCAAGGACGGCTTCGCGCTCCTCGGCTTCACCCATGAGGTCGACCCGGAACTTCCCGTGATCCTGTTGACCGGAGAAGGCGACATTCCGACGGCCGTTCGGGGCATGGCGGCTGGGGCCTTCGACTTTCTCGAAAAACCCTGTGCGCCCGCCGACCTGCTGACCGTCGTGGAAAAAGCCCTGAAGACCCGCGCACTGGTGCTGGAAAACCGGTCGCTCAAGGCGCAGGTCGAGGCGGGAGATGCCGCCGCGCGCCTGCTTCGGGGCACCTCGGCGCTGTCCGAAAAGATGCGCGACGATGCCCGCGCCGTGGCCCGCACGATGGCCGATGCGCTTATCACAGGTGAGCCGGGGGTGGGCACGTCGAAGATGGCGGAAGTCGTCCACCTGCTTTCCGCCGTATCGCGCGGCCCGTTCCTCAAGATCCCCGGCGCGGGGACGACGCCGGAAACGCTGGCCGCCGTGTTCGACGAGGCCGAGGGCGGCACGATCTTCATCGACGAGGTCGCGGGGATGAGCCAGCCCGCGCAATTCGCCCTGCTCGAACGGCTCGAACAGCCTTCCGCGCCACGGGTTCTGGCCGGGACGTATCAAGACCTTGCCAAGCTGACGGAAACCGGCGCGTTCAACCCGGACCTCTATTACCGGCTCGAGGCCGCGCGCATCCACATCCCGCCGCTTCGCGAACGGCGCGAGGATATCCCGACGCTCTTTCGGCATTACGTGGAGATCGCCTGCGAACAGGCCGCATTGCCCAAGCCCGACATCCCGACCGACGTGACCCACCGCCTGATGGGGCAGGACTGGCCGGGGAATGCCCGCGCGCTGATGAACGCCGCGATGCGCTTCGCGATGGGGCTGGCGGAACCCGACGCCGCAGGCGGGCTGGGGCTTGCCGAGCGCATGGCGGACGTAGAGCGCGCTTTTCTGATCGAGGCGCTGCGCGATCACGAAGGCCGCGCGACCGAGGCTGCCCGAAGCCTGAAGCTGCCGCGCAAGACGTTTTACGACAAGCTCGCGCGGCATGGGTTGAAGCCCGAGGATTACCGCAGCTAGGCTTCGGCAACCCGCCGTCTGGCCACCCCGTAATGCGCCGCGATGGTCACCAGCGCGAGCGCGACGGCGGGCCAGTGCACCTCGGGCATCCGCATCAGGATGCCGATGGCCAGCGCCAACCGGACCAGCAGCTCGACCCGGCCCAGTCGCCGGGCGTCGAACCGCACCAGCGCGCTTGCGATCAGGTAGAGCGCCAGAACCAGCCGCACCAGCAACAAGGCGAGCCCCGGCCAGTCGATCCCAGGGCCGTAACCTTCGAGGAACGCGACCGCGCCGGGTGTCGCGAAGGGATCGAGCTTGGCCGCGTCGATGAGCAGAAGTTCGGGGTAGAAGGCGAAGATAAACGGCAGGATGAACATGACGATCCCCGCCCCGACGGCTGCGAACCCCGTCTTCATCGGGTCGGCATGGGTGATCGACGCGGCGGCGAAGGCCGCGACCGCCACGGGTGGCGTGATGGCCGAAGCGACGGCGAAGAAGAAGATGAACATATGCGCGGTAAAGGGCGCGATCCCCAACCCGATCACCAGCGGCCCCATCAGAAGCGCGACGTTCACATAGGCCGGAACCGTCGGCATCCCCATGCCCAGCAGAATGGCAAGCAGCATGGTCACGAAAAGGGCCGCGAACAGGAACACGCCGCCGTCCTGCAACTCCGGCCCGAAAAGGCGCAGAAGCCCGGTCACGTCGCGGGCGATGAAGCCGGACAGGCCGGTGAAGTTCAGGCAGAAGTCGATGACAGACACCGACAGGAACATAAGGTAGAGGGTCGAGATCAGGATGCCCGCCTCGGACAGCGCGCCGAAGATCTGCGTGGGCCTCTCGCGGAATTTCGGGTCGAGGAAGAACAGGACCACCAGAAGCATCACGGCCCACCAGCCGGCCGACCCCGCATCGCCCGCGCTGTTCTGAATGAGCTTGAACAGGAACGGCAGATCGGTCGCCAGACAGCTATCCCCGTTCACGACCCTTTCGACCCCGAAGAGCGCGGCGATAGGCCCGCAGCCGATCGCCTCTTTCGGTGTGACGAGCAGGAACAGGATCATCAGGATCGGCGCGAAGATCATGACGAGGTTCAGGTAGTCCTGCCGGCTCAGGAGCATGTCCGGGGTCTTTTCCCCCACGGCCTCGATCCCCTGTTTGCGGGCCTGAAAGACCACCGTGAGGAACAGAACGCCGAAATAGGCCGCGGCGGGCAGCGCGGCGGCGATGATGACCTCGCGGTAGGGCGTGACGGTCATCGCGGCGAGCACGAAGGCCGCGACCCCCATGACGGGCGGCATGATCTGCCCGCCGGAGGATGCCGCCGCCTCGACCCCGCCGGCGAAAGTGCGGGAAAAGCCGCGCTTCAGCATCATCGGGATGGTCAGAACGCCCGTGGACAGCACGTTGGTCACCGGCCCGCCCGATATGGTGCCGAACAGCGCCGACGACACGATGGCGGCATGGGCCGGGCCACCGCGCAGACGCCGGGTCCACAGAAAGGCGACCTTGATGAGCGACTGACCCCCGGCGGAAATCCCGAAAAGCGAGCCGAGCACGATATAAGGAAAGACCGACGACAGCAGGATGCCCATAAACCGGCCCAGAAGGCCCTGCGAGGTGTTGGTCAGCACATCCTCGACATTGGGCCGCCCGTCCATCAGCGTTCGGGGTTCACCGCCCAGCTTGGTAATGGCGTATTTGTTCATGTCCTCGGAGCCGAAGACATACCAGATCGCGACGGTGATAAGCGTATAGGCGGCGATGAGGATCGCGACGGCCACGAGGGGAAAGCCCCAGACGCGCACGTTGTAGGCGAGGAATACGGTGATCGCCGCGCCGACGATGGCGAAGATCCAAGAGCCTGTGGTGTTGATACAGGCCGGGTCGTCGACACTGGTGGGTTCCGGCAGGCCATAGAGTTCCGCGAACTCCTTTTCCTCCTGCAAGGCGCGCGCGATCAGGTCGGCGCGTTCGCCCGTGAACTGGTCGATCAGGCAGATCGAGTCGATTTCGATCACGTAGGTCAGCGACACCATGATCGCCATCGTCACCAGCGCGACATCCATGACGATCGCGAAGGCGCGGCGCATCGGACCCTTCTCGCGGTCCTTCATGTAGAAGGAATGCTTGGCGACGACGATCAGCATCATCAGCACGAAGGCGATCGGGTAGAGGTATTCGTAGGGGTATTTCCGGATCACGATGTCGGGGTCACCGGTGATGTTGGCGACAAGCTGGTCCAGACCCGGGATCGACGGGATCGTGTTCATCAAGCCGATGAAGACGAGCACCAGTCCCAGCCCCTTGGCGAAGGGCATAAGTCGGTTCACGGGCGGTGGGGCCGGCGTCTGGGTCGCGCTCATGTCATGCTCCGGGGTTTTCACGCAGGTCTACCGTATCCGGGTGGAACGGGGCTGTGCGCCCCGTCCCGGCTCGCGGAGTGGTGGTGTCCGGGCGAAGGTGCCGCCCGGACGGTTGATTCATTCGGCTTCGGCGCAGTCGGGCACGTCGTAGCCCGCCTCTTCCCAGGCCGCGACGGCACCGGGATGGTATTTCAGCGACAGGCCGCCGCAGAACCCGGTGGACTTCTGGTCGAGCACGTCGAAGTTCACGGTCTTGCCGTAGGGCGCCCGCGCTTTCAGCTCGTCGAGCGACGCGATGTAGGTGGCGGTGAGCGCCTTGACCGTCTCGAAGTCGAGATCGGCCCGGACCATCGTCGCGAAAGGCACGCCCGGCGAACGGAACACGCCATCCTCGGAAATCAGGTGCACGCCCTGATCCGCGCCATAGCCAAGATCGGCCTCGGCCACTTCGACGGGGGCGTTACCGGGGGCCGACAGGAATTTCTGCATCGCCTCGCCTTCCCAGATATCCTTGGGGATCGAGATGATGTTCACGTCGCCGGTCGACAGCATCGTGACCACCCGGTCCGAAGGCGAGGTGATCGGGACCATGACCGCATCGGCCGACCCGTCGACCAGAACCGAGGGAAGCTCGCCCCAGTTGGTCTGGTAGCCCTTGTAATCCTCACCGTCCTTGTAACCGCCCGAGCCGAACAGGATCGTCTGGCGACCCACGGTCAGAGCCGCGCCGCGGGGCGGGCCGTTCCAGACCGTCTTCCCTGCCAGCTGCTCATAGCTCGTGATGCCCGACGCGACCGGCGTGATAAGGCCATAGGCCCCGGCGTTATAGGGCGCGATGGCCCGCACGTTGGCGGCCAGCGCCGCCCCGTCCTCACCGATGGCCGAGAACGGTCCGCGCCCCGCTTCGAGCAGGAAGTGCAGCACGGTCGGGGCCGTCACCATGTCGGACTTGCCTTCGGCCACGTTGACGATCGAATTCGTCGCGGTCTGCCCCTCCTGCACCTGAATGTTGGCCACGCCATCGCGGGCCGCCACATCGGCGAGGTGGATCATCATCAGGTGCGGCGAGTTGCCGGGCGAGGATGTCTCGCCCGTCAGGTTGGCCTGCGCGAACGCCGCGCCGGCGGCCAGCAGAACGCTGCCTGCCGACACGGCGGCCAGTGCCGTCTTACGGATCATCGAAGTCATAGGTCTCCTCCCTTTTTGACCGATGGTGCCGGGTCACGCCCGGCGCGTTTCCTTGTCCCGCATGTCCGGCACCTTGCGGTTCCGGTATTTGGCGGTCAGCTCCTCGGGCAGGTCATCCTCCGTGACCACGCCGATCAGCACGCCGGTCCGTGCGGGGCCCGACGACCGGGCCGCACGAATGGTGTCGTTCGAAATGGTGGTCCGCGCTGCGGGGCGCGCGGTCCAGTCGAACAGGCGGTCGTACATCATGTCGATGACGTCCGCATGGGCGTTGGTTCCGCCCAGATCGTTGATCTCGCCCGGATCGTCCCTGAGGTTGAACAGCATCGGGCGATGGCCGCTTTCGAAGTGGATCATCTTCCACGTCTTGTCGGCAACCATGAACATCCGGGCATCCTTGGGATCGATGTCGAGCCGCCCGGCCAGCGGGCTGGTCGAGAAATCGTATTCGCAGATCACGTAATCCCGGTCGGGCGCGTTCCCCCCGCGCAGCATCGGAAGCAGCGACTGACCTTCGAGGATATGGTCGAGCTTCGACGCGTCGCCCCCCGCCACCTCCACGAAGGTCGGGAGGAAGTCGATGCACTCGACCAGCGCATCGGTCGACGTGCCGCGCGTCGCATCCGCCTCGCGCGAGGGGTCGTAGATGATGAGCGGCACCTTCACCGACGCATCGTGGAAAAAGGTCTTTTCCCCCATCCAGTGATCGCCCATGAAATCGCCGTGGTCCGAGGTCACGACGATCATCGTGTCCTCCATCCGGCCCGATTTCTCGAGGTAGTCGAACAGCACGCCCATCTGGTCGTCGCACTGCTTGATAAGGCCCATGTAGGCGCGCAGCACCTTGGCGCGCACGTCATCGCGCGAGAATGCCTTGCCGACCGGCGAATTCTGGAAGCCTTTGAACACCGGATGATCCGTCTCGCGCTCCGCCTCGCTGCGGACCGGGTCGAGGAAATGCGCGGGCCCATACATGCTCGCGTAGGGTTCCGGCACGATATAGGGCCAGTGCGGCTTGATGTAGGACAGGTGGCAGCACCACGGCTGATCCCCCTGCGCCTCGATGAATTCTATCCCGCGCCGGGTCAGATAGGGGGTTTCGCTGTCGTCTTCGGCGATATTCGCGGGGAGGTCGGAGTTCTCGAGGAACCAGCCCGACAGCACGTTGCCCTGGTCGTCGCGCGCCGAGTTGGCATAGTCGTGCCACGGATTGTCGCTCTCATACCCCTTGGACCGCAGATAGTCGTTGTACTTGAGCGCACCACCCTCGTCATAGAACCCGTCCGGCCCTTCGGGGCGCATCCCATCGTCACGCTCAAAGACGTCGAAGCCGCATTCCGACACCCGCGCGCCGATCACGCTGTCGGGTTCCAGCCCCAGCCGCCGCATCCCTTCGGCATCCGCCGCCATATGAGTCTTGCCGATCAGGTAGCAGCCCATGCCGAGATCGCGCAGGTGGTCGCCCATCGTCAGTTCGCCGACCTTGAGCGGCGTGTTGTTCCAGCTAGCGCCGTGGCTGTGGACGTAGCGCCCGGTATAGGTCGACATGCGCGACGGGCCACACAACGGCGACTGGATGATCGCGCGGTCGAACCGCACACCCTTCGCGGCGAGCCGGTCGAGGTTCGGGGTGTGCAGATGCGGGTGGCCGTAGCAGCTTAGATAATCCCAGCGAAGCTGGTCGAACATGATGAAAAGGATATTCCGAGGTTGCCCCATCCTGCCAGTATCCTCCCAAATCCCGTAAGCATGGCGTTGGATTCTGGTTTTATCGCAAAATTTCCCGTCAGGATAATAGAAGGTAGCACTTCGATATATCAGTCTCGATATGTCAGCCGAATTGCCGCGCCGCGGCGCGGACGTGGTCCGCGAACCGCTCGGCCTCGGCGGACAGCGCCCTGTCGCGAAAGAACGTCAGACCGACGGAGGACACCAGTTCGTCGCCCCGCAACGCAAGATCGACCAGCGTTCCCGCCGCCAATTCCTGCCGCACGGCCCCGCGCGGCAGCACGGCCACGCACTGATGTTGGGCTAGGTAGGATCGGGTGAACTCGAACGACACCGTTTCGATCTGGTTGGGAAACTCGCTCACCCCGCGCGCCACGATGAACTTGTCCATCTCGCGCCGGATGATCGTGCCCGCGAGCGGCACCAGCATCTGCTGCGTCTCGAAGTCCTGCACGGTGAGCGGACCGTCGAGCGCAACGAACGGGTGATCCGGGCGGGCGACGAAGATGATGTCTTCGGCATAAAGATGCTCGAACGTGACGCCCTTGAGGTGTTCCAGCGACAAAAGCCGCCCGAGGATGAAATCCAATTCGCCCCGCGCCAGCCGCGCGATCAATTCATCCACCGCCGCCCAGTGAATCTCGACGTCGATATCGGGCGCGGTGAGCTTGAATTCGGCCACCGCATCCACCGCCACCGTGCGCGCCACGTTCGGCAGAACCCCGAACGCCACGCGCGCCTTGGCGGAATCGCCCTGTGCCGCCACCGCCCCGGCCTCGATCTGCGTCAGGGCGATGTCGAAATGGCGCATGAGCTTGGCCCCGGCATCGGTCAGCGAGACACCCCGGCCCGTCCTGTCGAACAACGGACTTCCGATGATTTCCTCGATCTCGGCAAGCGTGCGCGACACGGCCGGCTGGGACGAGTTCAACTGCCGCGCCGCATGGGTGACGGACCCGGCCTTGGCCACGGCAAGGAAACAGCGGATATGGCGCATCCGCAGACGACTGAACACGCGCGAACCCTCCCTTGCCCGTGTCCGACCAGACTACCGACCCGGGCGGGCATGTCTATCGGCGCGACACGGCCCGAATGGCTCCGGCCAGCGCGAAAGCTTCCAGCCGTTCCCCGAACCCCACGGGCGAGGCGAGGTTCATGCGTCGCATCTTGTCCTCGGGCTTGGGCGCGAACAAGCCGCTCAGGATCAGCTTGGCCACCGCCAGCCTGCTCCCCTGCGCGTTGGACAGATGCGCCAGCACGGGCAGCAGACCCTTTTCCGTCTCGTCGAAATCGGTGCCGAACGGGAAGTCCGGCAGGTCATGGGGCGCAAGCCACGCCTTCACGCGGTCAGGTGTGTTTTGCCGCCACGCCGGGTCGATCGCGAAATCCTTGCCCAGCTTGCCCGCCGATTTGGCCTTGTCCAAAAGCGCGTCCTGAAACCGGCTGTCGGTGATCCTGAGCATCGCCGCGACCGCATCCTCATCACGCTGGCCGCGCAGATCGGCGATCCCGTATTCCGTCACGATCACGTCACGATAGGCGCGCGGCACGCTTTCATGCGGATGCTCCCACACGATGTTCGACGTCGTCTCGCTCTTGCTGGTCCGGGTCGCGGGCAACGTCAGGATCGCGCGCGCCCCTTCGAGCGCGAAGGCCTGTTCGATGAAATTGAACTGCCCGCCGATCCCGCTCACCTCCTGCCCGTCGCTTGTGACGTCGCTGACCAACCCGCCCAGAAGCGTCGCTTTCATCGCGGAATTGACGAACCGCGCATCGACCCGCGCGGCGCGTTTGGCAGGCTCGTCGCCGTAAAGCTGGTTGGTGAAGGACACGGGCATCATGCGGATCTTGGCGCGCTCGGCGTCGGAGAGCGCCCGGAGGCGTTCGTAGAAGTCGCGGCAATCGACGAAGAACCCGGCATGGATCGCCGCCCCATCCACCTCGCGCTTGACGATGCCGCGCTCGAACAGGTGCAGGAGCCCGTCCACCAGCATCTCGGTCACGCCGTAAAGCCCGGTCTCGAACCGCCCGTCCTCATCGAACCCGTCGTTGTCGAACGGGCAGGTGCGCGCCACCTCGGACAGCCCGCCGGACTGACGCAGGATCAGGGCGTTCGCGACCGCATCGCCGATGGTCCCGATCCCGATCTGAAGCGTCCCGCCATCGCGCACAGTGCGCGCCACGTGCAGCCCGATGGCATGGGCCGCATCGCTGACCGGCTGTTTGACGACCGAGAACAGGTCGAAATTCGGCGCGGGGTCCAAGAGCAGGTCCACCTCGTCCCGCGTGACACGCGCCTCCGCCCCGTCCATCGCAGGCAGGTTCCCGTTCACTTCGCCCACCAGCAGGAAATCCATCCGCCCCGCGCGACGGTCCCGCAACAGGTCCGACGAAATGTCGGTGTTGCACGACAGGCTGAAGCCCCCGTCCAGCGGCGCGAGAAGCTGAAACATCAGGTTGGGTTTCCACGCAGCGAGCACGTCATACGCATGCGTGTAGTTGGCGGGGATGTAATGCCGCTGGGCCGACGGAACGGCGATCCAGCGCCCGGCGAGCATGAAGAATTCCGACACCTCGATATTGTCGGGGAGCGTTCCCGCGCGTTGCATCTCGGCATAGTCGAGCGTGGGATAGGCCCCGAACAGCCGATCCTTGGCCGGCTCCAAAAACCGCCGCGCCATGCCAGACGACATATCGGGCGGCTCGAGTGTCAGGGCGGTCAGAATCGACAACTTCACCTTGGGCCGTGCCGCCACCGCCCGTGTCAGCGCGTTGACCAGCGTGACCGGCTTGCCCAGCCCAAGCGGCAGGGCGAGGCGTATGTCGCCCGCAGTCTTCTCGATGATCTCGGCGGCGATGGCATCCGCGCGGGCCGTGAACTCCGCTTCCGTCTCAGCCAAAGTCGCCCCACCCCGGATCGGGTGCGAAACGGGGGCCGTGCTGTTTTTCGAGCCGCGCTAGAACCTCCGGCACGTCGCCGCGCACCTTGGCGTAGTGCAGCGGCCCGCCCCGGAACGGTGCAAAGCCGGTGCCGAAGATCACCGCCGCATCTGCCGCCTCGGCATCCGCCACGACGCCTTTGCGCAGACATTCGACGGCGGCATTGCACATCGGCAGGATCAGCCGGTCGATGATCGAAGGGTCCGGCTTGTCGGCTGGCTCTTTCGGCGGCTTTTCGGACCCGTAGTCATAAAGCCCCTTGCCCGCCTTCTTGCCCGTTTCACCCGCCTCGACCTTTTTGGCGAGCCAGTCGGGCGTCTCGGCCACCGGCACATCCAATCCGGCGTTCAGCGATCTCGCGACTTCGAGGCAAATATCCAGCCCCACCTGATCGGCGAGCGTCACCGGCCCCATCGGCATCCCGAAGGCGAGAGCGGCGCGGTCGATGGCGACCTTGTCGTGGCCCTCGTCCAGCATCACCATCGCCTCCATCATGTAGGGCGCGAGCACGCGGTTCACGAGGAAACCGGGGTAATCCGTCACCCGCGCGGGCAGGCGGTCGATTCCGGCCGTGAACGCGGCGAGACGGTCGAGCGTCGCATCCGACGCCAGGTCATGCGACACCACCTCGACCAGCGGCATGGAACTGACCGGGTTGAAGAAATGCAGCCCCGCGAACAGCGCCGGGTCGGGCGCGGCATCGACCAGATCGGCCAGTCGCAGGCTCGACGTGTTGGTGGCAAGGATCGCACCCGGCTTCATCACGTTGGTCAATTCCGCGTAGATGCTTTCCTTCAACGTGGCCTTCTCCGGCGCAGCCTCGATCACCAGATCGGCCCGCGCACGCCCCAGCCCGTCCGGGTCGGGCATCAACCGGTCGAGCGCATCACGCGCTTCGATCCCGCTCAGGTGCTTCTTTTCATAGATCTTCGCGGCCCGGCGGATCGTGTCGCCCAAGGGCGCAAGCTTCACATCTTCGATGGTCACGCGCTTGCCCTGCATCGCGGACCACGCGGCGATTTCGGCCCCCATCGCGCCCGCGCCGATGACATGCACATGCGCGATCCCGTCATCCTTGCCCGCGCCGGATTTCAGCCGACGCCGCAGAAAGAACACCCGGATCAGGTTCTGCGCCGTGGTGCTGTCGAGCAATCCGGCGAAGGATGCGATTTCGGCGGCCTGCATTCGTTCCGGGTCGCCCCCGTGGTCTTCCCACAGGTCGATCAGCGCGAAGGGCGCCGGGAAATGCGCGCGCGGGGCCTGCTTTTCGCTTTCGCTCCGCATCCGGTTCGCGGCAAGGCTGCGGGCCGCACGGGTGCGCAGGGCGGTCGCCTTGAACCCGCCGTTGTCATGGGTGAGCTTGCCCTTGGCCGCTGCGTCGATAGCGGCATCGACATGCCGTTCGGGCACCAGCGCATCCAGAATGCCCAGCTTCTTGGCCTTGCGGTCATGGGCGCTTTTGCCCGTCAGCATCATCTGCATCGCCGCGACCGGGTCGATCAATCGCGTCAGACGGAAGGTGCCGCCAAGGCCCGGATGCAGGCCAAGCTGGATTTCGGGGAAGCCCAGCTTCACCCCCTCGACGCCGATCCGATGATCGCAAGCCAGCGCCAGTTCGAAGCCGCCGCCAAGCGTCGCACCATGCACGACCGCCACGGTCGGGAACGGGAGCGCGGCCAGCTTGTCGAGCACCGCGTGACCCTGTTTCAACATCTCGACGGCGCCCTCGCCCCGCAGGTTGGCAAACCCGTCGATGTCGGCCCCTGCCGCGAACCCACCGGGCTTGGCCGAGCGGATCACAAGCACATCGGGCTGCGCCTGTTTCGCCTCGTCCAGAAGCGTGTCCAACTCCCGCAGCACCGCCTCGGAAATCACGTTGGTCCCGGTGCCTTCGCAGTCGAGCCACAGCGTGATGCGCCCGCCCCGATCCTCACGCCGCCAATGCGCCGTTTCGACGGGCTTCGGAGCGTCCGTCGTCTTGTCGGGGGTGATCTGGTCCAATACGTCGCTCATGCGGCCTCCAACAGCATCGCGCCGCCCAGGCCGCCGCCGATGCATTCCGTTGCGATTCCCCGCTTTGCCCCGCGCGCCTTCATGGCGTTGGCGAGATGCAGGACGATGCGGTTCCCACTGGTGCCGACCGGATGGCCAAGGCTGATCGCCCCGCCGTCCACGTTCAGCTTGTCGCGGTCGATCCGGCCGAAGGCTTCGTCATAGCCCAGAATGTCGCGGCAGAAGTCGTCGTCCTGCCACGCGGCGAGGCACGACAACACCTGCGCGGCGAAGGCTTCGTTGATCTCCCACAGGTCGATGTCATCGCAGGACAGCCCGTGGCGCTGCGCAAGCGGCGTAGACGACAGCACCGGCCCCAGCCCCATGATCGACGGGTCAAGACCCGCCCACTGGCTGTCCACAATCCTTGCGATCGGTTCCAGCCCATGCGCCTCGACCGCCGTTTCCGAGGCGAGAATGACCCAGGACGCACCATCGGTGATCTGGCTCGAATTGCCGGGCGTCACCTTGCCATAGGGCTTCTCGAACGCCGGGTTCAGCTTGCCCAGCTTCTCGACCGAACTGTTCGGGCGCACGCCATCGTCAATCTCATGCACCCGACCGTCCTTGTCGAAGACCGGAACGACCTCGCCCTTGAGCCGCCCTTCCTCCTGCGCGGCGGCAAGGCGGTGGTGGCTGTCGTCGGCATAGGTGTCGGCGGTGATCCGGTCGATCCCGAAGCGATGCGCCAGAACCTCGGCGGTCTGGCCCATGTTGAGTTTGGTGATCGGATCGGTCAGCCCGCGTTCCAGCCCGATGACGGGCGAAAAGAAATCGGGTCGCACATCGGCGAACGCCTTGGCCTTGTCCAGCGGGCTCTTGGCCTTGGCCAGATCCCCATACCATTCGGTCGCGTCCCGGCTGTAGACGAGCGGCGCGTGACTGAGCGCCTCGGTCCCACCGGCGAGGATCATCTCATGACTGCCGTCGCGGATATAGCGCATCGCCGTGTCGATGCTCTGCATCCCTGAGCCGCAGTTGATCTGCACGGTAAAGGCCACCTGCTGCTCGCCCATACCAAGGCGAAGGGCGGCGACGCGGGCCGGGTTCATCTCGTCCTGAATGACATTGACGCAGCCGAGGATCACGAGGTCGAAGGCGCTCGCCGCGAACGGCTGGCGCATAAGCAACGGGCGGCCAGCCTGCACGGCAAGATCCACGGGCGTGAACGGCCCCGGCTCGCCCCGCGCCTTGAGGAACGGGGTCCGCGCCCCATCGACGAGGTAGACGGGTCGGCTCATTCCGCCGCCTCCTTCCACGTCGTTGGCCGCTGCATGCCGGGGAACAGTTCGGCCAGTTCGTCGGGGGTGTAATCGTCCACCGCGATGACTTTCTGCACGGCCACCGCCACCTCTTCGAGTTGCTGGAACTCGGCATCCGACAGGATGCCCGCCTCCAGCCCCTCACGCGGGGTCTTCTTGGCGTCGCGCAGACGTTTTTCGAGCGGCTCGGCCTCGAGCACCAACGCATAGGCGTGGTTGAGCAGGCCAAGCCCACTGTCTTCGGCCGCACGATAAAGTCCGCTCGTCAGCCGTGTCCGCGCCTCGCAGGGTTCATAGACGATCTTCGCCACGGCCTCGGTCACCTCGTCCGACGGACCGCGCGCATAGTGTCCCGGGCGGATCAGCGGGCGCAGCAGCCAGCCGACCCATTTGGCGGGCATGTTGGCGATGGTCTCGTCCAGCGCCTCACCGATCCGGGCGAAGGATGTCTCGGCGGCGTGGTGGACGAGCGGCAGGTCGTCGTCGTTGCGCCCGTCATCCTCCCACCGCTTGAGCACGGCGGAGATCAGGAACATTTCGGACAGCGCATCGCCCATCCGGGCCGAGATCATTTCCTTCCGCTTGAGCGCACCGCCGAGCGTCAGGAACGCCATGTCGGCGACGACCGCATAGGCCGCCGACCAGCGCGACAGGCGGCGATAGATGGGGGCGACCTTGCCCGCGTCCGCAGGCGCGTTGCCCTGCCCGGTCCAGGCCGACCAAGTGGCGCGGAAAGTCGTCTTGATCGCGTGGCTCACATGGGCCCAGAAATGCTTGTCGAACGCGTCGAGCGACTTTTCTTCGTCCGGCTCCTGCAACGCCTCGATTTCGTCCAGCATATGCGGATGCGCCCGGATCGCGCCTTGGCCGAAGATGATGAGGTTTCGCGTGACGATGTTCGCACCCTCGACCGTGATGCCGACGGGAATGGTGCGGTAGATCGGCTGAAGGTAGTTGAGCGGCCCGTCGATCACGGCCTTGCCCGAATGCACGTCCATCGCATCGTTGATCGCGTCGCGCATCCGGTCGGTGGCGTGGTATTTCATGATCGCCGAGATGACGGCGAGCTTGTAGCCCTCGTCCAGCACCGCCGTCGTCAGTCGCCGCCCCGCGTCGATGGTGTAAGCGGACGAAGCGATGCGCGCCATCGGCTCCTGCACCCCTCCGAACAGGCCGATCGGCAGGTTGAACTGCTTGCGGATGCGGGAATAGGCGCCGGTCGTATGAGCGGCCATCGCCGTGGCGGCAGCCGACAGGGACGGCAGCGAAATGCCCCGCCCGGCGGCCAGCGCGCTCATCAGCATCATCCAGCCCTTCCCGGCATAGTCCGGCCCGCCGATGATGTTTTCGAGCGGGATGAAAACGTCTTTCCCAGTGGTCGGGCCGTTCATGAACATGGTGCCCGATGGCAGATGGCGCCGTCCGGTTTCGACCCCCGGCAGGTCGGTCGGGACGAGCGCACAGGTGATCCCGATGTCCTTCACATCCCCGAGCAACCCGTCCGGGTCACGAAGCTGGAATGCAAGGCCAAGGACGGTCGCGACCGGGGCGAGCGTGATGTAGCGCTTGGCCCAGTTCATCCGAATGCCTAGCACCTCTTCCCCGTTCCACTCGCCCTTGCAGACGATGCCCTCGTCCGTCATGGCCCCGGCATCCGACCCGGCGTCTTCACTGGTCAGCCCGAAGGCAGGAAGCTCGCTCCCGTCGGCAAGGCGCGGCAACCACGTCTGTTTCTGCTCGTCAGTGCCGAACTGATGGATCAGCTCGCCCGGACCGAGCGAATTGGGCACCATCACCGTCACCGCCGCGACGACATTGTGGCTCGCGATGTAGCGGACCACCTCGGAATGGGCGAAGGCCGAGAAGCCCAGCCCGCCGAATTCCTTCGGGATAATCATCCCGAAGAACCCCTTTTGGCGCAGGAAATCCCACGCCTCGGGCGGCAGGTCGCCGGTCTTCTTGTCGATTTCCCACCCGTCGACCATGTCGCAGAACGCGCGGCAGGGTCCGTCGATAAAGGCACGTTCGGCATCGGTCAGCGTCGGCGCTTTCACGGAACGCAGCTTGTTCCAGTCGGGATTGCCGGAAAACAACTCCGCCTCGAAATGGACATCGCCCGAACTCACGGCCTCGGCCTCGGTTTCGGACAGGGTCGGCAAAACGCCCTTGGCCCATTTATGGATCGGCTTGGTGATGTAATCTTTCCGGAACGACATGGATGGTACCTCCTGCATCCGCAACGCATCGTCGGGGGCAGGGTTCCGTGGCGCGGGGTGGCGGCGGCTGAGGGTCGGGGCCGGGGCGTTGCGGGTCCGACGGCCCCGACCGGGCGACCTCTGCGCGACGAGTCGTGTGTGGGTTTCCGCACAGATGCCCGAATGCCCCGTGCGATTTCCCGCACACCACAATCTTTCCCCACAGCCAACGAGTCTGGCACTTTCAGACAACCACCTGATTTTTCTGCATTTTCCCGATCAATGCCCCTGCGTCAAAACAACGCTTGCCCGGTGCGCCGGCCCGCCGCCACATAGCCGCGGACCCTTCGGGGCCGGGAGATACATGGAGGAGCAATCATGAAATTCCTGACGACCGCACTTACCGCGGCCACCCTCACCGCTGGCACCGTTGCCGGCACCGCCGCCCTCGCCGCCTGCGACGATGGCGAAATGGTGATCAAGTTCAGCCACGTCACCAACACCGACAAGCACCCCAAAGGCATCGCCGCCAACCTGCTCATGGAGCGGGTGAACGAAGAGATGAACGGGACTGCCTGCATGGAAGTGTACCCGAACTCGACCCTCTACAACGATGACCAGGTGCTCGAAGCCATGCTTCAGGGGGACGTGCAGCTCGCCGCGCCGTCGCTGTCCAAGTTCGAGACCTTCACCAAGGTCTTCCGCATTTTCGACCTGCCCTTCATGTTCGTGAACATGGACGCTGTCGATGCGTTCCAGAACTCGGAGACCGGACAGGCGATGATGGACTCGATGCAGCGCCGCGGCCTGCAAGGTCTGGCCTTCTGGCACAACGGCCTGAAGCAGTTTTCGGCCAACAAGCCGCTCGAAGTGCCCGCTGACGCCGCCGGCCTCAAGTTCCGCGTGCAGCCCTCCGACGTGCTCGTCGCACAGATGGAGGCTCTCGACGCCTCGCCGCAACCGATGGCCTTCTCCGAAGTCTACGGCGCGCTTCAGACCGGCGTCGTCGACGGTCAGGAAAACACCTGGTCGAACATCTACGGCCAGAAGTTCTTCGAAGTGCAGGACGGTATCACCGAGACGAACCACGGTGTGCTCGACTACCTCGTCGTGGCCTCGGTCGACTGGCTCGACAGCCTCGACGAAGGTGTGCGCGATCAGTTCATGACCATCCTCAAAGAGGTCAGCGACGAACGGAACGCCGCCATCGCCGAAGTCGATGCCGAGAACCGTCAGGCCGTGCTCGACGCGGGCGCGACCATCCGCGAACTGACGCCGGAACAGCGCCAGCAGTGGGTCGACGCCATGAAGCCGGTGTGGGAGCAGTTCGAAGGCGACGTGGGCGCCGACAACATCGCCGCCGCACAGGAAATCAACGCCAGCATGTAAGCGGGCACGGGGCGGTGCGGGCAATTGGCCCGGGCCGCCCTCTTTCCATCCATCGCATGGGATTTTCGGGGGAGACGCCATGAGCGCGCCGGGACATCGCCGGGGCTTCGAGGAAACGGCCATCGCCATTCTTCTGGGCCTCATGACCACCGTGACATTCGTCAACGTGGTCCTTCGCTACGTTTTCAATGAATCGCTGATCTGGGGGCTCGAGATCACGCTGATCCTGTTTGCCTGGCTCGTCATCTTCGGGGTCAGCTACGGGGTGCGCGTGACGATGCACCTTGGCGTCGACGCGATCACCGGGCTTCTGTCGACCGGGCCGCGCCGCACGCTGGCGCTGATCTCGGCGGCCATCTGCCTCGTCTACGCCTTCCTCCTGCTCAAGGGTGCTTGGGATTACTGGGCCCCCTATGCGGGCATGTGGCAGACCGAGGGGCGCTGGTTCCCGCTGGGCTTCGACACCGGCACCCGCGACCGCGCCTTTTACATGACCGATCAGGTGCCCATGCCCGGCTTCCTCAAGTTTCTCGAGGACTGGATCAACATGGGCGAGGAATACGACAAGCTTCCACGCGTCATTCCTTACGCGATCCTGCCCGTGGGCATGGCGCTTCTGCTCTTTCGCTTCATTCAGGCCACCATCGGCATCGTGCGTGGCCATTCCGACAGCCTCATCGTTTCCCACGAGATGGAAGACGATGTCGAAGCCGCCCGTGTGGAGGACTGATCCATGGACGTCGCACTTCTCTTTGTCCTCATCATCGGGCTTCTTCTGATCGGCGTGCCGATCGCCATTGCGCTCGGCTTCTCGTCGGTGCTGTTCCTGCTGGTCTTCTCGGAAACCTCGCTCGCCTCGGTGGCGCAGAGTTTCTATCAGGCGATGGCGGGACACTACACGCTGCTCGCGATCCCGTTCTTCATCCTCGCGTCCAGTTTCATGTCGACGGGCGGGGTGGCGCAACGGATCATCCGCTTTGCCATCGCGGTCGTGGGCCATTTCCGCGGCGGTCTGGCCATCGCGGGCGTCTTCGCCTGTATGCTCTTCGCCGCCCTGTCGGGCTCGTCGCCCGCCACCGTGGTCGCCATCGGCTCCATCGTCATCGCGGCGATGCGCCAGCAGGGCTACACCAAGGACTTCGCGGCAGGCGTCATCGCCAACGCGGGCACGCTGGGCATCCTGATCCCGCCGTCCATCGTCATGGTCGTCTATGCCTCGTCCGTCGAAGTGTCGGTGGGCCGGATGTTCTTGGCAGGCGTCATCCCCGGAATCCTCGCGGGCCTCATGCTGATGATCGCGATCTACGTCATCGCGCGCATCCGCAACATGCCCGCGGGCAGCTTCGCGGGCTGGCGCGAGATCTACATGTCCTTCCGTGACGCGATCTGGGGTCTGCTCCTGATCGTCATCATCATGGTCGGCATCTACGGCATCCCCGGCATCACCGGCGCGATCTTCACGCCGACCGAAGCCGCCGCCGTCGCATCGATCTACGCCTTCATCGTGGCGACCTTCATCTACCGCGACATGGGGCCATTGGCCGAGAAGAACAACGATGGTGTGAAGAAGTCGCTTCTGTCCAAGCCGCAGGCGATCATCACGTCGCTGTGGCACCGCGACACCCGCGACACGCTGTTCGAGGCGGGCAAGCTGACCATCACCCTGATGTTCATCATCGCCAACGCGCTGATCCTGAAGCACGTGCTGACCGACGAACAGATCCCGCAACAGATCGCCAATGCGATGCTGTCGGCGGGCTTCGGCAAGATCATGTTCTTGATCATCGTGAACCTGATCCTGCTGATCGGCGGTCAGTTCATGGAGCCCTCGGGCCTCATCGTGATCGTCGCCCCGCTGGTCTTCCCCATCGCCATCGAACTGGGCGTGGACCCGATCCACCTCGGCATCATCATGGTCGTGAACATGGAAATCGGGATGATCACGCCGCCCGTCGGCCTGAACCTCTTCGTGACCTCGGGCGTGGCCGGGATGCCGATGATGAAGGTGGTGCGCGCGGCCCTCCCCTTCCTCGCGATCCTCTTCGTCTTCCTCATCATGGTGACCTACATCCCGATCATATCGACATGGCTACCGACATTGATGATGGGACCAGAGATCATCACCAACTGACGACAAAGGCCGGGGCAAGTCCCCGGCCTTTCTCCTTGATGCCTGATCCGGCTTTCCGGTCCGGAAATATCCCGGGGGTGCGGGGGCAGCGCCCCCGCCCGGGTCGGGCCGGTTCACCGGCCCGAAATCACCCCGGAGCCCGCTCTGCCCAACCCGCGAAAATCTTCTCGAGCGCCACGACGATGTAGTAGAGAACGATCCCCAGCAGCGCCAAGGCGATCAGCACGGCGAACATGAGCGGATAGTCCGAGTTGGTCTTGCCGCTGTCGAACAGCGCGCCAAGCCCCCGGCCATGCGGCGACACGATCTCCATCAGGTTCGTGCCGATAAAGGCAAGCGTCACGGCCACCTTCAGCGCGCCGAAGAACTCCGGCAGGGTCTTGGGCAGCGCGATCTTCCAGAAAATCGTCGCCTGTTTCGCGCCCAGCGCGCGCAGGATGTCGCGATACTCCGGCTCAAGCGTCGACAGGCCGATACTGACCGACACGGCAATCGGGAAGAACGAGATCATGAAGGCCATGAGGATCGTGTTGAAGTTATGCTCGCCCACGAACATCAGCGCGACGATGGGCACCACGGTCGCCTTAGGGATGGCGTTGAAGCCGACGAGCAACGGGTAAAGCGCATCGCGCATCAGGCGCGAAAACCCCATGATCATGCCAAGGAACAGGCCGACGATGACGGCCAGCACCAGCCCCACGACCGTCCGCCACAGGGTCTGCCAACCCATCGTGATGAACAGGCCCCAGTATTTCGCGTAAGCCGGAGGCAGGTCCGAGGGTGAGGCCATGACGTAGTTCGGCCAACCGTTCACCCAGACGAGCAATTCCCAAAAGACGAGGAACACCACCATCGCAGCGATCGGGGCCAAAACCGCGCGGCTGGCCAAGGCCTTGAGGAACGAGCCGCCGGGCGTCGACGGTTTCAGATCGGGTACGTAAGCCATTATGCAGCGGCCCTTCCTTGGGCCACTTCGATCTGGTGGCGCAGAATGTTCAGCATCTCCGCCGCTTCCGGCGTATAAAGGTGGTCGAGGTCGCGGGGGCCGGTGTTGGGCACGTCCAGCACGTATTGGGTCATGGCCGGACGCTGGCTGAGGACGACGACCTGATCGGCCAAAAAGATCGACTCGCGCAGGTCATGGGTGATGAGGACCCCCGTGAACGGTTCCTCTTCCTTCACCTTGTGCATGGTTTGCCACAGGTCTTCGCGCGTGAATGCGTCGAGCGCGCCGAAGGGTTCATCGAGGATCAGAACCTCCGGCTTGTGAACCAGCGCGCGGCACAGCGAGGCGCGCTGGCGCATCCCGCCCGACAATTCCGAGGGGCGCTTGTCCCCGAACCCCGTCAGGCCGACGAGGTCGAGCAGGTAATTCGCACGCTCCTTCTGCTCGGCCTTGGTCATCTTGGTCGAGACGATTTCGAGCGGCAGCATGATGTTTTCCAGAATGGTCCGCCATTCCAGCATCACCGGGTTCTGGAACGCCATCCCGACGGTGGAGCGGGGGCCGGTCACCACCTCGCCATGCACCATCACGCGGCCCTCGTCCGGCTTCATCAGCCCGGCGATCAGACGGGTCAGCGTGGATTTTCCGCAGCCCGACGGGCCGACGACGGCGACGAAGCCGCCTTCGTTCACCGACACCTCCAGCCCGTTCAGAACCGGAAGCGGCCCTTTGGCGGTCTTGTAGGCGTGGCGCACGCCCTCGATTTTTATCATTGGATACATGGTCCCACCCCTTTCCCCGGAACGGATTCCGGGCGCGAGGTGCCCCCCGCGCCCGGCAAAAGGATCACTCCAGCGAGAAGCCGCCTTCGGGCAGGTATTCCTCGGTGAAATAGAGCGACGCATCGGGTTCGTTCTGGAACTCGTAGGTCAGCTTGATCTGCTCGATGGCGCTGTCCATCCGCGCCTCGTCGATGGTGCCGAACGCGGTCATCGCGGCCTCGGTCGCGACGTTGGCGTCGATCGACAGTTGCAGACGGCGGGTTTCCAGATCGGCATCGGCCGCCGGGTTCCGTTCCATCAGGCTGGTCACGGCCGTCGCCGGATCGGCGATTGCGTCTTTCCAACCCATCGCGACGGCTTCGAGGAAGCCTTTGACCACGTCGGGGTTTTCGGCGGCGAAGTCCGTGTTGACGATAATCGCGTTGCCGTACAGATCGACGCCGTAGTCGGCCATGAGCAGCGTGACGAGATCATCCTCTTCCACACCCAGACGCGCGGCGTTCAGGTAGGAGGTGAACGAAAACCCGGTGATCGAGGCGACGTTGCCCTCGGCCAGCATCGGTTCGCGCGTCGGGAAACCCACGGGTTCGACCGTGATCGCGTCCATGTCCAGATCGTTCTCGGCGGCGAAGATCGGGAACTGCGCCCAGGCGCCATCGGGCGGCGGCGCGCCCAGCACCTTGCCCTCGAGCGACTTCGGGTCGTCGGTGATGCCCAGCGAGGCCCGGCCGATCACGGCGAACGGAGGCTTGTCGTAGATCATCATCACGCCGGTGACAGGCGCGCCGGGGTTCTGGTCGAGGAACTTGATGACCGAGTTGATGTCGGCGAACCCGATGGGGAACGCCCCGGTGGCGATTTTCGGGATCGCGTCGAGCGACCCGGCGCCTTCCGAAATCTCGACCGACAGCCCTTTTTCTTCGAAATATCCTTTGTCGATAGCGACGAAATACGGGGCGGCCGGGCCCTCGAATTTCCAGTCCAGCGCGAAAGGAACGTCGGTCTGGGCCGACGCGGCACCACCGATCAGCGTCAGGGCGGCGGCGGTTAGAACAGCGCGATGAAACACGATTGAGTCTCCCTTGTTTTCAAAGCCTCGGAACCATTGTTTCAATTGAAACGGGCGGTCCAGAATATCCGTGCCCTTTTCAGGCGTTCGGAAGGCGTGCCTTAGGATTGCACACTTCGTGTCAACGTTTGCCTAAAATTTGACCTCAGGCAATGCTGCCGATCACTCGGCGGCCTGCGGGCGCAGGTGCGCCTCCAGCAGCGCGCCAAGCTCGGCCCGGCAGGAGCCGCAGTTCGTCCCCGCCTGAAGCTGCGCGCCGATGGCATCGACGCTCATCAGCCTGTGCTCTTCGATGGCCGCGACGATGGTGTTCAGCCCGACGCCGAAACACGAACAGATCGTCGGCCCCGGATCGGGCATGTCGGCGGGCGCCCGGCCCGACAGCGCAGCGGGCGCGTCGGTGCCGACCAGCCCGGCCAGATAGTCGCGCGTGATCGCCGCCGGTTCGCGCGAGATGAACAGCGCCGCCTCGAGCCGCCCGTTCGCCGTGAACGCGAAGCGGTGGATGCCCCGCGTGGGGTCTTCGACTGCCTGAACTTCGGCACCCGTGTCGAACAGATCGCGGGCAAAGCCCTCCCAATTCGCAGGCGCCGTCAGCCCGGCGAGTTCGGCGCGATACCCGGCATCGGTGCGCGTGCGCGTCCAGTATTCGGCTTTTGGGGACAGGTCGCGCGACGACACGGCGAACCCGTACCACGCAGCTTCGAAAGGCTCGACGCTGACGGTTGCGGCCTTGCTTTCCGGCTGCCCCGACACCGGGTCCACGTGCCCCGGCACCAGCGCATCGACGCGGGCCGACGGCGCGGTCTCACCCGTCCAGTGCATCGGCGCGAACACCTGACCGGGGCGCACCGCATCGGTCACGAGCGCGCGCAGAATGGCCGCGCCGTGATCGTTCGCCACCCTGACCAGTGCCGCAGGTTTCAGGCCCAACGCGCGGGCGTCTTTCGGGTGAATTTCAAGAAACGGCTCCGGCAGATGCGCCGACAGACGCGACGACTTGGCCGTGCGCGTCATGGTGTGCCACTGGTCGCGCATCCGGCCCGTGTTGAACCGGAAGGGCCGTGCATCGGACAGGCCCGACACCGGCGCACGGTGCGACACCGGAACCATCCG
This sequence comes from Maritimibacter sp., assembly GCF_016774595.1. Classification (NCBI taxonomy): domain Bacteria; kingdom Pseudomonadati; phylum Pseudomonadota; class Alphaproteobacteria; order Rhodobacterales; family Roseobacteraceae; genus Maritimibacter; species Maritimibacter sp. The sequence continues at coordinate 1,840,469 of NZ_JACBWT010000001.1, forward strand.
CGCCTTGCCGTCCGGCGTGAAAAACCGCCCGTCGCCGAAGAACCGCCCGCCGCTGCGCGTGGCCGACACAGGCCAGCGCACCGGGGCGAGCGCGTCGTAGTCCGCGTCGCTCAGTTCGGCCAACGCCGAGATGTCGAAGTCGCGCCCGAAACGCGCGGCCAAACCGGAAAGCGCGGCATACTCGCGGAAAATCTCGGCGGGCGACTGGAAATCGAAGGCAGCGCCCCAGCCCATGCGCCGCCCGACCTCGGCGATGATCTCCCAATCCGGGCGGGCCTCTCCCGGCGGAGGCAACACGGCCCTCTGGCGGCTTATCGTCCGGTCGGAGTTGGTCACTGTCCCCGACTTTTCGCCCCATGCCGATGCAGGCAGCAACACGTCCGCCAGCCGCGCGGTATCGGTCCGGTCGGTCACGTCGCTCACGACCACGAAATCGCAGCCCGCGATGGCATCGCGCACCCGGTCGGCATCCGGCATCGAAACCGCGGGGTTCGTATGGATGATCCAGAGCGCCTTGATCCTGCCCTCGCCCACGGCGCGGAACATATCGACGGCCTTCAGCCCGGCAGCTTCGGGCATTTCAGGCGAGGTCCAGAAATCCTGCACCGTCGCGCGGTGTTCGGCGTTTTCCAGATCGAGATGACAGGTCAGCATGTTCGCCAGACCGCCCACCTCACGCCCGCCCATGGCGTTGGGCTGCCCGGTGACCGAGAACGGACCCATCCCGACCCGTCCGATCCGGCCCGTCGCGAGATGACAATTCAGGATCGCGTTCACTTTGTCGGTGCCCGAGGTCGACTGGTTCACACCTTGGGAAAAGACCGTGACGACCTTCTCGGTCCCGCACCACAGATCGAAGAAGGCCCGGAGCTCGGCCTTGCCAAGCCCTGTTACCGACAGATCGTCCCCGGCGGCGGAAACGAGAGCCTCCTCAAGTCCGGTGACGTTTTCGGCAAAGGCGTGGTCGATCTTTCCACGCATGGAAATTTCGCTCAGCAGCCCGTTGAACAGCGCCACGTCGCCGCCCGGCGCGACGGCAAGGTGCAGGTCGGCCCCGTCGCAGGACGCCGTGCGTCGCGGGTCGATCACCACCAGCTTCGTGCCACGCTTTTTGCGCGCCGCGATGATGCGTTGATAAAGAACCGGATGACACCATGCGAGGTTCGATCCGGTGAGAACGATCAGGTCGGCCTCTTCCAGATCGTCATAGGTGCCGGGCACCGTATCGGTCCCGAAGGCCCGCTTGTGCCCCGCCACGGTCGACGCCATGCACAGGCGCGAGTTGGTGTCGATGTTCGCCGTGCCGAAGTAGCCTTTGGCGAGCTTGTTCGCGACGTAGTAATCCTCGGTCAGCAACTGGCCCGAGACATAGAGCGCCACGCTATCGGGGCCGTGCTTGGCGATGGTTTCGCCAAACCGCTCCGCCACCAGGTCAAGCGCCTCGTCCCAACCCGCCGAACGCGCGCCGATGCGCGGGGTCATCAGCCGGTCGTCCAGCCCAAGGGTCTGACAAAGCTGCGAACCTTTGGAGCACAGCTTGCCCCGGTTCGCCGGATGCGCCGGGTCGCCCTTGACCTCCATCCCGCCCTGCCCGTCGGGACGAAGCAGCACGCCGCAACCCACCCCGCAATAGGGGCAGGTCGAGCGGATCTCGGGTAGGCCCGTCCCGTCCATCAGGCGGCGCTCCTCGCAGCGAGTTCGCTGATGTCGAGGAACAGCCGCCCGCCATCGACACGGATCGGATAGGTCGCGATCACGCCCTCGTCCGCCCCCTGCGCCTCGCCGGTTTCGAGGCTGAAGACCCAGTTATGGAGCGGACAGGTCACCTTGTTGCCATGCACGATCCCCTCGGACAGCGGTCCGCCCTTGTGGGGGCAACGATCCGAGGCCGCGAAGACCTCGTCGCTCGCCGTGCGGAACACCGCCACGCAGCCCGCATGGGTTTTCACAAGACGCGCGCCCCGTTCCGGGATGTCGTCGATATGGCCGATGTCGATCCAGTTCATTCCGCAGCCTCCAGCATGAGATTGGCGAGTGGGGCGTAACGCTCGGACTTGGCGACTTCCGCCGCCCACGGGTCGGTGCGATAGACCGATTGGGAAATCTCGAACCGCTCCACGAGGTCAGCGCGCGTGCCAGCATCCGCCAGCGTATCCTTGACCCAGTCGAGCCCGACCTTGGCGACCCATTTGTAGGGCCGGTCGAGATACTTGGCGCGCTCGCGGTAAAGCTGGATGAACGCCGTCACCCATTCGAGCACCTCGTCCTCGGTCTTCACCGCGACGAGCGCCTCGGTCTCCTTCACCTCCATGCCCGCAGCGCCCGCGACCGAGATCTGGTAGCCGCTGTCGACGCAGACGACGCCCACGTCCTTGCAGGTCGCCTCGGCGCAGTTGCGGGGGCAGCCAGAGACGCCCAGTTTGACCTTGTGCGGCGTCCACGACCCCCAGAGCAGCTTTTCCAGCTTGATGCCCAGCCCGGTCGAGTCCTGCGTGCCGAAGCGGCACCATTCCGACCCCACGCAGGTCTTCACCGTGCGCAGGCCCTTTGAATAGGCATGGCCCGAAACCATCCCGGCCGCATTGAGATCGCGCCAGATCGCGGGCAGATCCTCTTTCTTGACGCCCAGAAGGTCGATGCGCTGACCGCCCGTCACCTTCACCGTCGCACCGTATTTGTCGGCGGCGTCGGCGATGGCGCGCAGTTCGTTCGCGTCGGTCATCCCGCCCCACATCCGGGGCATGACCGAATAAGTCCCGTCCTTCTGGATGTTGGCATGGTTGCGCTCGTTCACGAACCGCGACTGCGGGTCGTCCATGTAGTCGAGCGGCCAGTCCGCGAGCAGATAGAAGTTCACGGCGGGGCGGCAGACGTGGCAGCCGTTCACCGTCTTCCACCCAAGCTCCTGCCAGACGGCGGGTTGGGATTTCAGTTCCTGCGACTTGATGAGCCGCCGAACATCCTCATGCGTATGGTCGGAGCAACCGCAGATCGGCTGGGCCGTCGGCATCTGAAAATCGTCGCCGAGCGTGGCGGCAAGCACCTGTTCCACCAGCCCCGTGCAGGTGCCGCAGGAATTCGACGCCTTGGTCGTGGCACGAACGGCGGCCAGATCGCCCGCCCCGCCTTCGATCGCCTGAACGATGGTGCCCTTGCAAACGCCGTTGCAGCCGCAGATTTCCGCATCATCCGGCAAGGCTGCAACGGCCGCCAAAGGGTCCGCCGTGGCCCCCCCTTGGAACGCGGGGCCGAAGATCAGGGTGTCGCGCATCTCGGCGACATCCGTGCCGTCCTTGATGTGGTTGTAAAACCACGCGCCGTCGCCCGTATCGCCATACATCACCGCGCCCACGATCCGGTTGCCTTCCAGCACCAGCCGCTTGTAGACGCCGCGCGCCGGGTCACGGAACACGATATCCTCGCGGTTGGCGGCTTCGGCGAAATCGCCCGCGCTGAACAGGTCGCAGCCGGTCACCTTGAGCTTGGTCGACACCTCCTTGTTCACGAAGGTCGCAGGCTCGCCCATCAGCGTCTTGGCGAGCACCTTGGCCTGATCGTAAAGCGGCGCGACAAGGCCGAAAATCGCCCCGTTGTGCTCCACACATTCGCCCAGCGCGAAAATGCTGGGGTCCGAGGTCACCATCTGGTCATCCACGTGAATGCCTTTGCCGGTGGCAAGCCCGGTGTCCTGCGCGAGCGCGATGTTGGGCCGGATGCCGACCGCCATGACCAGAAGGTCACAGGGCAGTTCCGTCCCGTCATCGAGCATCAGGGCCTTCACCCGGCCGTTCTCGCCGACGATCTCTTTCGAGTTCGCCTGACAGAGAACGGTGATGCCCTTGTCCGTGAGTGATTTGCGCAGAAGGTATCCGGCCGCCTCGTCAAGCTGACGCTCCATGAGGTGACCCATGATGTGAACGACGGTGACGTCGACACCACGCGCGGCCATCCCGGCGGCGGCTTCGAGACCCAAGAGACCCCCGCCGATCACCACCGCCTTCGCACCGGGCTTGTCGCCAAGCTGCATCATGGCCTCGGTGTCCTCGAGGTCGCGGTAGGGGATCACACCGTCCAGATCGTGACCCGGCAGCGGAATGATGAACGGGTTCGACCCGGTGCCGAACACCAGCTTGTCGTAAGCGACTTCGCCCTTTTCACCGACGACCACATTGCGTTCGCGGTCGATGCGCAACACGCGCTCGCCGAACCGGCAAGTGACGCCGTTCGCGGCATACCAGTCGTCGTCATGCGTGACGATCTCGTCATAGGTCTTGTCGCCCGACAGGACCGGCGACAGCATCAGCCGGTTATAGTTCCCGCGCGGCTCGGCGTTGAACAGCGTCACGTCGTAAGCGTCGGGGTTGGCGTCGAACAGATGCTCCAGCATCCGGCCCGAGGCCATACCGGCCCCGATGACAACGAGTTTCTCGGTCATTGCAGCGCCTCCTTCGGGTAAGCGGCTTGTTTCATCACGGATGACAGGGTGCCGTAGGCTTCGATCCATGCGGCCCGCACATCGGATGTGAAATCCGGGCCAAGACCCTGCTCCAACGTGCGGATGAGCGATGCACCGACCTTGTCGTAATGCTCAGGCTGGACGCCGTAATCGACGTGCCGGATGGCGAGCGCCTGCGCGGCGGGAACGATCTGGTCGAGCGTGTGCAACCCGTTCACAACGACGGCGAGCGTGCCCATCAGCTTCATGCCCTGCTCGTTCATGTTGCCTTTGAACAGGGGGCGCACTTCCGGTGCGGTCGCGAACAGGTCCGAGTAGAAGAGTTCGGCCGCCGTCGCCTTGATCGGTTCGACCTTGGCGAAGCTTTCCTGAACCAGCGTGATCGTCTTGTCGTCCATGCCCGTCACTCCGCGGCCACGGCTTTGGGCGCGTCCACGTCCGCAGCCTTGGGTTTCGGTTTCGCGCCGTGCTCATATTCGTCGAGGAAGGTCAAAACCTCTTCGCGGTAGTGGTAGTAATCCGGGTGTTCCAGCAGCGCCTTGCGGGTGCGCGGGCGCGGCAGGTCGACTTCGGTGATCTTGCCGATGGTCGCCTGCGGCCCGTTGGTCATCATCACCACGCGGTCGGCCAAGAGGATCGCCTCGTCCACGTCATGCGTGACGCAGATCGCGGTGACCTTGGTGCGGTCCCAGACCTCCATCAGCACTTCCTGAAGCTCCCACCGGGTCAGGCTGTCGAGCATCCCGAAGGGTTCGTCGAGGAGCAGGAGTTTCGGCGACAGGGCAAAGGCGCGGGCGATTCCGACGCGCTGGCGCATCCCGTTCGACATATCCGCCGCCGACTTGTCCATCGCATCGCCCAGACCGACGCGTTCGAGGTAGTATTCCACCACGTCCTGACGCTCAGCCCGCGAGGCTTTCGGATAAACCTTGTCCACCCCGATCGCGACGTTCTCTTTCGCGGTGAGCCACGGGAACAGGTTGGGCGACTGGAACACGACGGCGCGCTCCGGGTCGGCCTCCACCACTTCCTTTCCGTCCAGAATGATCCCGCCCTTGGAAATCGCATTCAGCCCGGCGGTCATGGTCAGGACCGTGGACTTGCCGCAGCCCGAATGCCCGATCAGCGAAATGAACTCGCCTTTCTTCAGGTTGAGGTCGAAATCCTCGACCACCGTGAGCGGCCCCTTGGGGGTCGGGTAGATCTTATGGATGTGCGAAAACTCGAGGTATTTCTCGTCCAGCTTCGACTTCGCCGCCTCGACCACCGCATTCGGGGCCTCGGGGTCCATGTTGTGAATGGCGGTCACGTTGGGAAGCTGGCGGATGCCCTCTGCCTTGGCTTCGATTCCCACGTCCATCAGGTAGGTCGTCACCCGCGCCCTGAGCGCCTTGAACCTCTCGTCATGGTTCATGGCCGAGCGATCACGCGGACGCTCAAGCCCCACCCTGAACTCTTCGCCCAAGCTGCCGTCGGGGTTCAGTGCGATGATCCGGTCGGCCAGCAGAATGGCTTCGTCCACATCGTTGGTGATGAGCACGCAGGTCTTCTTGTCGGCGTTCCAGATCGCTTCGATCTCGTCGCCCAGATTGGCGCGGGTCAGCGCGTCGAGCGCGGAAAGCGGCTCGTCCAGCAGCAGCACCTCGGGATTCATGGCCAGCGCACGCGCCACGTTCACCCGCTGGCGCATCCCGCCCGACAGCTCCGCCGGGCGGCGCGTGACGGCGTGGGACAGGCCGACCATCTGCACATACTTGGCGACGGTCGCTTCCTTCTCGGCCTTCGGCATCTTCGGGAACACCGATTCCAGCGCCAGCATGACGTTGCCGTGCACCGTGAGCCACGGCATGAGCGAATAGCTCTGAAAGATCACGCCACGTTCCGGGCCGGGGCCTTCTATCGGCTTGCCCTTGAAACTGACGCTCCCCTTGGTCGGAAATTCCAGCCCGGCCATCAGGTTGATGAGGGTGGTCTTGCCGGTGCCGGAGAAGCCGAGCAGCACGAGGAACTCACCCTCCTGCACATCGAGGTCGATGTCTTTCAAGACATGGGTCGCTTCTGTGCCTTCACCGAAGGACTTCGAGACGTTCTTGAACTGGATGACGGACATGACGCTCACCGGTTGTTCGAGAAGGTGAAGGCCGACTGAAGCGCATACATCACGCGGTCGAGCAGGAAGCCGATGATGCCGATGGTGAACACCGCGACCATGATCCGGGCGAGCGATTGGCTGGAACCGTTCTGGAACTCGTCCCACACGAACTTGCCGAGGCCGGGGTTCTGGGCGAGCATTTCGGCGGCGATCAGGACCATCCAGCCCACACCCAGCGACAGGCGCAGCCCGGTGAAGATGAGCGGCAGCGCGGACGGGAGCACCAGCTTGGTGATCTTGGTCCAGGTGTTCATCTTGAGCACCTTCGAGACCGAGACGAGGTCTTTGTCGATGGAAGACACACCCAGCGAGGTGTTGATGAGCGTGGGCCACAGCGAACACAGCGTCACGGTAATGGCCGAGATGATGAAGCTCTTGGGGAGCAGCCCGTCCGTGCCCTCGGCCGCCAGCGCCGAGACGATCATTGTCACGATGGGCAGCCATGCGAGCGGCGAGACCGGCTTGAAGATCTGAACGATGGGGTTGATCGCGGCGTTCGCGATGGGCGACAGGCCCGCGACGATGCCGAGCGGAATGGCGATGGCAGACCCGATCAGGAAGCCGAAGAACACGGTTTTGATCGAGGTCCAGATCTGGTCGTAATAGCTGGGCGCGCCGGTGAAGGGGATGTCCTTCACTTTGTCCATCTCGCCCGCTTCGATGTAACGCTGGTTGCGCGCCTCGACGCGTTCGTTGTGTTGGGCTTCCTTGGCGGCCTTTTCCACGGCGTCGCCATGCAGGCTGACCACTTCGGTCCAGACCTGCGCGGGGCCGGGGATCGCCCCGAGCGAGGTCTGAACCTTGGGCGCGAGCGTGCCCCAGAGCACGAGGAAGGCGAGGATCGCGACCAGCGGCACACCCAGCAGGCGCCAGACGTCTTTCATCTGGGCTTTCGGGTTGTCGCCGGCGACGGCTTTCAGGATCGGAGTGATCCAGGCGAGGCCGAGAACCTTGAAGTAGGTGTCGGCCTTGTTGATGCGGGTGAAGAGCCGGGCCTTGCGGGCCTCGCGCGCGTCCGCCTCAGCGAAATTGGGATCGACGGTTGTCATGGGTTCTCGTCCTAAAGTTCGAGTGTGGTCAGGAGGGTGGGCCGCTCATCCGGGGCTTGGCCCGTCTTCGCAGGGTCTTGGGCGAAGACACGGCGAAGGTGTGGATGAGCGGCCCCCGTGGCTTAGCCCTGGATCTCGTTACCGATCACCTTCTGCTCGCCCTTGAGGCCGATCGGCAGGCTTTCGAGGTAAGCGTTGGGCTGGGTGCCGTCGAAACCGATGCCGTCGATCACGTCTTCGGCGGGCGTCGGGTCTTTGTAACCATCCTCATCGGCGGGCGGGAACATATCCTCGGTCGCGTAGCCCTCTTCGATGAGGAGCGCGGCGGCTTCCATGTAGATCTCCGGCTTGTAGACCGAGCGGGCGACTTCGTCGTACCAGCTGTCGGGCTTGGCTTCCGCGATCTGGCCCCAGCGGCGCATCTGGGTCAGATACCAGACCGCGTCGGAGTAGTAGGGATAAGTCGCGTTGTAGCGGAAGAACACGTTGAAGTCGGGAACTTCACGCTTGTCGCCCTTTTCATACTCGAACGTGCCGGTCATCGAGTTGGCGATGACCTCGTAATCCGCGCCGACGTATTCGGGGCGCGACAGGATTTCCACGGCCTCCGGGCGATTGGCGTTGTCGTTTTCGTCCAGCCACATCGCTGCACGGATCAGCGCCTTGGTGACGGCGAGCGTGGTGTTCGGATACTGCTCGGCGAACTCGGCGGTGATGCCGAAGACCTTTTCCGGGTTGTTCTTCCACAGCTCGTAATCGGTGATGACGGGCACACCGATGCCCTTGAACACGGCCTGCTGGTTCCACGGCTCACCCACGCAGTAGCCCGAGATCGTCCCGGCTTCGAGCGTGGCGGGCATCTGCGGCGGCGGCGTCACGGACAGGAATGCTTCGGCACCGATCTGGCCGGTCACGTCCTCGGGCGAATAATAACCGGGCTCGATCCCGCCGGCGGCCAGCCAGTAACGCAGCTCGTAATTGTGGGTCGAAACCGGGAACACCATGCCCATGTTGAAGGGCTTGCCGTTCGCGTTGAACTCTTCGATCACGGGCTTGAGGTAGCTGGCCGAGATCGGGTGCGACACGAGGCCGTCGTCGTTCGTCGGCAGGTTCGGCTTCATCATCTCCCAAACTTCGTTCGACACGGTGATGCCGTTGCCGTTCAGGTCCATCGAGAAGGGGGTGATGATATGCGCCTCGGTGCCGTAACCGATGGTCGCGGCCAGCGGCTGACCGGCGAGCATGTGCGCGCCGTCCAGCGTGCCCGAAATCACGCCGTCCAGCAGCACCTTCCAGTTGGCCTGCGCTTCCAGCGTCACGAACAGGCCCTCATCATCGAAGAACCCTTGCTCATAGGCCACGGCGAGCGGCGCCATGTCGGTCAGCTTGATGAAGCCGAAGGTCAGCACGTCTTTTTCAAGGTCCAGCATCTCGGCCGTGGCCGGCGCGGTGAGCGCGGTCGAAGCGGCGAGAGCAACGATCAGTTTCTTCATGGTTTCAGGTTCCCTTTGTGTGTCCCGAAGGCCGAAGCCAAAACGAAAAAGCCGCTCGAATCGTCATCGCGGGGAGGAGGTCGCGACACGGTTCGAGCGGCTTTGCTCAGTATGATCCCAGTCACTGGGAGGAATTCGTAGGCAGACATCGTTGCCCGCCTGTCATCATGAGTGCGCCCGTTTCGGGATGCGCTCAACAAAACCTTTGCCGCAGACAACGAAAAAACGCTGCGGTGCAGAAAGTGCTTAATTCTTGTGCGTGATTTTCGACCGGATCGTCGCGTCCGGGTCAAAAGTGCGCCGGTCGAAGAACAGATCGGGCGGCAGGGTCAGGCGCCCATACTCGCTCGCCACCGGGGTTTCGACCTCGATCGAGCCCTCGATCTTCGAGGAAGCGCCGGGCAGATCGAGGGCGATTCCCTCCAGCGCCGCGCGATAAAGGTCGGGGCGGAAGACCTGCGCCGCCTGTCGCAGCGACTCTTCCCGATCAAGGCCCATGCGCGCGGCAAGCTGGTTCGCGATCCACTGGGCCTGACTGCGCCACGGAAAGTTCGCCGCGCCTTTGTGAAAGCCGACGAACCCGTCGACGGTGCGCTGCTCGCCTCGGCTGGAAATGATGAGATTGCCGGACAGGGCCCGTTCGATCACCTCGGGCGGCAGGTCGAGGTATTCGGGCCGCGACAGAAGCTCGGCGGTCAGCAGCCGCGATTCCGGGTCCGCGATCCAGCGCCCCGACCGATAGACCGCGCGGATCAGGCGCGCGGACAGCCCGGTTTCGGCGGAGGCCCAGTCCGAGCGGACGGCCAGCACCTTTTCGGGCGAGAAACTCCAGATCGACTTGCCGGGCAGCAGGAGTGCGCCGACGCCGTTCTCGACGGCGATGGACCCCCACGGTTCCCCCACGCAGAACGCGTCGATCTCGCCCGCCTCTATGGCATCGGCCATAAGCGGCGGCGGCATCGTCTTGATGTCCACCCCCTGCGGCGCGGGCAGACCCAACGAGGACAGCCAGTAATAAAGCAGTTCGGCGTGCATCGACAGCGGGAAGGGAACGCCGATGCGCAACCGGTCCACCTTGGCGGCGATCAACGCCTCGCCCGCCGTTCTGGCGTCGCAGAAGTCGAAGCCGTGCCCGTTGTCGCGCAGCCGGTCCTCCAGCGCACGCGACACCCCGATGACCGTGCCGTTCACCGACAGGACGGCCAGCGCCGACAGATCGGCACCGGCCCCGCCCAGCCCCATCGCGGTCGCGACGGGCACGGGCGACAGCATATGCGCCGCATCGACACGGCCGAAGACGAGCATGTCACGCAGCGACGACCAGCTCGGCGCGCGCACGAGGTCGAGCGTCAGACCTTCTTCGGCCGCGAACCCCATCTCCTGCGCCACGATCAGCGGCGCGGCATCGACCAGCGGGATGAACCCGACGGACAGCACGGCACCCTTCATGACAACAGCCCCGCCGTCGTCACAAGCGCCTGCGCCACGTCGGCCACGCGCTTGTTCTGGTCCATCGCGGCCTTGCGCAGGATCGCATAGGCCTCGTCCTCGTCCACCTTCCGCGCCTTCATGATGATCCCCTTGGCGCGGTCGATCAGCTTGCGCTCTTCCAGCGCCCGCTTGGTCGTCTCAAGCTCCACCCGCATCCTTTGAAACATATTGAACCGCGTGACGGCGGCATCGAGGATCGGCTTCAGACGGTCCGATTTCAGCCCGTCGACCACATAGGCCGACACCCCGGCCTCGATCGCGGCCCGCGTCAGCCCCTCGTCTGACGTGTCCACGAACATCGCAACGGGGCGTTCGAGCGGGCCGGAGGCCAGCGCCAGTTCTTCCAGAGTGTCGCGCGACGGGTTCTCGATATCGACTAGAACCACGTCCGGTTTCAGATCCTTGATCTTGCCCGCGAGGTCGTTGGTTTCCGCGACGACCGTCACCTCGAAATCCCCGGCGACGCGCAGGCTTTCCTCGATCAGGATGCCGCGTTCCCGGTTCTTTTCGACGATGACGACGGAAAGCTTGTCTTTCATGCCCCTAGGCCAAGCCCGCCCCAGCGGATAAGTAAAGGCCCTCCCACAAGGGAAGGGCCTCTTTTCCGACCATTTGCCTAATTTCTAGGCAGCAGGGTCGCTATGCGGCATGGGCCACGGCGGACTGCGACACGCGGCTGACGATGGCGGGGGCCTGATGCACCAGCGTGTCGTCCGTCAGGGCGCTGACCATGAAAAGGGCGAAGTCGGTGCGCCGCACCAGCTTCGAGGCGAGCACGTCGTCCTGCGCGTGATGCGACCAGACCGGCAGCCCCTGACTTTCGCCTTCTTCAAGGTCAGGTCCACGCACCACGGTCCAGAGCCTGTTGGACGCGAAGATCGCATCGGTCGCGCGGTATTGGTCTTCGATGTCCACCAGCCGGGTGATGCGGGCGATCCGGGCGACGACGAGGGCCGCCTTTACCTTCCAGCTGAACCGATCCTGCCCGTCCATCGAGATGTGAAGTCCGCAGGAAAAGACGAGCCGCGCGCCGGGATCGGCAAAGTCGAGAACGGCTTTCGCGGTGCCCGAGGCGTAATCGTCGACCCCCCAGGGGACCAGCACGGTGAGAACGCCGTCGCAACCCTCGACTGCCTTGCGGATCACCTCCCGGTCGTTGGTCCGGCCGGGAAAGACTTTGATGCGGTCGCCGAAGCGGGCCAGCTTGCCGACACTCTCGGGGCGGCAGACCCCCTGGACTTCGTACCCCATCTTGAGGGCGTGTTCGGTCATGTACTGACCCAGTTTGCCGGAGATGCCGATGATGCAGATGCGTTTCATGGTTTTGGTTCCTTTCGGGTTCATGGTTCAGGCGGCGGCCAGCGCCGGGTTCAGGGGGGTGGGTTCCTTCGGCCCGCGAATTGCGAGCCAAAGGGCAAAGCCGACTTCCGACAGGGTGACGATGGCGAGGAAGCCGATGCGCAGGGTTCCGAACCAGTCGGCATCCGGGAAAGCGAAGGCATAGACGCTGTCGAAGATGTAGCCGAAGCTGCCGACGATCAGGCCGTAGCCGAACAGGCGCGGGACAAGACCGGACTTCAGGACGAGCGTGCCGAGCAGCATCAGGTGCATCCAGAAGAACGCCTGCCAGACCCAGATACCGGCATGGTGCGTGTCGATCATCAGCGCCGCGAGCGCGTTCCTGATCTCGTCGTTCGCCACGATGTCGCCTGTGGCGAGGCTGGTCAGACCGGCCTGGAACAGAAGCATCGCACCCATCACGGCCACCATCGCGAAGCGGGCGAGCATGGCGGCGAAGGCCAGCGTTTCGTTCGTGCGGCGGAAGATCTGGAACAGCATGGTCATGGTCATGACCTCGATCAGCATGACCAGCGTGTCGGCCCCGATCCCGGCGTTGTAGAGGCCGCGCTTGGCGACGAGGTTCGCCATGGTGCCCGCCGGATCGCCGGTAACGATCTGGCTCGGCACGTAACCGATGGCGAAGGCGCCGAAGACGGCGATCGAGAAGTAAAGGCCCCCGGCAAGGCGGCCGTAGTTGCGGGCGGTGGGATCGTTGAAGACTTTCATGACTTGGACCTTTCGGGCAAAGGGGCATCGGTCCGGTGCAAGCGGTGCTCCGGCGGTCAGTCCCGATTTCGGTTTGAATGTTGGTCGGCCTCTCGTTGGCCGGTGAGGATGTTTTAGCGCGGGGGCGTCCTCAACAAAATTGACCAATATCGTGGAATTGGTATGCATATCCGTATGGATTGGAAAAACGTCAGTTTCGACTGGAACCGCGCCCGCGCCTTTCTGGTGACGGCGGAAGAGGGCTCTCTATCCGCCGCCGCACGCGCGCTTGGCCTTGCCCAGCCCACGCTGGGGCGGCAGGTCGAGGCCTTGCAGGAGGAACTCGGCGTTACCCTCTTCGAGCGCGCGGGCCGGGGAATGCAGCTCACGCCCGCCGGTCACGCGATGATCGAACATGCCCGCGCGATGGGCGAGGCGGCGGGGCGGCTTTCAAACGTCGCTTTCGGTCAGAACGACACGATGGAGGGGCCGGTGACGATCAGCGCCTCGGATGCCTACGCCGGTCTCCTCCTCCCCCCGATCATCGAAAAGATGACCGAGGCCGAGCCGCGCATCACCGTGAACGTCGTCGTGTCGAATACCGCCTCGGACCTGCTCAGGCGCGAGGCCGACATCGCGATCCGAAACTTCCGGCCCGAAGAACCCGACCTCATCGCGCGCAAGATCCGCGACGCCGAGGCGCGGATGTTCGCCTCACCGGATTACGCCGCCTCCCTTGGACTGATCCAAAGCAAGGACGACTTCGCAAAGGCCCGCTTCGTCGGTCTGGACCGCACCGGGCAGTTTCTGGGGATGTTGCAGCAGATGGGTTACCCGATCTCCGAGGCGAACGTGCCCGTTCACACCGAGAACTTCCTCGTCATGTGGGCGCTGGTGAAACGCGGCATGGGGATCGGCATGATCGACTCGGTCATCGGCGACGCCGATCCGGGCGTCGTCCGGCTGTGGGAAGATGAACCGACCCTCGGTTTCCCGATCTGGCTCGTCGCCCACCGCGACCTGCACCAGAACCGCCGGCTCAGGTTCGTGTGGGATTTCCTCGCGGACGCCCTGCGATAGGCGGCAGCAGCGTGCCGCGCACGAGCCGGGCAAGCGCCGCGGGGATCGGCGGCACGGTGGAAAGGGGATAAAGCAGGCGGTCGCGAAGAAACGCCAAGGCCCGGCTGTCCGACTGGTACTGCGGTGTGAAGACGGCCGAGAGCAGTTGATAGCCCCAGACATGCCAGCGGCGGGTGAGGACATAGGCCCTCAGCGCATCGTCCAGATTGCCATGCCGCTCCATCGCCCAGGCCAAAGCACTCGCATCCAGAAGCGCCATGTTCGCCCCCTGCCCGAGTTGGGGCGAGGTTCGGTGCGCCGCGTCACCGATATGCACCATCCCGTCGCCCGCCGTGCGCCAGAGCGTGCCGTGGCCATAGCGCGCCATCGTGAAATCATCCGTCGCACCGATCTGATCCGCGAATTCCCACGCTTCCGGCCAATGCGCCTGCGCCTCCCGCTTCCACGCGTCCAGACCCGCCGCGCGCCAATCGTCGTATCCGCCCGAGGGCAGAGACCAGAACAGCGCCGCCTTGGGCCGATTGGCGCCCGCGGGTGTCCCGATGGGCAGCACCCCCATCATCCGGTCGGCATGGCTGTAGCGTTGGGTCAGGCGGTCCGGCTCGATCACGCCGAGCACCCAGTCCACGACGCTCCAGAGCGCGCCATAGGGAAGCGCCCGCGCCCGGATGGGCGACAGCATGGACCCCGACCCGCTCGCGTCGATCAACAGGTCGAACGCCCCGGTCCGCTTGCCACCCTCCAGCACGAAGCGTTGCCCGTCACGCCCGACGACCAGCGACCGCGGCGTGACCCCGACACCTTCGGCCATGCAAACCTCATGCAAGACCGAGAACAGGCTCGCCCGATGGATGCCCAATCCCTGATGCGCCGGGTCGGTGCCGTAGTCGGCAGCCAGCACGACACCCGCCTTCTGATGGCTCGTGCCCTGAATGCGGGTCAGCCCCTGCCCCTGCGCTTCGGCCTTGTCGAGAACGCCAAGCTCGGCCAGCACCGCGCGGCCCACGGGCTGCACGACCAGCCCCGACCCCACGGGGGCGGGCGCGTCGAACTGGTCGAAGATCTCGACCCTGTGACCGGCGCGGGCCAGAAACGCGCCGACCGCCAGCCCGCCGATCCCGGCCCCTGCGATTCCGATGGCTCGTGGCCTGCCCGTTCGGACCATACCGATCCCCGCCTGAATTAAGTGGCTGACTGATAACCGCTTTTATCACGGCCTCACGCGAAATGAACCCGCAAGCGATACCGGCTTCGGCAAGCTTCAGCCAGTCGCCGGACAGGGGGTTGTGGACCTGAAACCGCTTTGCCAAATACGGCCCATGTCGAACCTCCTGAACCTTGTCGGCCGCATCCTGATCGCGCTCATCTTTTTCGGTGGCGCGATCCAGAAGGTTGGCGATCCGGCCCCCGTGACCGGGATGATTACCGGCATCGGCCTGCCCGAGTGGCTGATCTGGCCGGTGGCGGCGTTCAACCTGATCGCCGCCGTCGCACTCGTCACCGGTCCCGGCATCAGGATCTGGGCGCTCATGCTCGCGGCCTATTGCATCTTCACCAGCTATTTTCATTGGGATCTTCGGGCGGACCCGTGGCAGGTCACGATCATGGTCAAGAACTGGGCCATCGCGGGCGGTCTTCTGATCCTCGCCAGTCAGGATACGGACGGGGTTTCGACCGGCGGCCGGCGCGCAGCGAAGACCGGGTTCCAGCCCGACCAGAAGTAAGCGAACCGGCGCTGAACACAGCCGCGTGCATTGTCGGTTCATCGCCCAGCCCCTACATTTTCAGGGACTGCAACGGGTGTGGCGGGGAAACCGGTGACTTCGAAAGACGCAAGCACGCGCTCCGGCGAGCGTGAAGGGGTCCGCTACGCGCGGGAACTGAACCGCCATATCACATGGCTCGACAGCTTCACGGGCGTAGCCCTTGGGGTTCTGGCCGCCGCTTCGGGCATCTACACCTATCTCGGCGTTCGGTCTTTGCTGGACGACACCGGCG
Source organism: Maritimibacter sp. (assembly GCF_016774595.1). Classification (NCBI taxonomy): domain Bacteria; kingdom Pseudomonadati; phylum Pseudomonadota; class Alphaproteobacteria; order Rhodobacterales; family Roseobacteraceae; genus Maritimibacter; species Maritimibacter sp. The sequence goes on from NZ_JACBWT010000001.1 coordinate 1,856,234, forward strand.
CGTGGACGACCTTTGCCGCGCTCAGTTACTCGCTCGCCGTGTCGGTCGGTATTTTCGTGTTCTGGTCCTATATGCTCCGGCTCTTGCCCGCGATGCGCACCGCTGCGTCCCGGCTTGGCCTGATGCTGTCGATGGCTCTCGGTTCCGTCGCCATCGTCGCCATGTCGTCGTGGCTGAACGCCGCCGCGCTCGCGGGGGCCGCCGCCGTCGAACAGCATCTGGCCCACACGGTGCAGGACTATCAGACCGCCCTCGAACGGGCGCATTCCAAGACCATCGCCGGTCAGGCGCTGCAACGGGATGTCGCCCGGGCGCGCGAGACGTTTCAGGACCTCTCGGCGCAGGAGGACAGCGGAAACCTTTCGGGTCTCGCGGGGCGTGGCGCGGTGTTCCGGGTGCTCACCCAGAAATCCACCGAACTTCAGGGGCTCGAAGACCAGATCGCCGCGCAGGAGCAGGAGGTGGCCGAAGCTTTCGCACAGGGTAACGCCGTTCTCAGCCGGATGCGCGCCCTGTCGGTCGAACCCGGCGCGGTCGAGGCCCGCTCGGTCCGGTTCGCGGAAGAGGCCGTGCGCCTGTCCGGTTTGATCGCGGAATTGCGCCAGTTGAACGTGGCCCCGCTGGTCGCCCGTGCCTCGGCCGACCTGCGCGACAGCGTGGTTCTGCCCGACCTCGACGCTGGTTCCGCCGAGGGGCGTGCGAGCCAGCAATCGACCATCGCAAGCGTCATGACGCTTCTGGCCGACCGCGCCTCGACGCTGGAGACGGCAGCGGCCGAGGTTCAGGCGCTCCCCGATGCCGAAGAGATCGAGTATACGCCGCTGTCCGCCGCCGACGCGGTGATCCGCTACGCGGGCAACTTCGTGCCGTCGTGGGCCGGGGCCATCGCCATCGACCTGTTGCCCGCCGTTCTCGTCTTCGTCCTCATGGTCACCCATGCGGCGATCCGGCAAGGGAACGGGGTGCAGACGGTCGAGGACACCATGACCGTGGCCGAGATGCGGGCGGCGCTCGACGCGGCGCGAAGCCTCGACATGATCCCGCACGAACCCGACCCGACCCCGCCGGAGCGCGATTCCGACAAGCGCCATGTCCGGGCGGTCGACTGAGATGAGCACCGAGACGACCGACGCCACCGACCCGGCACCGACCGGCATCCGGCGCGCCATCGCTGGGATCGTGGGCGTGCAGGTGGCGATTGCCGCCGCGCTCCTCATCACCGATCTGGCGGGCAGCCTGCCCCGGATCGACCCGCTCACCCGGCAGTCGCCCTCCGGCCCCTCAACACGGCCCTATTCGCCCGACCGCGCGCCATCGACCCTGCCCGGCGAACGGCCCGATACGGGGCCGATGCCCGAACGGCTGGAAGTGTCGGCGGACGGCCCGACGCTGACCCTGACGGGGCAGATCGCCCCCGGTGACGGGGCGCGGATCGGTGACGAACTGCGCACCCGCGCGGGCGCCGGCCAGACGGTCGCCACCATCCGGCTGGACAGCCCCGGCGGCTCGGTCTCGGATGCGCTCGAAATCGGAGAACTCATCCGGGGCAGCGGCATCGACACCGAGATCGTCGCGAATGCGATCTGCCTGTCGGCCTGTCCCTACATCCTCGCGGGCGGGGTCGAACGGACGGTCGCCTCGACGGGACGTGTCGGGGTGCACCAGCATTATTTCGGGGAAAGCACCATCCTCCCCGCCTTCATCGCGGTCGAGGACATTCAGCGCGGTCAGGCCGAAGTCATGGCCTATCTCACGCGGATGGGAATCGGGCTGGGCATCATGGAACACGCCATGCGCACGCCGCCCGATCAGATCTACCTACTGTCGCAGGAAGAACTGTCGGAATACGACATGGTGACGGCGGCGCAGTAGGCCCTATCCGGCCTGCTCGCCCTCGAACGCGTCCGCCTTGACCGCGCCGCGCTGACCCCTTGGACGGTCCCGGCCAACGGTCGTATCCATCAGGTGCTGCGCCTCGATTTCGGCATTGAGCTTGGCACCCAGAAGCACGACCAGCGCCGAAATCCAAAGCCACATGAGCAGGACAATCGCCCCGGCGAGCGTTCCGAAGCTCTCCTGATAGCTCCCGAAATTGTCGGCATAGATCGAGAACCCGACCGAAGCAGCGCCCCACAACAGACAGGCCAGCACCGCGCCCGGCAGGATATAGACCCAGCGCGCCGACCGACGATCCGGCCCGTAGCGGAACAGGATCGAGAATGCGCCGATGGTGAATATGAGCAGCACCAACCAAGGCACGATCCTCACCACCGTCTCGACCACGCCGCCGAGAGGCAGGAAATTCAGCGCGATGGGCAGCACCACCATGACCCCGAGCGAAAAGATCACGCCGATGACGAGGAAAACGGTCAGCGCGAACACCGTCAGCTTCGCCCGGATCAGACCGCGCTCGTCCTTTTCGGCATAGGCCACGTTCAGCCCCACCATCAGGTTTTCGACCCCCTTCGACGCGGAATAGAGCGCAAGAAGCAGGCCAAGGATCGCGGCGAGCCCCAGCCCGCTTTCATCCGATCCGGTCACGGATGTCGCCTGATCCAGTATGATGCTCGCGGCCCCGTCGGGCAGCACCGCCGCGAATTCCTGCAACGGGTCCGTGATTTCGGCGGGATCGAAGAACAGGCCCGCAACGGCGATTGTGGCGGTGATCGCGGGAAACAGCGACAACAGCGCGAAGAACGCGACGCCCGCCGCGATCAGGGTCAGACGGTTCTCGTTGAACCGCGTCCACACGCGTTTCAGGATCGCGAACCACTCCGCCCCGGAGAACGCGAGCGAGCGATTGGAGTGTTGCGCAGTGTCGACCATGACGTCTCGGTGCCCCCTTCGTGTCATTCAGGACTTACCAGACCAACCATGCTTGAATTCCATTGTTCCGAACATGCGCTATTCGGCCCGGCAAAACATGCAGCCACCGAAAGAATTTGCGTGATACGGGGCGTTCCACCTAACGTGGGACATGAACCCTCCGCAGGGCCCGATGGCGAGTCGGCCCTGCAACGTGGAAGTGGAACCCCGGTTGCTCAGACGCCAGCCCCCCGTTTTCAACAAGGCATCGTTTCTGTCCGGTTCGGGCGAAATGGCGGGCCGGATGCGCGATTTCGACTGGACGAACCATCCGCTCGGGCCGCCCGAAGACTGGCCGACCGCGCTGCGGTCCGCGCTGGGTATCGCGCTGAACTCCACCTTTCCGACCTGCATCTACTGGGGGTCGGAGCTGCGCCTGCTTTACAACGACAGCTGGTCGACGATCCCCGGCCCGCGGCACCCGGATTGCCTGGGCGAACCCGCGGCCGAGGTCTGGTCCGACATCTGGCACGTCATCGAGCCGCAGTTCACCGAGGTGATCTCGACCGGCGAAGGGCTGTTCGTCGAGAACCAGATGCTGCCCATGCGCCGCTTCGGGGTCGAAGAAGAGACGTACTGGACCTACAGCTTCACCCCGATCCGCATGGATGACGGGTCGATCGGCGGGATTTTCAACTCGGGCAGCGAGACGACGACGCAGCTTCTGCAACAAAAGAACACCGCCTTCGTGCTGGAACTGAGCGACGTGTTTCGCAATGTCGCCGACCCGACCGCGATCCGGCCCAAGGCGCTCGCCATGCTGGGCCAACACCTCGACGCCGACCGGGTCGGCCTGCGGGAACGCGCCGCCGCCGGGCCCGCGACCCAACTCGACATTACCGAACAGTGGTGCGCGACCGGAATCAATCCCGTGACGCCGCGCCCCGGCGCCGCGACGCTCGACCACAAGATGTGGGCGAGCCTTCTGGACGGGCACGTGATCCGGCTGGACGGAACCGATGCCGACCGGCTGGCCGTCGAAAAGCAGATCCTCGATTCCATCGGATGTGCTGCGGCCCTCGCCGTGCCATGGGCCGAGGATGGCGAGACGACGGCGGTCATCTTCGTCCACTCCATGACCCCGCGCCACTGGACCGATCTTGAGGTCGAGGTGGTCGAAGCCGTTCTCGAACGCACCATGCACCTTGTCGCCCGCGCCCGTGCGGCCGAACGTGAACGCGTGATGACGAACGAGATCAACCACCGCGCCCGGAACCTTCTGTCGGTGGCACAGGCCATCATCCGGCTCGCGCGGCCCGAAGACCCCAAGACGATGCGCGACAAGCTGGTGTCGCGGATCGGCGCGCTGTCGAAAAGCCACTCCCTGCTGGCGGATTTGAAGTGGGAGCCGGTGGCGCTCAGAACCCTGCTCGATCAGGAACTCGCGCCCTATGTGTCCGGCACGGACGGAACTGCCGAACTCACCGGCCCCGATGTGGTCCTGTCGGCCACCCAATGTCAGGCGCTTGGCCTCGTCCTGCACGAGCTTGTCACCAACGCGGCCAAATACGGCGCGCTCAACGACACCGGCGGGCGTCTGCGCGTGCGTTGGGACGTGACCGACCGCAACACTCTGCGCATCGACTGGTCGGAACGGTGCCGCACCCCGGTCCAGACCACCGACAAGGTTGAGGGTGGCTTCGGCTCACGGCTTCTGAACCTGATGATCGAACGGCAGCTCGAAGGCTCGTATGAGCGTGACCTGCGCCCCGACGGCCTCCATTTCGTCATCGAAATCCCGTGGAGCGCGGCACCGACCCCGGTGCTCGAGCCGCAGGATTAGGGATCAACGGGTAAGTTCGACCGCCGTGATCGCATAGGCGAAGGTGGCCGGGTCCAGTTCGTCGCGCGGCTTTCCGTCGATCTCGGCCTGCGGGTACATCAGGAACGGCACGGTTGCGTTCTCCGCCCCCGGCAGAACGACGTCATGGGCGAAATTGTAGCCGATCCAGTTGCCTTCCCAGCTTCCGAACAGCCCGGCCCGCGCATCTTCCACCAGCGGATGATCGAGCGGCAGGTTCCCCTCGCCCTCCTGCAACATCACCTTGCGCACGTCGGCAGGATCGGCCGGAATCCAGCCGTATCCATCGACGAACACCTCGGCCCGGCAATGCTGCGCTTTGGTGACATCCTCGGACCCGGCGCCAAGGCTCTTGTAGCCGAAGGCCGAGGGCGCCACGCGCAGGCCATAGACATCGCGCGCCGGAAGACCGGCGGCGCGCGCCAGCCCCACGTAAAGCGCATTCAGGTCGGCGCATTTGCCCGTCAGATCGCCCACTTCCAGCATCGAGGCGATATCGCCAAGCCCGCAGCCCGGCGTGTCCGGGTTGCGCGCGGTGTTCTCGACGATCCACTCGTAGATCGCCCGTGCCTTGCGCAGATCGGTGTCCGCATACTGGGTAATCATGTCGGCGGTTTCCTTGACGATCCCGTCGGTCGGCAAAAGCTCGGTCGCCGCCGTGTAAAGCGCGCGCTCCTCTGCGCTCAGGCTGGCATCGCTTGTCGGCGCGCTCAGATCCTTGGCCCGATCCTGCGTTTCGACCCGTGCGACGATGTTCAGCGTCGCCGTCTCGACCCCCGACCATTCGGCGTGCAGATACTGTGCCCCGCTCGGCCCATCCGTCACGATCTCGGCCCTGTCCGCGTTCGTCGTCCACTCCACCGCCTGCGGCTTCATCCAGCCGCCTTCGTGGACCGACGGCACCGGCACCCAGGCCTGTGAGGGCTTGCCGCCCGCCGGCAGATCGACCCGGGTGGTCAGTTCGAACAGGCGCCAGCCCGACGGCTGCGGCTGGAACGCGGCCAGCCCCGCCTTCGGCAGCATCGCCGCGAAAGGGGCCGCCGCGCCAAGTTTCATGAGGCTGCGCCTGTCGATCATCGTCTCGTCTCCTGTTCACGCATCGGCCTTGGGCCGCTTGCTTGGCTTATCGCGTGCACGCGGTCCGGTTTCAATCCGTCCTCGGATGCGCAACCCGGCTTTGCACCGGCCACGACCACGACGCCCTAGACCGGCGCCCCCCGCTCCGGCGTCAGCATGTGGCGGATCAGCGCGATGGGGTGCGAGCGCAAGGTCAGCCGCATCGACACGAAATCCTCGACCACCTGTTCGCCCTCGCTCATCTCGGGGAAATAGGCGGCAGGCTCCACGATCCCCTCGCCGTCCAGATCGCCCGCGAACAGCGGCAGGGGCTTTTCGCCCGTGATCGCCCGCGCCTCCCACAACGCCTCGCGCCGGGACAGCCCGAGGTCGGCGAAAGCATCCGCCTCGGCCAGCCGGGCCAGCAGCCGGGGCGACACGCCGGACCGGCGCCACACGTCCTCGACCACCGCATAGCCGTTGCCGCGCGCCGCCGTGATCCAAGCGGCCTCCTCCTCGGCCATCCCGCGCAACTGCCGGAACCCCAGCCGCACGGCGAGCCCGCCCTTGCCATCCGGCTCCATCACATTGTCCCAATAGCTTGCGTTGATGCAGACGGGCCGCACCTCGACCCCATGTTCGCGCGCATCCCGCACGATCTGCGCGGGCGCATAGAACCCCATCGGCTGCGCATTGAGCAGCGCACAACAGAAGATGCCGGGGTGATGACACTTGATCCACGCGCTCGCATAGACGAGCAGCGCGAAACTCGCCGCGTGGCTTTCGGGAAAGCCATAAGACCCGAACCCCTCGATCTGGGAAAAACACCGCTCGGCAAAGTCCAGATCGTATCCGTTCGCCCGCATCCCCCGAATGAACCGGGTGCGGAAATCGCTCACGCTCCCATGCTTCTTGAAGGTGGCGAGCGAGCGGCGCAGCTGATCCGCCTCCTCCGGTGTGAACCCGGCCCCGGTGATGGCAATCTGCATCGCCTGTTCCTGAAACAGCGGCACGCCCAGCGTCTTGCCCAGCACCGCGCCCAGCGCGTCCGAGGGAAACTCCACCGCCTCCTCGCCGTTTCGCCGCCGGATAAAGGGGTGCACCATGTCGCCCTGTATCGGCCCCGGCCGGATGATCGCCACCTGAATGACGAGGTCGTAGAACGTGCGCGGCTTCATGCGCGGCAGGAAATTCATCTGCGCGCGGCTTTCCACCTGAAACACCCCCAGACTGTCGGCCCGGCAGAGCATGTCATAGACCACCGGGTCTTCGGGCGGCAGCGAGGCGAGCGTATGGTCGATCCCCAGATGGCTCTCCATCAGCCCGAACGCCTTGCGGATACAGGTCAGCATCCCCAACGCCAGAACGTCGACCTTGAGGATGCCCAGCGCGTCGATGTCGTCCTTGTCCCAGCAGATGACCGTGCGATCCTCCATCGTCGCGTTCTCGATCGGCACCAGTTCATCGAGCCGCCCTTCGGTGATGATGAACCCGCCGACATGCTGGCTGAGATGCCGGGGAAACCCCTGTATCTCGTCCACCAGATCGAGCACCTGATCGAGCTTGGGGTCGTCCGGGTCCAGCCCGATTTCCCGCAGCCGCGCCGACCGCATCCCCGTGCCGCCCCAGCCCCAGACCTGTGACGACATGGAGGCGATGGTGTCCTCGGTCAGCCCCATCGCGCGCCCCACCTCGCGGATCGCCCGCTTGCCGCGATAATGAATGACCGTGGCGCAGAGCCCGGCCCGGTGCCGCCCGTAGCGTTGATAGATGTGCTGGATCACCTCCTCGCGCCGCTCATGCTCGAAATCCACGTCGATATCCGGCGGCTCGTCCCGCGCCTCGGACACGAACCGCTCGAACACCATCGTCCCGATCTCGGGGCTGACACTGGTGACCCCCAGCGCGTAACACACGACCGAATTCGCCGCCGACCCCCGCCCCTGACACAGGATGCCACGCGAGCGGGCAAAGGCGACGATGTCGTTCACGGTCAGGAAATACGGCTCATACTTCAACTTGGCGATGAGCGCGAGTTCATGCTCCAGCATCTTCGACACCCGCTCCGGCGCCCCCGCCGGATACCGTTCGCGCAGCCCCCGCCGCGCGAGCCGCGACAGCCGCGCCGAGGGCGTCTCGCCATCCGCGATCTCGGACGGATACTCATAGCGCAACTCGTCGAGCTGAAAGCCCAGCCGATCCGCGATCTCACCCGACCGATGCACCGCATCCTCGTGCCCGGCAAAAAGTCGCAGCATCTCACTTTCCGAGCGCAAACGCCGCTCGGCATTGGGCTGCGCCAGATGCCCCAGCGCCTCGACCCGCACGCCTTCGCGCACCGCGCTCAACACGTCGACCAGCTTGCGCCGCCGCCCGTGGTGCATGATCGGCTCGGCACTGGCCACGGTCGGTAGCCCCAGTTCCTTAGCCAGCGCCGCGAGATGCGTGAAGCGTTGCGCGTCCCGCCCGTCATAGCGCGGCGCGAGCACCAGATGCATGTCGTCCCGGTATCGCTTGAGCAAAGGCCCGACCCTCTTGCGCAGCCCGGCCCCCGGCGGATGCAAGAGCAGTTCCATCCCGTCGAGCGCGCTCCCCAGATCACCGAGCCTGATGAGACACGATCCCTTCTCGGCCCTGAGCCGCCCGGTGGAAATCAACCGCGACAGCCGCCCCCACGCCGCCCTGTCCCGTGGCAAGGCGGTGATCGCCAGCCCTTCCTCGGTCACGATCCGCGCGGCGGGCAGCAGACGGGGCGCATTGTCGATGGGCAGGCGATAAGGCTCGGGCAGATGCGCGGGCTTCGGCGGGCCTATGATGCCCTGCTCGGCCTCCAGCCGCGCCCGTGCCTCGGCCATCTTCGCGATCTCCCGGCTGAACGTATGCGCGCGCACGATCCCGGCGACCGAATTCACATCGGCCACCGCCAGCGCCCGCATCCCGGTCAGCGCCGCCCGATCCACGTATTCCTCGGCATGGCTCCCGCCCGTGAGAAACGTGAAATTCGACGTTATGCAAAGCTCCACGAACATGAGTCGCAAGTATATTCACGTTTTGTTCTCATTTGGAGTCCGATCTAAGGCGCGCCCGCGTCCCTCTTCTCTGGTCCGAAAATACCTCGGGGGTGCGGGGGCAGAGCCCCCGCCTCGGTCGACGCGGGCTTGCCCGCGGCGAAACTACTGGGCCACCGGCGGGCAATCCCCGGCCATGCAGGCTTCTATCGCCTCGAAATCCGCCTCACTCGCCTCGGCGAAGTGATGCGGCATACAGGGATCGACGTCGAGGTAGATCGCCGCCCCATCCGCTTCGATCCGAAGGAACATCAGCGCGTCGTCCGAGGCCTGCGGCATCCCGCACCACGGGCCAAGGCAACTGACGACGACCACGATGTCTTCGGCGAAGTCGTTCAGAAACCCGTCGGCGGCCAGCGATTTGCCGACCACGCGCCCGTTCGTCAGCCATTCCTCCGGCGCGTCCTCGTCGTAGCTTTCGGGCAGTCCCTCGGCATCGAAACTCAACGCGCCCCGCACCACCATGTAGCGTTTGGCGGACTCGTCCGCCTCGTGGAACGCCGTCACCGGGTCATAGCGCATGCACGAAAGCGCCGCCGCCGGCCCCGGCAGGACCATCGCGGCCAGCGCAAGGCTCAGAGCCGCGCGCGAAATTCGTCCAGAACGGCGCGGTAGATGTCGCGCTTGAACGGCACGATGCGCGCGATCATCTCGTCGGGGTCGATCCATGTCCATGTGCTGAACTCCGGGTGCTCGGTCGCGATGTCGACCTGATCGTCAGTGCCCTTGAAACGCATCAGGAACCACCGCTGTTCCTGCCCCTTGAACTTGCCCTTCCAGACCTTGCCGCTCGCGACAAGCTCCGGTGGCAGATCATAGGTCAGCCAGTCGGGATGCTCGGCTTCGATGTCGACAAGGTCGGCACTCACCCCGGTCTCTTCCCAAAGTTCGCGAAGCGCCGCATCGCGCGGCGTCTCGCCCTTGTCCACGCCGCCCTGCGGCATCTGCCAAGCGGTCGCGTCGGTGCCCAGATCCTTGGCATCGATGCGCTGCCCGGCGAACACCTTGCCCTCGGCATTCGCCAGCACCACGCCCACGCAGGGCCGATACGGCAGCGCCGCGATCTCGTCCGGTGTCACGGACGGATCACTCGCGCCCGAAGGTCGACAGACCGTGCAGAAGGTCCACGGCGTAGGACAGTTGGAAGTCCTCGTCGCGCAGCGCGGCGGCGGCTTCCGCCTCGGCCCGCTCTTCCTCGATCTGGCGGATTTCGTCCTCGGTCAGGCTGTCGTTGTTCAGCGACCCGCGCAGATCGGCCTCGGTGCGGGGCGGACGACCGTTGGTCTCCTCCTCGTCCTCTTCGGCGCTGGGGCTGGGGATCGGCTGTTCGACCACGATGTCCGGGCTCACACCCAGCGCCTGAATCGAGCGACCCGACGGGGTGTAATAACGCGCCGTGGTCAGACGCATCGCGCCATCGCCACGGAGCGGCATGACCGTCTGGACCGACCCCTTGCCGAACGACTTGGTGCCGACGACGACGCCGCGGTGATGATCCTGAAGCGCACCGGCGACGATCTCGGACGCCGAGGCCGAACCGCCGTTGATAAGCACGACCAGCGGCTTGCCTTCGGTGATGTCGCCGGGCGTGGCGTTCACACGGTCGGATTCCTCCGGGTCGCGGCCACGGGTCGACACGATCTCACCACCTTCGAGGAAGGCATCCGACACCGCGATCGCCTGCTTGAGCAGACCGCCGGGGTTGTTGCGCAGGTCCAGAACCACGCCTTCGACATTGTCCATGCCGCCCATTTCCTCGACCACTTCGGCGAACCCTTCGGTGACGTTCGGATAGGTCTGGTCGTTGAACGTGGTGATGCGGATCACGACCGCCTCGCCCTGCTGGCGCACGGTGGCGGCCGTCAGCTTGATGGTGTCGCGGATGATCGAGATATCGAACGGCTCGTCCTCGCCCTCACGCACGACCGTGATGATGATCTCGGACCCGATCGGCCCGCGCATCAGATCGACCGCTTCGTCCAGCGTCAGGCCAAGCAGGCTTTCGCCGTCCACATGTGTGATGAAGTCACCGGCCAGCACCCCGGCCTGATCGGCGGGCGTGTCGTCCATCGGCGAGACGACCTTGACGAAGCCCTCTTCCTGCGTGACCTCGATCCCCAGACCGCCGAACGAGCCGCGCGTCTGCACGCGCATGGCATCGGCATCGTCGGGCGGCAGGTAGGAGCTGTGCGGGTCGAGCGACTGAAGCATCCCGTTGATCGCGGCTTCGATCAGTTCGCTTTCCTCGACATCCTCGACATACTGGGCGCGGATACGCTCGAACACGTCACCGAACAGATCGAGCTGCTGGTACACGGTCGTCGACCGGTTCCCCTCTTGCGCGAGAAGCGGACCCGCCACCTGCGTGGTCAGAACTGCCCCTGCGAGCGTGCCGCCGACTGCGGCCATCAGAAATTTCTTCATGTCTCGTCTGCTCACTTTCGTCTCGTTTCGGTCGCGCAATCGCGCCGCTCACTCCCCGGATACCGCAAACCAGTCCGCCGGGTCCACAGGCTCGCCGTCTTTGCGAAGCTCCAGATACAATGTCTGGTTCGCTTCTGCGCCTCCTGCGGTGTCGTTGGAAATCAAAAACGCTTGAGGGTCCGTGGGCGCAGCCCCGCCCATAAGCCCGATGGGCGCCCCTTTCGGCAGCACCTCGCCCACCTCGCCGAAAAGCTGTCCGAGCCCTGCGAACACCAACAGATAATCCTCTCCCGGCTCCACGATGGCCACCTGACCATAGTCCAGAAGCGGGCCGAGATACCGGATCGTGGCAGGCCACGGAAGCGTGACGAGGGTGAGAGGACGGGTCGCGATCACCCAGCCCGGACGGCGCACGCCTGCCGCGTCCGCCTCGTCCATCCGGCGGATGATCCGGCCAAGCACCGGCAACTCCAGCGTGCCCTGCGCTTCGGTGAAATCCGGGTTGGCGATGGAAACGCTCGTATCCTCGACGGTGGCCGACATCAGGCCCGACGCGAAACTTTCCAGCGTGTCGGCGGTGGCGATCAGGTTCTCCATCGCCTCCGGGTCGGTCGTGATCCGCTTGGGCAGGTCGGTGCGGTTCGACATCGCCTGACTCAGTGCCGTGCGCGCCTGCTGCACCCCGGTCAGACCCTGTTCCAGCGTCACCACCGCCGATTCCTGCAAGGCCCGCAAAACCGCGACCTCCTGCAAGGCCGCGCGCAGCCGCCCCGCCTCGGCATTCAGCGCCGGGGTCACGTCGGACAGGATCATCCCGGTCCGCGCGGTGCCCACCGGCCCCTCGGGATGCAGGAGCAGATGCGGCTCGGGCGAGGCTTCGATGGCCTGAAGCACGCCCAGAAGCTGTGCGAGCCGTTCGTTCTCGGCCCGGAACACACCGTCGATCGCCGCCTCGCGCACCCGCGCCTGTCTCAGCCCCTCACGCAGCGCGGCGAGCCCCGCCTCATAGGCCTGCACGGTCTGCGTCAGGGCCGCCACGCGGTCGCCCGCGCCGTCGGCACCGTCCAAAGCCTTGGCCGCTTCCTGTAACAAAAGCATGGCCTGACGCGCGCTTTCCGTTGGGTCGGTCTGCGCCGTCGCCGGGGCCGTCATCGCCAGACACGCGGCGAAAAGGATCGCCGCCCGTCTCACCGGACGATCAGGCTCTCGCCGGTCATCTCGGCGGGCTGTTCGAGCCCCATGAGGTCGAGCAGGCTGGGCGCGAGATCGGCGAGCCGACCCGACTTGATCTTTGCCCCCACAGGCCCGTTGAACAGCGCGACCGGCACGGGGTTCGTGGTATGCGCCGTATGCGGCCCGCCCGTGGCAGGGTCGATCATCATCTCGCAATTGCCGTGATCGGCGGTCACGATCATCGTCCCGCCCTCTTCCTTGAGCGCGATCATGGCTTCTAGAACCTGTTTGTCCACGGCTTCCACGGCGGCGATGGCCGCGTCCAGATCGCCGGTATGCCCGACCATGTCGGGGTTGGCGAAGTTCACGACGATCAGGTCGTATTTCTCGTGGATCGCACGCACGAGTTCGCGCCCCACCTCGGGCGCGCTCATCTCGGGCTGCAAGTCGTAGGTCGCCACCTTGGGCGACTGCGCCATGTAACGATCCTCGCCCTCCTCCGGGTCTTCCTTGCCGCCGTTGAGGAAGAAGGTGACATGCGGATACTTCTCGGTCTCGGCCAGCCGGAACTGCCGCTTGCCCTGCTTGGCGACCCACGCCCCCAGCGTGTTCACGATGTCCTCGCTCGGAAACACCGTGGTCATGTAGTCATTGTGTCCCTTGGAATACTCGACCATGCCCAGAAGCGCGGCGAGCTTGGGCCGCTGCCCGACATCGAACTCCGCGAAGCCCGGCTCACCGATGGCCCGCAAGATCTCGCGCGCCCGGTCGGCCCGGAAATTGACGAAGAACACCCCGTCGCCGTCATGGATGCCGGTGTGCCCGTCGATCACGACAGGTTCGATGAACTCGTCCGAAACGTCGGCCTCGTAGGACGCCGCAATCGCCGCATCCGCGCTTGCCGCCGTTCCGCCCATGCCCTTGACCATCGCGTCATAGGCGCGGCTCACCCGCTCCCACCGGTTGTCGCGGTCCATCGCGTAATAGCGCCCGGTGACGCTGCCCACGGTCACACCCTCCGGCAGGTCATTGACGAACTTGGCCACCTGTTCGCGGGCCGAGCGCGGCGCCACGTCGCGCCCGTCGGTGATGACATGCACGCAGACCGGAACCCCCGCCTGTACCAGTGCCTGCGCCGCCGCCAAGATGTGATCCTGATGTGAATGAACTCCACCGGGCGACACCAGACCCATCAGATGCGCGGTCCCGCCCGACGCCTTCATGTCGTCGATCAACCGCATGAGCGCGGCGTTCTGGAAGAACGACCTGTCCTCGATGGCAAGGTCGATCTGCCCAAGGTCCATCGCCACCACCCGGCCCGCGCCGATATTCGTGTGCCCAACCTCGGAATTGCCCATCTGGCCGGAGGGCAGACCCACATCGTTGCCGTGGGTGATGAGCGTCGCGTTCGGGCAGATCATCATCAACTCGTCGAACGCGGGCGTCTCGGCCAGCGCCACCGCGTTGCCGGAGCTTTCGACCCTGAGGCCCCAGCCATCGAGGATGCACAAAACGACGGGTTTCGGGGTGGTCATGTCTGCCTCGCTCTTGCCTGAGCTAGTTCTAGGAGGTCACCGGCCTAAGGGCAATGCGCGAGGGGTTTCGAATGGGCTTGCGACCATCCGACCGGCTGGGAGGACCAGCAAAGGTCATGTTTGCAGGCGAACATGACCAACCCAGACCCTCCCGAGGTATTTTCGGACCAGAGAAGGGACACGTTCACCTTTGATTAAGGTTAACGCGCTATCCTGAAGTCACGGTAAAGGCTGAGGAGCCGATGACCGAGACCGGAGAAGCCCCCTGCGCCCAGCGTAGGGGGTGGACCCCGCCCCTCTGCTTCTCTGGTCCTCAAATACCTCGGGGGAGTCGCGCTTCAGCGCGACGGGGGCAGCGCCCCCCCTCAGGCCCGCGCTTTCCGCCCTTCCGCCAGAATGGCCTGCGCGTCCCGCAGAAATTCCGCTTCGATATCGCCACGCGCCGCCCGTAGCCCTTCGATATAGGCTTCGTTGTCGAGGATCGAGATCGCCGGATCGTAATGCTCCGCCGCGATCAGCATGGCGCTGCGGTCCATTTCGGCGAACATCTCGGTCACCCGGTCCGCCTGATCGCGCGAATAGCCCAACGCCTCCACCGCCGAGCGGCTCATCCGCAACGAACTGTCATAGGTCTCGCGGATGATATCGCGGCACCCGGCCCACCACAGATCGTAGACATGGGGCCGGTCCACCGCCCGTGCGATCACATGCACATCGGGGTAGTGCTTCTTCACATAGGTCACCAGCTCTGTGATCTGGTGTTTGTCGTCGATGGCGATCACCAACAGCTTCGCGTGCTCGATCCCCGCCGCATGCAACAGATCGGGCCGCGTCGCATCGCCATAGTAAGCCTGCACGTCGAATTTCTTGAGCATCTCCAGTTGCCGCGCGCTGAAGTCGATGACGGTGGGCGTGAGCCCGGCCCCGCGCAGCATCCGCGCGACGATCCCCCCCACGCGCCCGTGGCCCGCGATGATGATGTCGCTCGCCTCGTCGATCGCATCCATCTCGCGCTCTTCAGCTTCGGAGAACCGCGGCGCCACCACCCGGTCGTATAGGATGAAAAGCGCCGGGGTCAGCAGCATCGACAGCGCCACGACCAGCAGGAGCCGATCCGCCAGATCGCCGGGGATCACCGCATTCGCGACCGTGAAAGACAAGAGGACGAAGCCGAACTCCCCGGCTTGGGCGAGACCCAGTGAGAACAGCCAGCGATCCGCCCCGCCCACCCGGAACACGAAGGACAGCACGTAAAGCACCGCCATCTTCGCCACGATCAGCCCCAGCGTCAGGGCAAGGATCAGGGCGAAATCGTCGAACAGCAGGGCGAAGTTGATCCCCGCGCCCACCGTCATGAAGAACAGACCCAGCAGAAGCCCACGGAACGGGTCGATGTCGCTTTCCAACTCATGCCGGTATTCGCTGTTGGCCAGCACGACACCGGCGAGGAATGTGCCGAGCGCGGGCGACAGCCCGACGAGGGACATGAGGAGCGCGATGCCGATGACGAACATCAGCGCAGTCGCCACGAAAAGCTCCCTCAGGTTCGCCCCGGCGATGAACCGGAAGATCGGACCGACGAGGTAGATGCCCGCCCCGACCACCACCGCGATGGCCCCCACCGTCACCAGCGCCACGCCCCAGCCCGGCAGACCGTCGACAAGGCTCATACCCCCGCCGTGGTCGCCGTCCTCCGCCGCATGGCTCAGACCTTCGACCAGTTCCGGCATTGCGAGCAGCGGAATGAGCGCCAGCATGGGGATGACCGCGATGTCCTGAAACAGGAGCACCGAGAACGACGACTGCCCCCCGTCCGAGCGCATCAGCCCCTTCTCGCCAAGCGTCTGAAGCACGATCGCGGTCGAGGACAGCGCCAACACCAAACCGACCGCAAGGCTCACCGACCACGGCTGACCCAGAACCATCGCCACGCCCATGACCAGGAGCGCCGTCAACCCGACCTGCCCACCGCCAAGCCCCAGAAGGCGCGCGCGCATCTCCCACAGCCGCCGCGGCTCCAACTCCAGCCCGACGAGGAACAGCATCATCACGACGCCGAACTCGGCGAAGTGCTGGATCTGGATCACGTCGACATGAAGCCACGCCAGAACCGGGCTGATGACGATCCCGGCGATCAGGTAGCCCAGAACCGACCCCAGCCCGAGACGCGAGGCGATGGGGACCGCGACCACCCCCGCGATCAGAAAAACGAAGGCAAGTAGCAGAAAATCGGTCATGAGCAGTCCCCTGTGCGCCGGTCCAGCTTGGCGAAATGCGGGCGCATGTAAAGCTGCTCCGTGCGACGCAACGCCCGTTGACAGGGCGGCGATCCGGGCAGACACCGACAGGATATTACCCTGACGCCGGTGTTTCCTCGTGAAGCCGAAAATCCTGACGACGCTCGCAAGCTATTCGCGCGACCAGTTCTTCGGCGATCTGATCGCCGGGGTCACGGTCGGGCTGGTGGCGGTTCCCCTCAGCCTTGCCATCGCCATCGCGTCGGGCGCGACGCCGGAACAGGGGCTGGTCACGGCCATCGTCGGCGGCGCTCTCGTGTCGCTTCTGGGCGGCAGCCGCGTGCAGATCGGCGGACCGACGGGCGCGTTCATCGTCGTCGTCTACGGTGTCATCGCCGCGCATGGGATCGACGGTCTGATCGTGGCGACGCTGCTGGCCGGGCTGATCCTCGTCGTGGCCGGCGTGTTGCGGGCCGGGAGCCTCGTGGCCCACGTGCCCGAACCGGTCATCAACGGCTTCACCCTCGGCATCGCCGTCATCATCGCCACCAGCCAGATCGCGGATCTGTTCGGTCTTGCCGTGGCGGACATGCCGGCGGAGTTCACCGGCAAGATCGCGGCGCTCTGGGCGGCGCGCGATACGCTTCAGATCGACGCGCTGGGGATCGGCGTGGTCACCGGCGCTCTGATCGCCGCGTTGCGTCGCTGGCTCCCGCCGAAGGTGCCGGGCCTGATCCTCGCCGTCGCGGCCGGATCGGCCCTCGCCGCCCTGCCGGGGGTCGAGGTGGAGACAATTGCGGCCCGGTTCGGTGCATTGCCCGACCACCTGCCCACCCCTGCGATGCCCGACATCTCGTGGGCTCTGGTGCGCGAGGTGTTTCCATCCGCGCTGGTGATCGCGTTCCTCGCGGGGGTCGAATCGCTTTTGTCCGCCGTGGTGGCCGACCGGATGATCGGCGGGCATCACCGCCCCCGGGCCGAGCTGGCCGCGCAGGGTGTCGCCAACATCGGGTCGGCGCTGATGGGCGGGCTGCCGGTGACAGGGGCCATCGCGCGGACGGCGACGAATGTGAAGGCCGGGGGGCGCACGCCGGTTGCCGGGCTGTGGCACGCCGTCACGGTTCTGGCGCTGATGCTGTTCGCCGCACCGCTGGCCGGTCAAATGGCGCTGCCCGCCATGGCGGCCCTGCTGGTCATCACCGCGTGGAACATGGCCGAGCCGGACAAGTGGCGCGGATACCTGTCCGCGCCGGTGCGGGACCGGGTTCTGATTTTCCTGACCATGGCGCTGACCGTTCTCGTCGATCTCACGGTCGCAATCGGGGTCGGGGTCGCACTTGGCTTTGCGCTGTCACGGGTCGCGGCGGGCCGTGCGCCGCGCGACTGGACTCCGCGCGACCGCTAGACCCGGTGATAGGGGCTTCCGGCAAGGATCGAGGCTGCGCGGTAAAGCTGTTCGGTCAGCATGGCGCGGGCCAGCATGTGCGGCCAGACCATCTTGCCGAACGACAGCGACGCATCCGCCTGACTGCGCAGGGCCGGGTCGACCCCGTCTGCGCCGCCGATGACGAACGCCACGTCACCGCGGCCTTGATCGCGCCAGCCCGCAAGTTGCTCGGCGAATTGGGGCGAGGTCTGGACCTTGCCTCGCTCGTCCATCGCGACGATCACCGCGCCCTCCGGCACGGCACGCGACAACAGGGCGGCCTCGGCGCTCATGCCGCCACCCTTCTTGTCTTCGACTTCGTGGATCGTGAGAGGACCGAGACCCAAGCTGCGCCCGGTGCGGTCGAACCGGGTGGTGTAGTCGTCGATCAGGTCGCGCTCGGGGCCGGCGCGAAGCCGCCCCACCGCGACGATGTGAACCCGCATCAGGCCTTGGCCGACGCCGGAGCCTCAGGTGTCATCCACATTTTCTCGAGTTGATAGAACTCGCGCACCTCGGGCCGGAACACGTGAACGATCACGTCGCCGGTGTCGATCAGAACCCAGTCGCCCTGATCCTTGCCCTCGACCTTGCAGATGATCCCCATGCTTTCCTTCAGACGATCGCACAGTTTTTCGGAAATCGCCGCGACCTGACGCGAGGACCGGCCCGAACAGATCACCATGGCATCGGCCATCGCGGATTTCTTCCGCAGGTCGATGGTCACGATATCCTCGGCCTTGTCGTCTTCGAGTGAGGAAAGAACGGTGTCGAGGATATTGTCGCTCGACGGGTTCATGGGCGGCTTTTTCATTCCGCCCGATCCTGCGGCCGACAGTGCGGCCGCGTCTGGATGATGAGACAGGACATAGTCCTCCTTCGTTGCGCGCCGATCGTTTCCCCGACGCCGGGACAGGTTAAAAGTAACATGCTGGTCCGGTATTTCAATTCTCGCGTTGCTCCGGCTCGGCCACTTTTCGCGGATCGTTGAGATGGCGCACCTCACGTTGCGGGAACGGGATCGAGATGCCGTTCTCCTGAAACGCGTCCCAGAGCGCAAGATAGACATTGCCGCGGATGTTGGTCAGACCCCCGGTCGGGTCGTCGATCCAGAAGCGCAGGATGTAATCCACGGAGGAGTCGCCGAAGCCGACGATATGGCAGACCGGGGGCCGGAAACTCAGCACCCGGTCGACGCTCGCCGCCGCTTTGATCGCCACCTTGCGCACCAGATGCGGGTCGTCGCCGTAAGCCGTGCCGAAATAGATGTCGAGCCGGACAAAGGCGTTGGTGTGCGACCAGTTCACCACCTGCCCGGTGATGAGATCCTCGTTCGGGATCAGGTATTCCTTGCCGTCACGGGTCACGACGCTGACGTAGCGCGCGCCAAGCTGTTCGATCCAGCCGAAGGTATCGCCAAGGCTGATGACGTCGCCGGGCTTGATCGACTTGTCCAGAAGGATGATGACCCCGGACACGAGGTTCGAGACCACCTTTTGCAGGCCGAAGCCAAGACCAACACCGATGGCCCCCGACAGGACGGCGAGGCCGGTCAGGTCCACGCCCACGGCACGCAGCCCGATGAAGATCGCAGCGCCGAACAGCACCAGTTGCAGGATCTTGACGATCAGCACTTGCATCGAAGGGCTGATGTCCTCGTTCTTCCTGATCCGGGCCGCAGAGCTTTGGGTCAGGAACCGCGCGGCGAAGACCAGAGCGCCGAGGATCGCGATGGCCTGAATGACCATCCAGATCGACAGGCGCATGTTGCCGGTGTTGATCGCGAACCCGTCGAGGATGGAAATGGTTTCGTCCTGTAGATTCAGGATGTTGACCGTAACCCAGACCCAGCCCGCCGTCCGCACGACGCCACGCACAAAGGCGTTGGCGATGAACCGGGCGAGGATCGCGATGACCAGCCACGCCAGCGCCAGTTCCGCGATGATCGACAGCAGGTAGGAGCGTGAGGGCCACGTCGCCTCGCGCATGATCCAGACCGTCGGCCAGATCAGCGCCACAAAGACGATCAGTTTCATCCGGCGATGCAGCATCACGCCGAACCGCATCCGCCACTTGGGCCAGTTTTCCCGCCCGCGCAGCCAGCCGTGATATTTCGGGGCGAGCCATTTCGCGATCAGCCACGCCGCCAGTGCGAGCCCCACGGCGATCGCGACCTGATAGGCATTCCAGGGGCGCATCAGGCCCTGCACGAATACCGTAAGCTGGTCGAACAGGTCGAGCGCCACGTCTTCGGGTGCCGGAACGGGGGCGGCCTGCGGGGTTGCGGCGCCGACCGTCCCGGACTCCGTGGTCGCATTCGGCGTCGCCTGCACCTGAGTGGGTGCGATCGTCTGGTCCCAAACCGTATTCGGGCTGCGCGTGGCCATTTAACTCCCTTTTTCAGGAGGTTGGCAAATGAACCGGCCAGCGTCCAGTTCTAAACCCGCCCTCCCGCAACCGTGTCAGCGCGTGATGCGGATGTCCGAGGCCGAAAAGTTGACCACCATCCGATCCGGCACCTGTTCCAGCCCGCAGGCCCTGAGTACCGCGCGGGATGCCGCGTTGTCCGCCGCCACGAACTCCACCGCGCCCGCCGCGCCCAGTTCATCCACCGCGATCAGGTTCGCGATGGCATCGGCCATCTTGCCCAGACCCAGACCGCGGGCCGCCGGATCGACCGCAATCAATCCGACGAATGCCATGCCGGCGAGCCATGAGTGTTCGTTATGAACCAGCGCGGCATAACTGGTCGCCGCGATGGCGCCGCCCGCCGAACGCAGAATGACGGGCCGCGCCGGGACCAGCGCGCCCGAGAGCGCCGGCTTCGAGAAGGGCGCGATCCCGTGCTCGGTCAGGAAGCCCTGCATCTCGTGCAGGACCGTGGCGTCGATTTCGTCGTCCGGGTGCCGCGTGATCCCGTCCGGCAGACCGCCTGCCACGATCTGCCCGCACGCCGTGCGCACCCTGTCGGCATCCGCAAGGAACACGTCCCAGAAGTGCTGCTTGGGCGCGAACCCGGCCAGTTCGTGCTCGGCCTTCAGGATCACCTCGGGGGTCGCGCCCCGGATCTGCACGATCCCCTCGCGGCGCATCGCTGCGCGCAAATCGTCCCACCCGAAGGCGTCCGGGTCGTCCGAACTCGTGACCCGGCCATGCACGACCGCGCCGGGCCGATTGCGAAACCCCGCGACCTCGCCATCGCGGGCTGCTTGCAAGGCGCGCATCATATCGCCCCCGTAGAAGGGGTCGTCCTCTGGTTTCATCCGACGTCTCCCAAGCCCCTCGGACCAGCATAGCATGGCATCCGACGCTTGCGAGACTCACGGCCAGCGTATAGATGCTCCCGCATGACACGGATTTTCGACATGGACGACCGCGCCCGCCTGCCTTGGCGGTTCTATGGCGCGACGCTGACGATCCTCGCCCGACTTTGATCGCGGCGCACCTTTCCGCACGTCCAGAATTCGAACATTTCCCCTAGGAGAAAACCCCATGGCCGGGAAAACACTCTACGACAAAATCTGGGATGCCCACGTCGCTGACGAAGCCGACGACGGCACCTGCCTGCTCTACATCGACCGTCACCTCGTCCACGAAGTGACCAGCCCGCAAGCCTTCGAAGGGCTGCGCATGGCGGGCCGCACCGTCCACGCGCCGGACAAGACCATCGCCGTGCCGGACCACAACGTGCCGACCACGCTCGACCGCGTGAACGGCGTGATCGAGAACGAGGAAAGCCGCATTCAGGTCGAGGCGCTCGACAAGAACGCCAAGGACTTCGGCCTGCATTATTACCCGGTCTCCGACGTGCGTCAGGGCATCGTCCACATCGTCGGCCCCGAACAGGGCTGGACCCTGCCGGGCATGACCGTGGTCTGCGGCGACAGCCACACCGCGACCCACGGCGCCTTCGGGGCGCTGGCCCATGGTATCGGCACGTCTGAGGTCGAGCATGTTCTGGCCACCCAGACGCTGATCCAGAAGAAGTCCAAGAACATGAAGGTCGAGATCACCGGCAAGCTGAAGCCGGGCGTGACCGCCAAGGACATCACCCTCGCCGTGATCGGTGAAACCGGCACCGCAGGCGGCACCGGCTATGTCATCGAATACTGCGGTGAAGCGATCCGCGATCTGTCGATGGAAGGCCGCATGACCGTCTGCAACATGGCGATCGAAGGCGGCGCGCGGGCGGGTCTGATCGCCCCGGACGAAAAGACCTTCGACTACGTCAAGGGTCGCGCCCACGCGCCCAAGGGCGCCCAGTGGGAAGCCGCGATGAACTGGTGGAAAACGCTCTACTCCGACGACGACGCCCATTGGGACAAGGTCATTACGCTCAAGGGCGAAGAGATCGAGCCGGTCGTCACCTGGGGCACCTCGCCCGAAGACGTGCTGCCGATCTCGGCTCTCGTCCCCTCGCCCGACAGCTTCAAGGGCGGCAAGGTCGAAGCGGCCAAGCGCGCGCTGGAATACATGGGCCTCGAAGCCGGAACGCCGCTGGACCAGATCAAGATCGACGCGGTCTTCATCGGCTCCTGCACCAACGGCCGGATCGAGGATCTGCGCGAAGTCGCCAAGGTCGTGAAGGGCAAGAAGGTCGCCGAAGGCGTCCGCGCCATGATCGTCCCCGGCTCCGGCCTCGTGCGCGCACAGGCGGAAGAAGAGGGCCTTGCCGAGATCTTCGAAGCCGCCGGTTTCGAATGGCGCCTCGCGGGCTGCTCGATGTGCCTCGCCATGAACCCGGACCAGCTGGCCCCGGGCGAGCGCTGCGCCTCGACCTCCAACCGGAACTTCGAGGGGCGTCAGGGCTACAAGGGCCGCACACACCTCATGTCCCCCGGTATGGCCGCCGCTGCCGCCGTCACCGGTCACCTGACCGACGTGCGCACGTTGAACTGACCAGCCAGCTCATCCAGCCTTGCGGGCTGTCCTCGCCACCTGCGAAGACGACCCGACAGGACGGATGAGCGAGCATAAGGAAAAGTAGAATGGAAAAATTCGAAAAACTCACGGGCATCGCTGCCCCCATGCCGCTGGTCAACATCGACACGGACATGATCATCCCCAAGGGGTTCCTGAAGACGATCAAGCGCACCGGGCTTGGCGTGAACCTCTTTGACGAGATGCGCTATGACCGCGAAGGCAACGAAATCCCCGATTTCGTGCTGAACCAGCCGCAGTACCGCGACACCCAGATCCTCGTCGCGGGCGACAACTTCGGCTGCGGCTCGTCGCGCGAACACGCGCCTTGGGCGATTGCGGATTTCGGGATCAAGTCGATCATCTCGACCTCATTCGCCGACATCTTCTTCAACAACTGCTTCAAGAACGGCATTCTGCCCATCGTGCTGCCGGAAGAGCAGGTCGAGGTGCTGATGAAGGACGCCGAGAAGGGGTCGAACGCCCGTATGATCGTCGATCTCGAAGCGCAGACGGTGACCACGTCGGACGGCGAGGTTTTCCCGTTCGAAGTCGACCCGTTCCGCAAGCATTGCCTGCTGAACGGTCTCGACGACATCGGCCTGACGATGGAAAAGAAGCCTGCCATCGACGCGTTCGAAGCCAAGGCCGCGCAGGAGCGCCCCTGGGTCTGATCGCAGGCCTTATGAGTCAAGAAACGGCGGGGCATTTGTCCCGCCGTTTTCTTATGGGCGCAGCTCGCGCGCCAGACGCATCGACACCGGAACCATCACGGCGGACAGGCCAAGGCACCAGAGGCCCAGCCCGACCCCCTGCACCGGGAATGCCACGCCCGCGTCGATCAACACGCCCGTAACGCCCGGCCCGATGGCGGTCGACACGACCATAATGACGGTCTGGAGCGAGCGCACCGCCCCCAGATGCCGCGTCCCATACACCCGTGGCAGGAACGCCCCGAGAAACGCATTCGCCGCGCCCATCGACACGCCGCCGATCGCCAGAACCGCGAACCAGACCTGATAGCCTTCGGCCGGGCCGAGCAACAGCAGGGCTGCGCCCATCGGCACCACGACGAGGGGAAGCAGGCGTTCGGGTCCGAACCGATCACAGGCCCAGCCCGCGACCAGCGCCGACACGACCGAGACGCTGGCCCAGAACACGTAGCCGGGGGCCATCTGCGCCAGCGTCCAGCCCTTCACCTCGGCTATGTTCACCTGCTGAAAGAACAGAACCGTCCCGATGAAAGGCGGCGTCAGGATCAGGG
Source organism: Maritimibacter sp. (assembly GCF_016774595.1). Taxonomy (NCBI): domain Bacteria; kingdom Pseudomonadati; phylum Pseudomonadota; class Alphaproteobacteria; order Rhodobacterales; family Roseobacteraceae; genus Maritimibacter; species Maritimibacter sp. Next base: position 1,880,003 of record NZ_JACBWT010000001.1, read on the forward strand.
GCAGGATCGCCCAGAACAGCCAGTGCCGCACCAGCATCCCGCGGGTCCAGTGGGCACTGTTCAGCCCCGCGCTGGCTTCGGGCGACTGCGCCTCGCCCGACGGCTGGCGATCCTGCGCCAGAAGCACCATGAGCAGAGGGATGACCACGAACAGGATCGCACCCGCCGCCACGCCCCATGCCATGCGCCAGCCGATCCCGCCGATGAGCGCGACGAAAATCAGGGGCAGCACCGCCTCGCCCAGCGGATGCCCCATCGAGGCGATGGCGACGGCGCGGCCCCGTGTGGCGTGGAACCAGCGCCCCATCGAGGTGATCGACATATGGGGAAACATGCCCTGCCCGCAGAACCGGAGCAGAAAGACGCCCAGCCCGAGCATCCAGACATTCACCGAAAACGCCATGATCCCCGCCGCCAGCGCGAAAAGCAGGCTCACCAGAAGCGCCAGCCGCGACAGGCGCATCGTGTCCACCAACGCCCCGCGACTGAACAGGAGCGCGGCCGAGGCGAGCGTCGCGATAGTGTAGAGCCCGCCCCAGCCCCCGTTCGACAGCCCGTGCGCCGCCCGCACCTCGCCCGCGAAGAGCGAAATGAACCACGTCTGCCCGAAGGACGACGCGAAGGTCAGCAGGAAGCCTGTGGACAGCCAACGGGCATTGGCGGTGAGAAACGACAACATACCTTCCGCAATATTCCGCATTCGGGACGGAGGAAAGCCGACGTTCTGCGCGCCAACGCACTGATACCGGAGGAGTTATCCGATAGGCGGTGACAGGTGCCCGCGATGCCACGCGCCGCGGTTTCCGGTATCGAAACAGCTATTTTCCTTGGCTTGAACGACGCAGGTTCTACATCTTGTGGGCGATTTCGTTCTCCGCACCACACGCGGTAGACCTACCGACCGCGCCCAATTCCGGCCACAGCATAGGTGCAAAATCGCACCACTCCCCCCACAATACCGCCCTGAATCTTTCGTCAATTCAGACCGTTACTTGCAGCGGGACACGAATGTGGGCAAGATTGTGACAAATAAGAGGCAGGCCGCCACAATTGGCGGCTTCGGTTTGGAAACAGGGAAGCGGCATCGTATCGCGCCCGGCCAGAGCGAGGGTAAAGAGCAGTGACTTCGCGTGTAATCGGCGCGCTCGTACGCGCATGTTTGACGGTCATCCTGATTTTGACCCCGTCACTCATGATTCCGGGCATTCATTCCGAAACGGTCCAGATCGTCGCGCTTGCCGCGATCTTCGCGTTCGCCCTCACAACCTTCGAATACGCTTCGACATACCCCGGCCTCGTGGAATTCCGCGAAGCGCCGCCGTTCAACCGGATCAGGTTCGTGTCGCTGTTCTTCACCGTGTTCCTGCTGTCCGCCGTTGCGCGGCACTCGACCGATCCGTCGACCTTCACCGCCTTCGTCGGCGCCGTGGGCAACCTGATCGGCAACGCGATCGACATCCCCTATTCGCCCGTCCGGCTCATCGTCCTGATGCTGCCCGACAACGCGACGGCGGCCGAGATCATCAGCCTGCGCATGGCGGCCGGCATGGCCTATCTCATCTCGCTCATCTCGCTGGCCGTGTTCATCATCACGCTTCGGATCACCGGCTGGCCCAAGCGCAAGGGCGGGTTCAACGTCTGGGTGAACCTGCCGATGTTCGACCCGACCGCCGGTGGCGACGTGGTCGAGCGGCTGGAGCGTGACGCGCGGTTCAACGTGGCGCTGGGCTTCCTGCTTCCGTTCCTGACCCCGGCTGTCATCAAGGCCGCGTCGGGCGTGTTCGGATCGGTCGCGATCACCAACGATCAGACGATGATCTGGACGATCACCGCTTGGGCGTTCCTACCCGCCTCGCTGTTCATGCGCGGCATCGCGATGCAACGGGTCGCGACGCTCATCAGCGAACAGCGTGCGCGCAATTCGTCCCGTGCCGAAGGCGAAAGGCTGGCGCCAGCGTGAAGCTCGGGGGGGCATTAACCTTAATATCCCTTCTGTCCGGCAGCCTCCTCGCGGCCGAACCTGTGATTGTCGCGACGTATGACGCCGAGCTTTATCGCGACGGTCCCGGTCTTCTGCTCGACGACATTCTGGATGGCGACCCGCAGGTCGAGGCGGTTGCCGAAGTCATCGCCTATGCCGATGCCGACATTCTTCATCTGACCGGGTTCGACTGGGATCTGGAAAACCACGCGCTGACGGCCTTTGCCCGGGTGCTCGCCGATCAGGGCGCGACCTATCCCTACCTCTATGCAAGCCAGCCGAATACCGGCGTGCCTTCGGGTGTCGACCTCGACGGCAACGGGCGCGTGGACGAGGCGCGCGACAGCTTCGGATATGGCAGTTTCACCGGGCAAGGCGGCATGGCGATCCTGTCACGCTATCCCATTGGCGAAGTGCGTGACTTCTCGCAGATGCTGTGGGCCGAGTTACCGGACAACCATGCGCCACGGGTCGATGGACTGCCCTTTCCGTCGGAGGAAGCGAGCAAGGTTCGCAGGCTATCCTCGGTCGCGCATTGGGACGTTCCCATCGACGTCGCGGGCACGACGCTCCACCTGCTCGCATGGCACGGGTCGACCCCGGTGTTCGACGGACCGGAGGATCTGAACGGCGCGCGCGGGGCGGACGAGGCGATGTTCTGGATCAAGCTGTTGAACGGATCGCTGCCCTTCCCGCCGCCCGAGGGTCCGGTCGTTCTGACGGGGATCTCCAACATCGACCCGGTGGACGGCGACGGGCGCCATGTGACCATGGCCCGCATCCTGCGCGACCGGTTGGTACAAGATCCGATGCCGACCAGTGCGGGCGGATCTGCCGCCGCGAACCCCGGACATGCCGGTGACCCGGCGCTGGATACGGCGGATTTCGACGATCCGCTGCCGGGCAATCTGAGGGTGGATTACGTGCTGCCGGATGCGCGCCTCAGGGTGCTGGCAAGCGGGGTCATCTGGCCCGCACCGGGCGAGCCGATGGCAGAGACCGTCGAAACGGCCAGCCGCCACCGGCTTGTCTGGGTCGAGGTCGACCTGCCTTAGGCAAGGGCCTGCGCCGTCGCCGGTCGTGCCGTGTCCCGCGGCAGGGCGGCGCGGATCACCTCGCGCAGTGGCGTCGGCTCGAACTCCGGCAGCAGATGAGTCAGCCGGTCGGGCGACAGGCTATGCGACACCTGCCACAGATACCGCATCTCTTTCAGCTCGCGCGCAAGCTCCCACACCGGGCTGGCGACCGTGATGAGCCACCACGGGAACCGGGTCGCGCGCAGGGGCCCGCCCGTGACCCTCTCGACCTCGGCCTTCAGCGCATCGAGCCTGAGGGCATGGCCGGGGAACGGCACGTCCTCGAACGTCGCGAGCGTTTCGCGTTTTTCGGCGAGCGCGACGGCGGCGCGCGCCCAGTCGGGGAGGTAGCACCACGGCTGCAACAGGTTACCGGGGCCGGCATAGGTGAAGCGCCCCTTCTCGACCCCGTTCAGAACCATGAGCGACATCACGTCCCCGCCCGCATCCGGGTCGATGAAGTTGCCGCCGCGCAGGATGATCGTCTGCACGCCGCTGTCGCGATAGGCCCGCTCCATCTCAGCCCGGATCGCCCCTTTGCGGGAGGTCGGCCGATGCGGCGTCGTGCCGGACCATTCGCCGGGCGTGTCGCCGTAGACATAGACGTTTCCCGGCACGATCACGGTCGCGCCCGAGGCGCGCGCGGCGGCGAGCACGTCGCGGGTGATCAGGGGAATGATCTCGGCCCAGTTGTGGTAGTTGGGCGGGTTCATTCCGTTGACGATCACGTCGCAGCCCATCGCGGCCTGTGTCATGTCTTCGGTGGCGCGGTTGAACCGGCGGACGGTCCAGCCGTTCGTCGCAAAGGCGCGGGCGGCGTGGGTTCCGATCTTGCCGGAGGCGCCGAGGATGAGGACGGTCTTGGTCATGGCTTTCTCCAATGCTTGATGACCTCAAACTAGCCATTCACCGCCAAACAGGAATTGCGAGAAATCGAAGGTCTGGTATTCAGGATTGAATGGAAAACCTCGACTGGTCCCTGATCCGCGCCTTTCTTGCCGTGGCCGAAACCGGCTCGCTTTCAGCGGCGGCCCGGACGCTGGGGTCGAGCCAGCCCACGGTGGGGCGGCAGGTGCGTGAGGTCGAGACGGCCCTTGGGGTGGAGCTGTTTCAGCGGCACGCCAAGGGGCTGTCCTTGACCGACACGGGTGCTGCGATGTTACCCGCGGCAAAGAGAATGCGCGACTCGGTCGGAGAGATCGCCCTGATCGCAGCCGGGCAGGACATGAGACCCACGGGCACGGTCAGGATCACGGCGAGCGTCATCGTCGCGCATTTCGTGCTGCCGCAGATCCTTGCGCGACTACGCAGGGACGAACCCGGCATCGAGATCGAACTGGTGGCGACCGATTCCAGCGACAACCTGTTGTTTCGCGAGGCCGACATCGCGCTGCGCATGTATCGCCCGGACCAGCTGGACATGGTGACGTTGCATGTCACCGACCTGCCGCTGGGGATCTATGCCGCCAAGTCCTATCTCGACCGCGTCGGGCGGCCGGACACGGTCGAGGATGCGTTCAAGCTCGATTGGGTCGGCTATGACCGTTCGGACCTGATGCTGCGCGGGATGCGGCGTCTGGGCTGGGCCGTGGACCGCACCTTCTTCGCGACCCGCACCGACGATCAGGCGGGGAACTGGCAGCTTATTCGCGCGGGCTGCGGGATCGGGATCGCGCAGATCGCGACGGCACGGCACGCGCCCGAGGTCGAGCGGCTGTTTCCCGATATGGCGCTTCCGTCCCTGCCGGTCTGGCTGACCGCGCATGAGGCGATGCGCCGGACCCCCCGGATCGCGCGGGTGTGGGATGCCTTGGCCCAAGGGTTGCAGTCTGCGGTTTCTTGACCCTTCCCGGCCTGCGGGCTAGGCACACGCGAACAGTATTCAGCCCAAGGACACAGTGATATGAGCGTTGGCTCCCTCCTCATCCTCCCCGGCGACGGGATCGGCCCGGAAGTCATGGCCGAAGTGCGCCGCATCATCGATTGGTACGGCGAGAAGCGCGGCCTGACCTTCGACGTGTCCGAAGACCTTGTGGGCGGCTCGGCCTATGACAAGCATGGCGTGCCGCTGGCGGATGAGACGATGGCCAAGGCGCAAGAGGTCGATGCCGTTCTGCTGGGCGCCGTGGGCGGCCCGAAATACGACGATCTGGATTTTTCGGTGAAGCCCGAGCGCGGGCTTCTGCGCCTGCGCAAGGAGATGGACCTGTTCGCGAACCTGCGCCCGGCCCAGTGCTTCGATGCGCTCGCCGATTTCTCGTCGCTGAAAAAGGACGTGATCGCCGGGCTCGACATCATGATCGTGCGCGAGCTGACCAGCGGCATCTACTTCGGTGAGCCGCGTGGCATCTTCACGGAAAACAACGAGCGCGTGGGCGTGAACACCCAGCGGTATACCGAGAGCGAGATCGACCGGGTCGCGCGTTCGGCTTTTGAATTGGCCATGAAGCGGGGCAAGAAGCTTTGCTCGATGGAAAAGGCCAACGTGATGGAATCCGGCATTCTGTGGCGTGAGGTCGTCACCGAGGTCGCCAAGGATTACCCCGAGGTCGAGCTTTCCCACATGTACGCCGACGCGGGCGGTATGCAGCTGGCCCGCTGGCCCAAGCAGTTCGACGTGATCGTGACCGACAACCTGTTCGGCGATCTGCTGTCCGACGTGGCCGCGATGCTGACCGGGTCGCTGGGGATGCTGCCGTCGGCCTCGCTCGGTCTGCCGATGGCGAACGGTCGGCCCAAGGCGCTTTATGAGCCGGTGCATGGTTCGGCCCCCGACATCGCGGGTCAGGGCAAGGCCAACCCCATCGCCTGTATCCTGAGCTTCGCCATGGCGCTGCGCTATTCCTTCGACGAAGGCGCGGAAGCGGATCGTCTGGAAGCGGCGATCGAGACGGTGCTGGCCCAAGGCAAACGCACCGCCGACCTGCTGGGCGAAGAGGGCGTCACCCCGGTCTCCACGACCGAAATGGGCGACGCCATCCTCGCCGCGCTGGAAGCGAGCCTCTGAGGCAAGACCTTTTCCGCGGGGAAAACGCGCGGAGGGTTTCCCTTTTCTAAATCAATGGGAAAGCATCCTGAAAGGCTTGCTCTCCCGCCGCTGAGAACAGAACCGCGCGCCCCTCAGGTGCGCGGTTCGCCCATTTCAGGGTGATGATCCGGTCGAGAAGCGCCGCGCCGAGGCTGCCCGCCAGATGCGTGCGGCGTTCGGACCAGTCGAGGCAGGTGCGGCAGAGCGGGCGGCGCTTGGCCTCGAACACGGCGAGGTCGATGCCCAGCGCGGCGATACGCGCGCGCCCCGCATCGGTCAGGTCGATCCGGTCCGCCGTCAGGACGAACCCGCCCCGTCCCGCAAGACTGTCGTAGATCCGCACCCCGGCCGTGCCCGCGAGATGGTCGTAGCACACCCGCGCCTGCCTGAGTTCGGGGTCGCGCGGCCCGGGCCGGTTCCGCAGGTGGCCATGATGCGCGGCAAGGCCCGCGACCGCCTCGAGCATATGCGCGACCTCGTCACCGGCCAGACGGAAATAATGATGCCGCCCCTGCTTGAGCCGGGCGATGAGGCCGACCGCCTCAAGCTTGCGCAGGTGTTCGCTGGCCGCCGCCGCGCCCACCCCGGCCTCGCGCGCGAGTTCACCGGCGGTCAGCGCCCGGCCTGCCAACAGCGCGGTCAGCATGTTGGCGCGGGCCGGGTCGCCGATCATCGCACCGATGCGGGTTATGTCGGGGCCTTCCTTCATATCCGCGACAGTGGACGCGCGCCCCGCGTTGGACAAGCCGCGACGCTTCGGTCCGGGCCGAAACATCGGTGCACGCGGCCGTGGCAGAACGGCCCGAAAGGAGACCCGACCATGATAACCTGTTTCATCCGGTACGAGATCGAGCCGACGCAAAAGGCGGATTTCGAGACCTATGCCCGCAACTGGGGTCAGGCGATTCCGCGCTGCGGGGCCGACCTGATCGGCTATTTCGCCCCGCACGAAGGCTCGTCCACCCTGGCCTATGGGGTTTATTCCGTACCGTCGCTCGCCGCATACGAGGACTACCGCGCGAAACTGGCGGCAGACCCGCTGGGGCGCGAGAACTACGACTTCGCCATGCAAAGAAAGTTCATTCGGCGGGAAGACCGCACATTTCTTCGGCTGGCATCCGCTCCGCACGGAAAACCCTGACCGGACGGCTTGCATGCGGCGCGAAAACGGGGTTGGGATGACCGCAACCACGGAGCATTCCCATGAACCTTGCAGGCCCGCTCTACGCCCTTGTGGCGTTCGCGCTCTATGCGACGCATGACGTCATCATCAAGTTCCTGGGCGGGACCTATTCCCCGTTCCAGCTGATCTTTTTCTCGACGTTGTTTTCGTTCCCGCTGGTGACGTTCATGCTGATGAAGGATGCGACGGCGGGGCATCTGCGCCCGGTTCATCCGTGGTGGACGGCGCTGCGCACCGTGCTTGCGTCGATCACCGGGTTCACGGCGTTTTATGCGTTTTCGGTTCTGCCGCTGGCGCAGACCTATGTGCTGCTGTTCGCCTCGCCGCTTCTCATCACGCTCCTGTCGATCCCGATGCTGGGCGAACGTGTCGGCATTCACCGGCTGGGTGCCGTGGTCGTCGGGCTGATCGGGGTGCTGGTCGTGCTGCGCCCCGGCGCGACCGATCTGACGCTCGGCCACCTCGCCGGGATCACGTCGGCGGTGTGCAACGCGCTGGCCAGCGTCATCGTGCGCAAGATCGGGCGGGACGAGCGGCCCGTGGTGCTGATGCTCTATCCGATGGCCTCGAACTTCGTGCTGATGGGCATATTGCTCGCCTTCGTCTACAAGCCGATGCCGATCGAACATCTGGGCGGGCTCGGGGTGATCTCGGCGCTGGGATTCGTGGCGGGGCTGGTGCTGATCGCGGCCTACAAGAACGGCGAGGCCGCCATCGTCGCGCCGATGCAGTATTCGCAGATTATCTGGGCCAGTGTGTTCGGCTTCGTCATCTTCGGTGAATCCCTGGAAACCGCCACGATGATTGGTGCCGGGATCATCATTTTCTCGGGTCTTTACATCGTCTTCCGCGAAGCGCGGTTGGGCGCGGACTCGCAGACCCCGGTGCTCAGAACCCGGTCGCGCGGAGCTACGGCGGCAAGCTTCCGCATATCGCCGATCCTGCGCCGTTCGCGACCGCACGAACCGGCCGAATAACCCCTTGCCAAGCAAGGCAACGTGGGCTATCCCGCCCGCCACGGTCGGAGTGTAGCTCAGCCTGGTAGAGCACTGTCTTCGGGAGGCAGGGGTCGGAGGTTCGAATCCTCTCACTCCGACCAATAAAACAAGGCGCCTTCGGGCGTCTTTTTTGTCCCCCTGCTTCTGGCCGCAACGATACGCGCAACGTTTCAGATTGTATTTGTGCTCGATCTGTTCACTGCGACCACGAAGGCCACCCCCTACAGCTTCCAGTTCATGATCCCGGCCGCGTTCTTAAGCGCGTCCGGGCTGTAAGACCGATACACGTTCTCCAGGGTCTCCCGCGAGGTGGCGAAGTAGGCGGTCGCGTCTTCAAGCGTCATGCCGCGCTTGAAGGCCCACGTGACCGCCGTGTGCTTGAGCGTATGCGGTGTTACGTCGTCAAGGCCAGCACGACGCGTGGCCGCACGGAACGCCTTGTCGATCCTGGTGATAGGCTGCCCCTTGAAGGACACGACATTTGACCCGTCCTGTTCCCAGGTTTTCATTTCTTCGAGCAGGGCCTCCGGGATGCGCACCACACCCTTTCGCTTCTTCGTCTCGGCTTCGTTACGTCCGAGGAAGTGGATCGTGCCCGCGTCGAGGTCGACCCAACCGCTATCGAGCGACGGCATCCACTTGAGCATCGTAATCGCTGTCTTGCGACGACCGGTGTAGAGCGCGATCTTTGTGAACCGTTTCACATGAGGCGCTGACGCATCGAGAAGGGCGCCGACCTCTTCCTCTGTCAGCCATCGATCTTTCGCGACCCCCTTCGGTGGCAAAGTCACAATCGGGGCGTGGGTGAGCTTACGCGTCGCAACCGCATACTTTATCGCCGCGTTCAATGTGTTCATCTCGCGGCGCACGGTCCAATCGGCGCACTTGCGCCATACGGAGTATCGACGACATTTCTCAACGTCGATGTCGGACACTTTCATGTCGCCCCAATAAGGCGCCAGCGCCTGGATCGTATATACCAGTCGTCCTTTATCAGTGACCGTCTGCACCTTCGCGTCGCCATAGTGGACGAGAATTTCACCAATGGAGATTTGATGCGGTTCGAAGACGCGCACGTCGCGCTGTTTCTTCTGCGCGATGTAGTCGCTTAGAGCTTTTTCTGCCTCGTCACGAAATCCATCACCGAAGCCTGTCCGGATTTGCTTCCCTCCGTCGAGGATGACCCAGGCTTTGTCATCTTTTCGCTGGAAGAGGCGGGCCGGTTTTCGTTGTCGGGGCATGGTGAAATGAACCTCTGCAGCTCGTCGCGGGTCATGTAGTATCGCTTTCCGAGCTTCATCGCCCGGATTTTTCCTTGATGAATTAAAGTCAGAACTGTGCGCGGCGTGACGGTGCTATGAAGCGCCGCAGCGAATTCCTGCACATTGAGAAGTGCTTCGTTTTCGCTCATTTGAGACCACCTTTGTGAGTGGGCTCGATGCTCTGGTGTTCGATGACGTTGATCTCGGCCTCGAGCGCATGCAAACCACGCAGTATCCTGAGACTTTTCCTCGTCGGATGTCGCACTGCTGCTCTCCTCGTTGTCTTGACGTTTCAATTATAGCGGCAGGGAGGAGGCGATGCAGAAGGCTTGTTCACAAACCCGTGATCAACGTCGCACGAGCACAATGAGATACAGGACCAAACGCTGATCTCGCAGAGAAGCAGGTCGGCACGTAATGCGATTCGTTCCAAAGCAGATTCGGCTGGCACCTACTGGCAGCAGAAGGGGGTGTTCGATCCCGTCCTGTTACGGTCTAAAAAGACCAAGCCATTTGAAATCACGAAGTTGGATCTTACCAATGCGCGCCCTACACACCGCAGATTGGCACATCGGTCAGACCCTGAACGGCTGGTCGCGCGAGGCGGAGCACGAGGTGTTTCTGAATGCGCTCGCTGAACTCCTCGAGACCGAGGAGATCGACCTACTGCTCGTAGCAGGTGATGTCTTCGACACCACCAACCCGTCGGGCGAAAGCCAGCGTCTGTTCTATCGGGCCCTGGCCGGGTTCAAACAGCGGCGGCCTAATCTGACCGTGGTGATTTCGGGCGGAAACCACGACCCGGCGCTCAGGCTCGAGGCGCCGGGTGATCTCATCGAGGCGTTCGACATCCACACCATCGGCACGGTGCGGCGCAGGAACGGCGCGGTTGATGTCGACGCGCATCTGGTGCCTGTGCCAGGCCTGGATGGGGAGCCTGCCGCGTTTGTGTTGGCCATCCCGTTCCTGCGCGCCGCCGACCTGACCGGGATCAGTTTCTCGGCCGACGATCAGGACCTGTCGATCATCGAGGCGGCGCGGCGGTTCCACGCCGAGCTAACCGACGCCGCTGCTGCGAAGGTCGGCGCCCTTCCCCTGATCGCGACGGGCCACCTTCATTGCGCCGGCGGGCTGGAGAGCGAAGGGGCCGAGCGGCGGATCTTGATCGGTGGCGCGCATGCGGTGCCGCCCGACATCTTCCCGGAGCGGCTCGACTACGTGGCGCTTGGTCACCTGCACGGGCCCCAGGGTCTTGCAGGCGGGAGGGTGCGCTACTCCGGAAGTTGCTTCCCGCTGTCGGCTTCTGAAATCCGGTATCGCCACGGCGCCACCATTCTCGACATCGACGGACGGACCATCACCGCCACCCATCGGGAGATCCCCTGGCCAGCCCCGGTGCTGCGCCTGCCGGAGACGGGGATCACCGACCTCGCCGGTCTCGAAGACGCTCTGGCCGGGATCGAGACCGATGCGCCCGAAGACCTACGCCCGTTGGTCTACGTCGAACTCGTTGCCGAGGATGCCCCGACTGTGGTGCTGGGCAAGGCAGAGGCCCTCTTGCGCGAAGCGCCGGTGCGGACCGCTGGCGTGCGCATTCACCGGCCCGAAGCCAAGGCAGAAGCGGGTGCGACGCCTCCTGCCGTCCCGCTGTCCGACACCGACCCCGAGACCTTGTTCAGTGCCGCGTTCGAGACCCAGAACGGCTTTGCACCAGAAGCCCGCCACCTCGCGGCGTTCCGCGACGCGGTCGGGGAGGTCTGAGCGCATGCAGATCCTGTCGATCCGCGGCGAGAACATCGCGAGTCTCGCCAAACCGTTCGAAATCCGGCTCGACGTGCCGCCGCTTGCCACCGCCGGGCTCTTTGCCATCACGGGCGAAACCGGCGCGGGGAAGTCGAGCCTGCTCGACGCCCTGTGCCTCGCGCTTTACGGCAATTGCCCCCGCTTGTCGGGCGACGGCACGTCCGAGGGGGTAGCCGATATCGGGGGCCAGGAGTTGCGGTCGACCGACGCGCGCATGGTGCTGCGCCGGGGCGTGGCGTCGGGGTTCGCCGAGGTCACGTTCCGCGCCGCCGACGGGGAAATCTATGTCGCCGGGTGGCAGGCCCGCCGGGCGCGCGACCGGATCGACGGGCGCCTTCAGGCCGTTGAACGCAGTCTTGCGCGCGCTGCCGATGGGCAGATGTTGGAAACCCAGATCTCGCGCGTGAGCGAGAGGGTGGTGGAGCTAACGGGCCTGAACTATGACGAGTTCCGCCGCACCGTTCTGCTGGCGCAGGGGGACTTTGCTGCCTTTCTGGACGCCAAGACGCAGGAGCGCGCGGCGATTCTTGAAAAGGTCACCGGCACCGGAATCTACCGCGACATCTCGCGCCGGGTGTTCGAGCGGAACCGCGAAGCTGTGGGCACGCTCGACACGCTCGAGACCCGGCGCGGAGAACACCAGTTGCTGTCGCCGGACGAGCGGACGGAGATTACCGACACGATCACCACGCTGCGCGCCGAACAGGCCGCTGCGGTGACGGCGCTCGAGGCGGTTCGCAAGGACCTCGCCCAATATGCAGCGGTCGAGGCTGCCGAGGCCAGCCTCGACAAGGCGAAAGCACGGGTGGACGCCGCCGATCGGGCGCACGCCGCGCTCACAGATGACCGGGTCTGGCTGGATGACTGGGACCGGACCCAAGCCCTGCGCGGCGAGGTGCGCGAGCGCGCGGAGGCAAAGCGGGCGCTGGACACGGCGCGGGAGGATCATGCCCGGATCACGGCAGAGCATGCGACCCAAAAGGTGCTGGTTCTTGAGGCGCAGACGCGGTTCGACGCCGCGAAAGCCGCACGGGACGAGGCGGAGCGCGTGTTCAAGGCTTTCGCGCCGATCTGGGATCAGGCCTCTGCGCTTGACGAACGGGTAGCCGGTGCCGTGGGCGAACACACCAAGGCGGTGGATGCGCTGACTGAAGCGCGCGGGGTCGAGACAGGCACGCAGGAGGCGCTCACGGCGCTTGTTGCCGACGAGGCTGCGCTGAAGGACGCGGTGGAGGAAGCCGAACGGGTTCTGGCTGCGGTCAGGGGTCATGAAGTTCTGCTGGCGAACCGGAGCCTGATCGAGGAACGCCTTGGCGCGCGCATTGAACAGGCCCGGTTGGCCAAGACGTCAGATGCCGAAGCCGCGCGTTTGTCGGCTACCATCACAGCGGACCGAGAAAAGCGGCAGGCTCTTGAGTATGGCGCCAAGACCGCGCGTGGTGAGATCGACGCGGCGCGAACGGCGCAGGAAGCCATCGGGGACGAACGCAAGCGGCTGACCGAGGCGGCACCGGGTGCGCGTCTTGAACGGCTCGCGCAGGCCGAGGCGGACCTGCGAACGCTGCGCGCCGCCGCGAATGACATGCGGCTTGCGGATCGGGCATTGGCGGACAGTCAGGACCGGCTTGGGGCGGCGCAGAAAGCCTATTCCGAACAGAAACAGGTTCTGGACGAAGCGCGCGCCGAGCAGAAGACCGCGCTGGAACTGGTGCAGGCCCTGCGCCAGCCGTCAGAGGCCGCGAGCGCTGCGGCCTCGCGTGAGGCCGAGCACCTGCGCCAGCACCTTGTCGAAGGCACCCCCTGCCCGGTCTGTGGTGCCACGGCGCACCCGGTCATGGCGGATGGTGAGATCGCGGCGCTTGCCGAGGATTTGCGAAACCGTCTGACCGAGGCACAGGACCGGGGCGACAAGTCCGAGACCATGGCCACACAGGCGGCCCTGCGGATCGAGGCCGCCGAGACGACGATCAAGGCCGAGACCGAGCGCGCGCCCGATCTGATGTCACAGGTCGCCGAAGCCGAGGCGAGCTTTGCACGGGCGTCGAAGCCTCTCGAGGATGGCCCGCTGGCAGGCGAGCTGCCGGAGGGGCCGCGCGCAGAGGACGCCCGGTTCGACGCTCTGACGGCGCGCCTTGCGGGGTGGCGCGAAGGGCTTGAGGCCGACCGCGACCGGCTTGCCGCGCTCGACCGGACGCACCGGGAGGCTGACGCCGCGATCGACGCGGCCAAGGCGCGGATCACCGAGGGTGAGGACAAGATCCGCGAAATTGCGGAGGTGCTCACGACGAAGGAGCGGGAGATCGCGCGGCTCGAGCAGGCCAGAGATACGGCGCATGGCACGATTGCAGAGATTGATCGCAGGCTGGCCCCGCTGCTGGAGCCGACCGAGATACGCGCCGAGGCCTTTGGGCCGGATGCCACGCTCGACGACCTGCGCGCAACGTTCATGACGCTCGACGCCGCGCGTAACACGATTGAAGCCACCCGGAAATCGCTGGCAGATTTGTCCACAAGTCTCGCCAAGGCTCAGGCGGACGTCTCGGGCGCGAGGATCGCGCGAGAGCGGGCCGAGGCGACGGAGCGCAGCCGGTGCGAGACGCTGGAGCGGCTTCGAGCCGACCGTGCCGAGATGCTGGGCGGCGAGGAGACCGGCCCCCACCGGACCTGCCACAACACCGCGCGCACGACGGCGCAGGCGGCTCTTGATGACGCGCGCGAGGCATTGGACAACTCTGCCCGTGCCGAGACCGCCTTGGCGAGCACGCTGGCAGCAGCAGACAAGGCACAAACCGGCGCGGCGGCCCGTGTCACGGACGCCGAAGCGGCGCTCACGGCTGCCTGCGAGGCCGCCGGGATCGCGGAAGCGCACCTGCTTGCGCTTCACGCCACTGAGACCGCGGCCGTCGAGGCGCGGCGTCAGGCGCTCCGGTCAGCCGACACTGAACGCGCGGCCGCGCAAGGTGCCATGCAGGAACGTGACAACGAATTCGCGGCGCTGAAGTCCAAGGGCCTGCCAGACACGTCGAAGGCCGAGCTCGAAACAGCAAAGTTGACAATGGACACCGAGATCCAGAGCCGCGGAGAGACGCTGGGCGGGCTTGCCCAGAAGCTCGAAGCCGACACCGTGGCGGCCAAGGCCCTCGCCGGTCTGGAGGCCGAGATCGAGGCCGCGCGCAAGAGCGCCGAGACCTGGGCGGCGGTGAATGACGCCGTGGGCTCCGCGAAGGGCGACCGCTTTGCGCAGATCGCCCAGGCCGTCACCCTCGCCCTGCTCGTAGAGCGCGCCAACCTGCACCTCGACGACCTGAAACCACGCTACCAGCTCAAGGTGGCGGCAAGCGACCTTGCGCTGCACATCATCGATCGGGACATGGCGGACGATGTGCGCCCGACGCGGCTCTTGTCTGGCGGCGAACGCTTCCTCGTGTCGCTCGCGCTTGCCCTCGCCCTGTCCGGCATGGGCACCCGCGGCGTGCTCGCTGGAACACTCTTCATCGACGAGGGGTTCGGCTCGCTGGACTCCGACAGCCTGGATCTAGCGATCGACGCGCTGGAGCGCCTTCAAGCCGAGGGCCGCACGATCGGCGTCATCAGCCACGTCCAGGCGATGAAGGACCGAATCCCGGTTCAGCTTCAGATCCAGAAAACTGGTGGTGGCGCGAGCGAGATCGACCTGGTCGTTCGGTGATCATCCCAACAGAACGGCACGGCTACATCTGACAATGGTGATGAGCCGCAGGGGTGCCCCCCCGCAGCGCAATCGCGGCACCCCAAGATCTCGCCATGCTCTCAGGGGCGCTGTGCTGCCCGCTGAGTGCGTCCAAGTCATTTCGGGCCCCCAGGACTCCAAAAACACGAAGGTGCCCCTGAGCGCGCGCAGAGAGTCTCTGCGGCGTCATCACGCCGAAGGGCTGGTGCGATGTCTAATCGCTCTCGCTATCCGTCGGCTTCTTCGATGTCAGCGACGGCGGACCGGATGGCCGGGCGCAAGACGTTGATGAAGGTGTTCGTGCGGTCGGCAAGCCATGCCAGGGCTTCGGCGCGTATCGCAGCGTCGGACAGGTCGCCAAAAGCGCGATTATCAATGGGCGGCTCTCCTTTGCGGCCGACATTGTGACGAGCGGTTCCCCCGAGTGCGTCGATCAGAGCAACTCCATCGTCATCCATCATCAATTCAACCGCACGCTCACCGATACTGCCCTGTCGAAAACTTAGGAAAACGCCCACCTCTCCATTTTTCAATACGCGATATACCGTCAGCCACGCCGTTCGGTCGGTGTCCGGTAGAGAGAAGGTAATGTGTCCGCGTCGCAAAGCAGTCGGGATCGGTTGGCTCGGATCATCAAGTTTGAGAACATCCAAGAAGTCCCGCCAGAACCGTTGACGGTCTTCGCGCCGTGCCTTTCGCCGCAGTGACTTCCCTTCTTCAACCTCGATGTCGTCCTCTTCATCTACTTCTGCGAAACTAAGCCCATCGGGCAATTCTACAACGCGCCGCACTTCAATCGGCGCTCGTGCTAAGACACGCGGCAGGGCGAGCTGTCCGCCGCCGGGAACGTCGTAGATCGGCATCTCGACCAGACCAAAGGAGAATTGCAGCGCACCTTGGTCATGGAGATGTTCAAAGATGGCTTCAACGCCGCCTCGAATGCCATCGCCTAGGATGAGCAGCAGGCACCGACCCCGCTCGAGCGACGTGGTCAGCGTGTCGTGGAAGTCAGCCTCATCGACCTCGGGGTGTCGCATACGAACAAGGTCGATGATCGAGGGCACGCCGCGCCGGGCAGCTTCACGCTCGATATCAGCCGACGACCAGCGTGCGAGCTCTTTCGCATAATCGAGCACCTGGCCCACCACCTCACGGCGTGCTTGAGGGTTGCGCCACAATTTGCACTCAACGATGACCGGAAGACCTGAAGGCGTGATGAGGAAGTTGTCGATCGGGCCGGCGGGCGTATTCAACTCGCGACAGACCGAAATCACACCCTCGAAGGCGGCGTCGATTTCGTTGATGGGAAGTGCTTCAGGGTAATCGTGGACCAGTTGTTGAAGCTGCTCCTCATTGAATTCGCCACTTTTTGTAAGGGACACGCCTTCACTGCAGTCCGGCGCGATGAACACTGGGTGCCCGTGCTGCCTTGTCACTTCCGCCACCTATACATTTTTTTTCGAATCATTTCTGGCGTGCGGATGGCACCAATACAACTGGGCTCCGCCACACCTCATGGGAAAAACGGTCATGGGAGGTTTGGTGCCGAGCGTGCTGCCGGCACCAGAACCGATCCTCCTCGCACACATCCAAAAAATCTAGGACTTCGACTCGCCGCAGCATCTCGGGCCGCGAGAGAGAGAAGCTTTGCGTTCGATTGCTCTCAGAAGGCCCCATACCTCTCATCGTCGGCATAGCTAATGTCACCATCAGACGTGTCGGCCGTTTCTTTTTTGAGAAGCTGCCGAGCCTTTTTTACGAGAGGCCGAGCGCGCTCAACGGTCCACTCTTTGTTCCGCCGGGTGCGCAGTCCTTTCTGCTTCAAGACCTCAACGACATCCCTGAGGTAACATCCGAACGGATCTTCATGCGCACGGAGCACAGCTGCGATCTCGCGGACAAGCCGGTCTGCCGCTGCCGCGTTCGCAGCCGAGCCGAGCGGCTGCGCCACCGTTTTGATTTCGCTGTTGCCGAAGGTCATACCCTGTTCGCGTTTCTTGGCCATGCCTGCCTTCGTGCGCTTGGACAGTTCCTCTGCGAAGCGCTCATTGTGGACATGCGCTGCTGCTTCAGATGCCTCACTCAGAGTGTTCTTTTCTTTAGCGCTTACGACCCTGGAGATATCACCGAACGAGGCGATGATCTGTTTCTCGATCCCGCTGCTCCGCGACAACCTGCTCCAGTCCCACACGACAAGAATCGCATCCTGCGCTTTCGCAAGTGCAAGGGCTGCTTTGAGGCCTTTCCGCTTATAGAAGCTAGTGTCGCCCTTACCGGAGGACACATCCTCGAAAATCTCGATTAGGTCATATCCTGCACGGGAGGTGTAAGTCGAAATTGCTTCCTTCTGGAGCTCCAGACTCATGCCGTTCTTGCCCTGCTGCGCTGTCGACACCCGGACATACCCGACCGCTCTCTTCAGTGAGTGCTTCCCGAAGCGTTCCTGCTTTTCAGTTTCTTTCCTCATGACCTGCATAGACCTAGTAGTTAAGTGTTTGATGTAGCTAGTTAGGTATATAGCAACTTCGACGAGGAAGTGCGTGAATGCCTATCCGATCCCCCTTAGGCATCCACAGGGTCGAGCGAGTGCGTGAATGCCTAGGGGGTCGATGCTTGAGAAAGGCGCATTTTGAACGCGCTGCGGCACCGGTGGCCGACCGCATACCATAACGCTGACAACGACATATCGACCCATTGGTGAGGACCGCCGCAGGTTCGGCATGCCGAAGAGCTGCAGGTGGATAGGAACATTGGTGGTGTCGGCCGGATTCTGGCGATCAAGAGCGTTGCGATTCTAACCTCCTCGGCAATGATCGCTCTCACCGGCGAAGCAGCCTGCTAGATCATCAACTGTCCGTCGGATCTGGGTCCGCAGCTACCTACCTGCACAGCTGTCTAGCTAGATCATCAACACGGCATCGGGCAGCAATACCGACCTTCCGTGACATTTCCGCACCTGCCTCGTCACTCGGACATGCGTGACTCAACTTGGCATGCTCGATGCGGTTCATCCTTAGTGGTCGTCACCTGTCATATTGCGTGTGCTCTAGGGCTCGATGTGCTCTTCGCTGAGTGCTGTCCGCTATCTTTTATGTATCGGTTGTAGCTGGTGATGCGCTGGTCTGCTCTGATGCGCGTTTCTGTGTGAGCGTCGGTTTATGTAAACCCTGTCTGCGGCGCGCTTCTGCTCAGAAGCCTGTTTTGTTGAGGTTTTGTGGTCGCAGGGTTTACATAGATCGCCGAAAAACGTGGTTTTGGGTCCGGATCTGTCAACTTTATGTAAACTTTAGGTAAACCCTGGGCGAGAACAAAGGGTGAATATGGGCTGGTCCGAGCATCCCGAGGGTTTACGTAGGCAACCCATTATCGGTGCTATGTAAACCCTATGTAAACCTTTCGGCGTGTTGGTCGCATGCGCGCGCCACTACCTCGAATCCTACTATGCAGTATTGAAGGGACCCGGCGGGGCGTGTCGAGCCAGCCATTCCTGGCCCGGTTCCAACAGCGCGGACACGACAGACAAGTTGCCATTCCCGCCCGAAATCCGACATCACACCGATGAGGACAAGTGCACAAAGGAAGCGCCCTTTCTGCCGGTTTCTCTACATTCCCCGGTCGGCAACTCGTGCCTGATATCCCGCCAATTCATCAATCAGTCGCTTGCCACAAGGCCGCTCGTTACGCGCGCAGAACTCGGCCCAGACCGTGCTGAAGGGCATGTCCTTCAGTTCTTCGGTCAGCATGAAGCGCGTGGTGAAGTCCAGCGCCGCCTCAGCTTCTTTCAACCGCGCCTGTGGTATGAGGAGCGCCTCTAGCAAGGCCTTCTGCATGTTGCGCACGCCGATGACCCAGGCCGCGGTGCGGCTGATCGTGGCGTCGAAGAAGTCGAGCCCGATATGCGTGCGCCCCAGCAGGTCGGCGAAGACCAGCTCCTGCGCCATGCCCCGGATCGCGTCGTCCAAGAGGATCACGTGGTCGGAATCCCAGCGCATCGGCCGGCTCACGTGCAAGAGCAGTTCGTCCACCGACAGCGCAACGGAGGACAACTTGTCGGCGATGTTCTCGGTCGGGTGGAAATGCCCCATGTCGAGGCAAAGAAGCGTCCCCTTGCGGATCGCGTAGCCCAGGTAGAATTCGTGGCTGCCGACGGTCATCGCCTCGACCCCGATCCCGAAGAGCTTGCTCTCCACCGCGTCGCGCAGATGCGCCGCGTCATGGGCGGGCGCCAACATCTGGTCAAGTGAAGCTTCGAGCCGCTGTCGAGCGGCCATGCGGTCGACCGGGATGTCCTTCGAACCGTCCGGCACCCAGATGTTGTTCACAGCCGCCGTGCCGAGTTCCTTGCCCATCTTCGCGGCGATCTCGCGCGACCGTTTGCCGTGCTCGATCCAGAATTCGCGGACGCCCTTGTCGGGATGCGACAGCGTAAGGTTGTCGTCGGCCTTGGCGTGGGCGAAGAACGTCGGGTTGAAGTCGAGCCCGATGCCCTGTTCGCGGGCCCAGTCGACCCAAGGCGCGAAATGACGGTATTCGATCTCGTCGCGGTCCGGCGTCTCCTCCGTGTCCATGTAGAAGGCATGGAGGTTCAGTCGATGCTTGCCGGGGATCATCGAATAGGCGAACTCTAGATCGGCACGCAATTCGTCTGGGGTGCGCGCGCGGCCGGGGTGGTTGCCGGTGGCCTGGATCCCGCCGCCGGACGCGCCGCTCTGGCCCTCGAACCCCACCACATCATCGCCCTGCCAGCAATGCACCGAGATCGGGATTCGGGCCAGCGCCTCCATCGCGGCTTCGGTGTCGACGCCCCATTCGGCGAACGCGTCTTTGGCGGATTGATAGCTCATTCTTCCTCCCTGCCGGCGATCCGGCGTTTATCTTGGTCGCAACATGTCGCGGGTCAGGTCCGACACCGTCGCCGCGCCCATGAGGCGCATGTCGCGTTCGACTTCGTCCTTGAGTAGACCAACCATCCGTTCGACCCCGGCCTGCCCGGCGACGGCGAGCGGGAACAGGTAGCCGCGCCCGATGCCCACCGCCTTCGCGCCCATCGCGAGCGACTTGACGATGTGGGTGCCGCGCTGGATGCCGCTGTCCATCATCACGTCGAGCTTGTCGCCCACTCGGTCCACGATGCCGCCGAGCGCATCGAACGGGGCAAGCGATCCGTCGAGCTGCCGCCCGGCGTGGTTCGACAGGACCACCGCATCGCAGCCCAGTTCGGCCGCGCGGGCCGCGTCGCCGGGATGAATGACACCTTTGAGGCAAAACTTGCCGTCCCAGAGCTCGATCATCTCGGCGAGGTCGTCCCAGTTCATCGTGGGGTCCAGCATCTCGGTAAAATAGCGCCCGATGGACATGGTGCCGCCGCCCATGTCGACATGGTCGCCGAGCTGGGGAAGGGAAAATTTCTCGTGCGTGACGTAGTTGATACCCCAGGCCGGCTTCATCGCGAATTGCGCCATGCCGGCGAGCGTCAGCTTGAAGGGGATCGAGAAGCCGGTGCGCTTGTCGCGTTCGCGGTTGCCGCCGGTCATGCTGTCGACGGTGAGCATCATCACGTCGACGCCCGCCTCCTTCGCGCGCTGCATCATCGCGCGGTTCAGGCCACGGTCCTTGTGGAAGTAGAACTGGTAGACCTGCGGCGTATCGTGTGTGCGCCGTAGCACCTCAAGGCTGGTCGTGCCCAGCGACGAGACGCCGAACATCGTGCCGTATTTCGCCGCGGCCGCCGCGACCGCGCGTTCCCCGTCGTGGTGAAAAAGGCGCTGGAGCGCGGTGGGCGACAGGTAGAAGGGCAGGGCCAGCTTTTGTCCCATGATCTCGACCGACAGGTCCACGTCCTTGGTCCCGCGCAGCACGTGCGGCACAAGGTCGACCGCGTCGAACGCCGCGGAGTTGCGCCGCATCGTCACCTCGTCATCGGCGCCGCCGTCGATGTAGTTGAAGATGGGCGATGGCAGGCGGCGCTTTGCGAGCCGCCTGAAGTCGTGGAAATTATGGCATTGTGACAGTCGCATGGGTCCTCCGCTCCGCAAATGGGGCGGCGCACCGCCCCGATCTGTCAGCGCGTGAAGGCTTCCTTGTTGCCAGCATCCACGTTCACGATGTTCCCCGTGGATTTGGCCGACGTATCGGCGGCGAAAAAGTAGGCCGCTTCTGCGATGTCCTCAGGCAAGACCGAGCGCTTGAGCAAGGAGCGGTTGCGATACATCTCTTCCAGCCCCTCCTTGTCGGTCCCGTAGGTCGAAGCGCGCTGATCGAGCCATTCGCCCTCCCAGATCTTCGAACCGCGCAGCACCGCGTCCGGGTTCACCACATTCACACGGATGCCGACATCGGCCCCCTCAAGGGCGAGACAGCGGGCGAGGTGAATCTCGGAAGCTTTTGCCGTGCAGTAGGCCGACGCGTTCGGGCTGGCGGCGAGGCCGTTCTTCGACGCCACAAATACGACGGAGCCGCCTATCCCCTGCACGCGCATTACCTTGAAGGCTTCGCGCGAGACGAGGAAATATCCCGTGGACAGAATGTCCATGTTCTTTTGCCAGAGATCGAGCGAGGTCTCCTCGACCGGCGCGGAGGAAGCTATGCCGGCGTTGGACACTAGGATGTCGATTCCGCCGAACTCGACCGACACATCTGCATAAGATGCCGCGACGTCGATTTCCTCGGTGACGTTCATCTTCACCGTGCGCACCACGTCGCGCCCGTAGCGCTGGACGAGGTTTTCCTTCGTCGCTTCGAGGCTCTCCTCATTTATGTCTGCAAGCATCACGCAGGCGCCTTCGGACAAGTAGCGTTCGGCAGTGGCCGCGCCGATCCCGCCTGCGCCGCCGGTGACCAATGCGACGCGCCCGGCCAGTGACTTGGGCTTGGGCATGCGCTGTAACTTCGCCTCTTCGAGGAGCCAATATTCGATGTCGAAGGCTTCCTGCTCGGGAAGACCCACATATTCGGACACAGCAGAGGCGCCGCGCATCACGTTGATGGCGTTCACGTAGAACTCGCCCGAGATCCGGGCGGTGGCCTTGTCCTTGGCGAAGGTGATCATACCGACGCCGGGGACAAGGTAGACGACCGCATTCGGGTCGCGGATCGCCGGGCTGTCGTCGCGTTTGCAGCGCTCGTAGTAGGCTGCGTAATCCTCGCGGTAGGCGGCGATCTGGTCGGGCAGCCCCTCGAGCACCTCGTCGAGGTTGTTCTTCGCGGGGTCGAAATTCACCACAAGGGGGCGGATTTTCGTCCGCAGGAAATGGTCGGGGCAAGAGGTGCCGAGCGCGGCCAACGGCTCCATGTCGCGCGCATTGACGAATTCCAGCACCGTGTCGCTGTCCTCGAAGTGGCCGACCATGTGCTGGTTGCCGGACACGAAGCCGCGGATCGCAGGCATCAGGCGCGCGGCAACGGCGCGGCGTGCCTCAGGGGCGAGGCTTTCATGGACCGCCCCGCCAAAAGCGTCCTGACCAGCGGTCTTGTCCGCGAACCAGTCCATCGCTTTCTGGATGATCGCGATGGTCAGCTCGTAGCATTCCTTGGCATCGTCCGCCCAGGTGAAGAGCCCGTGGCTTTCCAGAACGACGCCTTTCGCTTCGGGGTTCTTCTTGCAGAAATCCTCGAGCCAGAGGCCCAGCTCGTAGCCCGGCTTCTTCCACGGTAGCCA
Source organism: Maritimibacter sp. (assembly GCF_016774595.1). Lineage (NCBI taxonomy): Bacteria > Pseudomonadati > Pseudomonadota > Alphaproteobacteria > Rhodobacterales > Roseobacteraceae > Maritimibacter > Maritimibacter sp. Next base: position 1,902,700 of record NZ_JACBWT010000001.1, read on the forward strand.
GCCGATCTCGGCGCCGAACACTTCCTGTGTCAGCTCTTTGGAGTTTTTCGAAGCAGCAATCGCGATGATCGCATCCGGGTGCATGTGATCAACGTGTTTTCTGGGCACGTAGGCGTGCAGCGGCGTGTCGATGGAGGCGGCTCGTGGGTTCAGGTTGAAGGTGCAATGTGGAAGGTAGCCAACCATCTCGTCTTCATACTCAACGCCGCGATACAGGCCCTTCAGCGCGTTGAGCTTGTCCATGTAGAGCGTTGCGAAGCCGTCCATCTTGATCGACCCGACATCGCCGCCGGAGCCCTTCACCCAGAGCACCTCGACCTGATCCCCGGTGAGCGGATCGGTTTCCATCACTTTGGCCGACGTGTTGCCGCCGCCGTAGTTCGTGATTCGCTTGTCAGAGCCCAGGAGGTTCGAGCGGTAGAGCAGTTTCTCGGACTCGCTCATCGCATCGGATTTTGCGTCGTCCCAAAGGTTTTCCAGCCGGTTTTCGGCGCGCGTCAGCATGATGTTCCTCCCGTGAAAGCCGCGATAGGCAGCCTGAGCCATTGGCCAAACCCTGCGAGAAAGCTAAGCCCAAGTCAACCAAAACCGATCATAAACGATCATGCTGCGGCGCAACATGATCGTTTATGAAAACTTTTGATTGACCCGTGATCAGAATCAGGCATGCTGTTGGGAACGGGAGGACTTCAATGCACGAAACGGAACGCCACCGGCTTATCCTGTCTGCGGTTCAGGAGCGCCCCATTGTCACGGTGGGCGAGCTCGTCGCATTGACGGAAACCTCCGAGGCTACGATCCGGCGTGACATCTCGACCCTCGATAAGCAGAAGCGCCTGCGCCGGGTGCGTGGCGGAGCCGAGGCCCTCACGCCGCCGCCCCTGCCGGGACTGGCCGGCCGGCCCTTTGCCGTGAACCAGGCGATCAATGCCGAAGAGAAGCAGGTGATCGCGCGCGAGGCGGTCGCCCTATGCGACGACGGCGACCCGATCATCATCAACGGTGGCACCACGACGTTCCAGATGGTTCACCACCTCGCCAATCGGCGGGTGCAGGTGATGACCAACAGCTTTCCGATCGCCGAGCACCTGCTCAAGCACACCAAGAACACCGTCATGGTGCCCGGAGGCGCGCTCTACCGCGAACAGAACATCATCCTGAGCCCGTTCGAGAACGACATGACGCGACACTACTATGCCAAGCGCATGTTCATGGGCGCCTACGGGGTGGGCCCGATGGGGCTGATGGAGAACGATCCTCTGCTCATACAGGCCGAGGAAAAGCTGATCGGGCAGGCAGACGAGCTCGTCGTGCTTGTCGACAGCTCCAAATTCGAGAACCGCTCCAGCCTCGTGCTCTGCGGTCTCGAGCGGATCGACGTCGTCATCACCGACGAAGGCATTTCGGATCGGGTCGCTTCGATGCTCGAAGCGGCTGAGGTCCGGGTGATCGTGGCCCAAACGGGGGCCGCGCGGAAAACGGACGCAAGCTGAAAGACTTCGCGTTCAAACGGATACTCAGCCAGGGAGGTTTTATCATGAGTATGACGAGGAGAATGTTCGGTGGCGCAGCGGCTGCGGCGCTCATGTTGGCGGGTGGTGTGGCCCAGGCGCAGGACGACAACGTCCGCATCGCCCTGGTGGTTAAAGCACTCGGCATCGGGTTCTTCGAAGCTGCTGCTGAAGGTGCCGAAGAGGCCGCGGAAGAGCTCGGAAACGTCGAGGTCATCTACACTGGGCCGACCGACACCACGGCCGAGGGGCAGATCGAGGTGATCAACTCGCTTATCGCCCAGCAGGTTGACGCCATCGCCGTGTCGGCGAACGACACCGACGCGCTGGTTCCGGCGCTCAAGAAGGCGATGCAGCGGGGCATCAAGGTGATCTCCTGGGACTCTGGCGTCGCGCCCGAGGGCAGGATGCTGCACCTCAACCCGTCTTCCAATTCGCTGATCGGCAATATGATCATCAAGCTTGCTGCCGATGAGCTGCCGGACGGCGGCGAGGTCGCGGTGCTGTCGGCCACGACGACCTCGACGAACCAGAACATCTGGATCGAAGAGATGAACAAGGTGATGGGCAACTACCCCGGCATTGAGGTAGTGGGCACCGTCTACGGCGACGACCTGGCCGACAAGTCCTATCGCGAGGCCACCGGCCTGATGCAGACTTATCCGGACCTCGACGCGATCATCGCGCCGACCTCCGTTGGCATCGTGGCCGCCGCGCGCGCCGTCGAAGATGCCGGCAAGGTGGGCGAAGTGAACGTCACCGGCCTGGGCCTGCCCTCGGAGATGGCGGGCGCCATCGAGTCGGGCGCTTCCAAGTCGTTTGCGATCTGGAACCCGATCGACCTGGGCTACTCTGCGACCATGCTCGCTTATCAGCTCGCCACCGAGCAGGCCACGGCCGAGCCGGGCGCTGAAATCCCGATGGGCCGCATGGGCACACTCACCCTCGATGACAACAACGAGGGCGCGATGGCTGATCCGTTCGTCTACGACGAGACGAACATCGACGACTTCAAGGACATCTTCTGATCTCCTCTCGCCCCGGCGCGCGGGACTGCCCGTGTGCCGGGGCACTTTATCAAACTGATCGGAGGCCGCGATGCAGATGAGCATCGAGACCCAAACACGCGAAGCGTCGCCGGTGTCGACCGACCCCGTGCTGACGCTCGACGGGATCACCAAGACCTTTCCGGGGGTCAAGGCGCTCGACCAGGTGTCGCTCGAACTCTACCCGGGTCAGGTGACCGCTCTGGTGGGCGAGAACGGGGCGGGCAAGTCGACCATCGTCAAGACGCTCACCGGTATCTATCAGCCCGACGAGGGCACGATCCGCGTCGCGGGCGAGGACGTGCAGTTCACAACTGCGCAGGATGCCTCCGCCGCCGGGATTACCGCCATTCACCAGGAAACGGTGCTCTTTGACGAGCTCACCGTCGCCGAGAACATTTTCATTGGTCATGCGCCTAAGGGCCGCTTCGGCATGATCGACTGGGCCGAGATGCGCCGCCGGGCGCGCGAGATCCTTGACCGGATTGACGCCGATCTCGACCCCGGCATGCCGCTGCGCGATCTGGGGATCGCCTCCAAGCACCTTGTCGCCATCGCACGTGCGCTGTCGGTCGACGCGCGCGTCGTCATCATGGACGAACCAACCGCTGCGCTAAGCCACAAGGAAATCGAAGAGCTCTACGAACTGGTCGAACGGCTAAAGGCCGAGGGGCGCGCGATCCTGTTCATCAGCCACAAGTTCGACGAGATCTTTCGCATCGCCGACCGGTTCACCGTGTTCCGTGATGGCAAGCACGTGGGCGCCGGCTTGATTTCCGAGATTAGCGAGGCCGATCTCGTGCGCCTCATGGTCGGCCGCGACGTGGACCAGATCTTTCCCGATCGGGAACACACACCGAGCGATGAGGTGTTGCAAGTCGTGGGCTATTCCCACCCGACCGAGTTCGACAGCATTGGTTTCACCTTGCGCAAGGGCGAGATCCTCGGCTTCTACGGCCTAGTCGGGGCAGGTCGGTCCGAGGTGATGCAATCGCTCTTCGGGATCACGAAGCCCTCAAAGGGCGTGGTCAAGATCGACGGCGATATCAAAGTCATCCGATCGCCGGCCGACGCAGTCGACAACGGGATCGTTTATGTTCCCGAGGATCGCGGCAAGCAAGGTGCGGTGATCGGGTTACCGATCTTTCAAAACATCACACTGCCGTCACTCAGCCAGACCTCGCGCGCGGGGTTTCTGCGGATGTCAAAAGAATTCGCGCTCGCGCGGGAATATACCGAGCGGCTCGACCTGCGCGCCGCCTCGCTCGATCAGGACGTGGGCAACCTGTCCGGCGGCAACCAGCAGAAGGTGGTGATCGCCAAGTGGCTGGCCACCAAGCCCAAGGTCATCATCCTCGACGAGCCTACCAAGGGCATCGACATCGGTTCGAAGGCGGCCGTGCACGCGTTCATGGCCGAACTGGCCGCGCAAGGTTTGGCGGTCATCATGGTCAGCTCGGAAATCCCGGAGGTGATGGGCATGTCCGACCGCGTGATCGTAATGCGCGAAGGGCTGATTGCGGCCGAGCTGGAGGGCGACAACCTGACCCCGGAAACGCTCGTCCGCCACGCGGCAGGCATCTGCGAGGGAGACCAATGATTACGTTCTTGAAATCACGCGAGGCGATCCTTGCGGGCGCGATCATTGTGCTCCTGGCCCTGATCGCAAGCCGGTTTCCCGGCTTCATCGCACCCGCCAACCTCGTCCGCGTCTTCACAGACACCTCGCCGCTGCTGCTGCTCGCCCTAGGCCAAACCGTGGTGATCCTCACACGATGTATCGACCTGTCGGTAGCGGCCAACTTGGCTTTGACCGGTATGGTCTGCGCGATGCTGAACGCGGCGATGCCGGGCGTGCCAGTGTTCGTGATCCTCGCCGTCGCCATTGGGCTTGGCGCGATCATGGGCGCATTCAATGGCATACTGGTGTGGAAGCTCGCGATCCCGCCCATCGTCGTGACGCTCGGCACGATGACGATCTATCGCGGTATCATCTTCCTCATTTCCAACGGCGAATGGGTCAACGCGCATGAAATGAGCGCGGCTTTCACGGGCTTCCCACGTGCCTCGGTGCTGGGGCTGCCGGTTCTCGCATGGTTCGCGATCGTGATGGCGGGCATCTTCATTCTGATGATCGCACGCACGCCGTTGGGCCGCTCCTTCTATGCCGTAGGCGGTAATCCACACGCAGCCGTCTATACCGGCATCGACGTGGGCAAGACGCAATTCTGGGCCTTTGTCATCTCCGGCGCGCTCGCGGGCTTGACTGGGTATCTCTGGGTGGCGCGCTACGCGGTGGCCTATGTGGACATCGCCGGCGGGTTCGAGCTCGAGGTCGTCGCGGCCTGCGTCATCGGAGGCATTTCGATCGCCGGGGGCGCGGGGACGATCCTGGGGACGATCCTGGGCGCGCTCTTCCTCGGGATCGTGAAGAATGCGCTGCCGGTCGTCGATATCTCACCCTTCTGGCAGATGGCCATCTCCGGCGCCGCGATCATCACCGCCGTGGCGTTCAACGCCCGTAGCGCCAAGGCCAAGGGCCGTATCATCCTGCGCCGCGCGCAGGCACAGGGAGCACAGGCATGACGGACGCATCCAACACCCGCCACATCCCCGACCGCCTGCAGTCAAACGCGGCGCGGATCCTGAAGAGCTGGGAAGTCCTGCTTCTCGGTGTCGCGATCCTGATCTTCGTTGCTAACAGTTTCGCCTCGCCCTACTTCCTGAACGCCTGGAACCTGTCGGACGCCACGTTCAACTTTACCGAGAAGGCGATGATCGCCTTCGCGATGGCCCTCCTGATCATCTCGGGCGAGATTGACCTGTCGGTGGCCGCGATCATCGCGCTCGCTTCCACGGCAATGGGAGCGGCGGCGCAGGTCGGGGCCGGGACCTTCGAGCTTGTCCTGATCGGTCTGTTCACGGGGCTGGCTGCTGGGGCGTTCAACGGCGTGCTCGTGACCCTGATGGGCCTGCCGTCCATCGTGGTGACCATCGGCACTATGAGCCTGTTTCGCGGGATCAGTTACATCATCCTCGGCGATGGCGCCTACCGGGGCTATCCGGCAGACTTCGCCTTCTTCGGGCAGGGCTACGTCTGGTGGGTGCTCTCGTTCGAATTCGTGCTCTTCGCAGTGCTCGCGGTGATCTACTACGTCGTGCTGCACCGGACGAATTTCGGGCGCACAGTCTATACCATCGGCAACAACGCCACCGCCGCGTCGTTCTCGGGCATCCGGGTCTCGCGCGTGAAGTTCATCCTGTTCCTACTCACCGGTCTCATGTCCGGCATCGCGGCGATCTGCCTGACCTCGCGGCTGGGCTCCACGCGTCCCTCGATTGCCTTCGGTTGGGAGCTCGAGGTGGTGACGATGGTGGTGCTGGGCGGCGTTTCGATCCTGGGCGGCTCAGGCTCCATCCCCGGAGTGGTGATCGCGGCCTTCGTCATGGGGCTCGTGACCTTTGGACTCGGCCTTCTGAACGTGCCGGGCATCGTCATGTCGATTTTCATCGGCCTGATGCTGATCGGGGTCATCGCGTTGCCGCGCCTCTGGGCCAAGTGGAGGGCGTGATGCACAAGCACGCCTTCAAGATGAAACTCCACCCCGGGATGGCCGCCGAATACAAACGAAGGCATGACGAGATCTGGCCCGAGCTCGTGGACCTGCTACACGATGCTGGCGTGTCGGATTATTCGATCCACCTCGACGAGGAGACGAACATCCTCTTCGGCGTGCTCTGGCGCAGGGATGATCACGGGATGGACGACCTACCCGGGACCGAGATTATGCAGCGTTGGTGGGCGCACATGGCGGACGTGATGGAGACGCGCCCGGACAACGAACCGGTGACAAGAGACCTCGCCCCAATGTTTCATATGCCCTGATGCATGTCGCCGTTCTCGACATAGGCAAGACCAACGCAAAGGTGGCGCTGGTCGACACAGGCACCATGAGCGAGCTGGACGTGGTGACGCGGCCCAACACGGTGCGCCCCGGGCCGGCCTATCCGCATTTCGACGTGGAGGGGATCTGGGACTTCCTGCTTGAGAGCCTGTCGGTCTTCGAGGTCAAATACGGCATCGACCGGATCAGTGTCACGACCCACGGCGCGACCTTCGTGCTCCTGGATGGAGCCGGAAAGCTGGCGACGCCGGTGATGGATTACGAGTTCACCGGGCCAGAGGAACTCGCATATGCTTACGATACGCTTCGGCCGAATTTTTCTGAGACGGGGTCCCCACGCCTGCCGGTAGGGCTCAACGCGGGGGCCCAGCTGCATTGGCTGCTCAAAACGCAAGTGGGGCTACGTGGCCGCGTCAGACAGGTGGTGAGCTATCCGCAATACTGGTCGGGTCGCCTTACGGGGCACTTCACCAACGAACTCACTTCGCTCGGGTGTCATACAGACCTGTGGAATCCACATACCGCCGGATTCTCCACACTGGTCGCCGCGCTCGGTATTGAGGACATAATGGCTCCCCTGGCGTTGGCCGGAGATATCGCGGGAGCAATACTGCCCGAGATCGCCGAAATCACAGGATTGGCCGAGGAGACGCCGGTCATGTCCGGCATCCACGACTCGAACGCCTCCTTGCTTCCACATCTGCGTCGGATGGATGGTCCTTTCTCGGTCGTTTCGACCGGAACGTGGGTGGTTTCCATGGCGGTCGATGGAGCGCCGGTCGTGCTCGACCCGTCCCGCGACGCATTGATCAACGTCAACGGCTTAGGCGAACCGACCCCAAGCGCCCGCTTCATGGGTGGACGCGAGTTCGAACAGATGAAAGGCGAAGTCGCAGCACCGACCGCCGAGGATGTTGAAAGCGTCTTGAACGAACGCCGCTTTCTGCTCCCAGCCGTCCAGACTGGCTCCGGCCCATTCCCCAACCGGCCGGGCGGTTGGAGTAACGCCAGCATGTCGCCCGGCGAAAAAAACGTCGCACTCTCGTGGTATCTCGCCCTTATGACGGCCGAATGCTTGGCCATGATAGGAGCGCGCGGGCCGAGCATCGTCGAGGGCCCCTTCGCGCGCAACATTGATTTCATTGCAATGCTCGAAGCTGCCACTGACCGTCCGGTTCAGTTGTCGCATTCTGCCACAGGCACGAGTATCGGGGCTTCACTCCTAGCCGATTGTGGTGCCATTCCAGCCCCAGCAACCCGTGCGCCCGAAGTCTACCGACTGAACGAGCTCAAAGAGTATGCACAACATTGGTTTGCGCAAGTGAACACTGCTGCCTAGCCGCGTCCACCACTTTCACCTCCTTGTGGTTCATTTCTGACGCTCAAAAAAACCAATACAACCGCGTGCGACATCGTTTGATGAATGGGAGGTTTGGTGCCGAGCGTGCTGCCGGGACCAGAACCGATCCTACTTGCACATATCGTGCATTTCTAGGACTTCGCCTTCGCTCAGCCCTGTGCATCAAAAACGAGAAACAAGTCGTGTGACCGCGCTCAGAAGAGAACAAGCCGGGGCTAATCAGAATAGCCAATGTCAGTATCAGGCGCGCCGGAAGTATTCTTTTTCAAGAAGTTTCCGCGCCTTTTTCGAAAGTCCATGCCCGCTCTTGCGTTCACTCATCGTTGAGCCAGATGTGCAGGCCTTTCTGGTTCAACGCGTCCACAATGTGTCTGAGGTGATTTTCGAGAAGCGCGTCTGCAATGTTGCGCACGAGGCTGTCCGCCGCGAACCTACTTTTCAGAATTGGAGGGATCCGGCGCGGCGTGTCGATCCAGCCATTCCCCGCCCGAAATCCGACATCACACTGATGAGGACAAGCAGGTTAAGGAAGCGCCTTTTTCGCTGAGCGTTTACTTGCCCCGGTCGTCGACTCGCGTCTGAAAAGCGACTTCTCAATTCGTGTTTCAGAATCGACTTAATGCAGGTTAGCTGGTCCGCGACGGGCATCTTCCGTGATCAGGGCGTGGCGGATACAGTCGGTCCACCATGATCGACAAACGATTGAAGATGCGTCACCTGCGCTGCTTTCAGGAAGTCGTGCGCCAGCGCGGCATCGTGCGCGCGGCCGAGGCGTTGAGCACGAGCCAGCCTGCCGTTTCGCGCACGATTTCGGACCTCGAAGCAGTTCTGGGCGTCAAGTTGCTGGACCGGCGACGCAAGGCGTTCGAACTGACCCCAGAAGGGCGCGATTTCAACCGGCTTATCTCAAGCGGTCTGCTCCGGATCGAAGAGGCGGTAGAAACGGTGTCGGGCGAGCGGCCACGGGGCGACAGCGTTGCCTGTGGCGTGCTTCCGACATACGAGGCGCAGTATTTCCCGCAAGTGGTGGCCCGGTTCAAAGCCGAGGTGCCGAACACGACGCTGACGGTCCTGCGCGGCACCAATCTTGAACTGATGGACAAACTGCGCGCGGGCGCGATCGATTTCGTCGTAGGGCGAATGGCCCATGGCGAAGCGATGCGCGGACTATCCTTCGAGCATCTCTATTCCGAACCAATCCTATGCGTCGTGCGCAAGGATCATCCGCTGCGCCGAAAGCCCATCGGCGATTTCCGCAGCCTGCTCGGGTTCGGTATCATGCTAAACCTGCAAGGCACCATCCCGAGGCACGAGGTCGACCGCATCCTGCTGGCCAACGGCATCAGCGACATTCCGGACCTGATCGAAACCGACTCGGCGGACTTCGCCCGCGATTTCCTTCGTGCAACCGATTACGTGTGGCTCATCCCGCAGGGTGTCGTGCAGCGCGAGCTTTCGGGTGGCGAGTTCGTGACGCTCGAAGGGCTGAGGTTCGACACGCTCGGCCCGGTGGGCCTTACCGTCCTACCGGATCGCCAGATGAACGCCGCTGCAAGCCGCCTGATCGAGATGATCCGGGATGCCGTGCCACTTCCAGCATATCAAAAAAGTAATGCAAGAACGATAAAATAGCATTTTTCATTCGTATTTTGATCTGCATTTTGGTCGCAACAGGGAGGACACCATGAAACATCTCATTACTGCGACCATTCTGGCCGCCGGGTTCACGGCCACGGCCCATGCCCAGACCTTCACCGCCGAAACCGGCAATCCGACCGGGATGACGAACCTGTCGACGCAGGTGATCGCGAACTACAGCGACATCGACATGCAGATCAACTCGGGCCAGACGCTGACCAAGGCCTGTATGAACGTCGCCACCGGCAAGGTCGACGTGGCCGTCTGCCCGCCGACCGCCTACAACGCGATGACGCGCGGAGCCGGCCCGTTCAAAAACAATGCCGAAGAAGCGATGGCCGCGTCCGAGAACGTTCGGGCGCTTTACGGCTTCACCAACGGCATCTTCCACGCCATCGTCCGCGCGACCAGCAGCATCGAAACCTTCGACGATTTCGCGGGGCGCCGCGTGTTCACTGGTCCGCCCGCCGGGGCCGCCAACGCGCAGGCGCAGTCGATCATCGGCGCGTCCTCCGGCCTCGTCGGCGGTCAGGACTTCGAAGTCGTCCGCCTTGGCTGGGGCGCCGCTATTCAGGCGTTTCAGGACAACCAGTTCGAAGCCTTCATGTTTCCTTCCGCCGTGGGCAACGCCGCCATCGAGCAGCTTGGCGAGATCCGCCTGATCGATCTGCCCGATAGCGCACTAGACACTGACGTCTGGGCCAAGTTCTCGGCGGGCGGTTCAAACACCGTGGGTGTCATCCCGGCGGGCACCTATTCCAACGTCGTTAACGAAGGCGAGGTGCAGGGTGCCGAGAACTTCATGCAGACGACGGTGCACAAAGATATGTCCGACGACGACGCCTATGCGTTGACCAAGGCGTTCTGGGAGAATCTGGACAAGGCCAAGGGTGACATTCGCGTGCTGGCGCCGGTCAGCATCGAGAACGCTTTCACCGGCATGTCTGCCAAGCTGCATCCGGGCGCGATGCGGTATTACGAAGAAGTCGGCGTGACGATCCCGGATGCGGTGAAGTAACCGCCGCCCGCCGCCGACCCGGCTGGACCCCGAGGGGTCCAGCCCCCTGCCTCTCAGCAAAAGGTGATGTCATGGCGTCTGCGCCAGTCAAACCCCTGACCCCGTTCCTTTTGGACGACAAACGGGCCGCGACGGCCTTTGCCTGGGCCGCCTTCGCGATCCTCTGTATGGTCGCCGAGACGATCATCTCACTGAAGTTCAATTTGTATCGCTATGCGGCACTGCCCCTCGGCTGGGCGCCGGAGGGGATCACCTGGCTGCGGCTTCTCGCCCTGATCTCGACCGCCGGGTTCGTATGGAAATCGGTCACCGCGGGGCGGCCCGTCGCGCTGTGGCTCGGCCTTGCCGCGCTGGCGCTTTTGGGTGTAGATGCGCTGATCGGCTTCCACTTCGCCCCGACCTTCGACCCGGACGTGGATCTCAGGGCCTATGAGTATCCGATCCTGCGGGTGGGCGATTTCGGCATTCGAGTCGTGCCGATCCTGTCTATGGGGCTGGTGGCCGCGGCTCTGTTCCTGATGCAATCTCTGCGCAACCTCGAACACGGTCGCGCGCGGGCAGCCATGATCGCAGGCCTCGTAATGGGTTTGACCGGGCTTATCTCGGTCCTGCCCGCCATCCCGTTCGCGACCATCGGGCTGGCGGCGTGGCGCGGGGAATACATCCCAGATATGTTCGGGATCGGCCCGGCCAGCCCGACCGAGAAATACAACGCGATCATGTTCCTGCTCGCCGCGCTGATCGTTGTGCTGACGCTTGGCCGCTCGGAAGAGGACATCGGGCGCGTGCAGCATCGCGGCCTTGCCATCGGGGACTGGATCGCCTTCGCCGCGCTTGGATATGCCGTCTTGCAATACCTCGTCATCGGGACCGAGACCTTTGGGCTTGGCGTGTCCGATGCGCATACGGCGGTGATCGGTTGCCTTGCCATCCTTTACCTGTGCTGGCGCGTGTTCGGGGCGGCGCTTGCGCTGTGCGGAGCGGTCGCGCTCGCCTATTACTTCGCTTCGAGCTACCTGCCCGGCATCTTCCACGCCCTCGCGCTCGGCTACACTTCGGCGGCCGAGAACCTGTGGTTCAACACGGCGGATGCGGTCCTTGGTTCGAAGCTTTCGATCCTTCTCAACAACGTGCTGCCGTTCATCATCTTCGGGGCACTTCTGTCTGCCACCGGGGCGGCGGATTCGCTCATCAAGATCTCGTTCTACCTGATGCGCAACGCGCGCGGGGGCCCGGCCCATGCCGCCGTGCTGGCGTCGGGCTTGTTCGGGTCTGTCAGCGGCTCGGCGGTGTCGAACGTGGTGGGCACCGGGGTCGTGACCATTCCGATGATCAAGAAGCGCGGCTTTCGGGCCGACTTCGCGGGAGGTGTCGAGGCGACTGCATCGACCGGAGGGCAGATCATGCCGCCGATCATGGGGGCCGCCGCGCTGGTCATGGCCGACCTGACCGGCACGCCCTATCTCAACATCATGACCGCCGCGCTGGTCCCGGCGCTGGCCTATTACCTGTCCCTGTTCGCGACCGTCATGTTCGAAAGCCGCAGGCTCGACATGTCGGCGCAGGGCAGCGACGAGCTCGACCCCGTGACGACGCAGGATTACATCAATGTCCTGCTACTTGTGTTCCTACCGCTCGCCGTCATCATCTGGCGGCTGATTGCGGGCGCTTCGCCGGCCGGGTCGGCCCTGACCGCCATTATCGTGGTGCTGGCGCTGTCCGCCTTCAGCCCCGTGGTGCGCCGCGCGCCGATCATCCTGCTGACCGCCATCGCGGACGGCGGCAAGACCTTCGGAAGGCTCCTGATGGTCGTCGGCGTCGTGGGGATCATCGTCGGGGTCATGGACGCGACCGACCTGCCGTCGCGCCTTGGCCGGTCGATCTCGGACTATGCCGAGGTGGCGCTTTTGCTCACGCTCGTCATCACCGCTGTCGTCTCGCTCCTGCTTGGGATGGGTATGCCTACCTTGCCCGCCTATCTTACCGTCATCATCATCCTGGGTCCGGCGCTCAATTCGCTCGGCCTGTCGCTGATGACGTCGCATATGTTCGTGTTCTACTTCGGCGTGGCGTCAGCGATCACGCCCCCCGTCGCTGTCGCGGCCTTTGCCGCCGCGGCGATCGCGGGTGCGAAACCGATCGGCACGGGGATCGCCGCCGTGCGCATCGGGATCGTCATCTTCGCGGTGCCGTTCATGTTCGCGCTGAACCCCGACATGATGATCGTGCCGGAGGCGTTCGACGATGGCGCGGCCTTCTCGATGATCGGGTTCCTGTCCGCGATCTTTCGCACGCTCGCCATGATCTACCTGTTCGCCAGCGCGATGAGCCGGTTCGACCGCCAACGCCTGCACCCGGTCGAAGTGCTTCTGCGGGTGGGGCTTGCGCTTCTGCTGATCGCGCCGCTGCCTGCCGTGCATCTGGTGGCCTTTGCCGGGGCGCTGGGGATCGTGGCGCAGCATTACCTTCGCGCGCAAAAGGAACAGACCGCATGACCGACCGCCCGAACATCCTTGTTATCATGGTCGATCAGATGCGCGCGGACTGGCTGGGCGTCGCCGGGCACCCTGTCGTAAAGACCCCGAACATCGACGCGCTCGCCGCGCAGGGCACCCGGTTCACCGACTTCAACGTGGCGACCCCCGTGTGTCAGCCGAACCGCGCCTCGATCCTGACCGGGCGCTATCCGTCGGTTCATGGCCTGCGCCACAATGGATTGAGCCTGCCCTATTCGCAAAGCACCTTCGTCGAGGCGCTTCGGGCCTCCGGCTATGCCACGGCACTGATCGGCAAGAGCCACCTTCAACGCATGACGGGCCATCCGCAGAAGAAGGGGCCGCAGCCCGTGACCGGGCCGATTGCCGAGGCGGTGAAGGATGCGAACCGCTATGACGTGGAATCGCCCGAAAACCTGACGGCGGACGAGATCGTGGTGCCGCGCCCTTATTACGGCTTCGATCACGTCGACTTCACGTCCGACCACGGCGACCGCCCGAACGGTCACTATCTGCAATGGCTCAAGACCAGCCGCCCGGACGACTGGCAGGCGCTACGCAACCGCGAGAACCAGTTGCCGCACAATTATTCCTGCCCCCAGGCCTACCGCACGCCGCTGCCGGTGGAACTCTACCCCTCGAGCTACATCGGGATGCGAGGGTGCGAGTTTCTGGATGCCCAGGACGCCAGCACGCCTTTCTTCGCGCTCGTCAGCTTTCCGGACCCTCACCACCCATTCAATCCGCCGGGTCGCTATTGGGATATGTATGACCCTGACGATTTCGAGGTTGAACTGCCATTCGAAGCACATGAGACCCCAAACCCGGTCCTAAAAGCGCTGCGCGAGAAGTTTGTCGATGGGAGCCAGTTCACGGCCGGGCAGGAAAACTTCATGGCGACCGAACGGCACCTGAAGGAAGCGATGGCCCTAACTGCCGGGATGATTGCCCTGATCGATGATCAGGTTGGCAAACTGATCGACCGACTGAAAGCGAATGGCCAGTGGGACAATACGGTTGTCGTGTTCAATGCGGATCATGGCGATTTTCTCGGCACTTTCTCGATGCTGCTGAAGGGTCCCTACATCCACAACTCGACCTACCGGGTGCCCTTCATCTGGCGAGACCCGGACCGCGACGGGGGCACTACGGACGACCGGCTCGCCTCCACTATCGACATCGCGCCGACGCTCCTCGAACGTGCTGGCGTTGCGCCATACCATGGCATTCAGGGTCGTAGCCTCTGGAGCAGTGAGAGACGCGAAGAACTGCTCATGGAGTTTGAGGACAACGCCTATCCCAAGCCTTACTTCACCGTCCGGCCGGCGAACTCACGCACTCTTCTAACTCGCGATCATCGGATGACGGTCTACGAGGGCGAGGGTTGGGGAGAGCTATACGAACGGGCTACAGACCCTGACGAAACCCGGAACTTTTGGGACGACCCCGATCACACTGTCTTGCGCACCACGTTGATCCGCAAGCTCGTCGACGAGCTGATCGGCGCAACCGATACCAGTCCTTTCCCGCCTTTTCGAGCCTAGCCGCTTCCACGACTTGCGCATCTTTGATTGTCATTCCTGACGCGGGGATGAAACCATTACAGCCGGTTGCTGCGGCGTCCCGTGGATGGGAGGTTCGGTGCCGCCTTTGACGTCGGCACCAAAAACGATCCCCCTCGCACATAGCGAATATTTCTAGGACTTCGACCTGGCTCAGCCCCTTGCATCATGGACTGGTCCGGTTTTGGTGGAAAGCAATGGATCCACTTCGAGGGCCGTTCACTCGATCGGGGTCGGACCAGCCGGAAATGCACCAGCGCTTAAACCGGACCACATAATTTGGATGGCCGGTTTCACGCATAATTGGGTGTGCGCTCTCAGAGGCGCTGTGCTGCCCGCTGAGCGCATCAAAGCCGTTTCAGGCGCCTGGGACACCGAAAGCACGAAGGCGCGCCCTGAGCGCGCGCAGAGAGTCTCCGAGGGGGCACCGCACCGAGGTGTAGGGGCGGAGTCAGTCCGCACTCTCGATTCTTCGGCCTCTCCGATGTCTGCGACGGTGGACCGGATGGCGGGGCCGAATGTGCTTGAGGTGATATTCGAGAAGATCTCCCAGCTCGAGGAGCTCGTCTGCTACATCGCGCACGAGTCTGTCCGCGGCGAACCTCCTCTACGCAACTAAAGGGATCCGGCGCTCCGTTTCGATCCAGCCATTCATGACCCGACCGAAACGGAGCGCAATCGAAATACTAGTTGCCGCTCTTGGTCACAAAGATGAGGTGGTCGCTGCCGTCCGCCGCAAAGTCGACGAACGGCAGCCCGTCTCCACTAGCTCGCGTCCTTGAACTCGGCATACTCGCCCTTGACCAGCAAGGTCCCCTTCGTGACCGAGGTCTGGCAGGTCTATGTCCTGATCTTCCTGCTCCAATCGGCCTCTGCGGCCTTCACACCGACGTTTCAGGCCACCATCCCGGACGTATTGCCCGAGGAGGACCGCTACACGCGCGCGCTGTCTCTGTCGCGGCTGGCCTATGACCTTGAGAATATCGTCTCACCGACGCTGGCCGCGCTCCTGCTCGCCGTCATGACCTACAATACCCTGTTCTTCGGCACGGTGGCCGGGTTCGCGGCATCTGCGCTATTGGTCGTGTCGGTGCTGATCCCCAGCCCGAAGTCAGCTGAGCCACGCGGCATCTACGACCGGACCACGCGCGGCATCCGCATCTACCTCGCCACCCCACGTCTGCGCGGCTTGCTCGCGCTGAACCTCGCGGCGGCAAGCGCGGGAGCGATGGTGCTGGTGAACTCCGTGGTGCTGGTCCGGGGGCAATTGGGTCTGGGGGAAAGCGCCTTGGCGTGGACGATGTTTGCTTTTGGCGCCGGCAGCATGATCGCTGCACTCGCGCTCCCCCGCGTGCTCGACCGGACCTCGGATCGCCCGGTCATGCTGGCGGGGGCCGGGGTCATGGTTGTAGCCCTCGTCACCTTTGCCGTGCTCGTCCTGACGAAGGGCATCACATGGCCCTCGGTGCTCGCCACGTGGCTGATCGTCGGCCTCGGATACGCGTCGGTCCTGACCCCCTCGGGCCGTCTCCTGCGCCG
This sequence comes from Maritimibacter sp., assembly GCF_016774595.1. Classification (NCBI taxonomy): domain Bacteria; kingdom Pseudomonadati; phylum Pseudomonadota; class Alphaproteobacteria; order Rhodobacterales; family Roseobacteraceae; genus Maritimibacter; species Maritimibacter sp. The sequence goes on from NZ_JACBWT010000001.1 coordinate 1,918,774, forward strand.
CTCCGCCCACAGCGAAGACCGGCCAGCCGTGTTCGCCGCCCAGTTCGCCCTGTCCCACGCCTGCTGGCTCGTTACCTACCCGCTGTCGGGCTGGCTCATGTCGGCTCTGGGCTTGGCCCCGGCGTTGCTCGTGCTCGCTGCCGTGGCGGGTCTGGGGATCGCCCTGGCCCTCTGGCTCTGGCCTGTCGGTGGGTCGGAGGCCATACCCCACACGCACGAGAACCTTCCGCTGGATCATCCCCACCTGCACGGCCACCGCAGCCACAGCCACCCCCTCGTCATCGACGATGCTCACCCTAGGTGGGGGTCGCAGTTTTAGTCGTCCAACTCGAACGCGGTCACGCGGTCTGGTGCTGTCAGTTCGAACGATCTCTAGGCCCGCTTTCTCTCGCACACCCGCCTGAGCAACTGCACCCTGCGCAAAGTGATGGCGACATCCCGACCGTTCGATATGTCGCGCAAGAAACGAAGCCAATCGCGCTCGTTCGGCGTCAGAACCTCATTTTCACGGTTTTCCATGATGTCACTTCCCGAAGATAGCGCGGATGGTCGACTGTGAGCGCGCGGTGAGCCTCGGGTCTGTATGTCCAGAGGCGCTCCGTATTTCACTCAACCACGCATGTTCGTTCACCGTCACGGGGTCGCCGAACACCTCGATGAGCGTGGCCGCCGCCGTGCCGCCGATCGCCTGTTCGAGCGCGAGACGCATGAGGTAGGCCGCATCGCATTCGAGAGCCCCAGCGAGCGCCGGGATGCGATCAAGCGCGACTTTTGAGCGGCCCTGCTTGATCATCGTGATCATGTTCTGGTTCACGTATCCAGCCTGTGCCGCGATGTCGGCCTGCGTCTTCTTGGATTTCAGTTCGAGAACCCGGCGCTCGACAAATTTTGCAAGTTGGGTGTGCTCGTGCGGTTTCGTGGTCATGTTCTTCCTCGCTGATATCGCGCAGCGTGTGCTGCATGTCTTCTTTATAGCGAGGGGTCGTTGGGGAACTGTGGCAGGTTACAACCTCGAATTCTGAACTGCTACGCTCAGACCCGCGCACATAACCGCCTTTCTGGGTTGCGGCTGGACCTCGAATTCTGAACTGCTACGCTCATCACGGTCCGGGACCACTACGCCGCGAAGTTGCGGCTGGACCTCGAATTCTGAACTGCTACGCTTAGACGACGAAATCGGAAAGGCGAACGCCAGTTGCGGCTGGACCTCGAATTCTGAACTGCTACGCTACCGTCGATCAACTGGGATCACGTGTCGGAGTTGCGGCTGGACCTCGAATTCTGAACTGCTACGCTGCACGCTGCAACTTGCGGCGGCGGCGCAAAGTTGCGGCTGGACCTCGAATTCTGAACTGCTACGCTTGCGGCGCGGGCGAATTACCCATATCCCAGTTGCGGCTGGACCTCGAATTCTGAACTGCTACGCTTGGATGGTCATTGGTTCACTCCGTTGCTTGGTTGCGGCTGGACCTCGAATTCTGAACTGCTACGCTGCACGCTGCAACTTGCGGCGGCGGCGCAAAGTTGCGGCTGGACCTCGAATTCTGAACTGCTACGCTTCCGGGTTCGTGGTCCTCGCGGCCAACATCGTTGCGGCTGGACCTCGAATTCTGAACTGCTACGCTACAGCGATATTCCTCCAAGCCAGTCTCCTAGTTGCGGCTGGACCTCGAATTCTGAACTGCTACGCTAGGCGTTCGATGATCTGGTCATTCATCGCGTTGCGGCTGGACCTCGAATTCTGAACTGCTACGCTCAGCGGCGCGAGCGGCTGGGCACGTTCTGCGTTGCGGCTGGACCTCGAATTCTGAACTGCTACGCTTGATACCCTCTCAAGATCCTGTAATCGCAGGGTGTTGGGAGGGTGCCAAGATACATTTTCCTTACCCTTCGGTCAAAACAACACCAACTGCTCAGGATTTTTGCGGGCACGTCTTCGACCCTGATCCGAAAAGTGAACTATGTCACGATACTGGCGGTCCGTGAAATTCAGGATTTGGACATCGCCATTATCGGGTAAGTTTCTTGCTATACGACTGACGCGTGTCTGGAACGCTTCCTTCCCATTTACGAACCGCGCGTAGACAGAGAACTGGCTTCGCTCGAACCCCTCGTCCAAGAGAAAATTTCGGAAACCCGTTGCTGCTTTTCGCTGCGGTTTTGTGTCCGTGGGGAGATCAAACATTACCAGTATCCACATGATCCTATACCCCGATAAATGTGTTTGTGTTTCGGTCACAATCCCGCGCTCCTTAAGGTGAGCGCATCCGGCGGCGCGGGTAACAACAAAGACAGCTTGCCCGCTTCAAAACTCTGGCCAAGAGACGTGGCGAGTTTTGACAATGCCACAGATACAGGCGTCTGCCCCTCCCCCAAAGGAAGATCGAACGCAATAATCCGCGCCAATGTCTGCTTCGCCACGGTATCGACATGATCGCCATTGCGTTTCACAAGCCCCCAGACAGCCGCATCAACAAGCGGTCGAAACGGCTCCATAAGGTCATCAGAAAGTGCGAAAGCATTTGAGCGATTTGAATGGTGGAGACCGATCGAGGGATGAAGGCCCGCAGCGACGACTGCACGTGACGCAGTCGCGCGCAGCACCGTGTAGCCGTAGTTCAGGAGGGCGTTCATGTCCGGGGCATTCCGGTCACGACGGAAATCGCTCCCCATTAGGACGGGCCAGTAATAGCGAGCGGCTTGGGCTTCGACATTTCCGGCGTCGCCACTGACGACTGAACGGATCATCATCCCAAGTGGCGCTGCGGGATGGCCAAAGGCGTCGAGCACGGCGGCTTGCATCGCAATCTTCGAGGTCACGATCCGCTTCCATGCCTGTTTCGAAAGGGGCGCCTTGGACTGGAACTGCGCGCGCATACGTCCGCCCTGTGCATGGTGACCCTCAAGCGGAAGCAGGACGGACCGCGGCGCATGATTGGCGCCGCAGACGACGACTGGGCAGCCTCGATCCCCGAGTTCTGCCAGAAGAGACCCCGACAGCGTGATGCCATGTGCATGGAGCAGGATGGCGGCTATTTCGTCCAGCGGAACGCGCCCGACTTCGGCACCATCTTGCTCAACCAGAAGAAAACCACGGACACGGGACAGGTGACGCCCGTCCGTGGCGATATCAATGATACGGTCCAAATTCTCGCTCCAAATCGTTGGAAGCGTGGCAGAATTTACCGATTCGCGCGACTCCGATCAGTGTTTCGGCGGGCCGGGGTCCTTGATGCGTCCAATTTCATCGACATAAACGCGGCGCAACTTGTTTCTGACAACCGACCCTGCGCCCATTTGCAGGAACTTGAAAGCGTCATTCGGGTTACGATGCCGAGCGTCCGCATTGGCTTCTAAATGAGGGGCCAAGAACAACCCGTTGGCGCGGTCGAGCTTCTGAACATAAAAAATAGCAGTTTGATCGTCCTGCTCGATTGCGACCATGTCTTTCTTGAAAACTCTCAGAATGCGCTTCGCCGCCGGATGCGGGCGCTTGTCCGTTCCAGCGTGCGCTTCGTAGGTCGAGACGACATGCGGCACGACTTTGCCATCAGGTAACTTCCAAAGGTCGTAGCAGTGGTTGCTGTCGCCTTTATAAGCTTTCAACGGTTGACCGACCTCATCAGAGCCGACTTCGACACGCGCCGAGCTTTGAAGTGTCTCTATGAGACGAACACGGCGAATGCCCTGATAAGGGCCTTCCTTCTCTGCGAAATTGCGAAGTGCCTCCTCAAAGCCTTTGCCATCTTTCCCTTTTGTTGCGACGGACAGCGCCTTTTGCAGCTGCATGTCGCGGATGTTTTTTCCCTTTGTTGTAACCTCGATGTCGCCGGGCTTCAGAGACAAAAGGGGCGTTCGGCTCACCACCGTATGGTCATCCACGATCCCGTAGGCCGTGTCGTTATGAAGCCGCCCCGCGGTGCTGTCTTTCCCGTGCTTGCGGCCCTCGACATCGATCCGGCCGTGATCTGCGCGGTGACTGACGACAATGCGCGCGATCTGCGCTGAAATGTCATTCCTGAACCCCTCCCACGGTTCCGGCGTGTCACGCGCAATCAATTCTGCTGACTTGCCTGCGCTCTCGCCCTGCCCGGCCGCTTTGCTGATCCGGTTGACCAAGCTGTGGTCGGTGGCGGCAATGACGGCCGCGTCGATCGCATGGTGGCGGTGGTCCGTCCGGTTCTTGACCTTTCCAGCGCCACGGTCCTTGTCGGACAGAAGCGCGTTCAGGCCCCAATGTCGCCGCAGCATTTCCGTCATGCGACCCGGCACGACCCAAACGTGCCCGCCTTCGGTGAAGAGCGTATCGAGATATGCGCGCGAAATGCGCGCGAGATACTGGGTATCGACCAGGGCCCGGTCAAGGAAGTCCCTCTCACCCTCGAACCGCTCCATCGCATCGGGCGCGAACCGCTTTCGTTTGTTCTCGGGCAGGTCCTTGAGGTTGGCCGCGATGGCGCCCCATTGGTCGCTGCCGCCCCATGCCTCCCACGGCGTCCGGTCGCCCTTCTGCCGGTTGGCTTCCCGCAGACAGATCGTGCGATTGGCGAAACTGTCGTCGAGCGTGCGGGAATACGGCAGGATGTGATCGACGTCGCAGGCGCCGTCAAAGAGCATCGTCACACTGATCGGCTTGCCGGTGTAAGGACAGCACCGCGGACCGACGGCCGGGCCGAGATCCTCCCAAAGTCGAAGAAGCAGGCGGTTTGCGCCGGTGTTCTTCTGCCCGATCTCTTCGAGTTGCCGACCCCGCCGAATGGCGTCGGCCGTCGTCTCGCGGATCTTTTTCATGGCTTCGGATTTCTGGGCTTCGGATTGCTTCAACTCGCGCGCAAGCTCGACGACGAGCTGGTCGGGTTTGCCATAAGTCGCAATGATCCTGTTAACAAGGCGACGAAGCTGGTTCAGACCGATGTGAACCGTCGGATTAGTGATGCGCCCGTAGCGCGTGACGACATCGTCGTCCTCGTTGTAAGTGCCCGGAATGACGTGGCGGTCCAGCACTTCACCGTAATACGGCAACGCCTCCAGACACTCGCCCGTGCGCTGGTTTGAGTGGTGGTTACCCCATCGCTCAACCGCCTGCGAATACGTGCAAACCTCCGCCTTCAGGTTGCACAGGATCGCCTCGGTCGCGGTGAGGCCCAATCGCCCATACCCTTCGGGCAAATGGAGGTTGGCGACGCGTTTCGCGTGGTCTTCGGAGAGGTTGTGTGTCGCACCCAGCCAAGCGACTAAAGATGCGAAGTCATCATCCGACTGCACTTGGCGCAGTTTTTCGATGAGCGCCCACTGCGCCTGCCAGTCCAGCCTGGACCAGGCCGGTCCGAACCCGTCCGGGTGCACCATCGTCGCGCGGATCGGATCACAGGCGATCGCGTCGCGCACACCGCTTTCCAGCGTGAACCTCTCGCCGTCCTTGAGTTTGACCAACTTGCCCAGCGCCGCGAGCTTGAGGTTCATGGACGACAAGCTTTTCGCAGGTTTTTTGTTGTCGAGCGCATGAACGATCATGTCGCGCTCTTCGAGCGTCAGCGGTCGGGTGGTGCGACCGTCCGCCGTGACACGTAGTTGGTTAACCGTCTCATAGAGCACGCGTCGGCCCGTCAATGGGTGCGCTTTCGGCAAACGTTCCTCTGCCGTGAACAGGCAAAGGCCGACCTTTGGCTCTTTCAGAGGTCGCTGGTAGAAAATCTTTTCGAACACCACGTCGCGGAGTTCATCCGTGAGCTCGGGGTGAAACGCGGCCTGCGCGGACCAGAGCGCGTGAAATTCATCCTCAAGGTGCGCGCGCTCGGGGTAGAAGTCGTAGCCGGCTTCCTCTTTCGAGTCGGGCCCACCTCGACTGGCTACAGAAAGGCGTGTGCGCACGGCCGGAACATGACGCGGATCAGACGCGCGCGCCCGACGCATATGAAGGAACTCACCATAACTCCTCGCGCCCGCCTCCTGCATCGCCCAGGTCAGTCGCTGGGTCGCATCCTTGATTTTGCCACTCTCATTATCACCGCGATCCGTTTTGCGGTTCGATTTAAAGCCCCGGCGTTGGTTTAAATGAAACACAGCTCGGCCGAGATGCGTGAGTGGGAGCATTACGTCGAGACCGGTCGCACGGAGCTCATAGGGGTCAAGCATTTCCAGCGCCTTTGCAGCTGCCGGATCGCGGGGCATCAGTCCGGCATCAACGAGCACCTTCAAAAGCGTAGTTCGGCGCCGAAGATAACGGTCACGCCGCCGTCGCATTGCGCGTGCCACTCGTCTATCCACTGCTAACGATGCCTTCGACTTTGGGTCTCGGCCATCCGCGAAAATGCGCACGCCACCATCGATCACCGCGACGATACGCGCAGAAGCTCCTGTCCCTTCGGTCGCGTATAGCCACCATCCAATCGAATTCGTGCCAATATCCAAGCCGAGGCGCATACGAAATACCCTTCCTCCAGTCCGATAGAGACTTCCCCCTCTCCTTTCAGAAATCAACTTGAATTAGTGCGACAGGACGATATCATTAGAACGTTCAGAATTCGCGGTCGAGCCGTTAACAAGCTCGAAGTAGCACCACATTTTTACGCGCCCTACGGGGCGCGTAATGCTTTTCAAAAAGGTAATTGGTCTGAGTTTAAACGTTAGTTGCGGAAATGCAGGATACCTGTTTTGACACCTTCGAATTTCCGTTTTTTTGGGTTCGCACAACCCGGGGCTCAAACTGCCGTCCTTCTCTTCGCGAGATCGGCGGCATCGTCAACGAAGCCAACAAGACCATGAACAACCCCGCCTACCCTCTGGAGCTGTTCCAGCGCGTCATCACGGTGAGCCTGGAGACGATGAAAATCGTGAACGCGCTGCCGAAGCTGGACCTGCCCAAGAGACGCTGCAAGCGCTAGAGCGATACCTTGCTCGGTGCCCCGCAATGCTTCCGCAACGTTTGGGATGCATTGAACGACAATGAGCAGCAGCGACTGCACCTCGTTACCTTTATTTTACTGCATTTTCCTCTCGGCGCTCGCCTTCGGGAGGCAGGGGTCGGAGGTTCGAATCCTCTCACTCCGACCAGATAAACAAGGCGCCTTCGGGCGTCTTTTTTGTTTTCTGGGCTCCGGCTGCGGCCGTTCAGATCGGGATTATGTTCGATCCGGTCACTGGGAACAGAAAGCGCGCCCGGATCACGATGCGGGCGCGTTGAGGTGTGTGTCAGGCGTCACGCCGTCAGGGGCACCGTGGCGGGCAGTGGCGCGGATCGTCTTGTCTTGCTCCACCAACGGCAGCCCCCGGACGGATGCGGCACAATTCCGTCCAGTGGGCGATCACCGCTCGTGCTTGCGATGCCACGGGATCACCAGCCTTTCGAGGAAGTCGACCGCGTAGGAGAAGCCCAGCCCAAGGACCGCGATGACGAGGAAGCCGACATACATCGTGTCGACCCAGAACACCGTCCACGCCCACCAGATGCGATAGCCGACGCCGCTGTCCGCCGTCGAAAACTCGACCGCCACCAGCAGGATCAGCGCCGTTCCCATGCAGATGCGCAGCCCCGTGAAGATGCCCGGAAGCGCGCCGGGCAGCGCCACGGTGAGATAGGTCTTCAGGCGCGAGGCTTTCAGGTTCTGCGCGACCTCGAAATAGATCTTGGGCGTGCTGACCACACCCGCGAAGGTGTTGATCGTCATCAGGAAAAAGACGTTGATCGCGATGGTGACGTATTTCGATGTCTCACCGATGCCGAAGATCAGGAGCAAGAGCGGCAGAAGCGCGATTTTCGGGATCGGGAACAGCGCGGCGATCAGCGGGTTCAGCGCCTCGCGCACGGGGCGGAACAGGCCCATGGCCAACCCGACCAGAACGCCCGGCACCGCGCCCATGACCAGACCCACCGCGATGCGTTGCAGACTGATCCCGAGGTCGCCCCAGAACTGCGCGGTCTGTGCCTGCGCGAACCCTGTGGCGAGGATGGTGGACGGCGCGGGAAAGAACGTGACGTTGATCGCCCCGGTCCGCGCGGCGATTTCCCACAGCCCCAGAAGCACGATGGGCGAGATCAGCCCGATCGGCATCCCCAGTACCCGCCGCGTGACTTTGCGCGGCGCGCGGCTGACGTCGATGGTTTCGATGGTCGCCATGGCTTACCTCCCCGCCGCCTGAATACGGTCGGCCTCCTGCTGGCGCGCGGTGCGCACCTCATGCCCCAGAATGTCCCACAGCTCGGCGGTGAGCGCCCCGAACTCCGGCGTGCGCCGGATCTCGGCGGACTCGCGCGGGCGCGGCAGGTCGATGTCGAGGCTGTGAATGAACCGCCCCGGCGCCGACGACATGACCACCACGCGGTCGCCTAGAAGCACCGCCTCGTCCAGCCCGTGGGTGATGAAGACGACGGTGGAGCGGAACTCTTCCCACAGCGTCGCAAGCTCCTCCTGCATGATGAGCTTGTTCTGCTCGTCGAGCGCGGCGAAGGGTTCGTCCATCAGCAGAACTTCGGGATTGGTCGCAAAGGCGCGCGCGATGGACAGGCGCTGTTTCATCCCGCCCGACAACTGGTCGGGCCGGAAATCGCGGAAGGAATACAACCCGGTCTTTTGCAGGAAGTAATCCACCCGCTCCTGACTTTCGGCGCCCTTCCACGTGCCCGACGCGCGCAGACCATAGGCCGCGTTGTCGGCCACGGTCAGCCACGGAAACGCGCTTTCCTGCTGAAAGATCATCGCGGTCACGGGCCGGTCCGGATTGTCATGCGCGATCCGGATCTGCCCCTCCGAGGGGTGCTCCAGCCCGGCGAACATGCGGATGAGGGTCGATTTACCGCAGCCCGACGGGCCGACGATGCAGACGAATTCGCCATCCGCAATCGTCAGGTCCACCTTGTCGATGGCCCGGAAGCCCCGCTGGGGGTCGCCGAACACCTTGGCGACCCCGTCCACCTCGATCTTGCCTGCTTTGCCTGTCATCGCGCCCGGACCTAGTTCGACGCCTGATCGAGCAGGGCCGTGTTCAGATGCGCGTCCAGATCGGGCGCCTGCGGGACGAGCCCGGCGTCGATCAGCGTCTGCATCTGCCAGCGCAGGCCATAGTCGCCGTCCACGTTCACGGCGAGGCTTTCGGACGCCGTGCCCATCGCGATCTTCTCATAGACGCTCGCGTCCTTCGCGGGCACGTATTGCTGATAGTATCCAGCCAGTTCGGTGCGCCCCTCGGGTGTGGCAAGCGCCTCGCGGATCCAGTCGTTCGTGGCCTTGTAGGCGCGCAGGAACCGCACGGCGACGTCTTCGCGCGCCATCATCCCGTTCGAGTAGACCATGAAGGCCTGCGAGGTGCCCGGCATCACCTCGGACGCGCGCACAAGCCGCGTGACGGTGCCGCCGCCCAGCGCGATGGACTGGAACGGGTCGATCATGATCGCGGCGTCCACCGATCCGTTGGTCAGCGCGGGTACCATGTCGGGCGGGGCCATGCCCACCTTGGTCACGTCCTCCGGGTTCACGCCCGACTGCACGATATATTCGTTCACGATCATGTCGAGGATCTGCCCCGGCGCGGTCACGGCGATCTTCTTGCCTGCAAGGTCCGCGCCGCTTTCGATCCCGGAGTCGCTGCGCACCATGATTGCGGTCGGATCGCCACCCGGCGCGCCCGGTTCGATGTTCAGCGCCTCGGCGACAATCGTGAACTCCGCCCCCCGCGCCAGCGCGTTGAACAGCGCCGCGCCCGAGGTGGTGATGGCCGCATCGACCTGACCCGTGGCGACCGCAGGCGCGATCTCGGACCCTGACTTGAAGAACGTCGGTTCCACCGTGATCCCCTCGGCCTCGAAGAAGCCTTTTCCCATCCCGGCATAGACCTGCACCGGCACCCTGAGGCTGCCGAACTTCACCACGTCCTCGGCCAGCGCGGGGGCGGCAAGACCCGCGGCCACGGCCAGCGTTGCAATCAGTCGTTTCATCTCTCTCTCCCTGAAAATGCGCCGTGTCGGGCGCGGTCACATCGGATGGCGTCCGATGAAAAAGTCGCGGAACGGCTCCATCGACGGGGACAGCCCGGCGTCGATCAGCCCCTTGCGCAGCGCGTTCATCTGCGGATCGTGGATGCGCTGGGTCGGCATCCGAAGCGGACCGCCGTTGTAGCCCTGAAGCCAACCTTGGAATTTCCAGACGTAGCGGTTGATGAAGAACCCGCCGTGCATCTGCTGCGCGACCATCCCCTTGGCCTTTCGCGCCGGATGCATCCGCCAGTAAACCTCGGTCGCCGCGTCGTATTCGCCGCTCCGCAGATGCTGCATCACCTGCGGGATGAGCGGCCCCCAGTATTCGTGATCCGACGTGGCCGACAGTTGCAGCGGCATCACCTGCGACAGCGGGATCAACTCGCCCTCGATCGGCATCGAGATGACGACCTCGTCCCCGAACAGGCGGTGACATTCGATCACGCTCTGGATCGACGGAAAGCCCCCCTCGGCCTTGATCGCCGCCACGTTGGGGCAATCGTCGATCAGCCGCCGCATCACGCTGGTCGGAATGTCCGAAGGATGCACCCGCGTGTTGAAGCCCCACAGGAACATCGGAAACAGCATCACGGCGAGGGTCGTCGCATCGCAGATCGCGCGCGTGTAGTCGTAAATGTCATCCTCGCTCTCGGGATAGAACGCGGGCGGATAGGACAGGAGCACGAACTCCGCCCCGGCCTCCTCGGCCAACTGCACGGCCTCGATGTTCTGCTCCAGCGTGTTCCAGCTTGCGTGATGCACGATGACCAGATCGTCGCCTGCCTCGGCCTTCATGATCCGCATGAAATCGATGTATTCCGGCAGCGTGATCGACACTTCGGACACGGCGAGCGAGCCGACGAAGCCGTGCTCGATTGCCCGCCGGGTATCATGCCGGATCGCGGCTTCGTTGATCCGGGTCAGGTCATTCGAGAACGACGGGATCGTGCAGTTGACCGCGCCCACCAGCGTCTCGCGCACCCATTTGCGCGCCTCATCCTTCATATATCGTGCCATCAGCCCAGCTCCGCCTCTCCTGCCCCGGCCCAGGCCAGGTATTTCTGTTCCATGAATTCGTCGATGCCGTAGACCGAACCTTCGCGGCCGATCCCCGACTGTTTGATCCCGCCGAACGGCGCGACCTCGTTTGAGATGAGGCCCGTGTTGACCCCGATCATCCCGGCCTCAAGCGCCGCCGACACACGCCAGAGCCGCGCGCCATCGCGGGCGAACAGATAGGCGGCCAGCCCGAATTCGGTGTCGTTGGCCATGGCGACGGCCTCGGCCTCAGTCTCGAATTTCACGACCGGCGCGATAGGGCCAAACGTCTCTTCCCACGTGATCTTCATCGCCTGCGTGACGCCGGACAGCACGGTCGGCTGGAAGAACAGAGGCCCGCGATTGTGCGTGGCCCCGCCGCAGACGACCTGCGCCCCATGGGCCACGGCGTCCGCGATGTGATCCTTGACCTTCTCGACCGCCGCCGCGTCGATCAGCGGGCCTTGCTGGACGCCATCTTCGAACCCCTCGCCCACCTTGAGCGCGCCGACCTTTTCCGCGAGGCGTGCGACGAAAGCGTCGTGGATACCGGCCTGCACATAGGCGCGGTTGGCGCTGATGCAGGCCTGCCCGGTGTTGCGGTATTTCGTGGCGATGAACCCGTCGACGGCGGTTTCCAGATCGGCGTCATCGAACACCAGAAGCGGCGCGTTGCCGCCCAGTTCCATCGACGCTTTCTTGATCGTCGCGGCGGATTGCTCAAGCAGCAGCCGCCCCACTTCGGTCGACCCGGTGAAGGTGATCTTGCGCACTTTTGGGTTGGCCGTCAGTTCGCCGCCCACAACGCTCGCCCGCCCCAGCACCACGTTGAAGACGCCCGCCGGGATGCCCGCACGGTGGGCGAGTTCGGCAAGTGCCAGCGCGGTCAGCGGGGTCTGCCCGGCTGGCTTCACCACCATCGTGCAGCCCGCTGCCAGCGCCGGCGCGGCCTTGCGCGTTATCATCGCCGCCGGAAAGTTCCACGGCGTGATCGCAGCGCAGACGCCCACGGGTTCCTTCAAGACGACGATCCGCCGCCCGGCCTCGGGCGCGGCCATCACGTCGCCCCGGATGCGCTTGGCCTCTTCCGCGAACCATTCGACGAAGGACGCGGCATAGGCGACCTCGCCCTTGGCCTCGGCAAAGGGCTTGCCCTCTTCCAGCACAATGAGCCGCGCCAGATCGTCGGCGTGCGCGGTCATCAGATCGAACCAGCGGCGCAGGAGTTTCGCGCGGTCCTTGGCGGGGCGCAGCCGCCACGGCCCGAACGCGGCCTCCGCCGCATCGACAGCATCCCGCACCTGCCCGGCGTCGAGCTGCGGCAACGTGGCGAGCGTGGCCCCGGTCGCCGGATTGCACAGGTCAATGGTCCCTGCCTTGCCGTCCGACACCCACGCGCCGTTCACATAGGCCGCATCGCGCCATAGCCCGGCATCGGAGAGGATATCTCTGCCCGTCATTCGCCCCGCCCTCACTTCAGAACCGGCCGGATGGTGTCCGGCAGCATCACGCCCAGACCCATCGCTTCGGCCCGGTGAAAGCACATCGCCGCGACCGCCAGATCCTGAATGGCCCCGCCGACCGACTTGTAGAGCACGATCTCATCCGCGCTTTCCCGCCCCGCGACGCGCCCGCCGATCACATCGGCCAGTGGGACGATCCGGTCTGTCAGGTCAGCACCGTCGGCCTTTGCCGCGATCAGATCGCCCGTGTCATGCGCCACCTCGTTCGGCATGTCCGCCACGATCCGCGCGGCACGGCGAAGGGTCGTCACGTCGACCTCCCGCTGCTCAGGCAGGGTCGATCCGATTGAGGCGACCGTCATACCGGGTGCAAGCCGCGCACCGTCAAAGAGGGGCTGTTCGTCCCGCGCCCGCGCGGCGCAGATCAGCATGTCGGGGGCAGCGTCGACGACCGCTTCCGCGCTGTCGCATCCCACCACGCTCAGCCCCAGATCGGCCACCGCCGCGACGAACCGCGCCCGGCTGTCGGGCGACGGGCTGAACACCTCGACCCGGTCGATCTGGCGGATCGTTGCAAGCGCGCGCAGATGGTTCTGCGCCTCGAACCCGGTGCCGAGCAGCCCGACCCGGACCGCGCCCGGACGGCCGAGGGCGTCGAGAGCAAGCGCAGTGGTCGCCGCCGTGCGAAACCCGGTGATCGCGTTCCCATCCAGCAGCGCACGAAGCTCAACCGTCTCCTGGTCGAAAAGCGGGATGAAATAGCTCGCCCGCCGCGCGCGGATATTGGCCGCGATCATCTTGGCCCCCATCAGCCCGCCGTCCGGGGCGATGCCGGAAAGCGTGCGCAGCCAAAGCCCGTCGCCCCGCGCCATGGTCCGGTCGGGAAACATCGCCTCGGTCACGTCGCCCGCATAGGCCGTGCGCAAGGCGTCGATGGCCTGCCCCCAATCGAACGCCCGCTCGACAGCGTCGCCGCCGACGAACCGCGTGCCCAAGGTCAATTCTGCGCTTGCTCCGCTCATACCACCCTCATTTCCATGTCGAAGCGTGGTAAATACATTATTGATGCGTGTCAATTGATTGATTGATATTGATTGAGCGAAGCGGCGGCACCCGTTAAAAACGGGCAATCACTGGAGGCCCCTTGGACGGCATCGACGATCTTTCCCGGCTGCGCGCCTTCATCGAAGGCGAGGCCGAACGCGGTAACACCCAGCTTCCGCCCGAACCGAAGCTGGCCGAGGCGCTCGACGTGTCGCGGGGGCGTCTGCGCACGCTTCTGAAGCGCGTGGAGGACGAGGGCCTGATCTGGCGTCACGTCGGCAAGGGCACCTTTATCGGCGAGCGCGAAGTCGACCCGACCGCGCCTGAATGGGCGGCCGACGTCAGCCTTGGCGACATCATGGATGCCCGGCGCCTGCTGGAACCGATGCTCGCCGGTCAGGCCGCGATCAACGCCCGGCCCGCAGACCTGTCGGCGATGGAGAAATGCCTGACCGAGATGGAAACGGCGGCGTCATACGCGCAATGGAAACGGCTGGACGAACGCCTTCACCGCCTGATCGCGACGGCGACCCGCAATCCGCTGTTGCTTTTGCTGCACGATACGCTGCGCGGTCAGGGTCGCAGCGGGCTCGACACGCGGCTGAACGCCGTATTCGGTCAAGAGACCGCGCCCTCCGCCACCAACCGCCAGCATGAGGCCATCGTTGCCGCGATCCAAAGCGGCGACCCCGAAAGCGCCGAGAACGCGATGCGGGACCACCTGACGTCGGTCCGGGAGCAGTTGTTCGGGCTGAGATAGGGCGCTTTTCGGTGCGCAGTGAAAGCGTTGCCCAACACATCGGCAGGGGAGTGGGTCTGACAGGGCTTCGCTTTCGCTTCGCCCCAACGCTCGGCGCGAGCGGTAAAGACCGGGCAAATCCGGCCCCCCCGCCTCTCAGCCCCCGGATTGGTGGCTACGCATATCCTGCACCTCCTGCACACGGTCAGGCCATGTCGAGCGGATGAAGCCGAGGACATCGCGGATTTCGGCGTCGCTCAGGGCCTCCTCGAAGGCGGGCATACCGCTTGTGAACCCTTTGACCCCACGCGCCTCCAGCGCCGCCTGCCCACCGAACTTGGTGTAGTCGAACAGAAGCTGACTGTCGTGATGCCATGTGTGTCCGGTTTCGTCGTGGGGTGGCGCTGGCATCACGCCGTCCGGTCCGGGCGATTGCCAGTCCGGTTGCCCCTCGAGCCGTGCGCCGTGGCAGGAGGCGCAGGTTTCGGCATAGACCGCTTCGCCGTTCGCGATGTCCGCGCCGCCAAGGACGTGGTCGGCCAGCGCGGCGAACGGGGTGACTGACGCCACGCAAGCGATGAGGATCGGCTTCATTCCCGATATTCCGAATGGCAGGATTTGCACGATGTCCCGATGTCGCCCATCAGCGCGCCGAGATCATCGGGAGAGGCCACGGTCCCCTGACGGGTGGCCGCGAGCGTTTCGAGGGCGAGTGCCTTTTCGCTGAACGCCTCCATCTCGTCCCAGATCGCCGGGCGGGCTTCGGACTTGGGCGTGATGACTTCGGTTTCGAAGCGTTCGGGGATGCGCGCCGCGCGCGTTTCGATCTCGGCCAGAGCCGCGTCGATCGCCGCCGAGTCGAAGTCCGTTTCGCCCTTCGCCATCAGACCGATGGTTTTGACGGCATCCGCAATCGCGCTCATGCCGTCCATGCGCGCCTTGACGTCCGGGTCCTTCACCCCGGTATGGGCAAGCGCCGTGGTGGCGAGAGCGGTGAGTGCAGCTGAGATGACAGGTTTGACGAGTTTCATTGGTCCTCCTCTTTCGTTGGGTTCAGGTCACGTCGATCCAAGTGGTCATACCACTCCTGGCGTGTCCGAGCATGTGGCAGTGGAACAACCATTTGCCCGGATTGTCGGCCGAGACGGCGATTTCGAGCGGTTCCTCGGGGATACTCAGGATGGTGTCGCGCAAGGGGCCGAGGGCGCCATCCGCCGCGACCTTGCGAAAGTGCATCCCGTGCAGGTGCATGGCATGGGCGAACACGGTCCGGTTTTCGATCCGCAGCCGGACGACCTCGCCGCGTTCGAGTTCGGCGAAGGGTTCGTCGCTCATCCCGACCTGTCCGGCGAGCGACCAGAACTGGCCCTGCCCCACGAGATCGCGAAACCCCATGTCGCGGCCCTTATAACGGGCCGTCGCGAGCCGCCCCATCGCACCGCCCTCCATGACCATGTCGAGCGACCGCGCAGCCGTCAGGTCGGGCAGCGCCGTATTCGGATTGGGGGGCAATGCCGCCGGGCGGTCGCGACGGGGGCCGGACCGCGCTCCCTGCACCGGGAAGGCGACCTGACCGCGCCACTGGTCGTCATCGTCGAGACGAAGCAGCGCGGCGGTTTCGCCCTCCGGCGCGGTCACGTCGACGATCAGGTCGATCCGCTGCGCCGGGGCGAGGATGATCTCGTCCATCACGGGTTCCGGGGCGGCAAGCGGCATCCCGTCGAGCGCGACGGACCAGCCCGAAAGCCCCTGAAGCCGCAGCACGAAGATCCGCGCGTTGGCCGCGTTGATGAGGCGCAGACGAAGCCGCGCACCGGACTGTGCGGGCATCTCCAGTTGATACTGCCCGTTGGTCCCGATCAGGTTGCCCATGCGCCCGGCATGGGACAGGGCCATGGGCTGATCGAAGTCATCGAAGAACTGGCCGCTGTCCGGGTCGATCAGCCAGTCGTCGAGCATCAGAACCTCGTCCGCGTCCACCTCGGGCGCGTCGGCTTCTTCCACGATCAGCGGCCCGGACAGGCCACGCGCCACCTGCTCCATCGAATTGGTGTGGGCGTGATACCAGTAGGTCCCGGCATCCGGCGCCACGAAGTCATAGTCGAAGGTGTGGCCGGGCGGCACCGCGTCCTGCGTCAGGCCAGCCACGCCATCCATCGCGTTGTCGATGCGGATGCCGTGCCAGTGGATCGAGGTCGGCACGTCGAGGTCGTTGACCAGACGGCGGGTGACCCGTTCGCCCTGTCCGACGCGGATCGTTCTGCCCGGCAGCGTGCCGTCATACGACCACACCTCGGTCATCGGGTAGCCGTCCGGGGCAAGCTGGACGCGGGCTTTGCGCGCGGTCAGGTCATCGGGCGTGGCGGCCCATGTCGGGCGGACGCTGAACGCCGCCACGCCCCCGGCACAGAAACCGCGGCGGGTGAGATTGAGGCGCCCCATCACTCGATCCCATTCGCTCGTTGCAGTTCACGCACGTAGGCCGTGATCGCCTGCACATCTGCACCTGTCAGCCCCTCTTGCGGAGGCATGTTGCCGAACTTCCAGTGGTGCGCCGTGACGCCGTTCTGGACCGCCAGTTGGAACGCCATATCGGCATGATGGGACGGCTCATAGATCTTGTGCACCAGCGGCGGACCGAACCCCATTTTGCCCTGCGCGTTTTCGCCGTGACAATCGGCGCAGACCGCGTTGAAACCGCGCTCGCCCATCTGGGCTTGGTCGGAAAGCGTTTGCGGAAGGGTGACGGTGACGAGGGGATCGCCCTCGGCAGGTTCGGCGACCGCACTGGTGGTGGTGTCCTGGGCAGATGTGCCCGGACGGGTGACGACGTAGATACCGCCAAGGACGGCGGCGGCCAGAACGGCCAGTAGCAGGGGTTTGTTCATGTGACTCTCGATCGAACTGTTCGCGCGCAATTGCACGGGTCGGGATCATCGGGTGGCCCCGATGGATGACAAAGGGAACAGCCTCAGGCGCGCGGAGGCGGCAGATCGAGTTGTGGGGTGGTCGAGACGAAGGCGGTATCGGGTGGAAGGCTTCTCCAATCCCGCGCGACGCGGATGAGCACGACGGGCAGCTGCACCGCTTCCACTGCATTCAACATGCAGCTCGCCCCGTTCGCACAGGCTCCGACATGCGCCTTCGCCATGCCGATCTCTGCCGTCTCGGGGCAGGCGTCGCAATGCGCCTTTGCGGAGGTTGCCGCAGGATCGTGCATCTCACCCATGTTCATCGTCACGCCCGACGCGCCGGCGAACGCAAGGATGAGCGTCAGGACGATGACCTTGGCGAATGACATGCGGGCCTTTCGAGGCGAAGAACGGGAACGGCGAAGCCTGTGGGCCAGTGTAAAAGCTCGCACCCGGCCACGCAAGCGAAGGCCCGGAAACCGGGGGGTGCCGAGCGCCTTTCCGTGCGGACCCGGTAAGCTTGGCGGTATCCCATACGCGCCGTAGGATAGCGGGCATGGGGTATGTGACGTCGCTTTTCGCACGCAAGGTGGTCGCTGCGGCCGGCGATGCTGTCGACGCCGCGGAAATGCTGGCCCATGTCGGGATCACTCCCGATAGCGCACCGGACGCCGGGCAGATGGTTCCCGCCGAGCTTTATTATGACATGCTCGAAAGGATCGCCGACCGGATCGACGTCACCGACCTTCCGGTGCGCGTGGGTGCTTCCATGCGGCTCGACGAATACGGCGCGCTGGGTCTGGCGTTCAAGGCCGCCACGACCCTTGGCGCGTCCTATGCGCGGGTGGAACGCTATGCGCGGCTTTGGACCAGCGTCGTCGAATATGAACTACGGCCAGCGGTCGGCGGCACGCTTTTCATCCTGCATCGCGACGGCGAACGACGTCTTGGGATGCGGCTGTCGAACGAAGCGACGCTTGCGAGCGCGGTGTCCATCGCGCGGCAGGTCTGCCCCGTGCCGCTCGCCCCGATGGAAGTGCTGGTCTGCCATCCCGCCCCGCAGCGTGTCGCCGCGCATGAGGAGTGGTTCGGTTGCCCGGTGCGTTTCGGGGCCGACCTCGACGCGATCCTTTACGCGGACGAGACGCTTTCACGGCCCAACATTCTGGGTGACGAAGGGATTTCACAGTATCTCACCACGCATCTCGACGCGGAGCTTTCGCAGATCACCCGCGAACCGGAAGTCGTGACGCAGGCCAAGGCGGCCATCGCGCAGGCCCTGAGCGAAGGCGCGCCGAAGATGGCCGAGATCGCGCGCGGCCTTGGGCTGAGTGCGCGGTCCTTTCATCGGCGCCTGTCCGAGCATGGGATGAATTTTCAGGGCCTCACCGAAGAGACGCGCCGCGATCTTGCCGAAGGGCTTTTGCGGGATGAAAGTCATACGCTGGCCGAAATCGCGTTTCTGACCGGGTTCTCAGAACAAAGCGCCTTTACCCGCGCGTTCAAACGCTGGGTCGGCACGACGCCCGCGAGTTATCGCAAGGATCTGTCGCTCCGCTGAACGGCGGCGATGGCGGCGCGGGTCAATAACGTGGCCTTGCCGGTCAATACCCCGCTGCATCCACGCGCTTATCCCTTGGCTACCGAAACCCAAGCCAAGGAGATATCCGTTGCAAGACAAACCCATCCTCGTGATCGGCGCGACCGGCAAGACCGGCCGTCGTGTCGCCAGCCGCCTCGAAGCGCGCGGCGTTGCAGTGCGGCGCGGCGCGCGCAATTCCGTCACGCCCTTCGACTGGGACGCGCCCGAGACATGGGCTCCGGCCCTGCGCGGCGCGCGTGCCGCCTATGTCACCTATTTCCCCGATCTCGCCTTCCCCGGTGCGGTCGAGAAGCTGGAGTCCCTGTGCGAAACGGCGCGTGACGTCGAGGTCGAACATCTCGTGCTGCTTTCCGGTCGCGGCGAACATCACGCGCGGCTGGGCGAAGACGTGGTGCGGGGGTCCGGCGTCGATTTCACCATCGTCCGGGCCGCGTGGTTCGCCCAGAACTTCTCGGAAGGGTATCTGCGCGATCCGGTCCTTGCAGGCGTCCTGCCCATGCCCGGCGGCGAGGTGGTCGAGCCGATCATCGACATCGACGACATCGCAGACGTCGCGGTTGCGGCGCTGACCGAAGACGGGCACCGGGGCGAACTCTACGAAGTGACGGGGCCGCGTCCGATGTCTTTCGCGGACATGGCGGGCGAGCTTTCGCGCGCGACCGGGCGAAGCATCCGCCATATCCCGATCAGTTTCGACGCCTTCCACGAGACCATTGCGGAAGCCGGGGGGACTTTCGTCGCCGACGTCTTCACCGCCATCGCACGCGAGACGCTGGACGGGTGCAACGCCCGCACCACCGACGGCGTGATGCGGGCATTGGGCCGGTCCCCCCGCGACTTCGCCGATTTCGCCCGCGCGGCTGCCCGAACGGGCGCGTGGACGAACGCGGCCTGAGACCATCGCACGAAAGGACTATGACATGACGACCACCCTGATCGAAAAAGCGGCGCTCGGCCTCTCGGGCCTTGCCGCCCTGACCATCGGCGCTTTCATCCTGTTCGCGCCCCATTCCTTTTACGCCAGTTACGGCATCGCCCTTGGCGACGATGCCAGTCTGTTGAGCGAACTGCGCGCGCCCGGCGCCGGGCTTGCCGGGTTCGGCCTTGTGATGCTGCTGGGCATCTGGCGGCAGCCGATGCTCTTGCCCGCCATCGTGTCGGCGCTGACCGTCTTCATCGCCTTCCCGGTCGGGCGGCTGGTCGGGCTCGCGATGGACGGGATGCCCTCCGGCGGCCTTGTCGGCGCGCTCGTCTTCGAACTGCTTATCGCCGCGCTTTGTCTTGCGGCGTTCCGACAGCGCCTTCGGTCTGCCGCCCAACGCCGCACCCCGGCACGAACCCCGAACTGATCTTGATGCGGTGGCGTGGCGCTTACCGCCCCGCCGCCGCCCCAAACACAGGAGCAAATTCCGATGTCACCCCTTACTCTCTATCTCGCCCACCTCGCCGTCCTCGCATATGCGCTGGTCGGTGGCGTCTTCCTTGCCTTCTCGGATTTCATCATGCGGTCCCTTGCCCAGACGGATGGCGTCGACACGATGCAGGCCATCAATCGGGAAGTCTTTCACTGGGCCTTTATGGTGCTTTTCCTCGGTCTGGCCCCCGTATCCCTGCTGCTCGCGGCCTATGGCGCGATCGGCGTCGGTCACGGGCCGGGAACCGTTATGGTGCTCGCCGGTCTGATCTATTTCGTCGGATGCTTCGGCGTGACGGTCGCCTTCAACGTGCCGATGAACGAAGCTCTGGCGGGTATGGACGCCTCGGAAAAGACGACGGTGGATTATTGGACCCGGACCTATCTGCCCCGCTGGACCTTCTGGAACACCGTCCGCACCGTCGCGTGCGGGCTGTCGGCGGCCCTGCTTCTGTTCTCGCTCGTCTGGGCGGCGCAGTCGCAGGGGCTTTGACTGTCTACGGCGTGCGGACAAGGCCTGGCCCGTCGTCCCGCACGCCGCACCGTCATCGTCCTTGGTCACCGTGACCGGCCGCCGAGGACGGGCGTTTGCGCCGGGGCTTGTCGGAGGTTACCGCAAGGCAGATTTTCCCCGCCACAAAGGCGAAGGCGCATACCCAGAGGATGCCTGCGCTTTCGACGAACACGGCACGGTTCACGCCATCGACTTCGGCGATGACGCGCAACAGGGTCGCGAGCGTCAGGGCGACGAATGCCCCGGTCGCGACCGGCCCGGCGACAAGATCGCGGCCGGTGTGGCCCAGCGTCGCCCGGATCATGACGGCGACGGTCATGGCACCCACGGCACCCGCCCCGAACAGGTGAAGCGTTGCCGCCGCGCTGACGACTCCCGCTGAGGACAGGGCGGCGGACAGGAAGCCCACGGGGATGAAACCGTATGCGACGTGAAGCATGAAAAGGAGGGGTGAGCGCAACGTCCGCTCACCCCGCCAGCGCGACAGGCGGGCCAGTTGCACGAACCCCGCGAAACCAAGGAGGATCGTTGCGATCGGTCCCTCGATCTGAAGGACCCAGAAGGCAAGCGCGATCACGGCGGTCAGAATGGCGAACCCGTCGAAGCGGTCGAACGGAACGGGAAGCCGCGTGCCGCCCTGTTTCACGAGCCAGTTTCGCGTGAAGCTGGGAATGATCCGGCCCCCGATCAGCATGATGAGAAAGATCAGGATCGCGATGCCGATGCGGTGCCCGGAGGATGCCGTGCCCGTGGTCATCGCTTCGACGTGGTAGGCGATGTTCGCGGCCCAGAACAGGGTGACCGGCACCAGCACCTTCAGGTTGCGCCAGTTGCGCCCAGCCACGATTTCACGCGCGATCATCGCCCCGACGAGCAGCAAAAAGGCTTGATCGACGCCGAGTAAGCCAACGGGACCGAGCGGCAGCAGGCCGGACGAGGCGAGCCGTCCGGCAAGCCAGACCAGCGCCAGCCCCGCCAGTGGCATTCCGCGTGTCGGCAGGCGTCCGGTCCAATTCGGAACGGCGGTGAACAGAAACCCGGCCACCACCGCCGCGCCGTAGCCGAAGATCATCTCATGGACGTGCCAGTCGACGGGCGAAAAGACCGACGAGAGCGTGATGAGGCCCGTCCAGATCGCAAGCCAGACCGCCACCGCCAATGCGGCGAAACCTGACGCGAGCAGGAAAAAGGGGCGGAACCCGGCGGACAGGATCGCGGGGCCGGTATATGTTTTGCCGTTTGCCATGGGATGCTCCTCGAGGTCGAAAGGGCGACGCATGGCGCCGCCCTTTCAGTGACAGTGACGAAGGGACTGGACGTCACTGAACCTGTGCGATCAGGTCGGCCATGCGGCCCTTGGATTTGCCTTTCTGCTGCACGTCGGCGGCGTCATCGAGATTGACGGCTTCGCCCACCTGAATCAGGGCGACCATGCCCATGCCGTAGTGCGGCGTGCATTTCACGCCGTAGACGCCTTCGGCATCGACGGTCATCTCGAAATCCTCGTTGAACTTGGTCTTGAAGGCTTCGACGCCCTCGGGAAGCATCCCTTCGATGCTTTCGACATTGTGCCCCTTGTCGGTCGCGACAAAGTGGATCACGTCGCCGGGCTGGGCCTGCACGAATGCGGGCTGGAACACCATCGCGCCGTCGTCACCCTTGTTCAGCATCTGAATTTCGATGGTTTCGGCAGAGGCGGCCCCGGCCAGAAGGGCGAGCGCGGCAGAGATCAGGAGGCGTTTCATCGGTCTTTCCTTTCGGTGTATTCCTATTTCGTCTGACGGCCTTTTCCGTTACTTCCAGAGATCGAACATTGCACTTCGACAAACTTCCGGAGCTATTTTGGCCAAGCTCGATGAAAGCCTTCTTGCCGATCTTCCGCCCTTCAGTCGTCTGGAGCGGGGGCAGATCCGCGACATCCTGAGTCAGGCCTCGTCGCGCCGGTATGACGAGGGCATGGCGATCTTCAGCGAGGGGCACGATGCAGAGCGGTTCTATCTTCTGCTCGATGGCTACCTGCGCGTGATCCGGTCGACCGAGGGCGGGGAAGAGATCATCGTCCTGCACATCGCGCCCGGTCAGCTCTTCGGCATCGCGCGGGCGCTTCAGCGCGACACCTATCCGGCGACGGCCATCGCCGCCGCGGAATCGATCGCCCTGTCATGGCCGATGACCCTGTGGGACGAGTTCACGAAGACCTACGATGGCTTCGCGACCGAAAGCTACAAGACGCTTGGCCGCAGGCTTGGGGAAATCCAGACCACGCTGACCGAAATGGCGACTAAGGCGGTCGAGAAACGGGTGGCCTGCGCCGTGCTTCGTATGATGAACCAAAGCGGGCGGCGCACCGATGACGGGATCGAGATCGGGTTTCCGATCACCCGGCAGAATATCTCGGACATGACCGGGACGACGCTGCACACCGTCAGCCGGCTTCTGTCGGCATGGGAAAAGGACGGGGTGGTCGCGTCACGGCGCAAGCATATCATCGTGACGAACCCGCATGAGCTGGTGCTGCTGTCCGGCGCGCAGGGCTAGGCCGAACTAGGGCAACCGGGCCGCCCGCCGCAACTCGGCGCGAAACGCCTCTTCATCCAGTTCGTATTCCTCACAGGCATCGGTGATCGCGTGGAACGGGGCCACCGGGCAGCCGGGGCAGAGCATCTGCTTGGCCAGAAACACCTCCACCATATCCGGCCATTCACCGAACAGGGTGGACAGGGGCAGGTCCGGGTCGTCGAAACGGGGGCGTCTGGGCATGTCGGGCTCCTTTCCCGGCACC
Source organism: Maritimibacter sp. (assembly GCF_016774595.1). Taxonomy (NCBI): domain Bacteria; kingdom Pseudomonadati; phylum Pseudomonadota; class Alphaproteobacteria; order Rhodobacterales; family Roseobacteraceae; genus Maritimibacter; species Maritimibacter sp. The sequence goes on from NZ_JACBWT010000001.1 coordinate 1,942,253, forward strand.
CTGCCCGATCCAATCGCGCGTAACTTTGCGTTTCCACAACAAGCGGCACGGTCGCGCCCGTTAGGTCAGGTGCATCGACACCAACAAACGGGACCGTGACATGTCAGACATACTCACGAAATCACGGGCCAGGAACGTCTTCTACGGGGGGAGTATCTTCTTCGTCGTCGTGTTCGTGGCCCTCACGGCGCAAAGCCATCGCTTTATCGTCAAGACCTCGACCGCAGGCGCACCGATCACCGAAGAGGTGCGGCTGGGCAAGGAAGTGTGGGAGCGCAACTCCTGCATCAACTGCCACACATTGCACGGCGAAGGCGCCTATTTCGCGCCGGAGGTCGGCAACGTGATGACCCGCTGGGGCGTCGCGGACGACCCCGAGGGCGCGTTCGACATTCTGAAGGGATGGATGGAGGCGCAGCCGTCTGGGATCGAGGGCCGCCGCCAGATGCCACACTTCGAAATCACCGACGAAGAGATGCGCGGCCTCGCGGAATTCCTGCGGTGGGCCGATCAGACCAACACCCAGAACTGGCCGCCGAACGACGCGGGCTAAGCCAAGCGCGACGCGCGCAATCGGAGAAAGCACATGAAATACCAATCTCAATCCGTGGCGAAATACTACTTCTTCGCCGCTCTCGCCTTGTTCGCCATTCAGGTGCTGGGCGGGCTTCTCGCGGGCTGGATCTATGTCTCGCCCAACACCTTGTCCGAACTTCTGCCGTTCAACATCGTGCGGATGATCCACACCAACGCCCTGATCGTCTGGCTGTTGCTGGGCTTCTTCGGCGCGGCCTACTACCTCGTCCCCGAGGAGGCCGAGCGCGAGCTGTTCTCGACCAAGCTCGCCTATATCCAGCTCATCATCCTGCTGGTGGGCACGCTGGGCGCGGTGGGAAGCTATCTCGTCGGCATCCACGGCGGGCGCGAGTTCCTTGAACAACCGCTCTGGGTCAAGTTCGGCATCCTCGTCGCGGCGGTGATCTTCCTTGTGAATATCTCGCTGACCGCACTGGCGGGCCGCAAGACCGCGATCACCAATATCCTGCTCATGGGGCTGTGGCTTCTGTGCCTGTTGTGGGTCTTCGCGTTCATCAACCCGGACAACCTGTCGCTCGACAAGATGTACTGGTGGATGGTCGTGCACCTCTGGGTCGAAGCGACCTGGGAACTGGTCATGGCGGCGATCCTCGGCTTCCTGATGCTGAAACTCACGGGCGTGGACCGCGAGGTGATCGAGAAATGGCTCTACGTCATCGTGGCGCTGGCGCTGTTCTCGGGCATCCTCGGCACCGGCCACCACTTCTACTGGATCGGCACGCCGGGGTACTGGCAGTGGGTCGGCTCGATCTTCTCGACGCTCGAGGTGATCCCGTTCTTCGCCATGATGACCTTCGCCTTCGTCATGGTCTGGAAGGGCCGCCGCAACCACCCGAACAAGGCCGCGCTTCTGTGGTCGCTGGGCTCGTCCACGGTCGCCTTTTTCGGCGCGGGCGTCTGGGGGTTCCTGCACACGCTGCACGGGGTGAACTACTACACCCACGGCACGCAGATCACGGCGGCGCACGGGCACCTCGCGTTCTATGGCGCCTATGTGGCCCTGAACCTCGCGATGTTCACCTATGCGATGCCGCAGCTTCGCAAGCGTGCGCCCTATAATCAGGTGCTCAACATGGCGTCCTTCTGGCTGATGACCGGCGGCATGGCGTTCATGACCTTCACGCTGACCTTCGCGGGCACGATCCAGACGCATATGCAGCGGATCCTCGGCGAGTATTACATGGACGTGCAGGATCAGCTCGACCTGTTCTACATCATGCGCTTCGGCTCGGGTGTGGCGGTGGTGCTGGGTGCGATCCTGTTCATCCACTCGCTGGTCATGGTGCGGCGTGAGCTGATCCAGCCCGGCCCGATCGTGGCGCAGGCGGGGGAATGACCATGACCCTGGACATGACCCCCGACCTGCCGTTCTACAGCCCGCACGCAAGCGAGTGCGAGTTGTTCGAGACGGCCCATGAAAACGGTTTGCCCCTTCTTCTGAAGGGGCCGACCGGCTGCGGCAAGACACGCTTCGTCGAGCATATGGCGGTGCGTCTGGGCCTGCCGCTCCACACCGTCGCCTGTCACGACGACCTGTCGGCGGCCGACCTGATCGGGCGTTACCTTATCAAAGGCGGCGAAACCGTCTGGGTCGACGGGCCGCTGACCCGCGCGGTGCGCGAGGGCGGGATCTGCTATCTCGACGAGGTGGTCGAGGCGCGCAAGGACGTGACCGTGGTGCTTCACCCGCTGACCGACGACCGGCGGCGGCTGGTCATCGACCGGACGGGCGAGGAACTGGTCGCGCCCGCGTCCTTCATGCTGGTGGCGAGTTACAACCCCGGCTACCAGAACGTGCTGAAGAAGCTGAAGCCTTCGACCCGGCAACGGTTCCTGTCGATCGGCTTCGATTTCCCCGAGCCTGATCTGGAAACCGGCGTGGTCGCCCGCGAAGCCGGGCTGGACACGGACCGGGCGGGTGCTCTGGTCCGGCTGGCCGGGCATATCCGCAAGCTGTCGGGCATGGATCTGGAGGAAGGCGTTTCCACCCGGCTTCTGATCTATGCCGGGACGCTGATCGCGGGCGGTATGCGCAGCGACGACGCCATCGAGGCGGCCATCGTCGAACCCCTGTCGGACGAACCGGACGTGCAGCAGGCACTGCGCGACCTCACAGCCAGCGTATACGGGTGACGCCATGAAAATGCGCGACTTCCTTGAACCGGAAGAAGCCGTTGGCACGCTGTGGCACGGCATGGTCACGCGGCCCGCGGCTGGCGCGACCCATGCCGGGGCCGCGGTGACGCTGGACACGATGCAGGCCAGCATCGCCACGCTTTATCGCGCCTTGGGCGGCGGCGCGGGGGTCGAGATCGGCCCGGTTGCCGCCACGCCTTCGGCCCACCGGATCGCCGGGGCGCGCAGGCTGGGCGGCACGCGCCCCCGCGAACACGTTGCGGGTTTCGACGGCGACCGGCTTGCCCTGCCGCCCGTGATGGACGTCTTTCCCGAAACGCGGCTCAATCGCGCGGCCTACCTCTGGCTCGCCGCCGTCGCCGCCTTTGTCGCCCTGCCGCGCCCCCATGACGACCCGCTCGCACGCGACCGGGCCGAGATCGCCGCAAATGCGCTGGCCGCTGACCGCGCCTATGCCGCCTGTCCGGGGCTGCGAAACGCCTATGCCGAGATGTGCACGCATATCCGGGTGACGCGCAACAGAAGCGCTCTGCCGTCCTGCGAAGCGGGCGTCGAGGCCATTATCACCGGACAACTCGCAGGCGGGCACGACAGCGATGAGTGCCTTTTCTGCGCTGCCCCCCGTGGGTATCGCCCTTATGCTCCGGTCCCGATCTGGCTGCGCCTGACGCACCGCGCGCCGGGCAAGGGTGCCGCCGGGGACGAACCCGCCCCCGCCACGCCTGCGCCCGAGATGAAGGGGCGCAAGGCCGCCCAGCGCGAGGACCGCGATCAGGCCGACCGCCGCGACAGCTTCATCGTTCACCGTTTCGAGGCGATCTTGTCCTGGGCCGAGAGCCTGAACCTTAACCGGATGGTCGAGGATGACGACGACGAGAACGCGCAGAAGGCGGCGGACGATCAGGACCAGATCACACTGTCGCAGAATTCGAAACGCGCGGCGACCCGTCTGCGCCTCTCGCTCGACCTGTCGCCGCAGGATGCCGACCACGAACGGCTCGCCGGCACGTTCACCTATCCCGAATGGAACCGCCGCACCGGCGATTACATGGCCGACCACACCCGCGTTCTGGACGCGCCCGGCGAACCTGCGACCGGCTACGTGCCCGATCCACGCCTCGTCGCGCGGGTCAAACGGCAGTTCGCCCCGCTCAACCCGCGCCGGGTGATCCTGCCGCGCCAGTTGGACGGCGATGACCTCGACCTCGACGCGGTGGTGTCGAGCCGTGCCGACATCGTCGCGGGGCATGAGGGCAGCGACCGCATCTGGCAGTCCGCCCGCCCGATGGCCCGTGATCTGTCGGTCGCGATCCTGATGGATTGCTCGCGCTCGACCGAGGCGCACATCGGCGACCGTTCGGTGATCGACGTCGGGCGCGAGGCGCTTGCGGCGCTGGCTGCGGGCATCGACACGGCAGGGGATCGGCTTGCGATCTGGGGCTTTTCGTCCCTGCGCCGCGACCGCGTGTTCCTGCACCGGGCCAAGGATTTCGACGAAGACATGAGCGGCGAGGTGACCGCCCGCATCGGCGGGTTCCGCCCGGGTCACTATACCCGGCTTGGGGCCGCGATCCGCCACGCCTCGGCGCAACTGGCCGAAGAAGGGGCCGCGCGGCGACTGCTGCTTGTCCTCACCGATGGCAAACCCAACGATCTCGACCACTACGAAGGTCAGCACGGGATCGAAGACAGCCGCATGGCGGTGCGCGAAGCGCGCGCATCGGGGCAGGCGGTGCATGGCGTCATCATAGATGCCGATGGGCAGGACTGGTTCGCGCGGATCTTCGGCCGTTCCGGTTTCACGCTTCTGCCGCACGCCGACCGCCTGCCGCGTGCGCTTCCCGACATTTACCAAACGCTCACGATGGAGACCTGACATGAAACGCATCCTTTTCGCCGCCGCCGCGCTGCTTCCCGCCCCCCTGCTTGCCGCCAGCTTCGAGCGCCCGGTTCCGCAAGCCCAGACGGATGTGGCCGAGTTCTGGTTCCTCGTGGCCTCGGTCGCGCTGATCGCCGCGCTCGTCGCGGTTCAGATGTTGGTGAGCCGCCGATGAAACGCCCCTCGCCCCGTCTGGTCGCTGCGATCTATCCCTTCGCGGCGGGCGCAGCGGCGGTGAACCTGTTTTTCCTGTCTCTTTTGGGAAGCTGGGTCGGACTGCCCGTCTTGAGCCCATACTGGTCGGTGCTCGGCGGCGCGGTGCTGGGTCTGCCGGCTGCGCGCGCATTTGCACGCCACATCGAACGCCTGATAGATCAGGCGGAGAGATGACCGGCTGGACCGAATACACCCTCGCCCTTGTGGCCTTTACCGCGAGCCATTTCGTCCCGCGCATCGGTGACCTGCGCGGCCGGTTGATCGGGCTATTCGGGCGCCGGGCGTATTTTTCGGGCTATGGGCTGTTGTCCCTCGCCCTTCTGGTCTGGGTCATCGTGGCGGCCGGGCGCGCCCCGTTCGTGGAGGTCTGGCCGCAGGCGCCGTGGAAACGCTGGGCGCCCAACCTTCTGATGCCGCTTGCAGCGGTGTTGATCGTGAACGGCATCGGGATCGCGCAGCCCTTCACGCTGGGCGGCAAACGGCAGGCGGTCTTCGACCCTGCGGACCCCGGTTTCGCCGCGATCTCGCGTCATCCGCTGTTTCTGGCGCTCGCGCTCTGGTCGCTTGCGCATCTGGTCCCCAACGGCGACCTCGCCCACGTCATCCTGTTCGGTCTTTTCGCCGCACTCGCGCTGGCCGCGATCCCGATTTTCGACGCCCGCGCACAGGCGCAACTTGGGCCGGACACCGCGCCCGCCTTTTTCCGGGCGACAGGCCTGTTCTCACTCGCACCCCTCGCCAACTGTTCTTGGCGCAAAAGAAATGGCGGGCGCTTTATGAAGCGCACCGCCATCGGGATCATCCTGTGGTTTGCCTTGCTGCTGAGCCATACCGCGGTGATCGGTGTCTCGCCCCTGCCGTAACCCTCAACCGTCCTTCACCAGCCGGAACCCAAGGTAGTCCGGCGGCAAGCCGACCGCGCAGCCGCCGACCTGCGGATCGCGCACGAAGTCGATGATCGCCGCGCGGTGACGACCCCCGGCGACCCGGACGGTGCAATAGGGCTCGCTCGCGACAACCTGCCCCTCGGCGTCCAAGGTTCCGTTTTCCATGCAGCCGGACGTCCATTCCCAGACGTTGCCCGACAGATCGGCCACGCCCATCGAGTTTTCCCCGAACCCGCCAGCGGGGCGCAACGCCGAACTCGCGGACCCCCGCAGCAGGATGCCGCGTTCGTATTGCGCCAGCATCCGTTGGCCGGGATCGAGGTAGTCCTCATCTTCCGGGGTCGCATCGCCATAGCGTTCAGCAGCGGCACGCTGCCACTCCGGCTCGGTCGGCAGTCGCCACGTCACGCCGGTTCGTTCGGACAGCCATGCCGCATAAACCTCGGCGTCGTGGAAGTTCACATGGGTCTGCGGCTGGTTGCTTTCGGTGACGACCTCGGCCGCGCAGACCCCGTCCGCGACACAGGCCGCAAAGTCGCTGCGCGTGACCTGATACTTCATGATCTCGAAGCCGCGCACCTGCGTCGGCACCGGGGCGGGCGTATGGGTCTTACCCTGATGGCTGAAGCTGCCGAAGGGCCGAAACGCAACCTCGCCCGACGGAACGGTCACCGTTTCCGGGCTGTCCATCTTGGGCGTGTCGTCCCCGAAGAGGCCGAAAAGTCCGGCCAGAAGCAGCGCGGGCATGGTCATGAAAGGTGTCATCAGCTCTCTCCCATCGCAAAGGGGCGGCCACGTCTGCGGCCGCCCCCCGTGTTTCGTGAGTGGTGAACGGGTCAGCCCACGATTTCGGTCGGGGCGACGACCTGTTCCATCAGGTCGTTGTTCCAATCACCTTCGACCTTGAAGTGAGCCGTTGCGCCAAGGTTCACCGCCTCGATCAGGTTGTGGTTCACGTAGGCGTAGATGCCCGGTTGCAGGAACTCGTAGAGCGCAGCACCGGCAGACCCACCCCGGATGAACCAGGTCTCGAGATCGCGGTCGGGCACGTTGTTGAACTTGCCCGCTTCCCACACGAGGTCGCCGTGTCCACCGATCAGGTGCGGGCGCGTGTCGCGGTTGCCCTGACTGTGCACGATCAACACGCGGTCGCCCACTTTGGCCGTCATCGCATTCTCGCCGGTCAGCGCGCCCACGGCCCCGTTGAACACCACGTGGCTCGGGATCAGGCCGTTCATCAGCTCTTCGGTCTCGGGATAGCTTTCCGCGACATCCTCGAACCGCTTGTAGTTCCCGTTCTCATCCTTCGGGATGTAGAAATCGTTCTCACCGACATAGAAAACCTTGTCGTAGGTAACGGGATTGCCCTTGTGATCGGACAGGCCTTCGCGCGGCAGGATCATGATGGCACCGACCATGCCGGACACGACGTGCCACGGGATCATGGGGCCGCCGGGGGCGCAGTGGTAGACGAAGGTCCCCGGACGGGTCGCCTTGAACCGAAGCACCGTGCGTTCACCGGGGCTCACCAGCGTGAGAGCACCACCGCCCAGCGCGCCGGTCGCGGCGTGGAAGTCGATGTTGTGCTGCATCATGTTCTCGGCCGGGTTGATGAGCGTCAGTTCGACATAGTCGTCCTGGTGCACGACCATGAGCGGACCGGGGATCGACCCGTTGAAGGTCATGCCCTGAAGCCATGCGTCATCGGCGACCTGAATTTCCTTTTCGATGATCGGCATCTCGAATTCGACGATGCGCGGTTCACCGGGGGCGACTTGTTCGTGTTCGTGAACGAACGGCGGCGCGACCAGTTCGCGCTTGATGCGCTTCAGCTTCGACAGATCGACAGGAGCCGCAACCGGGGTCATGGCTTCTTCCGCTTTGGCGGCAGTGGCGATCAGGGGCGCGGCGGCAATACCGGCGGCTCCGAACAGGGCGGCTCTACGAGTCAGCATCTTTTAACTCCTTTGGTGTAAGTGCTGCTGTTGAGACCTTTGTAGCGACCGGCCGAAGTCGAATATTGATCAAGCGCAAAGTTCAGAGCGTTTTCGCATCGGCGAGCAGAATTTTCGCCCCGAAACTATCGAATGATTTCAGTAGTTTGTTTTCCATTACTATCGAAGCCGTCGAAATCGCGTCCGCGATGGCGGCGCTGTCGTGAACGACCGAGACAAAGGAATCGCGCCCCCGGTTGCGCAAGCTGGGGTCGAAGATATGGCCGATACCGCGCTTGGCGTCGATCTGGGTGCCCATCCTGTGCGACGTGGCGACCGCTTGGTCGCGCAGGCGGACCTCGGTCCCCGGCAAGCGCACCGCCCAGCCGGGGCCAGTTGGCCCCTGCCCCATCGCCATCACTTCGCCCGCGTTGACCATCACGTCCCGCTGACCCTGTGCGCGCAGCAGCGCCGCGATCCTGTCCGAGGCATAGCCCTGCGCGATCCCGTTCAGGGTCATCGCCATACCGGGGCGCAGGAACCGCACCGCTTGCGGGTTGAACGTCACACGCTCGAACCCGACCGCACGTTGCACGGTCTCAAGGTCGCCCGCCTGCGCCGCACGCCCTTCGGCGGCGGCCTTGGCGTGGAGCGCGAACAGCGGCTGCACCGTCGGATCGAATGCGCCTTCGGTCGCGTGGTGTACCGAGCGCGCGATGGTCAGAAGCTCCAGAAACGCCGGGTCCGGCCGCGCCAGCACGCCGTCGCGATTGAGCCGCACCAGGGCGCTGTCGGCCCGATACAGCGAGAATAAGCGGTCGATCCGACCAAGCTCTGCTTCGATGGCCGCGAAGATCGGCCCCGGTGTCTCGATCCCGACCAGTCGCACCTCGGCCAGCGTGCCCAGAGCCGGACCCTGCCAGCGGGCGACGGGCGCGGCGTCGGAAACCCGGCCCGCGACCACGGCCGCCCCGGTGATCGCGAGGAACCGTCGCCGGGAAAGCACGGCGCGCATCAGTTCACGCCCCCGTGCATGTCGTGACCGCCCATGTCGCCCGCTTCCATCACGGGCAGATCGGGGTGAACATAATCAACGGGCACGGCTTCAAAGATGACGATCTGCCCGCCGTTTTCGCGTTGGAACGCCTCGGCCCCGCCGCGCGAGCCGAACGGAATGACCTCCGGCACGCCCATGCCCCCCGGCCGGTCGCTTTCGATCACGAACATCGCGTCCTGCACGGTGATCCAGTTCTCCGTCCCCGGAATGGCCCAGCTTTCCGCGCGCTCCATGTCGGACACGAAAATGGCGGTGATCTCGGCGTCACGCTCGGGATCATGGACATAGGCGACGGCGTCCGAGACCTGACTGAACCACAAAGGCGCCGCGTATCCCTTGAGGTGGATCTGCGCCTTGGGGCCCGCGTGGTCGGCAACGAACATCTGGCAATAATGACCAAGGGCTTCGTCGGTCATTTCGACCGGCTCGGGCGCTTTGGCGATGTCGTCTTTACATGCGGTGAGCGATGCGACGACGGTCAGCAGAATAAGTGCGCGTTTCATGGGACGATCCTTTTCGTGCGATAGATGCCGAGGGCCAGTGCCGCCACCAGCCAGAGGGCGATTGCGGCGAGGCCCGTTTCGGGCGGGAAGGGAAGTGTGCGGGCCAGCCCGTCGATCCCGGCGACCGGGGCCGCGTCGAGGGCTGCGAGGTTGTAAAGCCGGAAGGCATCGGCGGGGTTGGCCACGACAAGCCACGGAAAGACCCGCGTCGCGAACGCCCCATCGCCCGACGCCATGATCCCGCCCAGAAGCGCGAGATCGTAGAGCACGACGAGGATCAGCCATGTGCCGATCGCGGCGGCGGCGGCGCGCGCCGTGCGGGCCGCGAAGGCCGACAGCATCAGGCCCACCGCGACGAAGACTGCTCCGAGCCCCACCGCCGAGACGACGAGGCGCGCCCAGGCCGCCAGACCTTCGGGCGAGGTGCCGAAGGCGCTGGCGAGTGCGGCGCCTGCCAGCATGAACGACAGGGTCACGGCCACGGCGACCGCGACCATTTGGGCGAGGAGCTTTCCGGCGAACACCTCCCACCGCCGGACGGGGGTGGCGAAGGTCAGGCCCAGCGCACCGCGCTCGATCTCGCCCGCGAAGGCGTCGTAGGACATCAGAAGCGCGATCAGCGGGATCAGGTAGACCGACAGGGTGGCAAGGCTGGCCGAGGTCAGCGTCAGCACGTCGGCCTTGAGCCCCGCGCCCTGCCCCGCGCCGAAGAACCCGAGCGCGAGGGCGAAGAGGGTCAGGATCAGGGTGGCCAGCAGAACCCAGTGATTGCGGCGGGCCAGCCGGAATTCCTGTGCAAAGATTGTGGCGATCCGGTGGGTCATTGCAGCGCCTCCGCGTCGAGGTTCGAGAAATGCAGATACACGTCGCCCAGCGTGGGCGGCGACATCTGAAGATCGGTGACCCGCCCCGCTTCGGCCCCAAGCCGGGCGACGAGGCCCAGCTTGGCGTCGGCGGTGCAGTCGATGTCGAGCCGGCAGCCGTTGAACCGGCGCCCGCCGTATTCCGCCTGAAGCCCGTCCGCCGCCCCTTCGCGGGCGGTGACGCGCAGGCGGGTCGGAAGGTTCGCTTCGCGGGCCAGCGCGTCGAGCGTTCCAATGGCGCGCATCCGGCCCTGAGACAGGATCGCGACCCGGTCCGTCCTGTGCTCGATCTCGTCCAGCCCGTGCGACGACAGAAGCACCGCCGATCCGCGCCCCGCCGCTTCGGCAATCACGCCGTAGAAATCGTGCCGCGACACGGGGTCGAGCCCGCTTGTCGGTTCGTCGAGCAGCAGAAGGCGCGGCGCGCCGATCAGGGCTTGGGCAAGGCCAAGCCGCTGGCGCATCCCCTTGGAATAGGTGCCCACCGTCCGGTCCGCCGCATCCGACAGGCCGACCCGGTCCAGAAGGTCCGCGATCTGGCGGCGCGGCTCGCCCCTGAGGCCGGTGAAATAGCGCAGCACTTCGCGCCCCGTCAGGCTACGGGGGAAGGTCACGACCTCGGGCAGATAGTTGATCGCCCGCCGCGCGGCATCGGTTCCGGGCGCGTGGCCCGAAACGCGGATGGCCCCACCGGCGAGCGGCATGAAGCCGAGGATCGCCTTGAACAGCGTCGATTTGCCCGCGCCGTTGTGACCCAGCAGGGCGAGCCGTTCGCCGGGGGCCACATCGAACGACGCGGCCTCGACTGCGCGGGTGCGGCCATAGGCGAGCGAAACGGAGGACAGGGAGAGCACGGGATCGGTCATCGGGACGCCTCGGGTTGCAATAGGTCGGGTGAGATGAGCGGGTGGCTGTCGATCACGCCGCCGGGCAAGAGCCCCGGAAACCGCGATTGCGACCAGCGCAGAAGTTGCAGCGCGGGCGCGCCCATCAGGAGCTTGGCGGCAGGCTGCGACCAGACAAGCTGATCCACCGCGTCGTTCGGGCGGTAGGGGCTGTCGGCCATGCCGTCGCCGTTCACGTCGAAGGCGACATGGTCGGACCAGTAGTTGCCACGCCCGGCGTCGGACCATTCGAGCCAACGGGTGCCCACGTATTTCACCTGCGTCCGGTTGCCGACGAACGCATTGCCGGACATCGCGTTGCCCTGACTGCCGGCGGTGAAATGCACGCCGATGCCGCAGCCCTGAAACCGGTTGGCGGTGAAGCTGTTGTTGTTCGAGTTGTAGATGAACAGGCATTTCTCGCCGCCGTCGCGCACCTCGTTCCCCGACAGGTCCGCGCGGTTGGCGAAGTTCATGAAGAAGCCGTGGTTCGTGTCGCCGGTCGAAAGATTGCCGCGCACCGTGAGATGCGTGGAATACATGAAGGCGAAGCCCATGTCGTTGTCGCGGCTGACGTTGTCGGTGACCTCGATCCGGTTCGCATACATCGAGTGAAAGGCGAAGCGCAGTTCGGTGAAAGTGTTGCGCCGGTAGATGGCCCTGTCCGAGGTGGTGATGAACACGCCGTCGCGCCCGCGTGCGATCATATTGTCCTCGACCAGCAGGCCGGGCGAATTCCAAACGTAGATGCCGGGGCCGCGTTCGGCCACGCGCAGGTCGTTGCGCCCTTGGATGGTGTTCCCGCGCAGGATCACGTCGCGCGCGCCGTGCACGTCGATCCCGATGAGGTTGCCGGTGAGGGTCACGCCCTCGACCCGCGCGCGGTCGGCGCCCTTGAGCAACCGGATGCCGCTGTCGAGATCGGCAAGGCTCGCGCCCGCACCGGACACGGACAGCCCTGTGAGCGTCACGTCGGGGGCGGTGATCGTCACGACCGAGCCGTGACCCGGCCCTTCGATCGTGGCACCCGGCCCGGTCAGGGTCAGGGGCCGGTCGATATGGACCGGCCCGGCGTAGGTGCCGGGGGGCAGCACCAGTTCGTCGCCGGGCCGGGCCGTGGCCAAGGCAATGGCGAGCGCATCCGGACCCCGCCCGACCTCGATCCGCTCCGCCGCAAGGGGAGTGGCCAGCGCGAACGACAGCAGGATGAGGGTCAGGATACGCATCGCCACGACCCCTTAAGCGGCCTTGGGTTTCACGAGCATCCGGCCGCGCATCTCCATGTGGAGCGCGTGGCAGAACCACTGGCAGTAATACCAGTGCACGCCCGGACGATCCGCGGTGAAGGTGACGGACGCCGTGGCCTGCGGCCCGACCTCCATCGCGACACCGTGGTTGCCCAGCGTGAAGCCGTGGGTCAGGTCGTCGACCTCGTCCATGTTCGTGACATAGACCGTCACCTCGTCGCCCTGATTGACCTCGAAGCTGTCGAGGCTGAAGGCGGGCGCGACCGAGTGCATGTAGACCCGCACCTTGTTGCCGTCACGGATCACGTCGGCACCCCAATCGAGGTCCACACCGTCCGCCTCGGCCTGCTTGCGCGCGTCTTCCCAGAGCACGTCGCCGCGATCATAGACCGACACCGGGTTCACCTTGTCGGCGCGCACGAGGATACAGTCGTGCGGCTCGGCGAAGGTCGGGCCGTCGTGCACCACTTCCATCTTGTCGCCGGAGATCGAGATGAGCTGATCGTTCTCGGGTTTGAGCGGCCCGACGTTCAGGAACCGGTCTTTCGAGAACTTGTTGAGCGAGATCAGGTATTCCCCGTCCGCTTCCAGCGTCTCGCCCATGGTCGTGTGGTTGTGGCCGGGCTGATACATCACGTCGACCTTCTCGATGATCGGGTCCACGTCCTCGCCGTTGAAGGCGCGGATGGCGTCTTCGATGTTCCACTTCACCATCTGGCTATCCAGGAACAGCGTCGTGAAGGCGTTGCCCTTGCCGTCATAGGCGGTGTGAAGCGGGCCGAGGCCCAGCTGCGGCTCGGCTACCACGGCGCTGCGCGGATCGGCGCCCGCGAAGACGTCGGGCAGCTTGGTCACGTCTACCACGGTCACGGTGGGCGACAGCTTGCCGTTGATGCACAGGTGCACCTTGTCGGGTGCCATGTTGCAGCCGTGGGGCGAGTTCGAGACGGGGATATACTGGGTGTATTTCCCGGCCTTGCGGCCATCCAGAACCTTGACCCCGTTGTATTCGGTGTAATCGCCCGCCGCGACGCCAGCTTCGATGGCGGCGATGTCGAAGATCACGACCCAGTCCTGCTCGTTCTCGGTCATCTCGGCCAGCGTCACGCCGTTTTCCGAGTTGTAGCAGGTCGAGAAGGCGAACTTGCCTTCGTAGTCCGCGTCGCAGTTGTCGAGGTTGCCGTTCACGATGACCTGCCACGCGATATCCATCGTGTCGCCGTCGATGGCGGTGAAGATCGAGACGTACTTGTCCGGCTCGTCCAGAATGATCCCGTCGTTGGGCAGCGGGATGCGGTGCTCGCCGTTGGCGAAGACATAGCCGGTGCGCGGGTATTTCTGGGGGCGCAGACCGTGGATGTCCGACGTGTTCGGAATCTCGATGATCTTGTCGGTCTTCATGATGTCGCAGCGGATACGCGCGACACGGGTGTTGGCTTTGTCGTTGGCGAACAGGTAACGACCGTCATAGGTGCCTTCGGTGAAGGACATATGCGGGTGGTGCAGGTCGCCGTTCTCATAGGTCTGGCGGCCACGCTTCGCGAGGAACTCTTTTGTTTCGGGCAGCAGACCCTCGGTCATCACCTTGAGGCTTTCGTTGGTCGAACCCCAGCCCGTTGCCGAGCAGCGGTTGAACACCGGGATACGCATGAGCTCACGCATCGACGGCACGCCCATGATGCGCACCTCGCCCGACTGGCCCGAGGACCAGAATCCATAATAGCTGTCCAGCTCACCCGGCGCGATTTCGGCACCGGCTGCTGCGGCGGCGCGGGTGGTGGCGAGCATTCCCAGCGTTCCGGTGCCCCCCGTCGCCGCGAGCGCGGCGATGCCGGCGCTTCCTTTGAACAGCCCGCGTCGTGTCAGGCCCTTTTTCTCTTCACTCATCGGAGGTCTCCTTCAGTTGGTTTTCGAGATCTGGTTCGGGTGGCCGAGGTTCGGCCGGTCGTCATGGGCCGCGAGCGATGCCGCAGCGGCCGCATCACGGGCGCGGCGCTTGTCGGTCTTGATGACGACCGGACAGCGCGCGTGATCCTGGTAAAGCACCTGACAATTCAGGCATGAGATGCATTCGTTCGGGTTGATCTCGCCCGTCGGGTGGATCGCCTTCACCGGGCAATCGGCCGCGCAGAGCTGGCAGGGGTTGCCGCATTCCTTGTAGCGGTTGAGCCAGCGGAACATGTGAAGCCGCGCCGGGATCGCGAGGCCGCCGCCCAGCGGGCAGACATATCGGCAATAGAAACGCTCGATGAACAGGCCCGGCAGAAGCGCCGCGACGGCGATCAGGACGAACGGCAGGGGGCGGGCGAATTTCAGGATGATCGCGGTCTTGAACGGCTCGACCTCGGCGAACCTTTCGGCCAGTTCGAGCGAGTAGAGCGACAGTCCGAACAGCCCGAGGAACAGGATGTATTTCACCGCCCAGAGCCGTTCGTGCAGCCCCCACGGCAGCGTCACCTGCGGCACGCCCAGCTTGCGCGCGACCCTGTTCGACAACTCCTGCATCGCGCCGAAGGGGCAGAGCCAGCCGCAATAGGCCCCACGCGCCCAGAACAAAAGCGCCGCCGCCACCGCGAACCACAGGATGAAGATCAGCGGGTCCATCAGGAACGTGTCCCAGTTGAAGTCGCTGAAGAAGGCGTTGGTGACGGCCAGAATGTTGACGACCGAAAGCTGCGCATTCGCGATCCAGCCGACGAAAACCAGCGTGAAGACGAGGTAGGCGTTGCGCAGGATGGCGAAGGTCCGGGCGTTTCGCGTGGCGAAAGTCTGGAAGAAGAAGATGCCCGAGAGCAGCGCGAGCGCGGCAGAGAGGACGATCACCTGAAGGCGCTTCGTCTCCCATATCCGTTGCCACAGCGCATTGCGCGGGTTCGCGTCGGTCTGCGCCACGGGTGCGGCGAGCGGCTCGACGGTGCGGGTATAGAGATCGGGCAGGTCGTAGGCCAGTTCGCGGGTCAGGAAGACCTTTTCGATGGGCCCCACCGCGCGGCTGACAAGAAACTGAAGCCGGAACGGCGCGGCCGGGTCGAAGCCCGCCGCGGCAGGCACGATGAACAGGTCCATCTCGGTGAAATCCGGCGCGCCGGCGGCGGCGATATTCACGATCCGGGCATGTTCGCGGTCGAAGAACCGGTGCGAGATTTCGCCTTGGATCAGCTGGAAGCGGTCGAAGATGCCGCCGCGCACGTAGCCCGACCCCTTGAACGACCAGCGCCCGCCGCCGAACACCGCAATCGCCTCGTCCCCCGGTTCCATCCGGGCCACGAGGTTGTCATAGGCCCCGTCGCCCAGCAGGCTGCGCCCGATGGCGGGCTGACTGACGAGCGCGGCCCAGATGTCGACATAGGCCGCATCATCGGGGCCGTCCTCGGTTTCCTTTTCGGTGCGCGGGTCATTGAATGCCGCGAAATCGGCGTTGATCGTGCCCACGTCGATGGTCATGCGCCGCAGCGCGCCGTTTCCGGCCAGCGTTTCCCAATCGGTGACCTCGCCGGCGTCCCGGTCCACTTCGCGTGTCGGCCCGGTGGTCTGAGCGACCTCGAACCCTTCGAGGCCAAGCGCCTGCGCCGCCTTGATACCGGAGCGCAGGATGGAATCGTCGATCACCATGATCGTCACCGTCGCGCCCGACACGATCTCGAGATCTTCTGGCGCCCGTTCGGCCACCTGATGCAGATCGAACCCCGTGTAGTGGTCGATGACGGCGGTGATCTCGCTTTCGGGAATGCCGACCAAAACGATGGGTTCCGAGTGTTTGACCAGCTTCGCGCCGGTCAGCATGGCCTCGGGCGAGATACCGGCGACGACGTGGATCGGTTTGCCGGAATACCCGGTCGTCGGCACGAAATCAGAGGTGAGGTAGGCCCAACCGACAGGCTCTTCGCCCTTGAGCGCGGGCACCAGCCCGTCCTCCCCGACTGCGCCGAACGCATCCGCGCCCGGCACGATGTCACCGGGGGTCACCTCGGACAAAAACGCCCCGATCAGCGGATCGGCCGCCGCAACGCCCCCTGTCAGGACAAGCGCGATAGTCGCGAGAGCACGAAGGATGACGCGCATGGATGGACCCCGATGGTTGTTCTGGTTTCGGGGTAAAGGCTGCGGGCAAAGGCAAGTTTGTGATTTCGCAAACACCGGCGCGGTTTGGCGGCCCACCAACGAAAAACGCCGCCGTGGGTGCGGCGGCGCTTTGTCTGGCGGTGGATGGTGAGGGGGTCAGACCGAGGCGGTTTCATCCTCATCCTTGGCTTCGACGCCCTTGCGGAATGATGTGATCCCCTGACCCACTTCGCCCATGATCGACGATAGCTTGCCGCGTCCGAAGAGAACGATGACGACCATGGCGATGATGGCGAGACCGGGGAGGCCGATGTTGTTCAGCATATTGGTGCCCTTTCGTTTCAGGTGATTTGGGCCTTGGGCCGAAATCGAGTTGTCGCGATGAAACGATACCCGGACCACGGCGCGGAACTTTGCGATTTCACAAAATTCCGACGCCTTCGCGCACACTTGATACGCCGCCCCGGAGTCGGGCGACCCCCGTTCAACACCTGAAGCGGCACCATCGGACAGGTTACCGATGGACCGCGCCATTCCAAGTTTGGGGTCGCGGCGTTCGGCCGACAGACCGTCAGATGTCGAGGTTTTCCACCGAAAGCGCGTTCTGCTGAATGAACTCACGCCGGGGTTCGACCACGTCGCCCATCAGCTTGGTGAACAGATCGTCGGCATCCGCCAGATCATCGACTTTGACCTGAAGCAGCGTGCGCGCTTCGGGGTCGAGCGTGGTTTCCCAAAGCTGATCCGGGTTCATTTCGCCCAGACCCTTGTAGCGTTGCAGCGTCAGGCCTTTTTCGCCCTCGGCGAGGATGGCCTGCAACAGATCGGTGGGACCGTAGATCTCTTGATCGCGGTCCTTGCGGGCGAGCGACGAGGGGTCTTGATAATAGCCCCGCGTCTCTTCGCTGACCTGGCTGAGGCGGCGCGCCTCGCCCGATCTGAGGACCGCTCCGTCGAGCGTGCGGATTTCTTCGACACCGCGTAGGATACGGCTCAGACGGATGCCGTGATCTTGCGTGATCCGGCCATTCCAGCCCTTTTCGTATTCCACCGCGACCTGATCGAGCCGCTCCGCCACCCGGTCGGCGACCGCCTGAAGGTCGCTGTCCGCTGCACCCGGATCGAAAGCCCCGGCAAGGGCCGCCTGTTCGAGGATGTTGCGGGGGTAATGCGTCGGGAAGGCATCAAGGATGCGTTTGAACGACCGCGCGCCTTCGATGATGCGTGCCAGATCGGGACCGGCGATTTCCTCACCGGTCTTGAGGCGCAGGACGGCGCCCTCGATCCCCTGCTGGATCAGATAGTCTTCCAGCGCAGGAACGTCCTTGATGTACACCTCGGACCGGCCCCGCGACACTTTGTAAAGCGGCGGCTGGGCGATGTAGAGATATCCGCCGTCGATGATTTCCGGCATCTGGCGGTAGAAGAAGGTCAGCAGAAGCGTGCGGATGTGCGCGCCGTCAACGTCGGCGTCGGTCATGATGACGATCTTGTGGTAGCGCAGCTTTTCGATGTCGAATTCGTCGCGCCCGATGCCGGTGCCGAGCGCGGTGATGAGCGTGCCGACCGTTTCCGAGCCGAGCATCCGGTCGAACCGCGCGCGTTCCACGTTCAGGATCTTACCGCGCAGAGGCAGCACCGCCTGATTGTGGCGCGACCGGCCCTGCTTGGCCGAACCACCAGCCGAGTCACCCTCGACGATGAACAACTCGCGTTTGGCGGGGTCTTTTTCCTGACAGTCGGCCAGCTTGCCCGGCAGGCTCGCCACGTCATGCGTCGCCTTTTTGCGGGTGAGTTCGCGCGCCTTGCGGGCGGCTTCACGCGCCAACGCGGCTTCGATGATCTTGCCGACGATCATCTTGGCCTCGTTCGGGTGCTCTTCGAACCAGTCCGACAAGCGTTCGTTCATCAGGCTTTCGACCGCCGGGCGCACTTCGGACGACACCAGCTTGTCCTTTGTCTGGGACGAGAACTTGGGGTCCGGCACCTTGACCGACAGCACGCAAGTCAGACCCTCGCGCGCGTCGTCGCCGGTGAAGGCGACCTTTTCCTTTTTCGCCAGACCCGAGGAGTTGGCGTAAAGGTTCATGGTCCGTGTCAGCGCACCCCTAAAGCCCGCCATATGGGTGCCGCCGTCACGCTGCGGAATGTTGTTGGTGAAGGGCAGCACCATCTCGTTGTAGCTGTCGTTCCACCACATCGCGACTTCGATCCCGATCCCGTCACGTTCGCCCGTGATAAAGATCGGCTCTTCGATCATCGGCTGCTTGTGGCGGTCGAGGTATTTGACGAATTCCTTCACGCCGCCTTCGTAATGCAGCTCGGTTTCCAGCGGCTCGGCGGGGCGTTCGTCCTTCAGGATGATGCGCACGCCGGAGTTCAGGAACGCAAGCTCGCGCAGGCGAGTCTCAAGCGTCTTGAAGCTGTATTCGAGGTTCGAGAACGTGTCGGTCGAGGCGAGAAAGCGCACTTCGGTCCCGGTCTTGCCGTTCGCATCCCCGACGACTTCGAGGTGCTTGGCGGTATCGCCACGTTCGAACCGCGCGATATGCTCTTTCCCGTCGCGCCAGATGCGCAGCTCCAGCCAATCCGACAGGGCGTTCACGACCGATACGCCCACCCCGTGCAGACCGCCCGACACCTTGTAGGAGTTCGAGTCGAACTTCCCGCCCGCGTGAAGCTGGGTCATGATGACTTCGGCCGCCGACACGCCCTCTTCGGCATGCATTCCGACCGGGATACCGCGCCCGTTGTCATAGACCGATACGCTGGAATCCGCGTGAACCGTGACCGTCACATAGTCCGCGTGACCCGCCAGCGCCTCGTCGATCCCGTTGTCCACGACCTCGTAGACCATATGGTGCAGGCCCGAGCCATCGTCGGTGTCCCCGATATACATGCCTGGGCGTTTACGAACAGCCTCCAAGCCCTTGAGAACCTTGATGGAATCTGCACCGTATTCGGAATTGTTCTGCGCGTCGTCGGCCATGCGAGCCTTCCTGTTTTTTTGTTGCCTGTTTCTAGCGTTTCTGGCCGGGATTGTCACGCGAATGACACCATATTTGGTGGTTCGCGCGGGAAGGATGCCCGAGATTTTTCACAGCCCCGACACAGGCTGGCCCATATCCTTTGAGACGGTTCGGCGCCCGCTACAACGAGGTGTTCGCAATGCGGTATCTGCGCCCCATCCTGTTGTCCTTCGGTATCGGTATCGGCGTCGGTTTATTGACCCATCCCTACATGGCGATCATCGCCACCGTCATCATGGCCCCGGTGCTGCTCATGCTGGACCGGATCATGTTCCCCGTGTCGGACGAGCGGGCCGAACCGTTCAGGTGAACGGGATGATCGCGGCCACCACGATCAGCAAGGCCCCTGCGGAAATGTTGAGCCGTCTGAGCGCCTTGGGCGAGGTCAGGAGGGTGCGAAGCTTACCGATGAACGCCGCCATCAGGACGTTCCCGAAAAGCGGCACCGCCATCGACAGGGCGACGATCAGGGCGATGTCCGGCCATGTGAGCGCGGTCAGGTCGAAGAACCCCGGCAGCATCCCCATGTAAAACAGGATCGCCTTGGGGTTGGCTAGGATCACGATCACCCCTGCGACGAAGCCCGCCCACATGCCGGGCCGGGTCAGGCGGCTGTCCGCCGCGATCTGCTTGTCGGCGTTCCGGATAATGGTCCAGCCGAGCCAGAGGAAGAACGCGCTCGCCACGAATTTGAGCACGACGGTCAGACCTTCGAACTCGGTCGCGACCCAGCTCATCCCCAGAATGGCGAGAAGCGGCCAGAGCGCATCGCCAATGGTCACGCCCAGCGCGAGCGGCCATGCGGCGTGGAAGCCGCCCGACATGGCACGGGCCAAGAGGGCCATCCAGACCGGCCCCGGTGTCAGGAACAGGACGAGAAGCGCAAAGGCATAAAGCCCCGCGTCAGCGAGTGTGAGGGTCAAGCGATGCGGCCCTCGTCATCCAACGCCCAGAACGGATTATGGGCGAATTCCCAAAGGTGGCCGTCCGGGTCCGCCACATAGGACGAATACCCGCCCCAGTCCGTCTTGAACGGCTGCGTCACCGGCGACGCGCCTGCCGCGACGGCGCGCGCGAACATCGCATCCACTTCGTCGTCGGAGTTGAAGTTCTGCGCCAGCGTCATCGCCCCGGTCTTCAGGTCTTCGACGGTGCGCCCGGTTTCCTTGGCCAGCCCTTCGAGGTGGAAACAGCCGAATTTCATACCGTTCATGTCGAAGAACAGGGTCTGACCCAGATCCTCTTCGATCACCCACCCGAGCGCCTCGTAATAGGCGCGGCTTCGTTTGGGATCGGACACACCTAGTGTGATGAGCGTCACGCGATTGGCCTTCATGGGGCGACCTCCTGAATCAGGGACTGGCCCGCCTCATCACGGACTTCGATATGCATGGCCCGCGCGCCGAGCTCTGTAAAGAGTTCCGGCCCCGTTCCGGTCAGGAACGCTTGCGCGCCCAGCGCGACGATCTCGTCATACAATGCGGCGCGGCGGTCGGCGTCGAGATGCGCGGACACTTCGTCCAGAAGCAGCATCGGCGGCGCGCCGAAGTCCTGCGCCAGCGCGCGACCGTGGGCAAGGATAAGCGAGACGAGCAGCGCCTTCTGCTCGCCCGTCGAACATTCCCGCGCGGGCATCGCCTTTTCGGCATAGGTGGCCGCCAGATCGGCACGGTGCGGGCCGACCAGCGTGCGCCCGGCCATCAAGTCGCGCGGGCGACTTTCGGCATAGGCCCCGGCCAGCTCCGCCGCGCCCTCCGGGCCCGTTTCCGCCCCGTCGGCGTGGAGGAGTTGCAGTTCAGCCGCCGGAAACGCGGTCTGCGCCGACATCTGGGCGCCGACGATCAGCGCGACCGTGCGCCGACGATTTTCCTGTATCGCGGCGCCCGCCTTGGCCATCTGCGCCTCGAGCGCGCCATACCAATGCGCGTCGCGATGCCCGTCTTTCAGCAGCCTGTTCCGGTCGCGCATCGCCTTTTCATAGGTCAGCACCGCCTCGCCATGCCCCGGCTCGAAACTCATCGCCATCCGGTCTAGGAATTTGCGCCGTCCGTCCGCGCCCTCCATCCAGAGCCGATCCATCACCGGCACAAGCCACGTGACGCGCGAGATGCGGCCCAGCGCGACCTGTGCCGCGGTCTTGCCGTCGATGGTGACGTTGCGCGAGCCGCCGGGTTCGGCCCATGTCTCGACCTCGTGGACCTGATGGAGCGATTGAAGCACGCCTGTCAGCTTCCACCCGACGCTTTCGGGTCGCCGCGCCATATCTTCGGCGGAAGCGCCCCGCAGACCCCGTCCGGGGGACATGAGGCTGACGGCTTCGAGGATGTTGGTCTTGCCCGCCCCGTTGCGCCCGAAAATGGCGATCGGACGCGCGTCCAGCGACAGAACGGCCCGCCTGTGGGAGCGGAAATGGGAAAGGGTCAGTTCTCTAAGATAAAGACCCGTCACACGCGCATCGGCATGACGACGTAGACCGCGCTGGTGTCGTTGCCTTCGCGCATGAGCACCGGCTGGCCTGCGTTGTCGAACATGAACACCGCGTTTTCGCGATCCACCTGACTGGCGATTTCCAGCAGGTATTTCGCGTTGAACCCGATCTCCATACCCTCGTCGCCGTAAGCCACGATCAGCTCTTCCTCGGCGGCGCCGGCATCAGGCGCGTTCACGGACAGCGTCAGCTTGTCTTCGGCCAGCGCGAGCTTCACGGCGCGGGACCGTTCCGACGACACGGTCGCCACACGGTCGACCGCCTTGGCGAACTCGGCGGCGTCCACTTCCATCTTCTTCGTGTTCCCCATCGGGATCACGCGGGTGTAGTCCGGGAAGGTGCCGTCGATGACCTTGGAGGTCAGCGTGATGTCGGGGGTCGCGTAACGCACCTTGGTCTCCGACACCGACACGGCGATCTGCATGTCGTCATCGTCCAGAAGCTTGCGAAGTTCGCCCACAGTCTTGCGCGGGACGATCACGCCGGGCATATCCTCGGCCCCTTTGGGCAGATCTGCGTCGATGCGGGCCAGACGGTGACCGTCGGTCGCCACGCAGCGCAGCACTTTGCCGCCCTCGGCATCGGACACGTGCATGTAGACGCCGTTCAGGTAATAGCGCGTTTCCTCGGTCGAGATCGCGAATTTGGACTTGTCGAACAGGCGGCGCAGCACCGGCGCGGGGGCCGAGAAATTAGCGCTGTATTCCGACGAAGCCATCACCGGGAAATCTTCTTTCGGCAACGTGGCGAGCGAGAAGTTTGACCGTCCGGCTTCGACCGTCAGACGGCCCGCGGCACCATCGTCGGTGAGCTGGACCATCGCGCCGTCAGGCAGCTTGCGCACGATCTCGTGCAGCGTGACCGCGCTGACCGTCGTGGCACCCGCGCGTTCGACCATCGCGGGGGCCTTGTCGACCACTTCGATGTCGAGATCGGTGGCGCGGAAGCTGACCGTGCTCCCCTCGGCCTCGATCAGCACGTTGGCGAGGATCGGAATGGTGTTGCGGCGTTCAACGACCGACTGCGCCTGACCGACCGCTTTCAACAGCACGGCGCGTTCGACGGAAATCTTCATGTCCCACTCCCGATATCGTCAGGGCGCACTGGCCCCGGGACGGCGACATTACCCGGTTCCCCGCCCGTCTCAAGGTTTTTCGCACTGTCTGAGTGTTTCAAGGCAGGGTCAAGGCCCCGCCCCGGCATCGACGTGCGTCCATCGCGCTGGGCCTAGTGCTCCAGCGCCTTGCGCAAAAGGTCGACGTCTTCGGCGATCTGGTGGTCCGTCGAGACCAGTTCCTCGACCCGCTTGACCGCATGCATGACCGTCGAATGGTCACGGCCACCGAAGCGGCGCCCGATGTCGGGATAGGACCGGGTGGTCAGATCCTTGGACAGCTTCATCGCCACCTGACGCGGACGCGCGATCGAGCGCAGGCGTTTGGGGCCGATGAGGTCGGACAGGCGGATGCCGTAATGCTCGGCCACCTTGCGCTGGATTTCTTCGACCGTGACCTTGCGGTCCGAGGCGCGCAGCACATCGGTCAGACATTCCTGCGCACGATCCAACGTGATCTCGCCGCCGACGAGCGAGGCGAAGGCGAAGAGCCGCATCAGGGCCCCTTCGAGCACGCGGACATTCGTGGTGATCCGGTGGGCGAGGAATTCCAGCACGCCGTCTGCGATGGACAGGTCAGGGTAGGTTTCGCGGTAGGCCGCGACCTTGGATTGAAGCACGCCGAGGCGCAGTTCGTAATCGGTCGGGTGCAGATCGACGACAAGGCCGCACTGGAGGCGCGACTTGATCCGCTCTTCCAGATCCTTGATCTCGCCCGGCGCACGGTCGGCGGAAATGATGATCTGCTTGTTCTGGTCGATCAGCGCATTGAACGTGTGGAAGAACTCTTCCTGCGTCGAATCCTTGCCCGCGATGAACTGCACGTCATCGACCATCAGGACATCGACCGAGCGGAACATGTGTTTGAAGTCCATCATCTGCTTGTCGCGCAGCGCCTGCACGAAGCGATACATGAACTGTTCCGCGGACAGGTAGAGCACGCGCAATTGCGGCTGCCGCTCGGTCATTTCATGCGCGATGGCATGCATCAGGTGCGTCTTGCCGAGACCGACGCCACCATAAAGGAACAGCGGGTTGAAGGTGACGGGGCCACCCTCGGCCACGCGGCGTGCGGCGGCATGGGCAAGCTCGTTCGGCTTTCCGACGACGAAGCTGTCGAAGGTGAAGCGTTTGTCGAGCGGCGCCCCCGGAAGGTCGTCACCCGCCCCGGACTTGGCGGCGGCAGGCCGAGCGTTTCCGTTCGCGGGTGCCGGGGCCTCGTCCGCGGCGGTGGCGCGGTTCGTCTCACCGACGCGGGGCACGACGAATTCGAGCCGCGAGACCCGCGCACCGGCATTCACCATATGCTGAAGAATCTGCTCGCCGAAATTGCGCTGAACCCAGTTACCCATGAAGTTCGTCGGCACGAGGAACGTCGCGACGCCCCCGTCCAGATCGTTGAACTCGAGGGGTTCGATCCAGTTCCGATAGTTATTCTGCCCGACCGAGCGTTCCAGCCGCTCGCGTACTTGTCCCCACATATTATCCGCCATCTCGTCTCTGACCTGCTTCGTTTAGTCCGCGTGTCGCGCGGCCCGTTCCCCCGGCAAGGCACATGCCGGTTCAGCGATCATCTCTGACAAGACTGACGGCCCATGACCCGCAAAGGTCACGCGCCACCAAACGCAACAAGCGCCCGACGGAATACTCCGTAGGTGCCGGATTGCGTCCGGTTTGCAGCCGAAGGTACCCCCTCAGATCCCTTCGGTACGGCTGAACGAGGATCCCCACCCCCGTTTTCCGTTCTGTCCCAAGTCAGCGATGTGAATCGCCTGCTCAAGATAGGTGGGGGGTCGGGAGAGTCGCAACTGATCTTCGCGCTTGACTCTGACTGGGGTCAAACGAATCCAGAGCCGCTTTCACAATTGCAATGTTTCACTTGGGAAACTGTCGGTTTGAACCGAATCGTGGCTTTGGATCGAATTGTCCGAAAGCATACATGGCGTGTCCGTTCGGCATCATCTGCACGCCCGAACGAAAAAACGCGGCCCGCTTGGGGCCGCGCCTTGATGTCGCGTCGTCACGTCAGATGACGGATCAGGCAAGCGCCTTCACGCGCGAAGACAGGCGGGACATTTTCCGCGCTGCGGTGTTCTTGTGGTAGACGCCTTTGGTCACGCCACGCATCAGCTCCGGCTGGGCGGCTTTGAGGGCGGCGGTCGCAGCTTCCTTGTCGCCCGAAGCGATGGCTTCCTCGACTTTGCGGAGGTAGGTGCGGATGCGCGAACGGCGGGCTTTGTTGACGGCAAAACGACGCTCGTTCTGACGGGCGCGTTTCTTGGACTGGGGCGTATTCGCCATGGTGATCTTCCCTTCGTCGGGTTCGTTTCAAATATCGGCAGCATGAGA
Organism: Maritimibacter sp.; assembly: GCF_016774595.1. Taxonomy (NCBI): domain Bacteria; kingdom Pseudomonadati; phylum Pseudomonadota; class Alphaproteobacteria; order Rhodobacterales; family Roseobacteraceae; genus Maritimibacter; species Maritimibacter sp. Next base: position 1,967,498 of record NZ_JACBWT010000001.1, read on the forward strand.
CGACGTCCCGACCGGGTTTCCTACCGGCTGATTCCGACCTGAGCGGGTCTCACGCGCATGTAGCGGCGGCGTATATGGGGTTTCGCACGGCTTGTGAAGTCCCTTGTGAGCGAATCCTTCAATGATCCCCGTTATTTTCATATACAAACCCTGCGCCGCGCTGTAAGGACGCTGATCTTGCGCGGCCAGATCGCGCCCATGCGTGCCAATGCACCGACGACTACGGACCACCGGAACATGACCCGCCTGATTAACGAAGCGCTCGCCGAGCGCGGTTACGACACTCTTACCCCGGTGCAGGAGGCGGTGAGCGATCCCGATCTCGCCGGTCGCGACCTGCTGGTTTCGGCCCAGACCGGGTCGGGGAAAACGGTGGGCTTCGGCCTGGCCATCGCGCCCACGCTTCTGGGTGAGGACGAAGAGTTCGGGCCTGCCGGACTGCCGCTGGCGCTCGTCGTCGCACCGACGCGCGAACTTGCGATGCAGGTAAAGCGCGAACTGATCTGGCTTTACGGCAAGACCGGCGCGCGCCTCGCCTCCTGCGTGGGCGGGATGGACATGCGGGACGAACGCCGGGCGCTGGAGCGCGGCGCGCATATCGTCGTCGGCACGCCGGGCCGCCTGCGCGACCACATTCAGCGCGGGTCGCTGGATATGAGCGAACTTCGCGCCATCGTGCTGGACGAAGCGGATGAGATGCTCGACCTTGGTTTCCGCGAAGACCTTGAATTCATGCTGGAAGAAGCGCCGGAAGAGCGGCGCATCCTGCTGTTCTCGGCCACCGTGCCGCCGACCATCGCGAAGCTTGCCGAGCAGTATCAGAACGACGCCGCCCGCGTGAACACGATCACGGGCGCGACCCAGCACGCCGACATCGCGTATCAGGCGATCCGCGTGGCCCAGACCGATGCCGAGAACGCGATCTTCAACCTGCTGCGCTACCACGATTCGGAAAACGCCATCGTGTTCGCCAACACCCGCGCGCAGGTCGCGCACCTGACCGCGCGGTTGTCGAACCGTGGCCTGAACGTGGTGAGCCTGTCGGGTGAGCTCAGCCAGAACGAACGCACCCATGCGCTGCAAGCCATGCGCGACGGGCGGGCGCAGGTCTGCGTGGCGACCGACGTTGCCGCGCGGGGGATCGACCTGCCGAACCTCGATCTGGTGATTCACGCCGATCTGCCGAAGAACACCGAAAGCCTGACGCACCGTTCGGGCCGCACGGGCCGCGCCGGGCGCAAAGGCATTTCGGCCCTGATCGTGCCGCCGCGCGACGTGAAAAAGACCGAGCGCCTGCTTGGCTGGGCCAAGACCACTGCGGAATGGACCACCGCGCCGTCGGCTGACGACATTCACGCGAAAGACGAGGAGCGCCTGCTGGCCGATCCGGTCTGGACCGAACCCGTAACCGAAGCGCAGGCCGCATTTGCCGAGAAGGTGCTCGCCCAATACGGGGCCGAGGCAGTGGCGGCTGCCTATCTGCGGTTGTTCCAATCGCGTCAGGGTGCGCCGGAGGATCTGCTGCCGCCCGACACCAAGCCGGAGCGCAAGGAGCGCAAGCCGTTCGGACCGAGCAAGTGGTTCGCCCTGTCGGTGGGACAGGCCGAGAAGGCCGAGGCGCGCTGGCTCCTCCCGCTCATCATGCGCGCGAGCGGAGTGGAGAAGGCCGACATCGGCGCGATCCGTGTTCAGGGGGCCGAGACCTATCTCGAACTGACCGAGAAGAGTGCCGAAGGGTTCCTGTCGTCGCTCGGGGCGGACGGCGAGTTGGACGAGGGCATCAAGGCCCGCGCGCTGGACGCCGCGCCCGAGCTTGGTCCGCGTTCCAAGCCCGAACGCCGGGACGGCAAGCCGCCCTTCAACAAAGGCCCGCGTGACCGCAGCGAGCGGAAAGAGCGGTCGGACGACAAGCCGCGTGAACATGGCGCCGCGAAGCGCAAATTCGACGGCAAACGGCGCGCGCAGGCCGAGGATGGCGCGACGACCGCCTACAAGCCGCGCAAGACATCGGACCGCAAGGATGACGACAAGCCGCGCGGCAAACCCAAGGGCGAGTTCAAACCCAAGGGCGAATTCAAACCGAAAGGCGAGTTCAAGCCCAAGGGCGACGGCAAGAAACCCTACAAGCCGAAAGGCGCGAAACCTTCGGGCGACCGGCCGGCACCCAAGGGCAAACCCGCCGGGGCTGCCAAGCCGAAACCCGCGGGCAAGCCCGGTGCAGGCGATACGTCGAAGTCCTTCAGGAAACCGCGTGCGAGCGCGGTAAAGGGCAAGCAACCGCGCGGTGCGAACGCCACGCCCCGTCGCAAGCCCTGACGCAATGTGACGCCCGGCTGGCGTGAACCAGCCGGGACAGGATCACTTGTCGCGGAACTGCGGCTCGCGCTTTTCGATGAAGGCGGCCATGCCCTCTTTCTGGTCCTCGGACGCGAAGAGCGAATGGAACACGCGGCGTTCGAACAGGATCGCCTCGGTCAGCGGCATCTGGTCGGCGCGGTGCACCGCTTCCTTGATCGCCATGACGCTGATCATGCCCTTCTCGGTAATCTTGCGGGCGGCCGCCGTCGCCTCGTCCAGCAGCTTCTTCGCGGGAACCACGCGGCTGACCAGCCCCGAACGCTCGGCTTCTTCCGCGTCCATGAACCGACCCGTCAGGTTCATGTCCATCGACTTGGCCCGGCCCACCAGACGTGTCAGGCGTTGCGTGCCGCCCATGCCGGCCATCACGCCCAGGTTCACCTCGGGCTGCCCGAATTTGGCGCTGTCCGCCGCGATGATGAAATCGCACATCATGGCCAGCTCGCAACCGCCGCCCAGCGCGTAGCCCGACACCGCCGCGATGATCGGCTTGCGGATACGCATGACCGCCTCTTCTTCCGGCGTGAAGAGATCACCCAGAAACACGTCGGCAAAGCTCTTGCTCGACATCATCTTGATGTCCGCGCCCGCCGCGAAAGCCTTTTCCGAGCCTGTGATGATGAAGCAGCGAACCTTGTCGTTCTTCTGCCCGTCCGCCAGCGCGTCGCCCAGTTCCTTGAGCAATTCGAGGTTCAGCGCGTTCAGCGCATCCGGCCGGTTGAGTTTGATTGTGCAAACGTGATCTTCCACGTCCACGATGATGTTGTCGTAAGCCATCTGTTATGATGCCCCTTCCCATGCAGTCCGCCCATGCCTAAGCGAGTCTCAGGCGGGGCTTCAAGTCACCTTTGACAGGTGGGGCAGTAGAAGGACGAGCGGCCGGATTGCACGATCCGCGCGATTTTCGCCTGACATTCCGGTGTTTTGCAGGGCTGGCCCTCTTGGTCGTAGACCCGGAAAGTGTGTTGAAAATACCCCAACTCGCCATTGGCTTGCCGGTAATCGCGCAACGAACTTCCGCCTGCCGCAATCGCCTCGGCCAACACGTCGCGAATGATGGGAACCAGCGACGCGATACGGGAGGCCGAAATGCGCCCCGCCTTGCGGGCCGGGTGGATGCCCGCACGATAAAGCGCCTCGCACACATAGATATTTCCCAGCCCCGCCACGATCCGCTGATCCAGCAGCGCCGACTTGATCGGCGTATTCTTCCCGGCGAGTTTCGCGATCAGGTAGCCTTCGTTGAATTCGTTCCCCAATGGCTCCGGACCCAAAGCGGCGATGAGCGGATGAAGATCGCCCGTGCCGGTCGTGAACAGGTCCATCGCTCCGAACCGCCGCGCATCGTTCAGCGTGATCCGCGCGCCGCCGTCCATGTCGAGCACGACGTGATCGTGTTTTTCCGGCGCGGGGTGCTCGTGGTGGAACTTGCCCAGCGTCGTGCCGGAAATCAGGATGCGCCCCGACATGCCCAAATGGATCAGGCAGGTCTCATTCGTATCGAGATCGGCGAGGATGTATTTCGACCGCCGCCGCAGGCCCAGCACGGTTGCACCCGTCAGCCGTTCCGCCATCCGTTCGGGAAACGGCCAGCGCAGACCTTCGCGCCGAACCTCGGCCCGCGCGATCCTGTGACCCGTCATCACGGGCTCCAACCCCCGACGAACCGTTTCGACCTCTGGCAGTTCCGGCATCTCATCCCTCTCGGTAAGCCGTGCGTATATAGGGCATCGCCGCCCGGCGCGACAGTCTGCCCGCCAGTTCGGGTTTGTCGTTTGCCTTCAGGGAGGTTATCTGCACTCTGACCTGATCGAGGCAAGACGCATGACCGACGACAAAAAGACCACCCACTTCGGCTACCAGACCGTCGACGAGGATCAGAAGGCCGGGATGGTGCACGGCGTCTTCACCAATGTCGCCTCGAAATACGACGTCATGAACGACGTGATGAGCATGGGCATCCACCGCGTCTGGAAAGACGCGATGATGGACTGGCTCGCCCCGCGCCCCGGTCAGAAGCTGCTGGATGTGGCGGGCGGCACCGGCGACGTGGCGTTCCGGTTCGTGAACCGCGCACCGGGGGCCCATGCCACGGTCTGCGACATGACCGAGGGAATGCTGATCGAAGGCCGCAAACGGGCCGAAGCCGAACAGATGGCCGCAAGCCTCGAATGGGTCGTGGGCGACGCCATGGCGCTCCCGTTCGACGACAACAGCTTCGATGTCTACACCATCAGCTTCGGCATCCGGAACGTGACACGCATCGCCGACGCGCTGGCCGAAGCCTATCGCGTGCTGAAACCCGGCGGGCGGATCATGGTGCTGGAATTCAGCCAGATTCCCAACGACATGATGCAGAAGGTCTATGACCTCTACTCGTTCAACATCATCCCCCGTATGGGGCAGGTGATCGCGAACGACCGCGACAGTTACCAATACCTCGTCGAATCGATCCGCCGTTTCCCGGATCAGGAAACCTTCGCAGGCATGATCCGCACCGCCGGGTTCGAGCAGGTGAAATACCGCAACCTGACGATGGGGATCGCGGCACTGCATTCCGGCTGGAAGATCTGATGAAAGGTCCGATCAACATCTGGCGCCTGATCCGTATCGGCGCGACGTTCGCACGCACCGGCGCCTTGGGCGAGGTGCTGCACGCGATGAACGCCCCGCCACTGGTCAGGGTCACGACCCGCGCGGTCAGCTGGACCTTCGCATGGGTCGGAAAACGCGGCGACAAGTCGCTCCCCCCGGTGACCCGCGCCGTGACGGCGATGGGCCCGGCCTACATCAAGTTCGGGCAGATCCTCTCGACCCGCCCCGATGTCGTGGGCGAGGAACTGGCCGAGCAACTGCAATACCTGCAAGACAAGCTCGACCCCTTCCCCACCGACGTCGCGCGCCGGATGATCGAAAGCGAGCTCGAGATCAAAGTCGACGATGTCTTTTCGGACTTCTCCGATCCGGTCGCGGCGGCCTCGATCGCGCAGGTGCACAAGGCACGTATCCGCGCGACCGGCGAACAGGTCGCGGTCAAGGTGCTTCGCCCCCGCATCGAACGGGCCTTCCGCAACGACCTCGACGCCTTCCATTTCGCCGCGCGCGTGATCGAGGTGCTCCTGCCTCAGACCCGCCGCCTGCGCCCGCAGGACGTGGTCAACCATTTCGAAAACGTGGTGCTGGGTGAGCTAGATCTGCGGCAGGAGGCCTCTTCGGCGTCCGAATTCGCAGAGAACACCGAAAAAGACGCGGGCTTCGTCGTCCCACGTATCAACTGGGGCCTCAGTTCCCGCCGCGTGATGACGATGGACTGGGCCGAGGGCATCCCGGCCAACGATCTGGAAAAACTCCGCAGATCGAACCTCGACCTCGAAGCGATCGGGAACCGCGTCTTGCACCTGTTCCTCGCCCATGCCCTGCGCGACGGGCTGTTTCACGGCGACATGCATCAGGGCAACCTCAAGATCGCCGCGAACGGCGACCTCATCGCCATCGACTTCGGCATCATGGGGCGCATCGACGAATACACCCGCCGGGTCTATGCCGAGATTCTCTATGGCTTCATTCAGCGCGACTACAAACGCGTGGCCGAGGTGCATTTCGAGGCCGGATATGTGCCCGCCGACAAGGATGTCGAGGAATTCGCACGGGCCCTGCGCGCCGTCGGCGAACCGATCTTCGGCATGGATGCGAGCCACATTTCGATGGGCCGGCTTCTCGCCTACCTCTTCGAAGTGACTGAGAAATTCGGGATGCAGACGCGCACGGAACTTATCCATCTGCAACGCACGATGGTGATCGTCGAAGGCGTGTCGCGTTCGCTGAACCCCCATATCAACATCTGGGAAATCGCGCGTCCTATCGTCGAAGATTACATCGCCCGCGCCATCGGGCCCAAGGCCGTCATCAACGACCTTATCAAGACGGTGAAAGTCCTGTCCCGTTTCGGCCCGCGCCTGCCGGAACTCGCGGAAGCCGCGCTCATCAATCAGGCGAAACCGCAGAAAGAGGTCGACCGAGCCCGTCCGCTGCGCGCCATGGGGTATGTCGCATTGGGCGCGGCCATTACGCTTGCCGCCGTCCTGATCGAAGCGCTTCTCTGACCGCCTCGCCCCTTCTCTGTTTCCGGAAACCTCGGGAGAGCGCGAGAGGGCTGGCCCTCTCGCCCCGCCTGTGCCTGCCAGAGGCAGGGACAGGCTCATAAAGCGTGCGCGCAAGCGCACTCATCTTTCAAGCAGCGACGCCTTGCCGTATCCGTCGTCACCGCGCGCGGCCCGCCAGCGGCAGTAGCCGCGCATCCGGGCCTGATAGAGCGGCGCAAGCGCGCGGTAGCGTTCGGTCACGTCGCCCTCGCCATAGGCCGCCAGAAATCCTTCCATCTCGTCATCGGTCAACGGACGATTGCCGGAGATGACCTGCATGGCAGGTGACAAAAACACCGCGATGTCGTCGCAGGCATCCCCCACGCCGGGGCATTGCCAGTCGATGAAGGTCACCCGGCCTTCCGACACCAACGCGTTCGCCGCCGTCGCATCGCCGTGAATGAACGCCTCGCGCGCTTTCGGCAGATCGTCCGGCACGACCGGGACGTTTTCGCCCAGCGCCATGGTCTGCTGAACCAGGGCATCCTTGCCCATCGGCTTGTGAGGCAGACCCTCGGGCGCCGCGATCGCGTGAAGGCGGGACAGCCGTTCGGCCACGCAGGCCACGCCATCTTCCGGCTGCCAGCCCCGACCGGGGGCGAGGCGATAGACAAGGCTGTCGCCCTCGGCCGCGATCAGTTCGGGGGCGAGGTTCGTGCCTTTCAGCGCCTTCAGAACCTGCCGTTCCGCATTGGGGTCGTTGGTGAACAGCGGCGTGTCGGCCTCGGGCCGATAAAGCTTCACCACCCGGTCGCCCACTTGCCAGAGCGCGTTGGTGTTGCCGCCCGTCAGGGGCTTCCAGCGGACGAGCGGTTCGACCGCCCCCTGCTGTTCCCAGAAATAGATGAGGTCAGCGTCCGGGAATGACACGGCGCTTCTGGCCCTTTTCGTCCCAGTTCTCCATCGCCTCGATCGCCTCCTCTGCGGTGTCCACGAACCTGAACAGCTTGAGATCGTCGGGCGAAATCGTGCCCGCATCTTCCAAAGCCTTCCAATCGATGATCCGTTCCCAGAATTCGCGCCCGAAGAGCAGGATTGGGATCTGTTTCATCCGTCCGGTCTGGATCAGGGTCAGGCTCTCGAACAACTCGTCCAGCGTGCCGAAGCCGCCGGGGAAAACGGCAATCGCCTCGGCCCGCATCAGGAAATGCATCTTGCGGATGGCGAAGTAGTGGAAGTTGAAGCACAGCTCGGGCGTCACGTATTCGTTCGGCGCCTGCTCGTGCGGCAGGACGATGTTCAGGCCGATGGACACGCCGCCCGCGTCCGCCGCGCCCCGGCTGCCGGCCTCCATCACACCGGGACCGCCGCCCGTGACGACGACCTTTTCCAGCTCGGGCGTCTTCAGCCCCTCAATGGTGAGGAGCCGCGCGAATTCACGCGCCTGATCGTAGTACTTCGACAGATCGCGCAGGGTGTCAGTGCGGGCCTTATCCTTGTTTGCAGGGGCCGGAATCCGTGCGCCGCCGAACATCACGACCGTCGATTTGATCCCCGCCTCGTTCATCACCAATTCGGGCTTCAGAAGCTCCAGTTGCAACCGCACCGGGCGCAATTCCTCGCGTGCCAGAAATTCGGGATCGTCGAAGGCCAGCGCATAGGTGGGGCTGCGCGTCTGCGGCGTGTCCGGGATGTCGTGGCTCGCCCGCCGGTCTTCGGAGCTGTCCCGGAACGGGTGGGCGCGGCTTTGTTCTGTCATGCTCGTCCTCTCTTGCCGCGTTGCGCGGGGCTGCGTCCGCCTTTATAGCCGTCGCGACACAAGACGTAACACGGGATTTCGGGGAGACACCATGTCCAACGCCGCACTGGAGACCGCCATCGAAGCCGCCTGGGAGGCGCGCGATACGATCACGCCGACGACCGGGGGCGAAACCCGCGAAGCCATCGAGGATACGCTGAACGCGCTCGACTCGGGCGAGCTGCGCGTGGCCGAGCGCCGGGACAACGGCGACTGGCATGTGAACCAGTGGGCCAAGAAGGCCGTTCTTCTGGGCTTTCGCATCAAGGACATGGAGATCCAGCCGGGCGGCCCGCAAGGCGGCGGCTGGTGGGACAAGGTCGACTCCAAGTTCAAGGGCTGGGGCGACAACCAGTGGAAGGCCGCAGGCTTTCGCGCCGTGCCGAACTGCGTCGTTCGCAAATCGGCCTACATCGCGCCGGGCGTCGTGCTGATGCCGTCCTTCGTGAACCTCGGCGCCTACGTCGACGAGGGTACGATGGTCGACACATGGGCCACGGTCGGGTCGTGCGCCCAGATCGGCAAGGGCGTGCACCTGTCGGGCGGCGTGGGTATCGGCGGCGTGCTGGAGCCGATGCAGGCCGGTCCGACGATCATCGAAGACAACTGCTTCATCGGTGCCCGTTCCGAAGTGGTCGAGGGCGTTATCGTGCGCGAAGGTTCGGTTCTCGGCATGGGTGTCTACATCGGCCAGTCGACCAAGATCGTGGACCGTGAGACCGGCGAAGTCATGTACGGCGAAGTGCCGCCCTATTCGGTCGTCGTCTCCGGCTCCATGCCCTCGACCGGCGGCGTGAACCTGTACTGCGCCGTGATCGTGAAGCGCGTGGATGAAAAGACGCGCTCCAAGACCGGGATCAACGAGCTGCTGCGCGACTGATACCCACTCATCGCTGGGTTTTGGATCAGGGCCGGGGAACACCCCGGCCCTTTTTCGTGTTTGTTCGGGGAACACCGGCCTGCCCGGTACAGACAACAGGAGATTTGACATGACCGGAGTCGGTTGGTTTGCAGCTATCATCATCGGCGCCGTGGCCGGGTGGCTGGCGGAACAAGTCATGAAGTCCAACATGGGGCTTCTGATGAACATCATTCTCGGGATCGTCGGTGCGCTGGTGCTGAACGCCATTCTGATGTTCGTGGTGGGGAGCACGCTGGGCGGCTGGCTGGGTCAACTCGTCGTCGGCTTCATCGGTGCCTGCCTGCTGATCTTCATCGCACGGGCGTTTCGTCGCGGGACTTGAGCCGGAGGTCGACGAGACCGGAGGCGTAATGGGCCGCGCATCGATGGATGCGCGGCCTTCGCGTGTCGCAGGGTTCGCAGAGGCGCGATCAGGCCGCGGGTTTTTTGCGGCGGTGGATTGAAATGGCTCGGCGCGGGACCATCTGAGTCGAGCGCAGTCTTTGCGTTCTCGGAGTGCTCTTTCCCATGATCGATGTTCTGTTTCTGCTCGGCGGCCTTGTCGGGCTGGTCATCGGCGGCGAGTTTCTGGTCCGGGGGGCCGTGTCCGTCGCCGAACGGGCAGGCCTGTCGCCCATGGTGATCGGCCTTACGCTTGTGGGCTTCGGCACCTCGGCGCCGGAGCTGGTCACATCGATCCAGGCCGCCTTTGCGGGATCGCCCGGAATCGCCATCGGCAACGTCGTCGGATCGAACACCGGGAACATCCTGCTGATCCTCGGTCTCACCGCCCTGATACGGCCCGTGCTGATCGACCGGAACGCCCTGATGCGCGATGGTGGCGTGGTGATCGCGGCAAGCGTGCTCCTTGTAGCGGTCGCCCTGACCGGCGCGCTTGGGCGGGGGGCCGGCGTGCTGCTGTTCGGCCTGCTGCTGGTCTACCTCATCGCGACGCTGGTCATCGAGCGGCGGCGCAACACCGCCACCGGCGCGGTCTATGCCGCCGAGGCCGAGGCCATTCCGCAGGCCTCCCTGTCGCTGGGTGCCGCACTGGGCATCGCGGTCGGCGGTCTCGTGCTGACCATCTTCGCCGCGCGGGCGCTGGTGTTCGGGGCCGTCGGTCTGGCTGAACTGGCGGGCATGTCGGAAACCGTGATTGGCCTGACGATCGTGGCCATCGGCACGTCGATGCCGGAACTCGTCACCGCCATCATCGCGGTGCGAAAGGGTCAGGGCGACGTTGCCTTTGGCAACGTGCTGGGGTCGAACATCTTCAACATCTTGGGCATTCTCGGCGTGACCGCGATGCTGCGGCCCTTGGCCATTCCGCCGGAAATCCTGCGGCTCGACATCTGGGTCATGCTGGCCGCAACGCTCGCCATGGTGCTGTTCGCGATAACCGGCTGGCGCCTGTCACGTCGCGAAGGCGCGATGTTCGTCGCCTCCTACGTCCTGTATCTCGGCGTGCTCATTTCCGGGGTCTGAGCCACGCGAAAGCGCGTTCGAGAACGGCTGTCCCATCGGTCGTGACCGGCGCCCCGTGCGCCACGACGACCGCCTTGGGAGACCACCCCAGAATGCGGCGAACGGCGGCGCGGGCGGCGTCCTTGTCGCTGAACGCCACGCGGAATTTCTTCGGCACGCTCGGTTCCAGACCGATCATGCCGTCGAGTCGGGCCACGATGGCCCGCCAGCCTTTGAACCAGCCGACCGGGAGTTGCTGAAGCAGGTCGCAGAACAGGACCGTGCGCGACGGTATGTGGTAGAACACGACCTCGGTCGTGATCCGGTTGCCGGGGATAACGACCTGTTCGATCACATCGGACCAAGGCGGCGCTGGATCGTTCCCCAAGGTGCCCGCGAAGGCCAGATCGCCCCGTTTTTCGGCAAGCCCCGGCGCCGCCCAGATTTCCGCCCGCGGATAGGCTTCGGCCCAGTCGGCTAGAAAGACGTGGTGCAGGTGGTTCGGTGCGACGAGGTATCCGACAGGTCCGATCGCATCGACCGCCGCACGGATATCCTGTGAAAGCGCCACGGGGGACCACAGCCACAGCGCCCCATCGGTCAGGCGCACGACCACCATGCGCGTGGGGTAGTGAAACCCCATGGCGGCAACGACCTCGGGGCCATTGGCGAGCCAGATTCCATCGGCGAACTCGTCCAGCATCATGGCCTCCTGCTACGCTCAAGGGAGCCTAGATTGGCGGCCGTGAGCCATCAAGATCGTTTGGCTTGCTGCGGAATGCGTGGAGGCGCGCGGTCCGGCATCATCGACCGAAACGACCACCGGCACCAATACCGATGTCGCGGTCGACCCATTTCCATGCGCCATCGTTATATGCCTGCAAGCGGCGGAGTTTCCTTCCCGCAGGCCAAAGGAACCCTCTGCGGTCACGTGGGTTGGGATTAGGTCCCCGGCACGAATCCCGCATGAAAGGCCCGGTTTGTTCGACGATTTCTCGACTGTCGTATTGTTCCTCGTGTTCGGCATTGCGGGCGCCCTCGTCGTCGGTGCGTCGATCAAGGCGACCGGGTTGGCCGATACCATCGCCGACCGAACAGGCATGGGCGAAGCGATGGTCGGCGGGCTGGTTCTTGGCGGCGCGACCTCGCTGTCGGGCGTCGTGGTGTCGGTGACGGCAGCGTCCTCGGGCGACGCGAGTTTCGCCATCTCGAATGCCGTGGGCGGGATCGCGGCACAGACCCTGTTCCTTGCCATTGCCGACCTGATCTATCGGCGCGCCAATCTAGAACATGCGGCGGCCGAACCTGCGAATATGTTTCAGGCCGTCCTGCTGTTGATCCTTCTGTCCCTGCCCATCGCCGCCATGGCAGGGCCGGACTTTTCGTTCTTCGCGATACACCCCGTGTCGATCATACTGTTCGCCGGATATCTCTGGGGCGTCAGGCTTGCGACCTCCGTCCGCAACCGACCGATGTGGGAGCCCGTCGAAACCGGCGAAACGCGCTTCGACGAACCCGAGGACGAAGCCGACGCGGCCAAGTCCGCCCGCAAGCCCGCCATCATCTTCGCCGCGCTGGTCGTCGTCATGGCGGGTTGCGGCTGGGTCATCAGCCAGGTCGGGGGGCAGTTCATTTCCCGTTTCGGGCTGAGTTCGTCTCTGGTCGGTTCGCTCGTCACCGCCGTGGTCACATCGCTGCCGGAGCTGGTGACGACGCTTGTCGCGGTGCGCCGGGGCGCCCTTCAACTGGCGGTCGGCGGCATCATCGGCGGCAACACCTTCGACACCCTGTTCCTCGTCTTCTCCGACGTGGCCTATCGTGAGGGGTCGATTTTCCACGCGGTCGGGATGAACGATCTCTACTGGTTCGCAACGGGTCTTATCATGACGGCGGTGCTGCTGGCGGGCCTGATCCTGAGGCAGCGCGAGGGGCCGGCGCGGATCGGCATCGAAAGCGCGCTGATGATCGCCGTCTACGCGCTTGCCGTCGGGGTGGAGGTCTTTGCCCGTGCTTGACTTTGCAAGGCCCCCGGCGCACCTCTGCCGCAAGAATGCGGGGGCGGACATGACCGACAAACCGAAGAAACCGAAACGTCAGAAGGTCTATACCCTGCTGGTCGATGTCGGGCGCAAAGACGGCGACGGGTTGCCCGACGGGTCAACCGGCGCCGCGCTCGTCTGCTATGCCTCCGGCGTGGACGAGGCCGAGGCGGTGCGCGAAACGGTCGCGATCCTGAAGCAAGCCGACCTCGCCCCGCTTGACATCACGGGCTATGGCACGCTGGAAGAGCGGCTGTCCGAAGGCCATGACATCCCGGACGAAGAACGGGCGCTGATGGATCGTGCGCTTTCCGAGAATTCGGTGGTCGTCGCGCAGATGACGCCGTTTTTCGAGGACGGCGAGGCATGAGCGACCGGCTGATCCAGATCGTCACGGCGAAAGAGCATGTCGAGACGATCACGGGCTGCCTGAAAGACCTTCCCGAAGAGCATTGGTACTGTTTCCCGTCGGGCGAGGATGATCGGCAGGTCATCATCGCGTCGCTGGATCATGACGACATGCAGGACGTGCTCGACGCCATTTCCGAAGCGATGGACGGGCGGGAGGGCTGGACCCTTCACACGTTGCCGACCGAGGCGCGTCTACCCAAGGCCGAGGACGAGGAGGAAGAGGAACGGGTCGCACAGGCCGAGAACGCCAATGCGCGGGAAGAGATCTATTCCGACATTCGCCAAGGCACCGCGCTGACCGTCGATTACCTCGTGATGACGGGTCTGGCGACGGTCGTCGCGGCCATCGGGCTGTTGCAGGATCAGGTCGCCGTCGTGATCGGTGCGATGGTGATCGCCCCGCTGCTGGGGCCCATCCTCGCATTCGCCTTCGCGACGACGCTGGGTACCGTGCCGCTGATGTGGATCGCGCTGCGCGCCCTTGGGGCCGGGCTGGGTGTCGGGGTCGTCGCCGGGGTCATCTTGGGATTCATCGTGCCGTTCAACGGTGAGTCTTCGCTGATGGCCTATGACGGTTCGCTGACCCTCATGACCGTCGCGCTGCCGCTCGCCTCGGGCGCGGCGGCGGCGCTGATGGTCGCGGGTGGCCAGACCTCGGGCCTTGTCGGGGTGATGGTGGCGGCGGCGCTGTTGCCACCGCTCGCCGCCTTCGGTCTGTTGCTGGGCAACGGGTCGTATGTGCCTGCGGTCCGGGCGCTTGCCACCGTCGTCATCAACATCGCGGCGATCAACCTCGCCGCGCTTGTGGTGTTCCGGGTCAAGGGGATCCGCCCCCGCGACTTCGAGACCGAGGAACACCAGACCTCGATCAGAACCTCGCTCGCCATCGCCGCCGCGGTCGTGGCTTTGCTTGCGCTTGCGGTCTATGCGGCAGAACACGGGTGGCTCTTGTTCGGCGGATGACCACCGTATTCCTCGACCTCGACGGAACGCTGACGGACCCGGCGGAGGGGATCGTCACGTCGGTGATTTATGCGCTTGAACACGTGGGGCTCGACGCGCCTGCGCCCGACACGCTGACCTGGGTAATCGGGCCGCCCTTGATCGAGAGTTTCGCCCAGCTGGGCGCGCCGGACCCTGTCAGGGCGCTTGCCTTGTACCGCGAACGGTTTTCCGAGGTCGGGCTATTCGAGAATGTGCCCTATTCGGGTGTGGAAGGCGTGTTGGCGCACCTCGCCGCACAGCATCGACTGTGCCTCGCGACCGCGAAACCGCTGGTCTATGCGAAACGGATCACGGCGCATTTCGGCATGGATAGACACTTGTCGGCCCAGTTCGGTCCGGAGCTGGACGGGACGCGCAACGACAAGGGCGACTTGCTGGCCTATGCGCTGGACCAGCTCGGGGAACGTGCAGGGAATGCCGTGATGATTGGCGACCGGCACCACGACATCGACGCGGCAAGAGCCGTCGGCATGCGTTCCATCGCGGTGACTTGGGGATACGGCACGCCGGAGGAACACCGGCAGGCCGATCTGGTTTGCGAGCACCTCACCGACTTGCCGGAGAATGTGGCCCGCGTGTTCGAAAGGCCCTAGGAGCCGGGAACGAGTTCCACGTCGAAGCTGGATGGAAGGCTTTCGGGCTCCGGCATGAACATGATGGTCAGCGGGATCACGAGTTCGGCCGCGGTGCCGTCGCGGATGATCGTGCCGTTGGTCGACACGATTTCCTTGCCGATCACGGTCAGCGACATGGCGTGCCCTTCAAGCGAGTCGCCGAACATGGCCGCCATCTGCTCCCGCTCTTCCGGGGGCGGAAGGTCCGACGTCATCTCGGACAGGTCGAACGAGATCGAGATGTTGCCGTTGTCGAGTTCTTCGATCGTCACCCCGTCGCCGATTCCGATGTCGTTGTCCGGGTCGTCCATCGCCATGAGCAGGTCTTCGAGCGACCGGCGTTCGAGCATCGAACAGGTGTAGGTGCCATCGGCGTTCTCGGTTCCGATCCCCTCTTCACAGGGATCTTCGCCCATGCTCGACGCCATCTGGTTGATTTCGGCGCCCATGGTCATGACCGCATCCAGTTTGACCTCATCCGTGTTGGTGAAGTCGGCCCGGATGTCGGCGTCGAAACAGGCGGCGAGGGGCAGGATCGCCGCGAAAGCGAGTCCCTTGACGAAATGGCGCATAGCGAACTCCCTGAAATATCCTTTGGCTACTCTGTCAGCGGCATGATGGCCTGTCCACCGTCAGCGGTGGAGGACGGACGCAAGCGACCGGGCTTCGTGATCCGACAGGCGGTGACGCGCGAAACTCCGATGCGTCGGAATGGCCGAGCGCGGCATCTCGGCAAGCGCCGTGGCATCCAACCTGACTGGGTCGGTGGCAATCTGGCCGACATACAGGCTTTCGGACCAGAGCGAGTCGTGCAGCAGGCAATCGTGCCGATCGAGCAGGACGTGAAAATAGGTCACAGTCTTGAGCCGGGCTTCCGACACTGCCGCGCGGCTACCCATCAACCGCTGGGCCGGAAGAAGCGCGTCTTGTTCGCCCAGAAGATATTCAGTCTCGGACCCTTCGACGAGGATGCGGTGATCCGGTGCGACCAGCATGTCTTCGGACAGGCCGAAGAACGGGGCACGGATGCGGATCGGACGAAAGCGGCCCAGCGCGGGCACCGTACGCCGGGTGATCCAGCGCACCGGCTGGATACCGGAGGTCGCGGTCATAACGCGGTCGCCCAGCCTGAGGTTTTCGACCCGCACGGAACCAGACGGCGTTTCGATGCGCGACCCTTTGCAGATACCGGCGGAAAGCCCCACCGGCTCGACTTTGTCCGACACCGCGACGAACGCCGCCTCGGCGCTGATCCGCGTGGAATGGCCGTTTCGCATGATCGTCAGCGCGTCGAGGATCGGCATGGGCAGCGGATTTCCCACCATGATGACGAAGAACTCGCCCGTGTCGACAAGCTTCACCGCCAGCCGACCCCAGCGTTCCGGTGCATTCCAGCTGAAATAGAGTCTGATCGCCGCATCATGCTCGGGCACCGGGAATTTCAGTCGCGCGATGAAACGGCTTTGTCCCTGAACCATGCGCACCTGCATCTCGCCCGATTTCCTGAGCTCGACCGATAGGTGCCGGTGCCAATCCTTGCTGCGTTCATAGTGGAGGACGGCCTGCGATCCGTCCGTCTCGGGGCGGAACAGGGTTTCGACGACCAGTGTTCCGGTCGGAAGAATCTCGTTCGGTGCGGCGACCTGCACATTCGTGTGCTGCGGTTTCGCACCCAGTCCCGCCGGATTGAAAAGACCCTTGGTCAGGTCTGTGAGGCCGATCCAACTCATGGGATGACCCCCGCGCCTTCGCCGAAGATGGCGGTCGCCATCGCAAGCGCGGACGCATGTGTTCGATTCGGCAAATCCCTCGCCGTTGCCATGAAATACTGCCCTCTGCCCACGCGGCAGCCGACGACACAGGGGGCGAAATGCCTTGGTCCTGAAATCCGCTCGCAGGTCCTGCGCTTTGCGCGCTTTTGGGTGGACCGCTACAACTGCCTCGTTGTTATTGCGCCATCTATGAACCAAAAATTCCAATTTGTTAACCGTGTGGTTCAAAAATCCGCGTTTGTGTTCAACCCCCTGTCACCCGGACGCAACATTGCGAGGCAGCGGGGCGGCGTGTATCACCGGGCGGTCAATGTGAGGCTGCCATGTCCGAAACCAATCCTGTCGAAATCACGCGGCGCTTGATCGAGTGCCCTTCGGTCACGCCGGAAGAGGGCGGGGCGCTGGTCTATCTGGCCGATCTGCTCGAGGGCGCCGGGTTCGTATGCACGCGCGTGGATCGTGGCGGGATCGCGAACCTGTTCGCGCGCTTCGGGCCCAAGGGGGCGCGGCTGACACTTGGTTTCAACGGTCACACCGACGTGGTCCCGGTCGGCGATACCGGCGCTTGGACGGTGCAGCCCTTTGGCGCGGAAGAGCGGGACGGTCACCTTTGGGGGCGCGGCGCGACGGACATGAAATCGGGCGTCGCCGCGTGGGTCGCCGCCGCGATGGATGCAACGCGGGACTTGCCGGACGATTGCGCGCTGATCCTTGCCATTACGGGTGACGAAGAAGGCGACGCGACCGACGGAACCAAGGCGCTGCTCGACTGGATGGACCAGAACGGCGAGGCGATGGATGCCTGCGTCGTCGGCGAGCCGACCTGCCCCGACACGATGGGCGAGATGATGAAGATCGGGCGCCGCGGGTCGATGACCGCCTTTTTCACGGCGCGCGGCGTGCAGGGGCACGCGGCCTATCCGCACCGCGCGAAGAACCCCGTGCCTGCGCTGGCGCGGTTGGTGTCGGACCTCGATGCGCATGTTCTGGACGAAGGCACCGCCCATTTCGACGCCTCGACGCTAGCGGTCACGACCTTCGACGTCGGCAACCCGGCGACGAACGTGATCCCGGCCGAGGCGAAAGCCACGGTGAACATCCGGTTCAACGATGCACATACTTCGGCGGGCCTGACCGACTGGCTTCAGGCGCAGATGGACCGGGTCGCCGGCGAGACGGGGATCGAGATCGGCATGGTCGTCAAAGTGTCGGGGGAGAGTTTCGTCACACCCCCCGGCCCGCTGTCCGACACCGTCGCTGCGGCGGTCGAGGCCGAGACGGGGCTGCGCCCGGTCATGTCCACATCGGGCGGCACGTCGGACGCGCGGTTCGTCAAGGATCACTGCCCGGTGGTGGAGTTCGGTCTGGTCGGCAAGACCATGCATCAGGTCGACGAACGGGTGGAGATTGCGCAGATCGGGCAGCTCAAGTCGATCTATGGCCGGATCATCCGCGACTTCTTCGCCTGAACGGAAAACGGGCGCGCCGACCGGCACGCCCGTTCCTCAACCGACTGCCCTCAGAGCGTGATGCGGAAGCGGGCGAAACCGTCCGGACCATCGCCCGCCGGCTCGATCTCGACCCCTTCGACCGATGCCGCGTAGTCGGCCGCTTTCGGCCCGGTGTCGAACAGAACCGTCGTTCCATCCATCGGCGCGAAGGTCCAGTTGGCGTCGGCGCTGGGGTTGATGGTGCCTTGTTCGACGATGTAGCGCACGATCACGTCGCGGTTGGTGTCCGGCCCCTCGAAGATGATCGTATCGCCTTTGGCCCCCGGGAAATCGCCGCCACCGCCCGCGCGATAGTTGTTGGTCGCGACCACGAACTCCATATCGTCGGTCACCGGGGCGCCGTCGAACATCAGGTTCACGATCCGGTTCGCATCCGAATTGATCTGGTTTCCGATCCGGTCGAACCGCGACGGCTGGCTCAGGTCGATCTGGTAGGTCACGCCGTCGATCACGTCGAAGTTGTAGGACGGGAAATCGGGGTTCAGAAGGACCTGATCCGCCTCACCCGGCGTGATCTGGTTGAACATGCCCGCCGACCGTTCGAGCCATCCCCTGAGCTGCGCTCCGTCGATCTTCACCGCGCGCACCGTGTTGGGGTACAGATACAGGTCGGCCACGTTCTTGATCGCCACCGGCCCCTTGGGCACGTCGGTGTAGTATTCCGGTCCGCCACGTCCCCCGGCCTTGAACGGGGCTGCCGCGGACAGGATCGGAAGCCCCTCGTACTCCGTTCCGCGCATCATCTGTTCGATGTACCAAAGCTGCGCGTTCGACACGATCTGGACGCTGGGATCGTCGGCCACCAGCGCGAAGTAGCTGTGAAGCGGGGCCGAGGTTTCGCCAACCGCGCGGCGCACGTATTCGAGCGTTTCGTTGTGCGCCTGTTCGACGCTGGCCAGAACGGCGGGCACGTCTTCGACCAGCGCGGTCACGCTGCGGTCTTCGTTGCGTTTCGAAATCGGGCGCGCCTCGGTCTCGGCCATGACGACCCGCCAAGCGTTGCCATCGCGCTCCAGCATCAGGTCGATGACGCCAAGGTGCGACCCCCAGAACCCGCCCATGACGGCGGGCTTGCCGTGGATCGTTCCGGCCTCGGCGTCGAGACCCGCGTAATCGGCGTAATCAGGCGACGGGAAGACGAGGTGGCTGTGACCCGTCATCAGCGCGTCGATCCCCTCGACTTCGGCGAGCGGGACCGATGCGTTCTCCATCCCCTCTTCGTGCTGGGCCGACCCGATGCCTGAATGGCTGAGCGCGATGATGATATCGGCGCCCTCTTCCTTCATCTGCGGCACCCAGGCCTGCGCGGCTTCGACGATGTCGCGGGTCGTGACGTTACCTTCAAGGTGGCGGCGGTCCCACGTCATGATCTGCGGCGGCACGAAACCGATCAGTCCCACCTTGATCGGCGCGGTCGTCCCGTCGCCCAGCGTCACCTCGCGGTCAAGTATCACGTAAGGTTGCACCAGCGTTTTGTCGCCCCGCGGGTTTTCGGCCCGTTCGCTGACCACGTTGGCCGAGACGACCGGGAAGTCGGCCCCGGCAAGAGACTTGGTCAGGAACTCCAGCCCATAGTTGAATTCATGGTTGCCCAGCGTCGAGGCGTCGAAGCCCACCGTGTTCATCGCCTGAATGACCGGGTGCATGTCGCCTTCCTTCATCCCCCGCTCATAGGCGATGTAGTCGCCCATCGGGTTGCCTTGCAGGAAGTCGCCGTTGTCGACGAGCATAGAGTTCGTCGCTTCGGCGCGGATTTCCTCGATGATTGACGCGGTGCGCGACAAGCCCACGGTGTCGATGGGGCGGTCCGAGTAGTAGTCGTAGGGATAGACATGAACGTGAAGGTCCGTCGTCTCCATGATCCGCAAGTGCGCCTGTGCGCCTTGGGCGCGGGCCGAGAACGGGTGCAGCGCGATCAGCGCGGCACCAGCGGTGCCCGACATGAATGCGCGGCGGGAAAGGGTGAAATCCTGTGACATGCGTGTCCTCCAACTGTCCTGCCGAAAACGCTATGCGCGGTTCGTGACAGGCCAAAGACAGGATTTCCTTGTTCGGCGGATTTCAGCTTTTTACCGGGCGGTCAAAGCCTGAAACGGCCCCTGCGCGCCTATGAAACGCGCAGGCCGGTCTCATTTCGGCGCGAAACGCGAAGGGTCGCGGGCGTCCCAGATCGCTTTGGCCTGCTCGTTCGCTTCGGCCTGAGTCGCGGCGCGGTCCATGGTCTTGAGCGTAACCGCGAGCGTCGAAAGCACGGCGGCGAGCGCATAGGGATCGGCGTCCCGACCGGCCCAGACCTGTTCAAGCCGGGCGACATCCATCGTTTCGTCAGCCGGCGCATGGCCGTCGTCGAGGGTCGCGGGCCACGTCTCGACCACAGGGTCGGTGGTGCCATGCGTCGTCCAGACCGGGCAGGGCTTGTTCGGGCGCATCTCGATCTCGCCCCCATCGCCGCGAAACACCGCCATTTTGGGAATTTCGAGGATTCGCGCGGCACCGGAATGGATGTCGAGGAAGCCGCGATGAAAGATCCCCTGCATCACGGTCGGCGCGTCGAAAGGGTTCAGAAGCCGGGTGAAGCTGTTGACCGGCGAGCGCAGGCCGAGCACGGGCTTCAACTCGATCAGGTCGCGCAGCACCGGCGAGAGCGTCTCGAGCGGCATATAGGTCATTCCCTGCGCCTCGATCTGACCGGCGGCATCGGCGAAGTCGCAAGCGATCGGCAGGCCGAAACGCGCAAAGACGTCACGCGTATAGACGCGGCCGGGCGTATGCCCTTCGGCCCCATGGAGCACCACGCGCGTGCCGGACTGGACCAGCGCGATGAGCGACAGGATGAACCACGGCAACTGAACCCGTTTGCCCGCGTAGCAGGACCAGTCCAGGTCGACCTGCGGAAGTTCTTGGGGACGCTCGAATGTCGCCCGCGTTCCGGCAACGAACCCCGCGATCTCCTCCGGCGTCTCTTCCTTGAGCCTGAGGAGCATGAGATAGGCCCCGATCTGCTCCGGCAGCGCCTCGCCCCGCAGGATCATCGCCATCGAATCGCGCGCTTCCTCATAGGTGAAGGGTCGCTGCTTGGTCTTGCCGCGCGCGAGGATCGCGACATAGGGCGCGAACGGGTGCGGGTTGTCGGCGGTGAAGGGGCGTTGGATGTTCATGTCAGCATCATACGCTGCGTTGCGGCGGGCGTGTAGGCCCTTTGAAACATGCGGATTCGCGCATTTGACACGCAGCCCGGAAAGCGGGACATGGACGAAAGAGCCAAGGGGACGCGGACATGGATTACCTTCCCATCTTTCTCGAAGTCGCGGGCAAGCGCGTGATCGTGGATGGCGGCACGACGGTCGCCGCACGACGGGTGGAACGGGCGCTGAACGCGGGCGCGCTGGTCGAGGTGTTCGATCCCGATCCGGGGGACGAGGTTCGCGCGTTCCTTGGCCACGAACGGCTGACACATCACGCGCGCGTACCGGACGAGGCCGATTTTCAGGGATGCCTCGTCGCCTATGGCGCGTCGGAGGAGCATGATCGGGATGCGTTGCTTCACCGCGCCGCCAAGGCCGCCGGGGCGCTGGTGAACGTGGCGGATGAAAAGCAATACTGCGATTTCATCACCCCCTCGGTTGTCGAGCGCGACCCGATCACCATCGCCATCTCGACAGGCGGCGCGGCCCCCGTGATCGCGCGTATCCTGCGGGCGCGGATGGAGGCGATGCTGCCGGCCGCTTATGGCCGCCTCGCCAAGTTCCTCGCCGATTTCCGGGGGCGCATCTACGAAGCCGTGCCGAACGGGCGCAATCGTCGCCGGTTCTGGGAGAACCTGATCGAAGGGCCGGTGGGCGACGCCTTTCTCGCGGGCGAGGAAGGTCTGGCGCAGGAACGGCTGGAGGCCGAGTTGCAGCGCGGCGCCGACGTCGATCTGAAACGCGGCGAGGTCTGGCTGGTGGGCGCGGGTCCGGGCGATCCCGATCTACTGACCTTCAAGGCGTTGCGCATGATGCAGCACGCCGATGTGGTGTTCTACGACCGTCTGGTGGGGGACGGGATCGTCGACCTGCTCCGCCGTGATGCCGAACGGATCTACGTGGGTAAGAAACCCAACGAACATACTCTAACCCAGCGTGAAATCACCGATCAGATGATCGAACGCGCCAAGCGGGGCGAGCGTGTTCTGCGCCTCAAGGGCGGCGATCCGTTCATATTCGGGCGTGGCGGCGAGGAGTTGGAGGATGTCGCCGCCGAGGGTATCCCGGTCGAGGTCGTGCCGGGGATCACGGCGGCGGCGGGCTGCGGCGCGGCGGCGGGTATTCCGCTGACCCATCGCGATCACGCGCAAAGCTGCGTCTTCATCACGGCCCATGGTGCGGGTGGCGTGATCGGACACGACTGGACGCGATACGCCCGCAAGGGGCAGACGGTCGTCGTCTACATGGGTCTCAATGCGATCAAGACGGTGATGGATGCGGCCCTTGCCCAAGGTGTCGATCCAGAAATGCCGGTGGCCGTCATCGACAATGGCACCCGACTGGACCAGCGCGTAATCACAGGCACGCTCGCCGATATCGAGGCCCGCGTGGTCGAGGCCGATCTACCCGGCCCCGCGCTTATCGTCATCGGGCATGTCGTGTCACTCTATGGTGCACTCGGCGTCAAGGGCGCGGTTGCGGACCATTACGACATGACGCTGAAGGCCGGATCGACGCTCTAGCCGAAACAGGCTCTAAACCAGCGCAAGAAGCGCGTTGTGGCGGGCGACGAAATCATGCCGCACATCGACGGGCGGACGCGGCGCGATGGTCAGGCCCTCGATAAGCCCCTCGTCCGGGTGGCCGAAGAACTTGTCCGCTTCCGCCATCGAAAACCCGGCGATCTGGGTCGCTTCCAGCCAAGCCGACACCCTGTCGGCCTTCTTGATCGCCTTCTTGATGTTGGCGGGCACCTTGTGCGGCAAGCCGAAGCGCAGGTGGATCGCCGCCATGAGCCGATCGTCGAGCTCCCCATAGCCCGGCCCCACGGCGGCCTTCACCGGCGAGATCATGTCGCCGATGACGTATTCCGGCGCATCGTGCAGCAAAGCGGCGAGTTGCCATTTCGCCGGGGCTTTGGGGTTCATGCGTGAGAACAGCTCTTCCACCAGAATGGAGTGTTCGGCCACCGAATAGGGAAAATCGCCACGGGTCTGCCCGTTCCAGCGCGCGACGAAGGCAAGGCCGTGCGCGATGTCTTCGATCTCGATGTCCACCGGGGTCGGGTCGAGCAAGTCGAGCCTCCGACCGGACAGCATTCGTTGCCACGCACGGGCCATCACCATCGCCTCCCTTCAAGCGCATCGGGGTGAGCCTGCGCGGACGTCGCATGATCCGGCCCTTCGGGCACGCCACAGTGACCGCCTTGTCGTTCGTTCATCGTGTAAAACATTCGCCTGCCTTTTACGCGAAGTGTTCCCAAGGACCGCGCAAAGTCAACGCAGGCTTCGTTGCACCTTGGGTGAGGTGGTGCTAGCAACCTGCAAACGCTGACCTACGGAGAGATACCTGTGACTCAGGATTATATCGTTAAGGACATTTCGCTTGCCGACTTCGGGCGCAAGGAATTGGACATCGCCGAAACCGAAATGCCCGGGCTGATGGCTCTTCGGGAAGAATACGGTGCGACCCAACCGCTGAAGGGCGCCCGGATCGCGGGGTCGCTGCACATGACGATCCAGACGGCCGTGCTGATCGAAACGCTCGTCGCGCTGGGCGCGGACGTGCGCTGGGCGTCGTGCAACATCTTCTCGACGCAGGATCACGCGGCCGCCGCCATCGCGGCTGGCGGCACCCCGGTTTTCGCCGTGAAGGGCGAGACGCTGGAAGAATACTGGGACTATGCCGACCGCATCTTCATGTTCGAAGAGGGCGGCTGCAACATGATCCTCGACGATGGCGGCGACGCGACCATGTACATCCTGATGGGTGCGCGTGTCGAAGCGGGCGAAACCGACCTGATCGAAACGCCGACCTCGGAAGAGGAGGAATACCTTTTCAAGCAGATCAAAAAGCGCCTCGCCGCAAGCCCCGGCTGGTTCACCAAGCAGCGCGACATGATTAAGGGCGTTTCGGAAGAGACGACGACCGGCGTTCACCGCCTTTACGAGCTGATGAAGAAAGATCTGCTGCCCTTCCCGGCGATCAACGTGAACGACAGCGTCACCAAGTCGAAGTTCGACAACAAATACGGCTGTAAGGAATCGCTGGTCGACGGTATCCGCCGCGCCACCGACACCATGATGGCCGGGAAGGTCGCCGTGGTCTGTGGCTATGGCGACGTGGGCAAAGGCTCCGCCGCCTCGCTGCGTGGCGCGGGTGCCCGCGTGAAAGTGACCGAGATCGACCCGATCTGTGCGCTTCAGGCCGCGATGGACGGGTTCGAGGTCGTCACGCTCGAGGATGTCGTGTCGACCGCCGACATCTTCGTGACCACCACCGGCAACAAGGACGTCATCCGCATCGAGCATATGCGCGAGATGAAGGACATGGCCATCGTCGGCAACATCGGCCACTTCGACAACGAAATTCAGGTGGCGAGCCTGAAGAACCACAAGTGGACGAACATCAAGGATCAGGTGGACATGATCGAGATGCCCTCGGGCGCCCGCATCATCCTGCTGTCCGAAGGTCGCCTCCTGAACCTCGGCAACGCCACCGGCCACCCGTCGTTCGTCATGTCGGCATCGTTCACCAACCAGGTGCTCGCCCAGATCGAACTTTGGACCCGTGGCGAGAACTACAAGAACGAGGTCTACATCCTGCCCAAGCACCTCGACGAAAAAGTGGCCCGTCTGCACCTCGACCGGATCGGCGTGAAGCTGACCGAGCTGAAGCCGGACCAGGCAAGCTATATCGGTGTGACGGTCGAAGGGCCGTTCAAGCCGGAGCACTACCGGTACTGAGCCACTCGTTTACCGAGGAAATCGAGACGCCGCTTCCTGCTTGGAGGCGGCGTTTTCATTTCCGGCGCTTTTCCGGTCCCCGCGCATTGACCGAATCGCCCGGTCTGGCCGGATACTGGTCTTCGAGAGGAGACCAGACATGCGCCGACTCCTACTTGCCGCCGTGACGGCCTTGTTCGTTTCCGGGCCGGGCACCACCTCCGAAGCGGCCACAGACGACGAGATCGCGCGCGCTGTCGCCGAGGTCATCGTCGAGGAATACCCCGATCTCACGCTCGACGTGGTCGGACGTGCGTTGCGCAAGACCTGGGCCAGCATCCAGTTCATCATGTACCACGAAATCGCGCATATGCTGATCCACGAGTACCAGTTGCCCGTGCTCGGGTGGGAAGAGGACGCGGCGGATACGCTCGCCGTGGCCATGCTGGTCGGGAACGAAACCGACGAGAATTATGAAACCCTCTACGCGGCCATTCAGGATTGGGCGATCAACAGGGGTGATCCGGCGACCCTGACCGATGCCCATTTCTACGACGAGCACAGCTTTAACCTTCAGCGGGCCTATCATGCGACTTGCGTGCTCGTGGGACGGGACCGGGACCGCTACGGCCCGATCGCCGACATCATGCAGATGCCCGACGACCGTCGGGAAAAGTGCGTCCATATCTCCGAGCGGGCTTTGGATGGTTGGCGCACCGTGCTGAAGCCGCATCTTCTGGCCCGTGACGCTCCGAGAACGGGTGGCGAGTTTGCGTTGACTTATGCGCAGCCAGAGCCGGGCATGACATACCTGCTGGGCCAGATGCTGATGGAGATGAAGTTCCTCGAGAAAGTCGAAGCTTTGATCGCCGGGAATTTCGACCTGCCCCGCGATCTCCAGATCGCCACTGCGCCCTGTGGCACCGTGAACGCCTTTTATCGGCGTGATCCGCCAGCCATCGTGATGTGCTACGAGATGGTATTCGCCAAGTTTTCCCAGTTCACGAACTACGAATTGGGATTGGCTGCCCGCGAGGAGAGCGACCGAATGGATGGAACCACGCCACCGGAAACGGAAACCGGCGCGGCCCAAAGTCGGTTCGGTGGCGCCGTGGACCAGAGCGGTTGGTCGATCACGGTGACGTCCGAAGGCGAATGGTCCGGGCGCGATGCGTCCGGCAACGAGCTTAGAATGCCGCCCACGCTGACCACGAAAGGGCTGGACAACGCCCGGCGGTGCCCGGGGCGCGGAACCTGGCCGAACTGTTTTTCGGACTAGCGGAAGCGTGCACGATCGCAGCTTCGGGGTGATCCGGAGATAAAATCAGACCTCAATTTTATTAATTATTTTCAGATAGTTGATCGCCACATAGGCAGGTTCCCGCCCGGCCTTGGTTGGGCGGAATGCGGCCCGACCTGCGGGAGGTCATCGGCCAACCTTCGCCAACCGCCGCCAGACGCGATCCCTTAGTGGGAACCGACTCACCTCCGGCCCGGTTTGATCGGCAATACAGCGACCGAAAAGGAGGATCGTTATGAAACTCAAGACCCTTATGATGGGTGCCAGCCTGGCCGCTCTCGTGGCAGGTGGTGCTTACGCGCAAGACACCGACGAACCCATGGCGGCAGAAGAGCCGATGGCGGCCGAAACCGAAATGGGCACCGACATGACCGGCACGACGGACATGGAAGGTGACGTGGCTGCGGCCCCGACCTTCGCCTCGCTCGACGAGATGACCGTCGGCGACGTCGTCGGCTTTGTCGCCTATGACCCGGAAGACAACCGGATCGGCGAAATCGACTATGTCGTCGCCAATGGTGACGGTGCGGATGCCGTGATCGGTATTGGCGGCTTCCTGGGCCTCGGTGAATACACTGTCGCCCTGCCGCTGGAAGACTTCGAGCTGCGAGAAGACGGCATGTCCTTCGTCCTCTCGACCGACAAGGAAACGCTGAAGGAACAGCCGGAGTTCGATGAATCGGACGTCGAAGGCCTGCCGGACGAAACGCCGGTTGCCGACCTTCTCCCGGCTGAGGAAGAAGCGCCGGCGGCTGACGACGCGACCGGATCGGACGCATCGGCCAGCGCGGATGACGCGATGGAAGGTGAAGACGCGACCGAAGACATGGCCGCGGAAGAACCTGCTGCGGAAGACGGCGCGGTGGAAGAAGATGTCGCCACCGATACCGAGGCGACGACCGAAGGTGCCGCCGAGGAAGACATGGCGGCCGACACCGACGCGACGGATGAGGAAGCGACCGAAGACGATATGGCCGCGACCGAAGAGGAAACTGAGACGGAAACGACCGCCCAGTAATCCGAGATCCCTGAGTGTTGTTGAGGGCGCGTCTTAGGGCGCGCCCTTGCATGTGCGCCGTATACCGGCAGGATCGCATCGAGTTTCCAGGAGGACGTGATGCGGTTCGTTGTTTTCGGTACGGGTGCCATCGGAGGGGCGGTCGCGGCGGCCCTTCATTTGGCGCAAAAGGATGTCATCGCGATCTCGCGCGGGGCGCAGTTTGACGCGATCCGGTCCAAGGGATTGCGGCTCAGGACACCTTTGATGGACGAGGTCGTCAAGCTTCACGCCGTCGGCGCGGCCAACGACATCGAATTCGGTCCCGACGATATGATCCTGCTTGCCATGAAGGGTCAGGATACCGGAGAGGCGCTTGAAGACCTGCGTGCGGCGGGTGTGACCGATCAGCCGATCTTCTGCCTTCAGAACGGGGTCGCGAACGAGTCAAAGGCGTTGCGGCTCTTTCCGAACGTGCACGGCGTGACGGTGATGATGCCCGCGCTGTTTACCGTGCCCGGCGAGGTCGTCGTGCAATCGGCACCCAAGACCGGGCTATTCTACATCGGTCGGTATCCGGGCGGCATGGACGACGCCGATCGACACCTGTGCGCGGTACTGACCGTCGCTGGCATCGCCGCTTTCCCGAAAGACAACGTGATGGCCACGAAATACGGGAAGCTTCTCATGAACCTGTCGAACATCGTCGGCGCCGCACTGGGCCATGGCGCCCCCGCCCCCGGCCTGCGCGAGACGATGCGCACCGAGGCGGAAGCGGTTCTGGCCGCCGCGGGCATCGATTGGGAGGACGTGGGAATGGATCACCCGGACCGAAAAGCCCACATGACGTTCACCAAGGTGCCCGGTGTCGAGAACGCCGGAACCTCGACGACCCAGAGCTTTCTGCGAAAGACCAAGCGCGTCGAAACGGATTGGCTGAACGGCGAGATCGTCTGGCTTGGGCGAATGCACGGGGTGCCGGTGCCGGTGAACGCGGCCCTCACCCGGATCGCGGCCCGCATGGCGCGCGACGGGGTTGCGCCCGGCAGCGTGACAATGGATGAGATCGAAGCAGAAATTCGAACGTCTTAAAGGCATTGCACCCGTGAAATTCATTCTCATCCCGGCGATTTCGGTCGGCATCTTCTTTGCCATCGCATTTGTTCTGATCCTGTCCCAGCCACCCAAGGGTTTCGTCTCGGCCGAAACGCTCGACTTTCCCGAGGGCGATCCCGGCGCGTCGGTGTCGGACCTCCTGACCTTCACCGCGCGTGATGGAGCGACGCTTGGCTATCGCGACATTGCGGGAACGGGTTCGGGCGACATGATACTGGTCCACGGGTCAGGGTGGCACGGCGCGGCCTATGAGCCGCTTGCCCAAGCGATCTCGCAGCGGTGCGGCTACCGCGTGATCGTCCCCGACCTGCGCGGACACGGGCCGCTGGCCGATCCGCGCGGCGATATCGCCTATGTCGGACAACTGGAAGACGACCTTGCCGATCTGCTGGATCATCTGGGGTTGGACCGCGCCGTGTTCGCGGGACATTCATCGGGTGGCGGTCTGGTCATCCGTTTTGCGGGCGGTGCCCATGGGGCACGCATGGACCGTGCGGTTCTGATCGCGCCCTTCCTGAAATACAACGCGCCGACCGCCACCGAAGGGTCCGTCTGGGCGCGCCCGTTGACGCGCCGGATCATCGGTCTGTCGATGCTGAACGCGGTGGGCATCCGCGCACTGAACGGCCTGACCGTGATCGAGTTCAACTTGCCCGAAACCGTGCGAGCCACCGAACAGGGGCAATGGGCCACAGCGTCCTATAGCCACAGGCTGAACACCGGATATGCACCCCGTTCCGACTACCTCGCCGATATTGCCGCGCTTCCGCCCTACCTCCTGCTGGCCGGGTCGGATGACGCGGCCTTCCGGCCCATGGAGTATGAGCCGGTGATGTCCGGCGCCTCGACCAACGGGCGCTACGAGATCCTTCCCGGTCTCGGTCACCTCGGCATTCTCGACGCGGCGGAAACGACCGAGGCGATTGCGGGTTTCCTCGGCTGCCCCAAATAAGAAAGGCCCGGCACTCAGCCGGGCCTTCCGCTTGAAGAACGCTGTGCCGATCAGGTCGGAATGCGCAGCACCTGACCCGGGTAGATTTTGTCCGGGTGCTTCAGCATCGGTTTGTTCGCCTCGAAAATCTCGTTGTAGCGCGAACCATCGCCCAGGGTTTTCTGGCTGACCGCCCAAAGCGTGTCGCCCTTTTCGACGGTATGGAACAGCGTCTCGGTCTCGACATCGGCTTCGACCTCGGAAATGCCTTCGACGTTGCCGACGGCAAGGATGACCTTTTCCTTTTCTTCGGTCGTCATCGAGCCGCCGGTCACCTTGACCTTGTCACCCTCGACCTTGATCTCGAGCCCCTCGGTCGAAACGCCGAGCTCCTCGACCTCTTTCTTGAGCGCGTCCTCGTTCTTGGCGTCTTCGCCGCCGAAAAGCGACTTTCCCGCCCCTTTCACAAAACTCCAGAGTCCCATCGTACCCTCCGATTGATAAAATGCGCCCCCATGTTGCGCCATCCGGGCCGTGATGGGTAGAGGGAATGATCGGGGGATAATTTTCTTTCGATTTGGCACGTTTGCGCCTAGGCTCCCCGGCGAGGGACGGACGCCCTCGGGACAGAACTGGGAGTCTTTTCATGGGAAAACGTGACGACAAGATCGCCACCTACGCGGACGATCTGAAGAACAAGTGCGGGATGACCCCGGACATGGACCTGCTGACCAAGGTGACGATCGGCTGCGGTCCGGCGATCTACAACCCCGACGCCGAAACGGTGGCCGGAAGCCAGGCGCACGAGCTTGAGACCGTCAAGAACAATTTCCTCATCAAGAAACTTGGCCTGACCGATGGCCCGCAACTGATGGACGCGATCAACGCGGTGATCGAGACCTACGGCAAGTCCGAGCGCAACAAGTACCGGGCCGTGGTCTATTACATGCTGGTCAAGCATTTCGGCAAAGAGTCGGTCTACGCCTGACCGCAATCCATTCGTTGTCATGCTTCGAGGGCGGCCGCTGGTCGCCCTTTGTCGTTCTGCCCGTCGCGTCGAATTTGGCTAAAATCCCAGAGACTTGGAGATTGAGCGACTCGATGAGATGCCCTATCTCTCTTCTCGAAGGCCAGGACGGTCGGACCCTAAATTCAGAGACACGTGCGGTGCTGAGGGAGCACGTGGGGTGGATGGAGGGTTCGGCGCGGGGCCGGACCCTCCAGTTTTTTTCGGGCTGCGTTTTTCAGAACGCCATCAGGATTGCGCCGATGATCGCGCAGCCGCCGACGGCGTAGCCTCCGTCGATCACGGTCAGCATGAACGGCCGCCCCGGATAGGCGTTGTTGATCATCGTCCACGGCGTGATGAAGAAAAGCCCCACACCAAGCCCGGCGACAAGCCCTTTGCCGATCGTGTCGATGGCGGTCATCGCGAAGATGTGCCGCATGAATCCGGCGACGATTATCATGGCGATGAACGACAGGATGAACGGCATCGCGCCACCCATCGGCCGACCGGTCTTTTCGTCGATCTTGACGCCAGAGACTTTGATCCAGGGTTTCGACAGGACCATGTACCACACGGCGCCGAACACCCACGCCGCAGCCGCGGCGACGAGTACGTTGATGATTTCCATGAGTGTCCCTCACTGACAATTTTGTTCTGTGAGAGGATTATTGCCGTGGGTCCACCCGTTTCCCTAGCGTTATTCGCCCGCCAGTTCGAGAACGATGTTCCATTCGTCTTCGGTCACGGGCTGAACCGACAGGCGGGTGTTGTTGACCAGAACCATGTCCGCAAGGCGCGGGTCGTTCTTGCACATATCCAGCGTCACGGGGTTTTTCACCGGGCGAACCGCCTTGATGTCCACGCATTCCCAGCGGGGATCGTCGGTCGTGCTGTCGGGATGGATCTCTTTGCAGACCTCGACGATCCCGACCACGCGTTTTTCGTCGACGGAATGGTAGAAGAAGCCAAGGTCGCCCAGCTTCATTTCGCGCATGTTGTTGCGGGCCTGATAGTTGCGGACGCCGTCCCACTCCTCGCCCGCCTCGCCTTTGGCGACCTGATCGTCCCATCCCCAAGCGTTCGGTTCGGATTTGAACAGCCAGTAACGCATCAGCCGACCACCTTTTTCCATTCCTCTATCCGCACGTCTGAGAACAGGTCGGCCTTGGCATATGGGTCACCCTTGGCCCAGTCGAGTGCCGCCTCGCGCGATGTGACGGACAGGATGACGAGTGAGCCGTTCATGTCGCCGTTGTCGTCAAGAAACGGCCCCGCCATGACGACGACGCCGGTGTCTTCGATATAGCCGAGGTGCGCGTCACGGTTGCCTTTGCGGATGTCCAGGCTTCCGGGCTTGTCGGTGCAGATCACTGCGAACATTCATTCCTCCTTGAGCGGGCGGGCGAGCAACAGATCGCTCGCCTCGTTGATCGTAATATGGCCGGACATGACCGCGACGACCATATTCGTGATCGGCATTTCGATCCCGGCTTTCGTGGCGGCATTCGCGACGGCCTTGGCCGTGGCCTTGCCTTCGATCGTCACGCCTTCGGCCTGCGGCTCGCCCCGGCCAAGAGACAGGCCATAGGCGAAATTGCGGGATTTTTCCGAAGTGCAGGTCAGAGTCAGATCACCGAAACCGGACAGGCCCTGAAGCGTGTCGGCTTCGGCCCCCCGCGCGACGGCGAAGCGGTTCATCTCGGCGAACCCGCGCGTCATCAGGGCGGCGCGGGCGGATTCGCCCAGCCCGGCGCCGATGGCGAGCCCGCAGGCAATGGCGATCACGTTCTTCATCGCCCCGCCGGTTTCGACCCCGATCATGTCCGTCGACCGATAAAGCCGCAGATTGCCGCCCGTCAGCGCATGTTGAAGCCGTTCAGGCTCGGATGCGGCCAACGTCAATGCAGTGGGCAGGCCCGCCGCGACGTCGACGGCAAAACTGGGACCTGAGAGAAGCGCGGGGGTCGCGTTGGGGCAGAGACGGCGAATGATCTCGCCCGGCCCTTCGCCGGTCTCGACGTCGATGCCCTTGCAGGTCGCGACCAAGGTGCGCCCTGACAGCACTTCGCAATACTCGGACAGGAAAGCGCGCAGCTTCTGCATCGGGACGGCGAGCAACACGACATCGTCCGTGATCGCGGACATGTGCTTTGTGATCACAAGCTTATCCGGGAAGGCGAAACCGGGCAGGCGAAGAGTATTCTCGCGCTGGTCAGCCATGTCCCGCACATCGCGCGCCCAAAGCGTCACGTCCTTGCCGGACCGCGCCATGGCGATGGCCAGCGACGTTCCGAAAGCCCCTGCACCAAGGACAGCCACGCTCATGCTTTCGCTCCCTTCTTGCCGAACCCGAGCATCGGCGCCGCACCCTGATCCAACGGCCAGCGCGGGCGGGCGGCCAACGTCATGTCGTCGGTGGCCCCGGATCGGAACTTCTCGATCCCGGCCCAGGCAATCATCGCTGCATTGTCGGTGCACAGGGCCAGCGGCGGCGCGATAAAGCGGATGCCATTCTCGGCCGAAACAGTCTCTAACGCGGCACGAATGGCGGAATTCGCGGCCACACCGCCTGCGACCGCGATCACGGGTTCCGTTGGCGACAGGGCCAGATATTCGGCAATCGCGCGGCGCGCCTTTTCCGCCAGAACGTCGGCAACAGCCGCCTGAAAGCCCGCGCAAAGGTCGGCACGATCCTTGACCGTGATCCCGCCTTGAGCAGTGACGAATTTGTCCCGTTCGCGCAGAAGCGCCGTCTTGAGGCCAGAGAAGCTCATATCGCATCCCGGCCGGTCCAGCAGGGGCCGTGGGAGGCGAAACCGCTTCGGGTCGCCCGCACGCGCCTCGACTTCGACCGACGGGCCGCCGGGTTGCGGCAGGCCGAGCAAACGCGCGGTCTTGTCGAACGCCTCGCCGGGCGCATCGTCGATGGTGCCACCCAGCCGCGTGAACCGATCCGGCCCATGCGCGATCAGGAACTGGCAATGTCCCCCCGACACGAGAAGCATGAGATATGGAAAGGATGTGCCGTCGGTCAGACGCGGTGTAAGCGCGTGGCCGGCAAGGTGGTTCACCCCGACAAGAGGCAACCCCGTCGCCACGGCAAGACCTTTGGCCGTCATCACCCCGGCCAGAACGCCGCCGATCAGACCCGGTCCCGCCGTCACCGCGATGGCGTCGAGGTCGGGCAATCGCAGCCCGGCAGCCTCAAGGGCCTCTTCGACACTGATGTCGAGCTTCTCCGTATGCGCCCGCGCGGCGATTTCCGGCACCACACCCCCGTATGCCGAATGCAACTCGGTTTGACCGGCCACGACCGATGACAGGATCTCGGGATCGTGCCCCGGACGATGGCGCACGACCGCAGCTGCGGTGTCGTCACAGCTGCTTTCCAGCCCGAGTATCGTGATGGTGCGCGACATGGTGCGGCGGTTGCTCCGAAGGTCTCGCCGGGATACCAAGACACACCGTTCCCGTCCATCCCGCGAGACGCCATGACCCCGAAACCCACGGTGATACTGACCCGCCCGCGCGAGGCGAGCGAGCGTGTCGCGGCGGCCTTGTCGGGGATCGATGTGATCGTGTCGCCTGTGACCGAGATAAAGGGGACGGGCGCTTCGGTCGATCCGGGGGAATATGCCGGTCTGATCCTCACCTCGGCACATGCCATTTCGTTCCTGCCAGATCTGGGCGGAGTTCCGGTCTATTGCGTCGGCGCACGCACCGCCGAAGCCTCGGGCGGGGAGGTTAGGCTCGTCGCACGGGATGCCGACGATCTGGTGCAGCGCCTCGAAGCGGAAGGGCCGCTGCTTCACGCGAGGGGGCGCGAGACGCGCGGCGAGATTGCAGAACGGCTGAATTCCGCAGGAATAGAGACACATGAGTGCGAGGTTTACGCGCAGATCGCGCGCGACCTCAGCCCCGAAGCGAAAGCCGCGCTCGAGGGGAAGGACCGCGTGATCCTGCCCCTGTGGTCACCACGATCCGCCGAGCGTGTGGCAAACCAGTTGGCAACGATTGGATCCAACCTCCACGTGATTGCGTTGAGCCCGGCGGTCGCCGCCGCGTGGACAAGCGCGACCGGCGGACGAAGCGAGGTCTGCACCGATCCG
Organism: Maritimibacter sp.; assembly: GCF_016774595.1. Classification (NCBI taxonomy): domain Bacteria; kingdom Pseudomonadati; phylum Pseudomonadota; class Alphaproteobacteria; order Rhodobacterales; family Roseobacteraceae; genus Maritimibacter; species Maritimibacter sp. The sequence goes on from NZ_JACBWT010000001.1 coordinate 2,001,825, forward strand.
AACGGCGACGAGATGATCGCGCGAATTGTCGCTGCGGCATCTCGGTGACCCGCCTTGAGACCTTGGTGCGCCGTAGCTAAGTTTGAACCGAAGTCCGGCTTGTCCGACAATGAGTTAAGATTCGAAAGGTGCACGCGTGGCGAAAACCCCGAAATCCGACGACACGACCGAAACGGGCGAGCCCGACTCGCCCAAGGTTGCTCAGGATGCCGTGGAAGACGCGGTCGTCATCGAAGAAATCGCGCCTGAGGACGAGCCCGAAGTTACCATTCTGACCGATCAGGACGGGGCGCGTGACGACAGCGAGGCCGACACCGACGAAGAGGCGCCTACGCAGGACGCGGACCCCACGCCGAGCATCGCGCCCGTGGTGCGCGAAGAACCGCGGCGCGGCGGCGCGACGCTCCCGTTCGGGGGCATGATCGTCGGCGGGCTGTTCGCGGGTGCAATCGGGTTCGCGGCGGCGCAGGCGTTCGTGCCCGGCAGTTGGCCGTTCGGGTCAGACCCCGGCCCGGACCCGGTGCAGGAGGCGCTGAACGCCCAATCGGAGCAGATCGCGACGCTTCAAAGCACCATCGACGAACAATCCGCGACCATCAGCGCCCTTCAGGGCGACACGTCTGTCGAAGATCTGGGCGGCGCGCTGCGCGCGGACATCGTTGCGACCCAGAACCGGATCGAGGATCTAGCGGCCACCGTCAGCGGATACGACGAGCGTATCACCGCGCTTGAAAAGATGCCTCAGGGCGACAGTGCGGAAGCGGCGGAAACCGCGGCTGCCGCCTACGAACGGGAGTTGGCGAGCATCCGGTCGATGCTCGAAACCGAACTTGAAAAGCTGCGCGCCGAACAGGCCGACGCGGAAGAGCTTCAGGCCAGCGCGGCGCAGGCCGCGCAGGCGGCGACGGGGCGCGCCGCCTTGTCCCGGATCATGGCCGCGCTGGACTCCGGTCAGCCGTTCGAGGACGCGCTTTTCGACCTGACGACCGCGACGGGGGCCGAAGCACCGGACGCACTGGCCGCAGTCGCTGGCGACGGTGTGCCCACGCTGGGCAGCCTTCAGGAAAGCTTCCCCGACGTGGCGCGAGAGGCGCTTGACCTAAGCCTGCGCGCGATGGTCGAGGCGGGCGAGATCGGGCGGGGCGAGGCGTTCCTGCGGACACAGCTTGGAACCCGGTCGCTGGAGCCGCAGGAGGGCGACGACCCGGATGCGATCCTGTCACGCGCCGAGTTCGCCCTGAACAACGGTCGCATTGCCGAGGCGCTCGACGAACTGTCGGCGATGCCGGACGCCGCGCAACCGGCGATGACCGACTGGATTGACCGCGCGCAGACGCGGCTTGCCGCGCTCGAGGCCGGATCGGCCCTTGCCCAAGACCTGAACCAATAAGGAAGACGTAATGCTCTGGTCCCTGTTCAAGATCATTCTGTTCGTCGTCCTGATCGGTGCGGCAACGGTCGGCGCGACCTATCTGCTGGAAACCGACGGCGGCATCCGCGTCGACATCGGCGCACAGGAATACAACCTTGGTGCGCTTCAGGCGGTCATCGCCCTGATCGTTCTGGTCGTCGCGCTTTGGATTTTGTTGAAGCTGGCTGGCCTGATCGTCGCCACGATCCGGTTCCTGAACGGTGACGAAACCGCGATTTCCCGGCACTTCGACCGCAATCGCGAGCGAAAAGGGTATGAGGCGCTGGCGGACGGCATGATGGCGCTCGCCTCGGGCGAAGAGCGGACGGCGATTACAAAAGCCGCACGGGCCGAACGGTATCTGCGCCGGCCGGAACTGACCAACCTTATCACCGCGCAGGCCGCCGAAATGGCCGGCGACCGGACGAAGGCGACCGAGGTCTACAAACGGCTTCTAGCCGATGAGCGCACGCGGTTCGTCGGCGTGCGCGGGCTGATGAAGCAAAAGCTGGAAGAGGGCGACACGGACACGGCGATGAAGCTGGCCGAGAAAGCCTTTGCGCTCAAACCCCAACATGCCGAGACCGGAGACGTGCTGCTCGCCCTGCAAGCCACCCAGAACGACTGGCACGGCGCGCGGGAAACGCTGGGCAAGAAGGTCAAGCATGGCGCGCTTCCCAAGGACGTCGGCAAGCGCCGGGATGCCGTGCTCGCCCTGCAAGAAGCCAAGGGCATTTTCCAGGACGGCAATTCGATCCGCGCCCGCGAGGCGGCGATCGAGGCGAACAAGCTGTCGCCGGACCTGATCCCCGGATCGGTGCTCGCCGCGCGCAGCTATCTGGAACAGGACAACAAACGGTATGCGGCACGGGTGCTAACGAAGACCTGGAAGGTGCAGCCGCACCCGGACATTGCCGAAGCCTTTGCCGAGATCGAGCCGAACGAAACGCCGGAGCAGCGGCTGAAACGGTTCAAAGCCCTGACGAAAGAGCATCCGGATCATCCCGAGAACAAGATGCTTCTGGCCGAGTTGCACATCGCCGCCGAACAATTCGACAAGGCGCGTGAGGCTTTGGGCGATCTGCCCACGACCAAGCCGACCCAAAGGGTGCTGACCCTCATGGCTGCCATCGAACGCGGGCTCGAAGCTCCGGACAGCGAAATCCGCGCATGGCTTGCCAAGGCTGTCGTCGCGCCGCGCGGACCGCAGTGGGTGTGCGACAAGTGCCATACGGTTCATGCCGACTGGGGCCCGGTCTGCGAGAACTGCGGTGCCTTCGACACCCTGTCATGGACCGAGCCGCGCGAGACGGACATGAAAATGCCGGGCGGAACGCGGATGGACGCGCTGCTCGTCGGCGCCCCGGACATCGCCCCGGACCGCGAGATGGTCGCCGAAGCCCGCGCCGAGGACCACGAAGCACTGGTCGGCGGCTCCGATCCTGCCGACGAGGCGGTCGACGTGACCCCGGCGGAAGCCACGGAAACCGAGAGCAAAAATTAGGGCTACACACCGCGCAAAGGTGGTGATAATGACCCCGCACCGAAGCGGTGTGCCGCTGTAGCTCAGCTGGTAGAGCACGTCATTCGTAATGATGGGGTCGGGGGTTCGAGTCCCTTCAGCGGCACCACTTCGTGTAGATAAATCGTTGTTTTTCAACGAGAAAGGGGTTTTAACCCCTCTTCTATCCCCCTTCTGGTCCCCTTATGAGGGTTCCGCACGAATTGCATCGGGCTCTCTTCGCCCCCACGGCATGTAAGGATTCGATGCTCGCGTTGAGTGGCCGATGTGCTTCCGTTTGGACCACCCTGGGAATATGTTGGCGGATGGGTGCGCTCTCTGCCCGCCCTTTTTCCTGCTGAACCGCCCTAGTGGCGCCGGTCGCAGGCTTTCACTCGGCCTGCCCGGTGGCGTGTTCAAATGCGCTCTTGAGCTGAACAGCTAGCATACCGCCCATCAAGTCTTCCATTTTTGACACAACGTCGTCGGGAAAGCCGTCCGCATTTTTGTGCTTGGCGTCCGCATCTTCAAGGGCTTCATAGTATGGCTGGCGGTTCGCTACGATTTGTTCCGGGATCGTTTCCTTACCGGGAAGCAGCATCCCCTGACGCACGCACAAAATAAGATAAGATACGGCCCTAGAAGTTCTTCCATTCCCGTCGGTGAAAGGATGAATCCAGTTGAGACGCCACATAACAAATGAAGCTAAATGCACCGCGCTCTTGGCTTCCCAATTGTCGTTTACGTAGTCACACATGTCTTCGACCAACTCTGGGACTAGGTGACCGCCCGGCGGCGTGTGTTGGCTAGCGCCAATGGCGATTCCTGCCGGACGAAAGTTTCCGGCATACGAGTCCAAGTGCTCGATTGCACAACGGTTCAAGTCGAGTATCGTCGACACGCGCAGCTTGAAAGGCCGTCCATCTAACGCGCCAAGCACGTATTCGCGAACTCGCTCTGCCTGCCGGAGCGAGTTCGCGGCTTCCTGAATCGCCTTTTCGTGGTCGTCCGATACGACTTCCGCATTCTGTGCTTGACTGTGCCTAACGCGCCCTTCGTCACTCATCAGCGCGTCACAGACCGAGCTTATCTGCTTCTTGTTTGATCATCTCTTTGGTGATCATCGGATTCTCAAACGCAGAGTTGCCGTAGGCGAAGCTACGGCGCTGTTCAGCCACTTCGGCATCCGTCATGGAAACCTTCTTCGCCTCCTCAATGAGAAAGGCCAACGCTTCATGATCCTGTCTTGTCACCTTCTTTGCTCCCTTTTCTTGTTCTTTAAACGCACGTTAAGGCACGTGTGCCTCATTCGACAGTCAATTGTTTGTAACGCGCGAAGAAGGGCGGCCTATGTAAGCCTCTGAGTCCGCAATGCAACACAAAAACGACTTTCAAAATCTTGACTGCAAGGTCCTGTCGATTTCATCGAGAAGGACGCCAGAGCTAAGGTGACCCGGCAGCGGGGTGAACGAAAGAGCGATGAACAAATCACTACCTCAACCACTTAGCGATTTGAACAACAGCGTATGTCCCAAAGAAGAAGGTCATCAGCGGATAGCACACCCGCATGAATTTTAGGGAGGGATCTTCTTCCTCAAAGATGGCCATGGAAACGAATAGGTCGAACGTCACGGCAGCGCAGGCGACGGTCATAGCCGAATATGCGGCCACTGCAAAGAAAGACAGCTTGTCGCCGCTGCGAAAATCATCGGAAAGAACACGCACATACCATCCAATCAAGGACAGCGCGATTATGGGAAGGGGGACGCTCAGCCAAAGTGGCCAATCCAAGTAGCTAGTGTGGAATGCAAGCGCAATCGCGTCCACAAATTGATGGATAGCGCCCAAGAACCAATGGCCGATTTCACGCAAGCTCATCTGGTATTTTGGACCCAAACACCATGACGAGGTCAATACCGCCAACCCGCGACGTGGCTTACTTCGAATAACATCGTCGAATCAAACCGACCCTGCCACCACGATATCCGTCGCGTTCGGGAATGACCGAATGCGGAACCACGTGAAGCGCGGGCCATCCCCATTGACGCCCTTGGACCAGCGTGAACAGGACGAATGCGCTGACCGTCCAGTCACTCGAACGGGATAACGTTGCTGCCCCGCATGAAGGCAACCGCTCCTTCGGCTTCCAACACCCTCAAAGCTTCATCCCGTGCGTCTTTGTCCGAGCTGAATTCGTCATCCCAAACGTGGCTCGTGCCGTCGCAGTCGACCACTTCGAGCGTCCAGGTTTTGTCGCGCTCCAAGCGAAAGATGTTGATCGAAAAAGGATAGCCGTCCACAGCCACGCTCTGGCTTTTTGACGAGGTGACGAGATTGGGCTCTTCTTCGCTCATTGGGTCATCCAGGCCATTTCGCCGTTGAACAATACTTGCTTCATACTGCCGAGGGTGCCCGGCGTCGATGGCGGATTGTGTGCCGCGCTTTGGAAGAGGCCTTTGCTCTCGCTGCCGCCTCACAACGACGCCGCCACAACGATGTCCGGCGCGTTCGGAAACGACCGGATGTCGAACCATGTGAACCGCGTTCCGTCAGCATTGTCCTTGCTACCCCAGTGAAGCCGTGCGCGGCTCTCAGGGCGTATCAGAGCCGCCCTGAAAGCCCGTAGGTCTAAGAGCCACCAACGGCCTATTCCGCCGCGCGGATCGGCATGGCCGTAAAACATCCAATCTCCATAGCCGTTGATGATCTTGGAAAGCTCGGTCTCGCCACCGGACGGGATGCGCGAGCGAACGGTGAACTCATACGGAAACCGGTCTGCGTAGCCGGGTCGGCGCACCCTTGCCGCCACCCGCATATCCCGTGCGTCTAGCATCAGGAGGTCCGTGGCTTGCTGCATGTCGATGTCGTCGGGCGCGGCGCTGAGAAGATGCGAGCCAACGATACGTTTCACGTCGGGAAGGTAGGTATCCGACCACGCGCGGTTTTCAGTGTAGTTTGGAATGGCGATGTTCATGCGTTGAACGGGTGGTGGGGCCGCAAAAACCACGGCCCCAACCGATCATTTCCCTTCCGTGGCGCGAACATGTTCGAGGGCGCGGATACGGTCGCTGAGCGCGTCACTCAGTCCCGATATGCCCGAACGGATCCGTTCGAGGCTCGTGTCGTGTTCGATTGGCATTTGAAGAAATTCCAAACACAGCACATCCAAGGCACAGACCATGTTTCGAATGTCGCTCAGCGCATCGAAAGCATCGTCCATTTCCTGCCTTTGGACGTTGAAGCGGTCGCGAAGGTGTTGCGTGCTCACGTCATCAGTTTTCTGAACGTCAGACGCCGCCGTCGCGTTCGAAACCGGCGGCTGCGCGGTTCCGATGAACCCGTCAACAACAGCCGCCACCTCTGCAGCAAAGGCCTTCTCATGTTCGACGCCCCCGACAAGGATATCCGATCCATTGTCCGTGAATGCCACGAGCTTCGCCAGAGTATCCGCAGGGCTTTCGCTCGGCAGACCGAATACCGCGTTGCGAAGTGCTTGGAGACCACCACAGACGCCATTGAACTCATCGTCTGTCATGTTCACGGCAACGCCGCTGTTAGCCCAAACGTAGCCCTCACGCCACGCCATGAACGCCTTCATAACCGGCGTGAGTTCCGAGGTCTCAAATGTCGGATGGATGGTCATGTCAGGCTGCTCCCTGTGCGATGGTGCGGCGGTGAAGGGTGAGGATCGTCGGCATCGGATCGCCAAGGAAAAGCCAATCAAGGCTCAGACCATTGGCGACCGCGAAAGCGAGGATTTCATCGGTGAAGCCACCTTCATCATCCCAGATGTTTTCGGGAGCCTTCACACCCGCCTGCTTTTCGAACTGAGTGAGGCGCTCGCGGGTTTCCTTGTGGCGTTGTTCGGTCTTCTTCATGGGTGTTCTCCCTTTCTGCGGATCAGTGCGCATGGAACTCATGCACGACCCCGTTCACCGCGATCCGGTTGACGGTGGCGAGGTTCACGGTACGGCAGGCCTGCTTTTCGACGTCCCACACCGGCATCAGGTGCGGATGGCGCTCAGCGCGCGTCTCAGCGGCCCTACGGGCGCTCTGGTGGCCTTCCGGCCCTTTGACGTGGTTCTTGAGCGCAGCGGGCTGCACGGTCATCTGACGGGCGCTGCCGTCCTTCTTGGTGAAGGCCACACGGCAGAAGCGGCCCTTGGCGCTGGCGATCAGGTCGCGCTTGGCTTCGTTGGCTTCGGCTTCGCGGCGCTGAGCGACGGAATGGGCACGGCGAAGTTCGGCCAGTTCGTTGAGCCCGGTCACGCCCAGCGCGTCGCGGTTTTCCATATCCTCGATACGCTGGGCGAGTTCGGCAGCGGGAAGGGCCTCAAGTTTCCGCTTTGCCGCCTTGCTGGCTTCGACCGACTGGGCCACCCGCATCTTTTGACGCGCCGACCACCAGACCGACTTGAGAGCACGAGACAGAAGCTGTGCGAGGGTTTCGCCATTGCCGAGGAACCGGCGCACGATTTCCCAAGCTTCGATCATGATAGCTTTGCGGTCGTAGGTCATGGCGGTCACTCCTGATTGCGTTTGGCTCCTATGTGGACTAATTTGGGTCACGAGTGATCCAATGTCAACCATATTGGCTCACAAAAGAACCAAAATGGGTCAAATAAGTTGATTACAGGCGCGCAGATCAGGATGGCACGAGGTTACGCAAAGCTATCAGTGAAGGATTTGGCTGACGCATCAGGCGTCGCCGCTTCGACGATCAAAAGGATAGAGGCCGTCGAGGGAGTGCCGAACTCTTCGGCATCAAACCTCGATAGGATTCAACAAGTCCTACAGGGCCACGGCATTCGCTTTTTAGAGCAAGGCGAGGTGGCCGACGGACCCGGAGTCAGTCTGGAAACCGAACGTGCCACCTAGGCGAATGGTCCGAAACCAAAGGCCCCCAGGACAATACTGATCACTAGTAGTGCCGCCATGAAGGTTAGCATATTTCGAGATGACTTCGCATAGATCACAGTGAGAGCGGCATCTCTTCGCGCGGCCAATAGTAGGGAGTCGCGCTGTTCGTCGGTCAGTTCCGCAAGGCGCAATGTCCGTCCGTCCAAATCCAGTTCTGCCAATTCATCGGCGCGGCTCTGGGCCTTGAATTCGAAGTCAAACACGTCATTCCTCCGATCAAGATTGCGACACGCCAACATTGCCAGCGACGGGCAATCGCGCAAAGTGCAGTTGTGTCCGGCACTTTTGCGCACGCTTTGGTGGTTAGCCCACACCTACTGAGTGACGGCCGCATTTACGTTCTTTCGAAGCATATCCTCAATAATCCGTCTGGTCGCGGGATTTGTAACCGACTGTCGCGGCAATTCGCCACCACGCATCAAAGCTGATGCAATTGCTGCGTTTCTACCTTGCATGTTCGAGGCAATCCGCCGCCCCATAGCACCCGCACCCAGTGCGCCAGCGCCCAGCGCGATTCCAACGCCGGGACTGCCCAGCATCGTACCCAAAGCTACAGGAGCACCACCCGTCATCGTAGCATTCCACACGCTGGTAGGAGCCATACGACCAACATCACGCATGACATTCTCGATGGGCCCTCCTTTGGCGATTTTGTCGATCATAGCGACCTGATCCGGTGAAAGCCCTTTCAATCTGCCTTTGATGACATCGCGGTTCAGGCGGCGAAACTCCGTCCGCAGCGCATTCTCAAAACCCGCGCCAGAATAGGTGCCACCGGCCTTGTTGCTTGCTAGGTTGATCGCCTCTTCGATCATGTCACCACGGCTAGCCTTCGTGTAGAGGTCATTTGCCTGTGGGATTTGCGGCATGAACTCGGTCGAGAAGTTGTCGAACTGGTCAAGCAGGATGGAACCCATGCGCGACTCTGCACGGTCTGAGCTTTGCGCTGCATTCTGAAGCAGACGCCGCACCGTGCGCATTTGCGCTGGGCTCATAGACTGCCGCCCGTAGGCTTCAATTTGGCGGAATGCGTCCGAAACCTTGGGATAGCTGGTGACCATTTTCCCATCAGGGCCAATCAGGCCTTCGCGGGTGAGGATGTCCCGGAAATTCGTTGCAAGCTGCGCAGTCTGCGCTTGGTTCGCCGTGCCGCCTGTGCGGACGGCCTCGTCAAACAGGAAACCTGCATCTTCGCGAAGCTTGTCGCTTGAAGGTGTGTTTGCGACCATCCGGTCTGTCGCCTGACGCGTGGATCGGCTTGCGAGGTAAGACGTTATTGCATCGGCCCCGAGCGAGCCCGCAGCGCCCAAACCAGCGCCCCATTTGGAAGCATCAAGCGCGGTGTCGTACCGGTTACCATCTTCCCCCGACATGAACCCGTAGGCCCCTGCATCGGCACCACCGACAACACCGCCGGTTACAGCGCGGGTGGCAAAGTTGCGATTGGCGAGATTTGCGACCGATGGGGCCAGTTTTCCCACCCCTCGGCGCGCTGCGTCGATGGCTCGGCCGCCTGTCGCGACACCACCAATGATTTCGCCGACGGTAGTCGCGATGGGGTTGTCTCGCATGTTTGCCTCATGCTCTGCCCGCGAACGCTCGGTCGCGAACCGCGCACGTTCGCCCATGCTACCGGGTCCGGGGATTGCAGCCGCAACGGCTCCCGATGCTTCATCGTTGCCGGCGTAGAAAGCCCCGCGTTCCGTCCCGCCTACAAGAGACTCAGCTGCGTTCGGGCGGATCATGTTCGCCAGCAATTCCCGGCTGGTCATCTGGCCATTGTAAGGGTTGGCGAAGAAGCCTTGGCCGCTCATTGTCGTGTCACTTTGTCCAAGCCCCGAGGCTGCCAGTTGTGCCCTTTGGATGGCCTGTAGCTGGGCGCGCCTTTTCTCTGCCGCAGCGCGGGCGAGGGCGTCCGGGCTCGACTGTTCGGCCTGCGGATTGCCCACGCGATTTGCCATATCGCGAAGACGTTGTGCATCTTCCAATGCGCCCGCTGCTTCTGCATTTCGCGCCGCCTGCATGATTTCATCGTAAGTCGCCATTGTTTTGTTTCCTGCTCGTTTTCCAGTTAGTCTTTAGGCCTGCGGAGACTGTCCGCACTTGAGTTCTTCCAATCTCTGATTGCATCGGGCTTCGAAGGCTTCGATGGACTCGCCCGGTTCCGCCTTGAGTTGTTCGCCCATGAACCCGACGAAATACGCATGGCTCGGGTAGCCCGCGCTCTCAGGGTCTTCTGGTGCAACGGATGTCACGAAGATCATTTCAACGGGGTCTTGATCAACGTCGAGGCCGTGCGTCCGTTCAAGTTTCTTCAATCGCTGTGCGATGCTCATTTCGCCTCCAATGCGGTGATCCGCTTTTCGAGTTCGTTGGTTTCCAAGGCACGGCGGAAGCTCTCCACCAGCCCCATGACGGTTGCGCCTTCGACCGGGGTAACCTCGCCCTGCGACACGGCTCGCAGGACCGCCTTAGCCGCGTTCATGGCATCTTCAGCCGTATCGAGGTCGGGAAGGTCGAATTGGACCGGCGCATCTTTCCGCGTCGGCGCGATCCGCTCCAAACAAAGGCGGAGCGCCGTCGTATCGCCTTCAAGGGCCATTTCCACGGCTTTGCGGGTCAGCCCCTCGGCTTCGCCCTGAAGGAGTTCCTCCACCGCACGGGTGACGGCATTGCGCGAACCCGCTGGGCGGCCGGGATTGCCTTGAGCGAATGTGCCATCCGGATTGCGAGGATCCGTATTTGCCCCGTTCTTTCGGTCAGACATGCGCCCACCCTCCATTCACCACGGTTGGGAAATGGCCGCTATTGCCCGCTATAAAGCGGGTCGGATCACCGTTCTCCGCCGTTAGGAAACCGCCAGTATCTGCGAGTTGTATCTGGGAGGTCGGGCCCTGTTCTCGCCCTCTAGAAACAGAGCCTCGCGTAACGGACTTGGGAAAGTCAGGCACCGTTACATCCGTTACACCCCTAAAGGGGTGTGTAACGAACGTAACGCTCGGGATGCCTCCGTTACGTCCTGTTTCGGTGTCGTTACCGTAACGTTTGTAACGCTTATCCTTCATCGCGGACGCTCCACACATGACCCGCAAACATGCGGATTTCATTCAAGTCGATCAGCTTCTTTTTCGCCCTGTGGAACGCAGCGCGCTTAGCACTGTCACTTTCCCCGTCCGTGAGCCCGTGCAGTTCGATAGCTTGCCGCCATACCGACACCGGAACGCACTTCCGATTGTGGGGGTAGTCCGAGCCTGAGAGCGTCTCGCCATGTTCGCGGATCGCATCCCGCAGGGCTTGCATGGCAACTTCAGCTTGGCCGTTGAGGGGCTTCGGTTTCACCTTCGGGGCCTCGGCAGGTACGACCACGGCGCTATGGACCGGGTCGCCGTCTTGATCGGTGCCGAGCGTTACCGTTTCGAGGCTGAAGAACAGCCGGTCGGGCATTTCCATATCGCGCTGTTTCGCGCAGGAGATTTGCCCTTCCGAAATCGCAATCTCGGTATCGACCGCTGCGCGCAGGGCAGACGAACCCCGTGCCCCGGCCTCGGCATTCTTGCCACTGTGGTGAACCACCAGAACGTGCGCGCCGGTGCGTTCCCGGATCGCATCGAGATTGATGACGAACTGGGCCACGTCACGCGCGCTGTTCTCGTCACCAGACCCCATGCAACGGGCCATCGTGTCGATGACCACGAGAGCGGCTCTCTCGGTCGGCATGGCTTCGCAGAGCGCCATGGCATCGCCCGACTGGTGCAGGTCGAGGTTCGTCGGCAAGAGCGAGAAGTCCGCACCTGCCAGCAAGTCTGGCGCGGCCTGCCTGATTGCCGAGATTCGATTGCGGATGCCTCCGCCACCCTCCGCCGCGACATAGACAACCGGACCCGGCTTGATCTTGTGGCCGCGCCACGGCGTGCCGCTGGCAATATGTGCAGCAAGGTCCACCGCCACGAACGTCTTGCCAGAGTTAGACGGGCCATAGAGGACGCTCAACCCACCGGCCCCAAGCCAGCCTTGAACCAGGTAGTTGGCATCGAGGCACGGTTTGATCTTCGCGAGGGGGATCATCTTGCCACGAAGCGCTTCGCCGCGCTTGGACTGGAACGGGATGAGATTGGGGTTCGCCTCGGTCATGCCGCCACCCCTTCCGTCAAAACATCGTTCCAATCCTTGCCGTCCGGCGCGGACATCAGGGAGACCTTCCAGGCCAGCGCTGTGGCGCGAAGACCGAGCTTGTCACCGGCCTCCCGGCCCGCTTCGTCGCCGTCCGTCGCGATGATCAGGTCCCCCGGTTCTTTCGGCAGTTCGAGGGCAGCAACGCCGGGGGCGCTGAGAGCGGCCCATACGCTTACAGGGGTCGTCAGTAGGCCTGACAGAAGGCTCAGGCCGGTCTCTATGCCCTCGCACACCACCAACGGCCCAGACACGGCATCAGAGAGCCGGACAGCGCCGCCAGAGCAGGGGCCAAGCATCAACTTGGCCGATTTCGCCAGCCGATTGCCGCGCTTGTCAAAGAAGGTGCGATGAACGCCGCCCGTAGGCTCGACATTGGCGACGATAGCAGAACCCCAGGTCATCGACGGGCTGTGGTGAATGTCAGGCATCCACCGCAGCGACAAGGGAAGATCACAAGTGATTCCGCGACCGCGAAAATAGGCTTCGCCGCGCGTTCCAGTGATCGGCTGGGCCGAGTCCCACAGGCTGCGAGCTTTAGCGAGTTGCACGGCTCGGTATTCTGCCTGCTTGCGATGAGTTTCGCGCACGGCGTCAAAGTCCACTTGAGCCCGTTCGAGGGGCAGGCTTGCGGCCTTCGCGATTTCTACAAAGGAGCAACCGGATTTGAAGCAGTGGAGCAGAACCTTGCCGCCGGTCTCGGTGATCGAAAGCGCGGTTTGATCCTTGCGGCGCTCAGGCTGGCAGATGGGACAGGGCGCGTTGCCCTGTCCGTGACGCCAAGCCCCACCGAGGTTGTGAGTGAGGGTGCGTCCATCCATTACGACACCCCCTCACCAACCGCGATGGACGACAGCGCTTTCCGAATTTCGGTCAGCAACTCTGTCTTAAATGCGAGCCCCTTCTTGGTCGGGCGCATCTCGCCATCGCCTGCGTCATACCAGACCCGGATGTTCACGAGGTCATGGCCCTGATACTCGTCCAGCGAAATGCGAATGCACTCACGCGAGTTCTTGGTGATTTCGGCAACGTCCGTCATTTGCGGCCCTCCCCGAAGGCAAGGCCAGCGATGGCACGGGACGTATGGTCGCTCGACACACCGGCTTTCCAGCGGATGCGGCGGGCCTGACGGCGGCGGGTGGTCTCCTGCACGGTAATCATGCCGCCACCTCATTATGCTGGATCAAGTTGACGGTGCTGCGGAGAAAATAGACGCCATACGTGCCAGCGCCGGTTTCGGTATCGCCGGGGTAGTATTCGGTATCGACAATCACGCCGGTCTCGCGCTTGAGAAGGTGGACGATATCCGAAATGCGAACCGGAGAAGCGCAGTAGACGGGGCCTTGCTTTAGAAGCTCCATCACCTGACGGCGACGCTTGGACAAGAGAGCCGTGGTCGGATCCCCGTCATCGTCCTCGATCAAGTAACGCGCCGGAGCGCGGTCTTTCGGGAGGTCGGCAACGCGCCAGATGCGCTGGGTGCTTGCCGGGGGTTTCAGTTGGTTCGTTTCCATTTTCAGTCCTTGTTTGCTTGCAAGGACGGGGCCGGTTGAGCTACAATTCGAATACCGCTAGACGAATTTTGCTCCCGCCCTGTCCTCGACTTGGTGGGAGTTTTCGTTAAGCGGCGTCGCGCTGATCTGCTGCTTCAACGGCGGCGTCGATTTCAGACTCGACCCAGTACAGACGCGATCCGAACTTGATCGGCTTCGGCAGGCGTCCGGCCTCGATATCGCGAAGAATGGAAGACCGGGACCGACCGCCCAGCTTCGTCGAGAGTTGGTTAAGGTTTAGGTACGTCATGCTTCACCTCTCGGTGTGGGTGAAGCGAACCCGCTTGAATTGCCGTGCTTCACCATGGGCGGCACAGACAGGCTAAATTACTGAAATCACGCAGACAAAAGGAGTTTGCCTAGCAGTCCGTTGGCCTTTTCACCTTACGCCTGTATCTTACCGCATTACGCGCCCAGGTTTCGGGGCTCGCCTCGATGTTGAGTGCAGCAAACGAGCTTGTGACGAAATCAAGAAAGGGCCCGTATGCCTTTCCACCATCCGTCGCAACCCTCGCCTCGCGTCCAGATAGGTCGGTGAACGCATCATAGCACTCCAGCGCAACAAATGAGGCCTGCGTTTTTTTGGGGCGGCTCGGCGCACGCCTCTCTGTCAATGCCGAGTCAAATATGGCGTCTGTGGACGCAGCTTGCGGATCAACCAATCTCGCAGCTTCTTCGACACCAGTGGCAATTTCGTCCAGCAATCGAGATAGAGCTTCGATAGCGCGACCGGCATTTGGTGCGGCTGATGGGGCGTGCGCCTGCACGCTTGAATTCAGGAGCGCCCATCCGCCTTCGTGCCCCACTTTTATCAGTTTTTTCTGCGCAGCGCGTAGGCTGCGAGAAACCGCTCCCAAGTCTTTGATATCCTTATTGGGGTCACGGTCCATCTGTTCAAGTTGCTCTAGTGCTCCAGATACAGAGCTCGATGACCGTATTTCGTACGCCCATCCTTCAATTGCGCTCGCATCGGCATCCGGCCAAGCTGTACGCATTATTGACGCGAGTTTTTCTTCCTCGATGCTCATGCGGTGATGTGCCTAATGCTGTCGCATGTGGTCGTGGCGGCGTATGCCCAACGCTCCGTCAACGCCCGCCGTTGCTCCAAGAAATCCGTCCGCCTGTAGGCGCGCTCGACCGATCCGCCGACCGTATGGCCCAGCGCGGTTTCAGCCACGTCCCAAGGCGTGTTCGTCGTTTCCGCCACCCAATCGCGGAAAGAGCTACGAAACCCGTGCGGACGTTCGGCCATCTCACGCCGCTCCATGAACCGGCTCATGGTCGCGTCGGATATCACGCCCTTACGAACACCCGGAAACAGGAACCCGTCTCGCGCGAACGGAGTGGCCTCTGCAATGACGCTCTGAGCCTCTTGCGACAAAGGCACCCGGAAATCAGTCGTCGCGTCCTTGCGGCCTTTCATAGCCTCTGCCGGGATCGTCCAGACATCGCCCTCAATCTGTTCGAGGTTGATGTGACGCAGTGGGTAACTTCGCGCCGCAGTAAGTATGAGGAGGCGGAGAGCGAGCTCCGTGATCGTGCCGCCGCTCAAGGACTGATAGAAAGCTGGCACGTCCTGCCATGCCATCGCGGGAATATTCTGCGGCTTGTGACGCTGTTTTCCCAAGAGTGCCTTGGCCTTCTCGGTCGCCTGCAGATCAACGTCTAAGCCCAGCGCGGCGGCGTGACGCATTACGATGGAAAGCCGGTTCATCGCCTTCCGCGCTGTATCGGCCTTGTCGTGCCAGATGGGGGCGAGGGTGTCGCGAATGTCGCGTTGGTCAATTTCGGAAACGGGCGTCTTGCCGAGTTTGGGCAGAACATGGAGTTCGAGCGGACTGAACCAACGGCCCGCCTTGCCATCGCCCTTCAACTCGGCCTTGCGGCTTTCGAAAGCATCTAGGGCGACATCCGCTAGTATGTTCTGATTGCGTCGCTGTTCGTCCCGTTGCCGCTCTCGCTCCTTGATGGCATCCTTCCCGCTCCGAACCACAGCCCGCCATTTGTCGGCTTCATCACGCGCTTCGCTCAGGGAGATGTCAGGAAAGCGACCCAACCCCATCTCATGCCGTTTGGAGTAGATGGTATAGCGTAGGACCCACTGCCCCTTTTTCTTCTCACGCTTGTAGAGCCATAGCCCGGCGCCGTCCGAATGCTTGCCGGGAGGGGCGGCCTCCGCTTTGGCTTTGCTCAACTTGTTCTGCAGCCTTGCCAACCTGATCCCCTTCCCAATCCCCCTTCAACATATGGGGTAGGCTGGAACAGTATGGAACAGTTTGAGGCAATAAAATAGGGGTTTTGGGTCAGACTTGTCTTAGAGTGACATACCTTGGAACCCCAAGATATAGGACTTCAACGCCCTTCAGCGGCACCACTTCGGGACCAGTCCGACAGACGCGACCATCAGGGGCGGGGCACGATGCCCCGGGCCAGCCAGTCGTCGAAGGTCGCCAGCACCGTATCGACGAAGGCATCGTCATTGATGTGGGCGTCCAGAGCCTTGAGCGTCACGTTGTCCGGGCAGACTTTCGTCAGTTCATCCACGAAAGCGGCAAGTCCGTCGGGATCGCACAGATCGGCCCCCGGCCGGTCCAGGGCGTGGCATCCTTGCGTGGGCAGGATGAACACCGTCTCGCCCTTGGCGCCTGCCAATCGTTCGGCCAAAGCTCGCGCCACATCGCGGCGGCGGGGTGCATCCAGAACGACAGACGTCAAAAGACGGTTGTGGGCATGGGACGGCAGGCCCTGCAAAGCTCCGGGCATCGGCTGCCACCCCGCCAGATCCACGAGGTCGTAGCAGCCGGACGACACGATCTGCGGTATGCCCGCGCGTCCAGCGGCGGTCAGGCGCGATTCGCCTGCGTGGATGGCGGACCCGTTGATGTAATTCCCGACCTCCTGCGTGGCGAAATCCATAACGCAGGCGAACGCGCCTTGGGCGGCAAGGCTTTCGAACGCCCGGCCCCCCATCCCCGTCGCGTGGAACACCGCGACATCGAAACCACGGGATTCCAGTGCCGGTTTCAGCGCGACCATGTAGGACAGGAAGGATTTGCCGAAGCTCGTCATGCCGATAAGCGGGCGTTTCGTATCCGGCTTTTCCACGGCGCGAGCCGCCCCCAGAACGGCCCCTGCGGCTTGGGAGAGGGACGCTTTGCAGACGGCATTGAGCCCGTAAAGCCCCCCGGCCCAGAGGATCATCTGCACATCGGCCGGCAAACGCTCGGCCGGGATCAGGGGTGAAAACGAGACGGTCGAAACGATGTACTTGGGAACGCCAAGCGGCACCGCGTTACAGACATCGAGGGCAAGGTCCGTGCCCATTGTACCCCCAAGCACCAGAAGGCCGTCGAAGCGTCCATCGGCAAACAGGCGGGACACGAGCGTCGATGCACCCTGCGCCATGATCTGCATCGCCGTGTTTTCGTCGCCGCTGTCGATGGCGGCCTGAATGGAACTGCCGCCCGCCTCGGCCACATCATGCTTGGAATAATCCGTCGGTTCGGTCGGGTCGCCAAGCACGGACACGTCCATCGTGACCACCGCTCCGCCCTGCCCCCGGATCACCCCGGCGATGTAGTTCAGTTCGTCGTCCTTGGTGTCGTAGGTCCCGACGATCAGGATCGTGCGGTCGGTCATAGCTTGATCCACGCGGTTTTCAGGTCGAGGTACTTGTCGAAGGCATGGAGCGATTTGTCATGCCCGTTTCCGGATTGCTTCACGCCCCCGATCGGCACGGTCACGTCGGGTCCGCCGTATGTGTTGACGTGAACGACCCCTGCCCTGATCGCCCGGATCATCCGGTGTGCGCGGGAGAGATCGCGGGTCCAGACCGCTGCGGCAAGGCCGTAGTCCGTGCCGTTGGCGATCCTGACCGCCTCGTCCTCGCTGTCGAACGGGATGACGGCAACGACGGGTCCGAACACCTCGTTCTGGGCGATCGGATCGCTGGGGTCGACGCCGGTGACGATGGTCGGCTCCATGAAGTAGCCCCCCGTCTCTTCGAGGATGCGCGCCCCGCCGATGACGACACGCCCGGCCGACCGTGCCTCATCCACGAAACGAAGGTTCTGATCGAGTTGGCGCAGGGAATTGACCGCCCCCGCGCTGGTCGAGAGATCAAGCGGGTTGCCGACCGACATCGTTTTCACGAATTCGGCCAGTTTAGAGACGAATTCGTCGTGGATCGCACGCTCGACCAGCAGTCTCGACCCGGCAACGCAGACTTGCCCGGCATTGCGGAAAATGCCGTTGGCCGAAACCTTGACCGCCTCGGTCAGGTCCGGGGCGTCTGCGAAAACGATGTTCGGGGACTTCCCGCCGAGTTCGAGGTACACGCGTTTCAGATTGGACTTCGCAGAATACTCCAGAAGCCGCCTGCCCACCGGACCGGACCCGGTGAAGACGAGCACGTCGACGTCCATCGACAGCCCCATCGCCTCACCCACAACAGCGCCTTCGCCCGTGACCACGTTGAACACGCCGGGCGGGAGACCGGCGTCGAGCGCCAGCTCCGCGATGCGAAGAAGCGTGAGTGAAGCGGTCTCGGCGGGTTTCAGGACGACCGAGTTTCCGGCGGCCAGTGCGGGCGCGACTTTCCACGCGCCGATCATCAGCGGGAAGTTCCACGGGACGATGGCGCCGACGACCCCGACCGCGGCGCGGTGCACGAGGGCGAGGACAGAGGGGTCGGTCGGGGCGATCTCGCCATAGAGCTTGTCGATCGCCTCGGCGTAGTAGCGGATCGTCGCGACCGCCGACAACGGCTCGGCCTTGAACGCCATTCCGATTTCGGTCCCGTTGTCACGCACGCCCAGAACCGCGAGTTCCAGTGCGTTCGCCTCGATCAGATCGGCCCATTTGAGGAGCGTCCGCTTGCGGGCTGCGGGTGGAAGATCGGCCCAGCGGCCGTCTTCGAACGCACGACGAGCGGAGGCGATTGCGCGGTCGGCGTCCTCACGCGTCCCGCGCGGGATGGTGGTCAGAACCTTGCCGTTGAGGGGCGAAATCACATCCATTTCGCCACCATCGGACGCGCCGCGCCGCTCGCCGTCTATGATATGCGCACCGGGGCGCACATCTTGTGCTGCCAAGGTGTCGATGCGTGCTTGATCGAGCATGAAACCCCCTTACCGCGTCTGGCTGTCATGGATGTCGTGGTCGTGTTCGTTTTCCGGTACCGCGCGGCGTTTCTCGCGAAACAGACCCCAGACATGACCGACGATCAGCAGGACGATTGCGATGGCGAGAAGCGCGGCGATGGGGCGATCCACGAAGTCGAGCGGCGTCTTCACCCGTGCCATCGCGGCGCGCAGTTTGACCTCCATGATCCCGCCAAGCACCATGCCGAGAACGATGGGCACCACCGGTAGGTTCATTCGTTTGAGCACGAGGCCGATGATGCCGAAGCCAGCCGCCAAGGCGCAGTCGATCACCGAATTGCGCAGCGAATAGACCCCGACGAATGACAGGGTCAGGATCATCACGCCCAGAAAACGGGTGGGCACGCGGATGATGCGGATCAGCCAGTTCGAGGCGAACAGCATGAACACCACGACGATCACGTTAAGCAGGATCATCGCGATATAGAGCGCATATACGAAGTCCATGCTGTTCTGGAACAGTCCCGGACCCGGAACGACGTTGTGGACGTAGAACACCGACAGCATCATCGCCGTCAGCGCCTCGCCCGGGATGCCCAGCGCGAGCAGGGGGATCATCGCGGCGGCGGGCACGGCGTTGTTGGCCGATTCCGAGGCGACGAGGCCCTCGGGGCTGCCGTTACCGAAGGCGTCGGGGTCTTTAGAGGTCTTCTGGGCGTATGTGTAGGTCAGGAACTGCGCCGTGAACTCCCCGACGCCGGGGATCATGCCCATGAGCACGCCGAAGAACGACCCTGCCCCGGCGACCCGTTTGTGCCGGAATACGCCGAGCATCGCGGTGAACATGTTGCCTTGGACACGTTGCGTGATGGGCGCGCGTTCCGGGTCGGTGAGCAGCACAAAGGCCTGACTGAGCGCGAAGAGGCCCAGAACCACGACGATCAGGTCGACACCGGACGACAGCCAGTCCTGCCCGAAGGTGAACCGCTGGGTGTAACGCACAGGCTCCAGCCCGATCGTATTGATGAGGATGCCGAAGGCCGCGAGCGATCCCGCGACGAGCGTCTGGCCACGATGCGCGATGACCACGAGGACGATACCGAGCAGGGCCGCGAGAAAGATTTCACGGCTGCCGAAAAGCGGCGCGACCTTGGCCAGCACCGGCGACAGCAGGATCAGAGCGGCGATGGACAGGATGCCGCCCACGAAACTCGCCCCATAGGCCAGACCCAAAGCTCGCAGCGCCTCGCCCCGCCGGGTCATCGGGTGTCCGTCATAGGTGGTCAGCGCGTTGACCGCCGTGCCGGGGGTGTTGATGAGGATGGCGGGGAGGGAGCCGCCATACATCGACGACCCGTAGATTCCGAGCAGCATAGTCAGACCGACCAGAGGTTCGAGCGCGAAAGTGGCAGGCAGCAGGATCGCTATGGCGACCGCCGCACCGACACCCGGAATGGCACCGATCACGACACCGCCGATGGACCCGATGAACAGTGCAAAGACGACCGCCGGATCGGCGAGCAGAGTCAGACCGGATAGAAAATCGCTCATGCCGCCCTCACAGCCAGATCATCACGAAAAGTCGGAACTTGCCCGATGGCAGAAGCGAATAGATCTCGCCCGATGGGATTTTCACATGCAACAGGCCCTTGAAGATCACGACGACCGCGATTGAGAACAGGGTTGCAAAGGCGAACCAGCGTGCCTGTCGATATCCCAGACGAAAAACCAGGAGGTTCGTGAATATAAGCGTCGAGGGCAGGTATCCAAGGCGCGGCACGATCAGCACATAGGCGATGAACCAGATCGCGAACTCGATGGACCGCAGCCAATAGATCACCTCTTCGGTTCGGCCCCGGATGCGTTCGGACAGCATCGCGCCCAGAAGGTGAAGGCCGGAAAAGACGACCATCGCCCAGACCGCCACCGTGGGCCAGAATGCCGGTTGGCCGAAAAGCGGCTGACCGTCGACCCATGTCGTCTGGCTCGGCAATGCGGCAAGGAGGGCCAGACCGAACAGGAACGAGACAAGCGAAATGATGAAATCGCCCGGCCGCCGGTAGCGTTTGAACAGATCCTGAAACGTCTTGCTTCGTGCCATGTCCTGCCTCGTGAAGGACGCGCCCCGATGTGTCCGGGGCGCGCGTTGATGGCGTTACTCGAGCATGGACGAGATGGTGCCGAGCGTTTCGGTATCCGCCTCGATCTGGGCCGCCGATTCCTCGGCGTTCTGCCAATAGATCAGGGCGCCCGTATCCTCGGCCAGCTGTTTGGCGGCGTCGGAGGTGACGACCTTCTGAGCCACGGCGACGATCTTTTCGCGCACGTCTGCGGGCGTGTCCTTGTGAACGAACAGACCGTTCCACAGCGACACGTCGAGCGCCGGGGCGACCTCACCGACTGTCGGGGCGTCGGGCGTCAGCGGGATGCGTTCCGCACCGATAGAGGCAAGAACCTTCACGTCGTCGAGACAGGGCAGGATAAGTTGCAGCGTCGTGTTGATGACGTCAGCATCACCCGAGGCCAGCGTGTTGCAGTCCAGCGCGTCGAACGCCGCGTCCGAGGCGAACGAGAACCCCTTTTCCTTGGCGAGGGCCAGCGTCACCTGCGTCGGGACGAGCGGGGCACCGAAGTGGCCCAGAACGACGTCGTTGTCCTGCGCATAGGTCGCGAGTTCGTCGACCGAACCATAGGGTGCATCGCCGGAGGCCGCGATCACGAAGGGATAGGTCAGAAAGATGCCGAGAGGATCGAACGGGTTCGGGTTCAGCGCCGGGATACCCACCTCGGGCCCGACGATCGGCACGGCGATGACGAACGATCCGATGGTGTAGCCGTCCGCCGGAGCACTGGCGACTTCGGCGGCACCTGGGAACGGCCCACCGCCGCCACCCGGCTTGTTCACGACCGCGGCCGGAACGCCATAGGTGGCCTGAAATTCGTGCGCGATCATGCGGGTCAGGACGTCTTCGAGGTCACCGGGCGGAAACGGCACGACGAACTCGACCGGCTTTTCAGGATACTCGGCCTGCGCGGCCATCGGCAGGGCTGCGGCGGCGAGTGCCACGGCGCTTGCAAGGACTGTCTTCATGTCTGGCTCCCGTTGGTTGGGTTCATTATTTGAACCACTGGTAGCATTTATTCTTGCAGCTTCGAATCTTTTCTGTCAACGTCGAGACGAAAAAATTGCACTCGCAACGATCGGACGACCGGCCCGCAGATGGGAACGATTACCAAAGCGCTGGACCTGCTGAATTTCTTCGCAAAGCAGAAACCCGAGATCGGGCTAACCGAGTTCGTGCGCCTTGTGAACCGGGATAAGGCGACCGTGCATCGCCACCTTACCGAGTTGATGGAAAACGGTTTTCTCGAACAGAATCCGGTCACGCGGGCCTATCGCCTCGGCCCTGCGATCCTGCGTTTGTCCGGGGTGCGCGAAGCGACCCATCCGCTGAGATCCGTCCTGCGCCCTATCGTCGAGGACATCGCGAGACAGGTGGGAGAGCTCACTCACGTCTCGCTGTTGCAGGGCGATGTCCTGTCCCCCGCGCTGCATTTCGACCCGATGACCCATGGCACGCAGGTGGCCTTCGACGAATCAGAGATCCTGCCTTTGCACGCCACGTCATCGGGACTCGCCGTTCTTGCCTTCGCGGATGAGGACGTGACCCGAAGCGTTCTGAAGCGACCCCTGACCAAATACGCGGACGGGACGATCACGACGGCAGACGAGCTTCGGTCGGTTCTGGACGAGGTGCGACGCACCGGCACCGCATCGCAGGACCGGACATTCGACAGCGAAGTCTGTTCGCAAGGCGCCCCCCTGTTCGGCGTCGGCGGCAAGGTCGTCGGCGCGGTGTCCATCGCGTTGCCCGCAGTGCGCGACACCGACGAAAAACGGGCCGAGATCCGCGAAGCCCTGCGTGATGGGATGGTCAGGATCACCCATCAGCTCGGTGGCGACCTGCCGCCCGAACACGCCGACAAATGGCAGTCCGCCGCCTGAGGCAGGCTTTCCAAAAACCCGTGACGACAGAGGACCGGACCATGAAAGACGCGAATTTCCTCAAAGAACGCAACGCTCGTGCGATCTGGCACCCGATGGCGCATCCGGCCGAGAGCATCGCCAACCCGCCCGACATCATCGTGGGTGGCGAAGGCGTCACCATCACCGATGTGGACGGCCACACCACGGTCGATGCCGTCGGCGGCCTGTGGAACGTGAACCTCGGGTTCTCTTGCCAGCCGGTGAAGGATGCCATCGCGGCCCAGTTGGACCGCCTGCCCTATTATTCGATCTTTCGCGGCACATCGAACGATCAGGTCATCGAACTGGGCGAGATGCTTGCGGATTTCTTCGCGCCCGACGGGCTGACGCGCGCATTCTACACCTCCGGCGGGTCGGATTCAGTCGAAGTGGCGCTGCGACTGGCGCGCCAGTACCACAAGGTGCGCGGCGAAGCGGGCCGGGTGAAATATCTGTCTTTGAAAAAGGGCTATCACGGCACGCATACGCTGGGGGCATCGGTCAACGGCAACGCCAATTTCCGAACGCAGTACGAGCCCTTGATGCCGGGCTGCTTCCACGTGCCTGCACCCTACACCTATCGCAACCCGTTCAACGAGACGGATCCCGCGAAGCTCGCGCAACTCTGCCTCGCCGCGATCGAGGACGAGATCAAGTTTCAGGACGCTTCGACCATCGCGGCCTTCATCATGGAGCCGGTGTTGGGCGCGGGCGGGGTCATCCCGCCGCACGAGAGCTTCATGCCGGGGGTTCGCGAGATCTGCGACAAGCACGGCATTCTGTTGATCGCGGACGAGGTCATCACCGCTTTTGGCCGCACCGGCGACTGGTCGGGAAGCCGCCATTGGGGCGTGCAACCGGACCTGATGTGCACGGCCAAGGCGATTACGAACGGCTACTTTCCGTTTGGCGCCGTCATGATCTCGGACAAGGTGTCGGACGTGTTCGAGAACGACACCACCGGCAAGGGGGCCATCGGGTCGGGATACACCTATTCCGGTCACCCGGTCGGTGCGGCGGCGGCGATCGCCTGCCTAGGCGAAACCGTCCGGCTAAACGTCAAAGACAACGCGGCAGCGCGGGGCGACCAGCTTTTCGCCGGCCTGAAGGCCTTGCAGGACGAATACGACGTTATCGGCGATGTGCGCGGGGGACATGGCCTGATGCTCGCGCTGGAACTGGTCTCGGACCGCGCCACTAAGACGCCCATCGACAAGCAGGCCATCGGCAAGCTGCACCGCGTGACATATGAAAGCGGGGCGATGGTCCGGGTTTCGGGCAACAACGTGATCCTGTCCCCCTCGCTTATCCTGAGCGAAACGGAAGCCCGCACGATTCTCGACGCTCTCCACAAGGGATTTGCCGCGATCTGATCCGGGTCAGCCGCCGACCGCGCCTTTCTCGCGCAGGTTGACCCCTTCCCAGCTTCCCTCGGCCCAAAGAAGGGTCATGCGCGTGAACGACCCTCGGGCAAGATCGGGGTGGTCCGCGACCTTCATGGCCGAGCGATGGGGTTCGCTGCGGTAGGCGGCCGAAATCACGGCGCCCTCGTTTTCCCAGAGCGAAAGGGTCGGCGCATCCAGACGTTGATCGTCGGGCAGCAACTGCTGTTCGAGGATTACGGACGGCAGGTCGGAAAAGGCCTGCCTTACCGCGCGCGTCCCCTTGCCGAAGGCGATCATGCCTTCGCCGGGATTGCCGATCCCCAGTGTCGTAAGGACGAAGACGGGCCGGGACGACTTCGGTCGCGGGCCGAGATCATGAAACACCGATACCGCCTTGCCGTCAGGGTGCCAGTTCAGGTCGCCGTGGCTTTGGTAGGGCAGCAAAAGCCCGCTCCACCACTCTTCCGCCTGCGTCAGCAGGGGAATGTTTTCGACCCGCCGCTTCAGAAATCGTCGTCCGGCATCGCGATCCGGCCACAGCGCGATCCATGTCCGAATGGTCCGGTTGCGAGAGGGCAGGCCTGCCTCGTTCCACGCCACCTCGGACCCGGCAAGGGCAAAGTCCGCGCCCTCCGGCCCGACGCTCGTGTCGTCGGTCGCGGAAAGGTCACGGGGAAATCTGGCAGAAATGATCGTGAATGCCTGTGCCACCCGAACCCCCTTTCGACCCGGAGCCTAAGGGGTAAGTGGCGAATTACCAAGCATTTGGCCGCGCGATCAGATCGCGATCAGATGATTGTCCCAAGACGAGGGCGTTCGGTTCAGGGCGCGTGGCCCGGCATGGTCGAGGGCGATCAGGCCGCCAAGCCCGTCCGACGCCAGATACCCGTCGCCCAACGCGGCAAGTCCGCAGACGTCGCTTCGCGCAAATGACGCGATGAAATCGCCGTCGGGTGTGAACCGATGAAGGCGACCGCCGCGCGGCGAGGTGATGGCGACCTCGCCACCATTTCCCGCGAAGGCGATGCTGCCCGCATAACCCTGCATCAGCAACTGTTCGTCCAGCGGGGCGCTCGCCAAGATCGGTGCTTCCGTCATCCGGTGCAGCCCAAGCAGGGGCATCGCCGCGCCCTCTTCGCCCTGCCATTGCATCGCGAAGGCCACCAGACCGTCGGGGCGGATCGCAAGGTGGCGGATCGAGTTTTGGTGGAGGTCCGGGTCGAGGATCAGTTTGTCGAGCACGCGGCCCGACAAGTCCGTGTAGACGAGGCTCGGCTCCATCCGGTCGATGTTCATCTTTTCCCGGTCATCGGTTTCGATCCCGCCATTCGCGACCACGAGCCGGGCACCATCCGGCATAAGCCGTATCTCGTGCGGGCCAAGCCCGGTCGTCGGGAAGCTGCCGAGGCGCGTGTAGCTGTCGGTATCCCAGATCCCGACATGGCCCGCGCTTCCAACGATCTCCTGCTCGGAGGTGAACAGCGTCGATCCATCCTTGGAGTAAACGCCATGCCCGTTGAAATGACGGTCCGCTGGCGGTTCGAGATTACGCAGGACGACGCCTGTTGCGCAGTCGATCACAAGCGCGAAACGTCCGGGGCGACGCGCGAACCCGATCGCTTCCGCCCGCGTCGGATGCCCGCAGGCCGCATGGCCGCGTGCGGGCAGTGGAATCGAGAATGTTTCGCGTCCGCCCGCGTCGATCCCGTGGATCGCGTAGGTTCCGTTGGGTTCCCTCGCTGCGGCGATGAAAGACGGCGAGCCAACGGCCGACCATCCCAGTCGCGGCGCACCGGCGGCTGCGATCAGCCCGCCCAGAAACGCGCGTCTGTTCGTCATGTCAGTCTCCGTCCGACGAATTGAAGCCGGGCGTGATCCCGTACCGGGTGCCGACTTCGACCTCGACCGCGTTCTCGACCGCATCGACTTTCTGCTGAAGAATCTCGACATCCAGACGCTTCATGAGATCGCCGATGTTCTGAAAAGACGGGTCGGTGATGGTTTCGGCCTGCTCGCGAACGGCGTCGAGCGCCGCACGGGTTTCGGGGAGTTCCCAGTCGGCCAGAGCCTCGGCCAGCCCGACCGCCGCTTCGGTCGCCAGCACGGATTGAGTGAGGCTACGCCCGGACCGCCAGGCTTCGGCGCGCGTCGGTCGAGCGCGGGCGACCTCACCCAGCGGTCGCCCAAGCCGCGTGTCTTTCGTGAATTCGAGGGCTGAAAGGATCTGCGTATAGATCGCGCGCTGGGCCTCGGCTTCGTCGAGGTAGGTCGTGTTGCCCGCGCTTCCCGGGTCGAGGAGGAGCGGCGCGAAATCGGTCCATCGCGCTTGAAGCGCAGTCGCCTGATCCACCACGTCGCGCGTCAGCGCCCGGACCAGCGTGCAGGCGTAATCGCCCTCGGCATAGTCGTTGAACTGACTGTCGTAGAGCATCCGCTCCAAGGCGAAGAATCCGCGTGCCGCAATGGAAATCTCCTCGAACGCCGCCTGATCTTCGGCCACCGGGTCTTTGTTCGAGATCAGGTCCGCGAGCGTTCTCTCGGTGAAGCCGCGTTTGTCAGGCCAGAAAGACAGGGACAGGGCGCCCTGTTCGCTTGGCCCCAGCCGCACGTCGGCGACCGCCATCCAAGCGTCGAACGCGGCGTTGTATGGTCCGACAAGCCCCTCGGCCTCGCAAGTTTCCTGCGCGGCGTCGTCCAGCACCTCGGCGGCCTCGGTGAAGGCGGCGAGATGTGGAAGGATGTAATCGTTCACGGCCTCTTCGACGCCCGCGACGGCGGGCGTGGCGATCAAGGCGGCGGCGTAGATCAAGTGTCTCACAGCGACTCCAGAAATTTTACAAGGGCGTCCCGATCCGGCTTCGGTCGCGCGACGATGGCGTCACGGGCGGCCTGCGCTTCCCCGCCATGCCAGAGGATCGCTTCCATCAGGGTGCGCGCACGTCCATCATGCAGATAGTTTTCGTGGCCCGACACGAGCTTCGTCAAGCCGATCCCCCAAAGCGGTGCGGTGCGCCATTCATTGCCGGTCGCACGCCCCTCGGGCCGGTTGTCGGCCAGCCCATCCCCCATGTCGTGCAAGAGCATGTCTGAATAGGGCCAGATGAGTTGGAAACTCTGGGCGGGCTGATCTGTTAGGCGGTGGGTCACGAATTTGGGGGTGTGGCAGGCGGTGCAACCCGCGTCGTAGAACACCTGTTTGCCGCGCAGAACATCGGGATCGTCCGATCCGCGCCGGGCGGGCACCGCAAGATTCCGGGCGTAGAAGGTGACGAGGTCCAGTCCGGTGTCGTCGACTTCGAACCCGCCCTGTGCATCGTCATCGCCGTGGGCCGCCCCCACGCAGTCGGTCTGGTTGTCGGTGCATTCGCCCCAGGCGTTCGGAAACAACGGTGTCGAAATTCCGATGTCGCCGGAAAAGGCGGCTGCGCTCTGGTGCCGGATCGTCGGGGTGCCGGCCTTGAGTCCGAATCGTCCGAGCATGATCTTTTCATGTTCGATCGACCAGACGAGGTTCGGGCGACCCGATATTCCATCCCCATCCTCGTCCGCCTCGTCGGCATGGGCGAGGATGTCCTGCGCGGGTATCGCCTCGAGCAGACCGAGACCGATCATCTGCGGCGTCAGTCGCGGCGACAGCATCGCATCCGCGTGCAGGGGACCATAACCAAGGTCCGTCAGTTCGTAGGTCGGGCTGCGAAGGGTGACGATTTCGCCCCCGGCCAGCTCGACCGGAATATCCTCATAGTTGATCGAGACCTGCGCTTCGGCGGGCAGGCCGGAGGTGCCGAAATCCTGTATCTGGCCGCCATAGTTGGGTTCTTCGGTGGCCCCGATGAAATCCTCGACCTCCTGCATATTCAACGCGACTTCGGCCGGAATAGACACGCGAAGGAAGAACGAAACCGCATTGTCGTCGGGCCCTTCTGGCAGATGCCCGCGCCCGTCCTTGATGTGGCAGTTCTGGCATCCCCTGGCGTTGTAGAGCGGGCCGAGACCATCGGACGCCTCGGTCGACGAGGGTGCCGTGACCCAGATCTTTCGGAAAAGGCCGTTGCCGACCTTGAACTCCAACTCGCCCTCGAAGCCGATATTGGCCGAGGGCTGGCTGAAGGCGTCGGCATTGTCGCGCGCCCGCACGGTGGCGGCACCGGCCGGACGTTCTTCGAATTGCTCGGGCGCCGAAAAATCGGTTGTCAGCGCGGTCACCTTGGCGATCCGCGCCGCTTCTTCTTGCGTGCGTGGCACGACGTGCAGATGCTCGTCGCCAAGCTTCGTCAGGTCGAACCCGACGGCTGGCCCGGCGGCGATCAGAAAAGCGGCAAGGCTACTCTTCGCTATCCATCTTGGCGGCGTTGAGATGCGCGTAGTTTTCGGCCCCGATCCGTTCGTAGAGGTCGATCTGGGTTTCAAGGAAGTCAATGTGGCCCTCTTCATCGGCAAGCAGGTCCTCGAACAACTTCATGCTCACATAGTCGTTCTCGTCCCGGCAGACATCGCGCGCTTCTCGGTACAGTTTGGCCGCCGAATACTCTGCCGCAAGGTCGCAGTCGAGCGTCTCGCGCGGTGTTTCCCCGATCCGGAGCGGGTCGAGTTTCTGAAGGTTCGGATGCCCTTCCAGAAAGATGATCCGCTCGATCAGCTTGTCGGCGTGCTGCATCTCTTCGATGCTTTCTTCGCGGCTCTTGGCCGCCATGTGCTTGAGCCCCCAGTCATCCTGAAGACGATAGTGCAGCCAATACTGGCTGACCGCAGTCAATTCGTGCCGAAGCGCCGAATTGAGGTATTCAATAACTTTCTCGCTGCCCTTCATGGCGCTTCTCCTCTGCCGGGTGCCCGCGCAGATTGCGCAGGCTTAAAGGTACATGGAGGCTATCACTTTGACGCATCGTCGCAACGAAGAGCGACATGCAGCCACCGCAATCCGCGGATTTCCCGAGCGCATGGTAGATGCGCCCAGGTGTGATGATCGTCCGTTCATCCGCGGCGCGCATCCAGTCGATTGCGGCGTGGATGTCGCGATCCGAGATGTTCTGGCAGTGACAGACGATCATACCGCGCAGCGCCTTACTGAAAGACCGCGTTGGGGTTGTCGAGGCTGTCGGAGCCTTCGAACTCGATCGCCTCGAGGCCCAGATCGGCCACGATACGTTCGATCGTCGCGGTCTGGTCGATGAGGCCGTCGATTGCGTCCATCATCAGCTTTTCGCCTTCTTCATTGCCGGGGGCGAGCATCTGATCCACGGCCATACCGTTTTCGGCCGCGTCCGAAATCGCCGTCATGGCGGTCATGGTGGTGTCCAGCTTTTCCTTCATCTCGGTGTCGAGATCGGCGTTGGCCTCGGCCACCAGATCGGACAGCGACGGCCCTTCGACGACCGATCCGTCCACGCGGGTGTAGGACCCGAGGTAGACGTTCTGCACACCAAGGCCGTCGTTGTAATGCGACCGGTGGGTGTTGTCCGAGAAACAGTCATGCTCTTCTTCCGGGTCGTTCAGCATCAGGCCAAGGCGCATACGCTCACCGGCCTGTTCACCGTAGGAGAGAGAGCCCATGCCGGTCAGGATCGCGATGATCCCGGCGTCTTCGTTCGCCATCACGGCTTCGCGGGCTTCGCCGCCCTGACCCCATGCCGCGACCATTTCTTCGAGGTCGGAAATGAGCAGGTCCATCGACGCTTCGAGATAATCGACGCGGCGGTCGCAGTTGCCGCCCGTGCAGTCGTCGCCCTGAGCGAAATCGGTATAGGGGCGGTCGCCCGCGCCGGCGTCGGTGCCGTTCAGATCCTGACCCCAGAGCAGGAATTCGATGGCGTGGTAGCCACGCGCGACATTCGATTCGATCCCGTCGGCTTCGTTCAGCGTGTCCGCGATCAGTTCAGGCGTGATGGACGAGGCGTCGACCTCCTGCCCGGCGATGGTGAGCTCTGGGTTCGCGATCACGTTCACCGCCGCGAAGGGGTTTTCGTCGGTGGCGCCGCCATAGCTTTCGTCGACATAATCGATCAGGCCCTCGTCCAGCGGCCACGCGTTCACCTTGCCTTCCCAATCGTCGACGATCGGGTTGCCGAAACGGTAGACCTCGGTCTGCTGATAGGGCTCGCGCGCCGCGACCCATGCCGCGCGTGCCGCAGCGAGCGTGTCTTCGGACGGGCTGGCGATCAGCGCCTCGACGGCATCGTTCAACGCCTGTGCGGTGGTCAGGCTGTCTTCGTAGCCCGCGTGTGCGATATCGGCGTAGGTCGTGAGCACTTCGCCCTTGGTTGCCGCAAAAGCCGGAACGGTGCCGAGGATCAGGCCAGCCGCCGTAAGTGTCGCGCGTTTCATCATATCAGTCCCTTTGGTCACTTCGTAATTCTGGTGCTTGGCCGAATAGCTGATTGATTTGGTCGGATAAGTCAAGGAATGCCCGAGTAAAGTGATCGGGAATTTGGAATGGTTCCAATCAGAATCGAAAAAGGGCGGCCCAGCGGACCGCCCAGATGCGTATTTCATGGCCTATGGCGTCAGAACAAGTCTGGCAGGAACAGAACGAGCGCCGGGAAGGCGATCACCAGCGCGACCACGAGGATGTCGGACAGCAGAAAGGGAATCACCCCTTTGAACACCTGCACGACGCTGACGTATTTGCTCGCTACGTTTTTGATGACGAACACGTTCAACCCGACAGGGGGCGTAATCATCCCGATCTCAAGCAGTTTCACCACCAGCACCCCGAACCAGACAAGGTCGATGTGCTGGGCCTCGAGCACGGGCAGGAACACCGGCAACGTGACCAACATCGCGCCGAACGGCTCCATGAACGTGCCCAGCGCGAGGTAGATCAGGACGATGATGAACATCAGACCGACATAGGTGATGTCGGCCCCCGCGACGGCCTGCGCGATGAAGCTTTGCAGACCGGACAGGCCAAGGAACCGCGTGAACATCGTTGCCGCGAACCCGATGATGAGCAGCGATCCGGTGGTGGTCACCGTTTCGATCAGGGACCGCGAAATCGCTTTGCGGGTGAGCTTTCCGGTCGCGCCCGCGACGACGAAGGTGCCGAGCGCGCCGATGGCCCCGGCCTCGGTGGCCGTGAACAACCCGCTGAAAAGCCCGCCGAACACGATCAGGATGAGAACCAGAACGGGGAGGAGCGACAGGAACACGCGCGCACCCTCGCCTTCGTCCACTTCGGCGCGACGGGGGATGACGTCAGGCCGGGTCAGGCTGATGACAAGGATCACGAGCGTATAGGCGATTGCAGTCGCGATCCCGATGCTGATCCCGCCAAGAAAGACCTTGGTGACCGAGGTTTCGGCGATGATGCCGTAGATGATCATCAGGATCGATGGCGGGATCAGCGCCCCGATGGTGCCACCCGCCGCGATGGACCCGGACGCGATAGACGGTCGATAGCCCGCCTTGACCATTTCCGGGATCGCGATGCGCCCCATGGCCGCTGCCGTGGCGAGCGAGGAACCGGAGAGGGCGGCGAAGCCGGAACAGGCGAAGATGGACGAGATCGCCAGACCGCCGGGCAATCGGGCGAGGAACACCTTCGCCGCATCGAACAACCCCGCCGTCAGGCCGGTGTGGAACGCGACGAAGCCCATCAAGAGGAACATGGGAACCGCGCTCATCGTCCAGCTTGCGACGAAGCTGTAGGGCGTGTTCTCGAGGATGCCGAGCGCGGGTTTCAGCCCGATCATCGCCCAGATACCCGAAAAGGACACGAGGATCAGGGCAAGCGCGACGGGCAGACGCAGGACAAGCAGGATGGCGAGCGCGATGACGCCATAAATGCCGGTTTCGACGCTCATTCGGTGGCCTCATCCAGTTGCGCGGCAAGTGTCGGGTTCAGATAGCCGATCGCCAGCAAGGCGGTGATGACGGTCGCAAGCGTGAACCCGATCGGCGCGAAGTAGAACGAATGCCAGACCGGCATCTTGTAGGTCGCGATCTCGACGAGCGTGCCGACCCGCGTTTCGGAAAGGGCTTTGTCCCAGTTGGTCCAGGCGAGAAAGCCATAGATCACCGACGCAACGACCATGACGAGTGCGTCGGAATATTGCCGGACCCGTTCGGACAGCGCGAAGTCGATCAGTTCGACCGAGATCATCTGTCGGCGAAGCTCCAGCCAGCCGAGCGGCAGGAACGCAAGCGCCGTCATGTAATACCGCGCCACGATTTCAGGCACGGTGTTCATGGAGATGCGGAACAGGTTGCGCAGAACGACGTCGAGCGAGATGTGGAGCATCATGGCGACGACGGCGAATGCGCCGATATACCCCATCGTTCGGGCAATCATCCGCGCGATGGCGACCAGCTTTCCCATAGTGCGACCCTGAGATGAGTGGTTGGGGTGCCCCGGCCCATGAACAGGGCCGGGGCGTCGACATCACATGCCGTAGGTTTCAAAGTCGACCTTGGACCAGATCTCGTCCCAGGCGCGGGCGGCGAGAGCTTCGGGGTCTTCACCCACTTCGGCCACGATCCCGTCCCACTTCTCGATCAGAGCCGCGAAGTCGGCGGCCAGCGGGTTGCTGTCGATGCGCGACTGCACGTCCTGTTCGGCGAAACCGTTCGATGCCGCGAGGAACTCTTCCGACGGTTCGGTGTCTTCGATCCCGGCCTCCGCAACGGCGGCGTTGGCTTCACCCGGCATCTGGTAACCCCAGCGGTCGGTCAACTGCGGGTCGGCGCGGTTGGCGGCTTTGGCGAACTGGGTCCGCTGTTCCACCGACATATCCGCCCAGACATCTGCGGCGACGGTGAAGTTGGACGTCACGTGATAAGTGCCCAGCGGCACGCGCAGCACGTTGGTCGCCACGTCGACGAGACGGTATGACAGCATGTCCGCGATAGACGCCATGGTGCCGTCGATGGTGCCCTGGCTCAGGGCTTCGAAGGTCTGGCCGACCGGCAGGTTCACCGGGGTCGCGCCGAAGTTTTCGGCCCAGCGCGAATACGGTGCACCGCCCGAACGCAGGCGAAGGCCCTGAAGGTCTTCGATGGTGTTGACCGGCTTGGTGGTCATCAGCACGTAGACGTCAGACGACCCGGAACCCAGGAACACGCCGCCGAAAGCCTTGTATTCTTCCTGACAGGGCGCGCAGTTCACGACCCACTCGGTCATCGCCCAACCCATCGCGTGCGGATTGCGCCCGGCAAGGGCAAGGTCGCCCGCCACGCCGGTTTGCGGGAAGTCAGCCGCGAAATAGAGCGGGAGCGAGTTGCCGACGCCGGCAAGCCCGGTCTGAAGCGCATCCTTCATCTGGGGCAGCGAAACGACTTCCGGCCCGATGACGTTCGCGGTCATTTCGCCGCCGGTTTCCTCGGCGAGGAACTCGGCGAACTTGCCGTACATATAGGCCGCCGGGTGCGCCGGAGGGGCGGCCGGGGCGGCGACGACGGTTTCGGCCTGCGCCGGTACCGCGAAGGCGAGGGCAGCGGCAAGGGCCGCACCCGTTACATTCCAAGTCTTCATTGTGGTTCTCCTCCCAATCAGACGTCCTAAAGGTTCAGAAGACGCTTCGCGTTTTCCTTGAGGATGAGCGGACGTACCTCATCCTTGAATGGAGCTTTCTCGAAATCGGCCAGCCAACGGTCCGGCGTGATCGCGGGCCAGTCGGAACCGAAGAGCATCTTTTTCTTCAGCATCGAATTCGCGTATTTCACCAGAATTTCCGGGAAATACTTCGGGGACCAGCCGGACAGGTCGATGTAGACGTTCGGCTTGTGCTGGGCGACGGCCAGCGCCTCTTCCTGCCACGGGAAGGACGGGTGGGCCATGATGATCTTGAGGTCGGGGAAATCCACCGCCACGTCGTCGATGGACATCGGGTGCGAGTATTTCAGCCGCATCCCCATGCCGCCTCGCATCCCCGAACCGACCCCCGTCTGCCCGGTGTGAAACAGGGTGATGACGCCTTCTTCTTCCAGCACTTCGTAGAAAGGATAGGCCATGCGATCATTGGGCCAGAAGCCCTGCATCGTCGGGTGAAACTTGAACCCCCGCACACCGAAATCACGGATAAGCCGACGCGCCTCCCGCGCGGCCATCTTGCCCTTCCACGGGTCGATGGAGGCAAACGGGATCAGGATGTCGTCGTTCTCGGCGCAGATCTCGGCCACTTCTTCGTTCGAATAGCGGTGGAAGCCGGTCTCGCGCTCGGTATCGACCGGAAAGATGACGGCGCCGATCTTGCGCTCGCGGAAGTATGCGGCGGTCTGGCCCGGCGACGGAAGCATCCCGTCGGCCCCGGCGGGGTTGCCGAAATACTTGGCCATCCCGGCCTGAAACTCCATGTACCCGTCGTCACGGGTTTCGCCGTGTTTGCACGGCTCTTCCGCGTGGGTGTGGATGTCGATGGCGACGAGTTCGTCGACGTTCAGTGGCATGCGTTCAGTCCTGTGAATTTCTTGAGCAGCGAGGTCAGTTGATCCGCCTCTTCCTGGCTCAGGTTGTCTTTTTCGGTGAAGTTGAACGAAAGGAAGTTCTCGCGGTGCGCTTCGACGAAACCGCTTCCCTCCTCGGTCAAATAAAGCCGCACAGCCCGCCGGTCCGACTTCGGCGTCTTGCGCGTGACGAGCCCGCGCTGGACCAGCCGCGCCGTGAGTTTGGTCATATGCGCCGGCTTGATCCGAAGCGTGTTCGCGATACTGCCCTGCCGCAGTCCGGGGTTCAGACCGATCACCCAGAGCACCGTGAACTCGCCCGGTTTCAGCCCATGGTCGCCCAGATTCTCGAAGAAGTTGTCGAACGCCTTGATCTGGGCCAGACGGATAAGGAAACCGAGCGAATCCGTGATGGCGCCCATCCGGATCGGTGCGTCTTCGGCTTCCTGTTCCATCGCGTCCCGCATCAGTCGTCCTTTGTCACCGCGACCTTGCCCGCTTTCTTGTTCAAGAATGCGTTCAGCCGCTCTTCCGCTTCCGGGCTCGTCGCCGTGAAAGAGGCGATGAAGCTTTCGACGAACAGGCCATCGTCCGAGGCCATATCCTGAATGCGGGGCAAGGCATTGATGATCGCGTAGTTCGAGATTTCCGCATTGGTGGCCGCGTGCGAGGCCAGCGCGATCGCCTTCTCCAAAGCCTCGCCTTCGGGCACGACATACTGAACGATGTTCCAGCGTTCAGCGGTGTCGGCATCGACCGCGCGCCCCGTCAGCATCATGTCAGTCATTCGAGCCAGTCCCATAAGGCGCGCGGACCGGACCGACGCCCCGCCGCCGACGAAAATGCCGCGCTGGCCCTCGGGCAGAGCGAAAAAAGCCGACTTGTCGGCAACCCGCACGTGAACGGACGAGGCCAGTTCCAGACCACCGCCCACGACGGCGCCGTGAAGTGCGGCGAACCATGGCAGTTTTCCCTTTTGAATCCAGCCGAACACCTCGTGCCAGCGGCGCGATCCATGAACGCCCTCGAAGGGTGTCTTTTTCACGTGCTCGGCCAGATCGAGGCCCGCGCAGAAATGGGTGCCATGCCCGTGAATCACCGCCGCTTTGGCCTCGGCTTCCGCCTTGCGCACGATCAGCGCGAGCTCTTCGACGAAGGCATCGGAAATCGCGTTACGCTTTTCGGGCCGGTTCAGGCCGACGAGCGCCACGTTCCCCCGCAGCTCGTAGGTGAGGTATTTCAGGTCCAACGATGTCCTCCCAACCGACTTTTCGAGTCGCGTTGAAACCACTATCCACGGATTTAGTTTCCGCGTAAACTAAATTTTGTAACGCGTCGGGAGGGACGCAAGGGAGGAATGAATGACGAAGGCAAAGCTGCGCCCTGTCAAACTCTGGCAACCGGACATCGCGTGGGAAGAATCGGACGATGGCACGATCTTGGTGCGTCAGACCGCGCCGTTGGGCGACTACCCCGACAAGATCACGGACCGACTGGATCATTGGGCGGATGTCGCGCCGGACCGTCTTTGGATGGTGGAACGGGGCGTCGGTGAGGCGGAGTGGACCGGGCTGACTTATGCCGAAGCGCGCGCTCAGGTCCGGTCGATCGGGCAGGCGCTTCTCGATCTCGGCCTGTCGACGGATAGGCCGCTTGTCATTCTGTCGGGTAACTCGGTCGCCCACGCGCTGATGGCGCTTGGCGCGCAGTATGTCGGCGTGCCCTCTGCGGCCATCGCCCCCGCCTATTCTCTGGTGTCGACGGACCACGGCAAACTCAAAGGCGTTCGGGATCAGATCACGCCCGGCGCGGTCTTCGTCGATGATTTCGCACCATTCGAGCCGGCGATTGCGAACGTCTTTCCCGAACTGACGATCATCGCGAAGACGGGCAACGAATGGTCGTGGAGCAGTCTGGTCAACACGCCGGTGACCGAGGCCGTCGATGTGGCGAATGCGGCGGTCACGCCCGATACCGTCGCGAAGTTCCTGTTCACCTCCGGCACCACCGGCAGCCCGAAGGCGGTCATCCAGACCCAGCGTATGCTTTGCGCGAACATCGAACAGGTGACGGATTGCTACGCCTACCTGCGGGACGAGCCCCCCATCGTCCTCGACTGGGCTCCTTGGAACCACGTCGCGGCAGGCAACCTGATGTTCAATATCGTGCTGCACAACGGTGGCACGTTCCATATCGACGCGGGACGGCCCACCAAGGACATGATCGGCGAGACGATCCGAAATCTTCGCGACGTCTCGACGAACTGGTATTTCAACGTGCCCGCCGGGTTCGAGATGATCCTGCACGAGATGGAGCGCGACCCGACATTCGCCGATGCCTTCTTCCGCGACATGAAACTGATGTATTACGCCGGGGCGGCGATGGCCCAGCATACGTGGGACGACCTGAAAGCGATGGCGGTTCGTACGACCGGCGAGGAAATATTGCTCGCCACCGGGCTCGGCGCCACGGAAACGGCGCCGTTCGTCCTGTTCCAGACCGAGCCTCAGGCAAGTCCGGGCAATATCGGCGTTCCCGCGAAAGACATCACCATCAAGCTGGTTCCGAACGAGGGCAAGCTTGAGGTTCGCGTGAAAGGCCCGAACGTGACGCCCGGCTACTGGCGGAACGAGAAAATGACCGCCGAGGCCTTCGACGACGACGGCTTCTATATGCTGGGGGACGCGCTGAGGTTCGCCGCGCCGGGCGATCCGTCCAAAGGGTTCTTCTTCGACGGGCGCGTGGCGGAGAACTTCAAACTCCAGACCGGGACATGGGTGTCGGTCGGTGCCGTGCGCGCGAAACTGACCGATGCGCTGGGCGGCCTTGCCCGCGATGTCGTGTTGACCGGCGACGGCGAGGAAAAGCTGGGTGCCCTTCTCGTGCCATTCCGTCCCGCCATCGCAGCGCTTGTGCCGGGTGGGGCCGAGATGAGCGATGCCAATCTGTTCACCCATCCGGCGCTGCGCGACGCAGTCGCCGAACGGCTCGCCGCCTACAACGCGAAGGCGACAGGTTCGTCGATGCGGGTGCCCATCGCCATGGTGCTGGTGGAGCCTCTCGACCTCGACAAGGGCGAAGTGACCGACAAGGGGTCGGTCAATCAACGCGCCGTCCTGCGCGAACGCGCCGATCTGGTCGCCCGGCTTTACGAAGAGGGGCCCGAGGTCATCCGTTCGGGGCGCTGACGTCGATTGTCTTTGCCTTGCCGCGCCAATTGTATACATTTCGGTGTATACATGGGAGCGGTAGATGGCTGAAACGCGCGGCAGCACACATGCGAAACGGGCAGCTTACGATCTGCGTCAGCGGATCGTGAAGGGCGAGTTGCCGGGCGGAACGCGGCTTTACGAGGTCGCCCTCGCGGAAGAACTGGAAATATCCCGCACGCCCGTGCGCGAAGCCATGAGCCGTCTTGCCGAAGAGGGCCTGTTGGAGCGCGCGCGGGGCGGCGGATTCGTCGTGCGGTCCTTCACCTATGCCGATGTCCTCGACGCCATCGAACTGCGCGGCGTGCTGGAAGGCACCGCGCTCCGGCTGGCGGCCGAGGCCGGTGTTCCGCCGGAAAAAATTCAGCATATCAAGGGTTTGATCGCACAGATCGACGCGGGTTTCAGTGCTGCCGGCGATCCGCCGGACCTTGAGGCCTATTCGGGTCTGAACGAGCAATTCCACGACGATATCGCGGATCTGTGCCCGTCGGGTATCGTCCGGTCCGAATTGCAGCGGGTCAAATCGCTTCCCTTCGCCTCACCCTCGGCTTTCGTCTTCCGTCGCCGCGAATCACAGACGATGACTCAGTCCATCGTGATCGCTCAGGCGCACCACCACGCCATGATCGAAGCGATCGAACGGCGGGAAGGCGCACGGGCCGAGGCGCTTGCGCGGGAACACGCGCTGATTGCCCGAAGAAACCTTGAAGAAAAGGCACTTGCGCCGGGCGAAGGCAATCCGGCGCTCGCTCTGATCGTCGATTAAGACCCGCCCGCGCATACATTCTGGGGCCGATTCAGCGCAGTTCGCCGGATTTTGCTTGCAAAATCGCGTCAATCGTCGTTCCATGTATACATTCTGATGGTAGGGAGGTCATCATGGCGAAGAGCCTTGAGCAAATCATGCAGGAGACGGACATCGTCACGCACCTGCGCAATTCCAAAATCGGCATGTACATCTACCCGGGCGTCGCCCCGGAGTTCACGAACTGGCGTTCGGAACAGATGGCATGGCGTGACTCGGTCGTTCTTTACGACCAATCGCACCACATGGACGAAGTGACCGTCGAAGGCCCGGACGCGCAGGCGTTCCTCGCCCACGTCGGTATCAACGACTTCGGCAACTTCGACATGGGCCGCGCGAAGCACTTCGTGCCCGTGACCCCGGCGGGCCACGTGATCGGCGACCACATCATCTTCCGTCTGGACGAAAACAAGTACGTGACCGTGGGCCGCGCCCCGACCTCGAACTGGATCATGTTCCAGGCCGCGATCGGCAAGTGGAACGTCAAGGTTTCGCACGACCCGCGCTCGGATTCGCGTCCGGACGGCAAGGCGATCTACCGCACGCACTACCGTTTCCAGATTCAGGGCCCCGACGCCGACAAGATCTTCGAAGAGATCAACGGCGGTCCGGTGCCTGAGATCAAGTTCTTCCACGTCGACACGATCAACATCGGGTCGCGCAAGGTGCAGGCCCTGCGTCACGGTATGGCCGGTGCGCCCGGTCTGGAAATCTGGGGCCCCTACGCGGACAAGTCCTACATCCAGTCGACCATCGCCGAGGCCGCCAAAAAGGTCGGTGTCGAGATGCATTTCGTGGGCTCGCGCGCCTATTCGACGAACACCGTCGAATCCGGCTGGATCCCCTCGCCGCTGCCCGGCATCTACACCGGCGACGGCATGATGAAGGACTACCGCGAGTGGCTGACCGAACAGTCGTATGAGGCCGCAGGCTCCATCGGCGGGTCTTATGTCTCCGACAACATCGAAGACTACTACGTGAACCCGTTCGAACTCGGCTACGGCTTCTACATCGGCTGGAAGAAAGACGACTTCATCGGCAAGGACGCCCTGACCAAGATGAAAGGCGCCTCGTCCAACCGCAAGAAAGTCACCTTCGAGTGGAACGCGGAAGACGTGATGAAGGTCATCGCTTCGAACTTCGCGCCGGGCGAGAAGAACTACAAGTGGATCGACTTCCCGCAGCCCAACTACGCCTCGTCCACCGCGGACAAGGTCATGCAGGGCGACAAGATGGTCGGCATGTCGATGTTCAACGGCTACTCGTTCAACGAACGCTGCCTGCTGTCGTTGGGCGTCGTGGACCAGTCGGTCGAAGTCGGCGATGTGCTTGAAATGGTCTGGGGCGAGCCCGACGGCGGGTCCAAGAAGACCTCGGTCGAGCCGCATGAGCAGACCACGATCCGCGTTCGCGTGTCGCCGACGCCGTATTCGACGGAAGCGCGCACCAACTACGCCGACAGCTGGCGCACCAAGACCTGATCGGTCTGGCCAGGCTTTCCTGCGGCGGGATGGGTCATCCCGCCGCAGACAACCCCGAGATGCCTTGTTCAAGCGGTAATCATCGGGGAAGAATAGACAAACCTTATGGGACAAAGCTGAATGTGACTTGACCGGCCCCACGGCTCCCATACCGTGCGGCCACCTCTATAGCCCGAATTCGGGCGCGACATCTGACTGGGAGGACTACAGATGATCCAAGGAAACATTTTCCGTACTGCCGCCGCAGCCGCGGCCGTCACGGTGGCAGGCATGGCTCCGGCCCTTGCCGAAACCGTAAAGTTTGCGCACTGGGTTCCGCCCGCGCACACCCTCACCGCTTCCACCATCGAACCGCTTCAGGCCGCCGTCGAAGGCTCCGGTCTTGAGATCGAAGTCTACCCCGGTGGCGAGCTTGGCGCCGGTCCGCTCGAACAATACGTCCGCGTCGTTCAGGGCGTGGCCGACATCGTGTGGGGGCTTCAGGGCTATACCTCGTCTCAATTCCCGCTGACCATGGTGTCAGAACTGCCGGGCGCTCTGCCCGAAGGCATGACCGGCTACGACATGTTGTGGAACGCCTATGAGGCCGGGCAGCTCGACGGCGAGTTTCCGGGCACCGTTCCGCTCGCCCTGTGGCTGTCGGAACCGAACATCTTCATCATGAAAGACGTCGACGTTCGCACGCCTGCCGACCTTCAGGGTCTCAAGATCCGCGTGTCGGGTTCCGCTGCGGCGGCCGCCGTCGAAGCCCTTGGCGCGACGCCCGTCCAGATGCCCGCTGGCGAAATCTACAACTCGCTCCAGACCGGCCTGATCGACGGTGTCATCACCGGCGCCTCCGCCGTCGGCGACTTCAAGCTCGACGAAGTGGCGAACAGCTACACACTCAATGCGCCGCTCGGCCACATCTCGTTCTACGTCGTCATGAACAAGGCGAAGTACGAAGGGCTGCCCGCCGAGATGAAGGAAGCCATGGACTCGATCATCGGCCGCAAGCTGTCGCAGTCGGCGGAAGAGGGCTGGAACGCCCGCGCCGCGAGCGTGATCGAAAGCCTCGAAGCCGCGGGTGACAACACCGTCTACACGCTGTCGGACGACGAGCGCGCCGCCTTCGAAGAGCTGACCTACCCGATCCGCGAAAAAGTCGTCGGTGAAGTGGGCGGCGAGGACGTGCTCAAGACCATGCAGGGCATGTAAGCCTTGGGCGCACGCGTAAGCACCTGGGCAGACG
Organism: Maritimibacter sp.; assembly: GCF_016774595.1. Classification (NCBI taxonomy): domain Bacteria; kingdom Pseudomonadati; phylum Pseudomonadota; class Alphaproteobacteria; order Rhodobacterales; family Roseobacteraceae; genus Maritimibacter; species Maritimibacter sp. The sequence continues at coordinate 2,043,003 of NZ_JACBWT010000001.1, forward strand.
GGCTTATTCGCCTGTCTGCCCTTGTCGGCACCATCGGCCTCGTCATCGAGGTGGTGGTGATCCTGATCGACGTCATCGGCCGTTTCTTCGGCAGCCCCCTGACCGGAGCGCAGGACATCAGCCAGATGAGCATGGTCCTGATCGTGTTCGGCGGCATGGCGCTGTGCGACAAGATCGGCGGTCATGTGAACGTCGACCTTCTTGAAAACGCCATGCCACGCTGGATGATCTGGGCCGGCGATTTCGCCTCGGCCGTCATCGGCGCGGTGATCTTCATCGGGATCGCCTGGACCACCTGGTCTTCGATCTACCTGATGCGGTTCCAGCTTGGTGTCGTTCAGAAAACCAACATCATTGACCTTCAATTCGACTGGTTCAAAGGCGCTATCGTCGTCATGTCGATCATCACCGCCCTCGGGATGATCCTGCGCGCGATCGGATTGGTCCTGACCGGCGACAACGGTCAAGAATCGCGAGGCCACGCATGAGCGTTGAACTGATCGGCCTGCTCGGGCTGGTGGCGTTGTTCGTCCTGCTCGGGCTGCGCATCCCCGTAGCCTTCGCCATGTTCACCGTCGGGTTCATCGGCAACATGATCCTGAACTCGCCGCAGGCGGCGATGAGCCAGCTCGCCTCGGACAGCTTTTCGCTTGCCGCGACCGTGGAACTTGTCGTCGTGCCGCTCTTCATCCTGATGGGCAACGTGGCCACCGAAACCGGGATGAGCCGTAAGCTTTACGATGCCGCCTATGCCTGGATCGGATCGATCCGGGGCGGTCTGGCCTCGGCCACCGTCGTCGCCTGTGGCGGGTTCGCCGCCCTGTCCGGCTCGTCCGTCGCGTCGGCCCTGACCATCGGGCGCGTGTCGCTGTCGGAGATGGAGCGGTTCAAATACGACAACCGCCTGTCGACGGGCGTGGTTGCGGCCGGCGGGACGCTCGGCATTCTGATCCCGCCTTCGACCGGGTTCGTGATCTATGCGCTGCTGACGCAGCAATCCATCGGCCGCCTGTTCCTTGCCGGTGTTCTGCCCGGCCTTCTGCTTTTGTCCATGTTCATCCTGACGATCCTCGTCATCACGTGGTTCAAGCCGGAGATGGGTCCGAAAGGCCCGAAAACGACCCTGTCCGACAAGATGCGGTCGACGGGTGGCGCGGCCCCGATCCTGCTGGTCATCGTGCTGACCATCGGCGGCATCTACACCGGCATCTTCTCGCCCGTCGAAGCCTCGGCGGTCGGCGCGGGCCTTATCATCCTGATCGGCGCACTGTCCGGCAAACTGACGCTCAAGACGTTCTGGAAAGCCGCGCAGGACAGCGTCGTGACCACCGCGACGGTCATGCTGATCCTGATCTCGGCCTACATGATCAAGACCTTCCTCGCCCTCAGCCACATTCCGCAATGGCTTGGAGGATTCCTGGAAACCGCCGACATCTCCACGCTTGGCGTCTTGTCGATCATGCTGCTGATCTATCTGATCCTCGGCTGCTTCCTCGAAGGGTTCGCGATGATGGTGCTGTCGATGCCCATTTTCTTCCCGGTGGTGCAGCAGCTTGGCATCGACCCGATCTGGTTCGGTGTGCTGGTCGTTCTGACGCTGGAGATGGGCCTGATCTCGCCGCCCGTGGGATTGAACGTGTTCATCGTGAAAAGCGTGGCGCCGAACGTGTCGCTCGGACGGATGTTCCGGGGCGTGGCACCGTTCTGGCTGGCCATGTTCATCACGCTCATCATCCTCGTCGCCTTCCCGCAGATTTCGCTGATCCTGCCGGACACGATGATTAACTGATGACCGCGATCCTGATCCCCGGCCTGCTGTGTGACGGGTTCTGCTGGGAACCCGTCACCGCCAGAATGCCCGCTTACGTGGCCGAAGTCTCGTCGCAGGACCGGATCGAGCAGATGGCGGTCGATTGCCTTGCCATCGCCGAAGGGCCGCTCGAGGTCGCCGGGCATTCGATGGGGGCCCGCGTCGCGATGGAAATGGCGCGGATCGCACCCGGGCGCGTGCGCAAACTCGCGCTTCTCGACACGGGTTTCGGGCCGCTCAAGGACGGCGAGACCGAGAAGCGGGCGGACATCGTGGCCTATGCCCATGAACACGGGATGCAGGCCTTGGCCGACCGATGGTTGCCGCCGATGGTGTATGAACCGAACCAGACGCCGACGCTCATGGGCGCTTTGACCGAGATGGTCCTGCGCAAGACGCCTGAGCAACATGAACGGCAAATTCATGCTTTGGTGCACAGGCCCGATGCCTCGGCGTATCTGGATCAGATCGCCTGTCCGACGCTGGTGATGGTCGGGCGGCAGGATGCGTGGTCGCCCGTCGAACAGCACGAGGAGATGGTGAAGCTGATACCCGACGTGCGGCTGGAGATCATCGAAGAGGCCGGCCATTTCGCGCCTGTCGAGCGCCCGAACGAGGTCGCGGACCTTCTGGTGCCGTTTCTGAAAGGGTAACCTTATGTTTTTTCTCATGGAAAACATCCACCACCCCGGCAAACAGGACGAGCGGGACCGCCTGCGACCCGATCACCGCGATTGGGTCGGATCCGGGGGGCATGGGCTGTGCTCGGTCCTGATCGGCTCGGCGCTTTGGAATGACGACGGGGACGCGATCGGTCATTGGGGCGTGCTGGAGGCCGCCACGCTTGCGGATGCTCGCACCTTTGCAGAAGGCGACCCGTTCTACGCGCAGGGGGTCGTCGCAGACCTCAAACTGACCCGTCTGGCGGACGGTTTTCAGGCCCAGCGCATATCGGAGCGCATGAGTCCCGCGATTCCGTAACTGGACCCACACGGGCCGGGGCGCTATGTGCAGGGAAACCGCACGTGAGGCCTGCCATGACTTTCGACCGTTCCATCAAGATCGCCCCGTCGATCCTGTCCGCCGACTTCGCCAACTTCGGCGAGGAAATCCGCGCGATCGAAGCGCAGGGCGCGGACTGGGTGCATGTCGACGTGATGGACGGGCATTTCGTGCCGAACCTCACCTTCGGCCCGCCCGCCGTCAAAGCGTTCCGCCCGCACGTGAAAACCGTCATGGACGTCCACCTCATGATCGCGCCAGTCGACCCCTACATCGACGCCTATGCCGAGGCCGGGGCCGATATCCTGACCGCGCATATCGAGGCCGGGCCGCACACCCACCGGACGCTTCAGGCCATTCGGGGCGCGGGAATGAAGGCGGGCGTCGCGCTTAACCCCGGCACGCCGGCGGACGCGGTCGAGCACCTGCTGGATCTGACCGACCTCATTTGCGTGATGACCGTAAACCCCGGTTTCGGCGGTCAGAAGTTCATCGACATGACCGCCAAGGTGCGCCGCCTGCGTGAGATGATCGGTGATCGTCCGGTCCACATCGAAATCGACGGTGGCGTCGATCCGACGACGGCCCCCTTGGTGGTCGAGGCGGGTGCAGACGCGCTCGTCGCCGGGTCCGCCGTGTTCAAGGGCGGCTCGGTGGGCAATCCGGACGTTTACGGCGACAATATCCGCGCCATCCGCGCGGCGGCCGAAGGCGCGCGCAAGGCAGCCTAAGCCGCGCCGCCTTTTTCGCGCAGAAGGTCGAGGACCGTGCCCGACAGGTAACCGTCGGGCACCAGCCCTTCATCGGTCTGGAAAGCGCGCACGGCACGGCCCGTGTTGGGGCCGCGCATTCCATCGACGCCCTGCGTCGAATAGCCAAGATCGCTGAGCAGTTCCTGCGCCTCGCGCACCTCGCTGCGGGTCAGAACGCGATCGTCGAAAGGCCAGGGTTGCACCAGCCCCTTGTGGCCACCGATCCGGTCCGCCAGCACACCGACCCCCAGCACATAGGCTTCGGCATTGTTGTAGCGAAGAAGCGCATGGGCATTGCGCAAAAGCATGACGGCCACACCCCGCGCCCCTGCCGGCAGCAGGATCGATCCGACGCCGTAATCCGGCAGCCTGTCCCCCGTCACGGTCCGAACGCCGCGATCATCCCAGAACAGGGCGCCATGCGCCTGATCCATCCCGACGAGCGCATAGTCGAACCCTTCCGGCAACGACACCTCGTAGCCCCACGGCTGCCCCCGCCGCCATCCGTGCTTGGACAGGTAATTCGCGATGGACGCTACCGCGTCGGTCGGGTCGTTCGACCAGATGTTCTTGCGCCCGTCGCCATCGAAATCGACGGCGAAGTTCAGAAAGCTCGACGGCATGAATTGCCCGTGACCCATCGCACCCGCCCATGACCCGACCATCTTTTCGGGCGTCGTGTGGCCGGATTGAAGGATACGCAGGGCTGCGACCAGTTCATCCTCGAAAAACGCCTGCCGGCTTCCGCGCCACGCCAGCGTCGCAAGGGCGGACAGGATGGGCACCGAACCCCGGTTCACGCCATAGCCGGATTCCAGCCCCCAGATCGCGGCGACGACTTCGGGTTCGACCCCGAACCGGCGCTCGATCTCGATGAACAGTTCCCGGCGCTTGCGAAGGGCGGTGCGGCCATTGCGGACACGCTCCTCCGATGCAGCGATGTCGAGGTATTCCCAGATCGGCAGGACGAATTCCGACTGGTTCATCTGCCGTTCGACGACATCGGGCAGGAACTGCGCGGACCCCATCGCCTTGTCGAAAACGCCTGCCTGGATCATGCGACCCAGCGCGCGCGGGCGAACCACGCGCGCAATCCAGTCACGGAAATCCGCCTGACTTATGTCAGATTGCGGGACGATCATGCTCCAACTCCTCGCGTCGCCGGAGCGACGTTCTTATTTCCGCGTTCGACGCACCTTGGCACGTGTTTTCGCTGATTTTTTTCCGGCTCGCGCAGGTTTCCTCCTTACGCCTTTCCCGCCCGGGGTGCGACCTGTCGTTTTGACAGGTTTGCCAGCAACTTCAAGAAGCTGGAACATGAGACCACCTGTCACAGGCACCGCTTCCGAAAGCCTGACAAGGACCGGAAGGCCGACCGTCAGCTCCAATCCGGAGCGTTCGCCGACAAGGCTCTGCGACGGCTCTTCGTAGCGGAAATATTCCGCCCCGATGCTCGAAACCGGCACTAATCCATCGGCGCCTGTTTCATCGAGCCTGACGAAAATCCCGAATCGTTGGACACCCGCGATGCGCCCGGTCATCTCGTTGCCGACACGATCCGACAGGAAGGCGGCAAGGTAACGGTCGGTCGTATCGCGTTCCGCTTCCATCGACCGCCGCTCGGTCTGCGAGATATGGGTCGCCGTCGCCTCCAACTGGTCGATGTCGTCCTGCGACAGACCATCGGTGCCCCAGTTGTGCCCCGAGATCAGCGCGCGGTGCACGATGAGGTCGGAATACCGGCGGATCGGCGAAGTGAAATGCGCGTAGTTCTTCAACGCCAGACCGAAGTGGCCGAAGTTCTGCGGGAAGTAATAGGCCTGCGTCATCGACCGCAGCGTCGACATATTGATGAGTTCGTCGAATTCGCTGCCTTCGGCCTGAGACAGAAGCTGGTTCAGGTGCCGGGTCTGAAGCACCTGCCCTTTCGCCAGCGTGAAGCCCGAGGCTTGCGCCACCTCCCGCAAGGCTTCGAGTTTTTCCTGCGATGGTTCCTCGTGCACCCGATACAGAAGCGGGCGGCCCAGACGGTTGAGTTCCTCGGCCGCGGCGACGTTAGCCAGAACCATCATTTCTTCGATCAGCCTGTGGGCGTCGAACCGTTCGGCGAACCGCACGCTTTCGACCTTGCCTTCGTCCGAGAGCACGATCTTGCGCTCCGGCAGATCGAGGTCGAGCGGCTGACGCGCCTCGCGCGCCCGGCGCAGGGCATAGTAGGCGTCGTAAAGCGGCGTAATGACCTCATCCATGAACGGCGCGACCTTGTCGTTCGGGCTGCCGTCCTGCGCCTGCTGCACTTCGCCGTAGTTCAGAGAGGCGTGAGATTGCATCAGGCCGCGAATGAACGAATGGCTTTTCTTTTCCCCCTGCGCGTCGATGACGATCCGGGCCGCCAGCACGGCACGCGGCACGCCTTCGTGCAACGAACAGAGATCGCCGGACAGCCGGTCCGGCAGCATCGGAACAACCCGGTCGGGGAAATAGCTGGAGTTGCCGCGTTTGCGCGCTTCACGGTCCAGGGCGGACCCCGGCGTGACGTAATGGGCCACATCCGCAATGGCGACCCAGATGACGAAACCTCCGGGGTTCTTCGGGTTGTCGTCGGGATGGGCATAGACCGCATCGTCGTGGTCGCGGGCATCATGCGGATCGATGGTGATGAGCGGCAGGTGACGCAGATCTTCACGCCCCTTCAGTCCCGCGGGCTTCATCTTGTCGGCTTCCGCGATCACCTCATCCGGGAATTCATCGGGAATGCCGTGCTGGTGAATCGCGATGAGCGAGACGGCGCGCGGCGCGGTGGGGTCGCCCAGACGCGCGACGATCTGCGCGCGCGGTAGGCCCATCTGGCCTTTCGGGCCGGATTGCTTGGCCTCGACCAGCTCACCGTCCGTGGCACCGTTCACGGCACCTTCCTGCACCATCCATTCCTTGTCCGACCCCTTGTCGATGGGAATGATCCGCCCGCCTTCGTGGCCTTTGCGGTAAATGCCAAGGATGCGGCGGGCGTTCTCGCCGATCCTGCGAATGAGCCGCGCCTCGTAGTCGTGGTCGCCGCCATCCACCTCGGTCATCCGACACAACAGGCGGTCGCCCTTCTTCAGCGCGGGATCGCCTTGCTTTGCCACGTACAACACGCGCGGCTTGTCGCCCTCCCCCTGCCACTCCAGCGGGTCGGCGAAGATGTCGCCGTCGGGTGTGATCTCGGACACTTCGAGGATGGAAACTGGCGGCAGTTTGTCCGGATCGCGATAGGTCTTTTTCCGCTTTTCCAGATGCCCCTCCGCCTCAAGCTCCTTGAGCAGGCGCTTCAGGTCGATCCTGTCCTGCCCCTTGATGCCGAAGGCCCGCGCGATGTCGCGCTTGGAGGTCTGGGTCGGGTTCTCGGAAATCCACGCGAGGATTTCCTCTTTGCTGGGAATACGTGCCATGTCATCGGCGTATCACGGCGCCACGAGGCCGTCAGTCGGAAAGTCGTGCGAGGTCGGAGGCCGTGTCGACGTCATCCAGCATAGGCAGGTAGGCAGGCGGCGGGCAGGTCGCCAGCGTGTCGGACAGGGCGTTTTCCGTGGACCAGCGGACACCGTGGAACAGGTTTGCCGGAATGGGCCGCCGGGTGTCGAGGCCAATGGCCCAGAAACCCCCGTCGCTTGCGGGACCGATCACCGCCTTGTGCCGCGCGATCAACTCGAACCCCCGTGCGACGTGATCGCGGGTCAGTCCGGGGATATCCGTGCCGACGACAAGCACCGGGCCGGGCGGGGCCACCCTGAACGCACGCGCCATGCGATCACCTAAGTCACCCGGTCCCTGTGGAATGCGGAGGGCATGTGGAAGCAGAGCCGACGTCATGGCGCGGTCCGGCGCGACCGCCAGCACGACCGTCCAGCGCTCATGCGCAAGCGTGCGAACCATGGTTGCGATCCGGTGGCGAACCCAGAGTGCTGCGGGCAAAGCGCCGATATCCGCAGCCAGCCGCGTCTTGACCAGACCCGGTCGCGGTTCCTTGCACATGATGACAAGCGTGTGCGCGGCCATATGCCGACCTCCATTCGGACCGCCAATGAGGCATGGTTCCGCCGGAACAGCCAGCGGAAAGACGCAGGTCGCGGCCGGGCGCCGGAGTTGATCCGCAGAACCGCGCGCCGTATCACGAAGGAAACGGAGGCTCCCATGGCGAACCATCTTTACAAACGCGATCTGCCGGACGGGCTCAAACTCGGCCCCGTTGTGGCCATCGATTGCGAGACGATGGGCCTGAACCCCCACCGGGACAGGCTTTGCGTCGTTCAGATGTCGGGCGGTGACGGCCACGCACATATGGTGCAGGTCGAACGGGGACAGACCGAGGCGCCGAATTTGACCGCGATGCTCTCCGATCCGAACGTCCTGAAGATCTTTCACTACGGCAGATTCGATATCGCCGCCCTGCTCAATGCGTTCGGGGTCGTCACCGCGCCGGTCTATTGCACCAAGATCGCATCCAAGCTGATCCGAACCTACACGGACCGGCACGGCCTTAAGACCCTGCTCGAAGAGATCCTCCGAATCGATATCTCCAAGTATCAGCAGCAGACCGACTGGGGCGCGAGGGAACTGACCGAAGCGCAACTCGACTATGCCGCATCCGACGTTCTTTACCTGCATCGCCTGCGCGAAAAGCTGGACGGGCGGCTTGCCCGCGAAGGCCGGGCGGAGCTTGCTCAGGCCTGCTTCGACTTCCTGCCCGCGCGTGCGCAGCTCGATCTGGCCGGTTGGCCGGATACCGACATCTTCACTCACTAAAGGCTGCGTTCGCAGCATCTTATGTGGATTGACATGGGTTCAAATCGGGCGCTGAATGAAGTTGATGCATGAGTACGCGCCACTTGTTTCGTGCTGCAAGAGAACCACTCGCAGCACGTCATGCGCCCAGGGAAACCGGGCGGCGCGCCTCGCACAACTCCCTGAAATCCGTCCCTTTTTCGTGTCTTTGCGCGCGTCGCGCTAAGGCTCGGGGGCATTCCATCCAAGAGGAGGAAACATGCAGTATCAAATCAGTGGCAAGCAGATCGACATCGGCGAGGCGCTTCAGGTCTATGTGAAAGACGGACTGGGTGCCGTGGTCGAAAAATACGCCGAACGGCCGACCGATGCGCATGTGATTTTCTCCAAGGTGGCGAGCGAATTCTCATGCGAGGCCATCGTGCACCTGTCGACCGGCCTGACGGCGCAAGCCTCGGCCAAATCGCACGATATCCACTCGGCTTTCGACCAATGCGCTGAAAAGATGGAGAAACAGCTTCGCCGTTACAAACGCCGCCTGAAAGACCATCACAAAGCGCGCGTTGACCCGGTTGAAGTTTTCGGAGGGGCCTCGTATATCCTCGCCGCGGAAGATGGGTCCGACTCGTCGGAACCCGAAGGCATGGAGCCAATGATCATCGCCGAGATGGAGACGCGGATCCCCGCGCTTTCGGTTGGCGAAGCGGTCATGCAGATGGAGTTGGCCCATGCGCCGGTTCTGGTCTTCCGCAACGAAAAATCGAACGGCGTGAACGTTGTGTATCGCCGTGAAGACGGAAACATCGGTTGGATCGACCCCGGCAACCTCGCCTGAGTTTGGCAGGTTAGAGCAGGAACAGGCCCGGGTCAGCAAGTGGGACTTATGGAACTATCCGAAATCCTTCGGCCCGCCGCCGTGAAGGTGGTCGCCAACGTTTCTTCGAAGAAACGTCTGTTTCAGGATCTGGGTGATCTTGTGTCGGCCACCTATGGGATCGACAACGCCGCCGCCTTTGCCGCTCTGCAAGAACGCGAGACGCTCGGGCCCACCGGCGTGGGCCACGGCATCGCTCTGCCGCATGCAAGAATCGAAGGTCTCGACCGTGTGGTCGGGGCCTTCTTCCGGATCGAAAAGCCGGTGGATTTCGACTCCGTCGACCGTCAGCCGGTGGATCTGGTGTTCGCGCTTTTCGCGCCCGATGGCGGCGGGGTCGACCACCTGAAAGCTCTCGCTCTCGTGTCCCGCACGATGCGGGATGCGGGCGTCACGGCCAAGTTGCGCGCCAATGCGGACCCTGAGACCCTGCACACCATCCTGACGGAAGCGCAGGCCACGCGGGCGGCCTGATCAGCGCCCGTCGCGGTCCCATTTCTTGAAACCGAAAGCCATGTAGTCGCGCGCATATGCGTCGCGCACGGCTTTTTCCACCTCGTCGTCGTAGATCGACGCCAGCGGAAACGGCTCGTCCGGGATGCCGTCCCCCAAGGGCGGCGGGTCGATCCCGATCTCCATCGCCAAGACGGCCAGCCCTTCGTTGATCTGCGTCTCGCGCAGAACGTGATCCGGCGCCACGAACTCGGAAAACCCACGGAGGAGGTTGTCCTGCGTCGCCCAGATCGGTTCCACCCCATGCACGCTAGACCCGCCGAGCGACCCGGTCACGAAATGCAGGAACCGCAGGAACGCCTTGCGGTGGCGCACGCGGTCATACCCCTCACCGATGGGCGTGTCCCACGGGATGTCTAGGTCATATCGTTCGATCAACCCGTGCCGAAGCTCCCACATCGTCCAGGGTGTGTGGTTCAGCACGTAGCGGCAGAAGACCGAATGCGCGCGGGCGACCGGGTGGCGCAGCACCGTGAAGCTGCGGTGACCCTTGTTCTGGTTCTTCCACTGCCGCAGCTCTTTCTGCGTAAAGCCGGTGTCCAGCTCATCGCGGTGGACGTCATCGATCGCGCCCAGCCAGTCGCGGATTTCCTGATCCAAGGCCCCCGGCACCGGCATGAAACACAACGGCGCCTTGTGGGCGGTGACATAGGTCGGAACGGACGGGCCGCGCGGGGGTTCGAAATTGGGCAGCGCGCCAAGATCGTATCGGTCGATCTCGTTCACCGTCTTTTCGATATCTTCGAAATTGCGGACCTTGTCCGCCAAAGGCTCGGGGTTCTGCTTCTTGAACTTGCCCGAGAAGTGCTTGATCTCTTCGGTTTCACCCAGAAATCTGGCGAGACCGTTGACCACCTTGAGGTCCTGAATGTCGTCGTAGTCGATATAGAACCCTGCCTGCCCCTCGACCTGAAGCCGCCGCGCGATGCCGCGTTGCCGGTCTTTGACCGTGAAGTAGAAGTGCTTGAAATCCTTGGGGTCGAACTTGACCTTCCACTTCTTCACGTCGGCATGGTCGCCAAGCTGCCACTGTTTCGTAGACCATGCGATGCGCTGGCTGACCCATGCGTCGACGAGGTTGCGGTTCAGGATGATCTTGGCGCAGCGCCGATCGCCCATTACATGCTCGAACACGCGCGGATCATGGTCATGGAACAGGCGGAAACCCGGAATGCCGTCCGTGTTTTCCTTCATCGCTTCGATCATACCGATGGGGTCGGCATCCCGCTTGGCCATGGTGAAGCCGAACAGCTCGGTCCGGTCGGGATCGACGATGAGATAGGGATTATAGGCCTCGCCATAACAGGTGATGCCGGGAAAGGCGTTGAGATTGGATTCGAGGAAATTCGACCCTGTGCGCATCTCGGCAAGGATGACGAAATAATCGAAGGGGCGGTCCATCGCGGTCCTACTTCACGAGGTATGGCTTGCGGGGTTTCTGGCGCGACGGCACATTCGCCCCGGTCGGGAAATCGCCCATGAGGTGTGGCTGCATCCCCTGATTCTTCAGGTTTTGCAGGAATTGTCCGAAACCCTCAAGCGATCGCATCCGCGGCGCTTCGGTCAGGCGGTTGGCATTGCGCGCCCCGATCTCGTCGATGATCGTCTGAAGCGGTTCCATCGGCGAATCCACGAAATCGGCGAGTGTCCAGATCCGCACGCGCGCCTTGGTCCAGACCGACCGCAGCACCTCCAGATGAACCGCCTCGATCTTTTGCAGCGCGGCCGCTTCGCGCCGGATTTCCGAAAAGTTCGCGTTGGAATAGAACAGCGGCACGGCCCAGGCGCCGGAAATGACGCTGATCTGAGCGTTCGGGTCTTTGGCGATATCCCACGAGATATCCTGCGTATCCGCCGGGCCGAACATGAAACACTGTCGCTCGCCCCGCGTGTTCCAGATCAGGTTGGTCAGGAACGCCCTCGGGTTGTAGTCGCGCAGTTCCGCGCTGTCGGTCAGGGCGCCGGCAAAGACCTTTTGCCCCCCGGAAAACTCGACCCTGTCGGGGCCGAAGATATGCCCATGAACGCGAGTGCCGGTGACACGGGCCAGCCAATCCTCGAAATCCTCGAACAGTTCGGTGAACCCCTCGAACACCGAATATTGCGACGTTGTCAGGCCGTTTTCCCAGTTGTCGTTCGGAAACCGGCTTTGCATGTACAGCCCCGGCCGCCCCTTTGTGCGCCGTTCGACCGCCTTGGAGAAAATGCGGTCGATCTTGCCCGGATTCGGTTCGGCGCCCGTGAAGATCGAGCCATCGTCGGACAGGAACCCGGAGTAGAGCTTTTCGGCTTCGGGCCAGATCTTTCGCGCCACGAAACAGTCGGACCGGCGCAGAAGCTGCATGTGGTCGTCGTAGAAAATGTGCGGTTTGCCCTGAAAGTCGAACTTGCTCAGCGTCAGCGAGCGGCTTTCGATATTCGTGGAATAGAGCCTGACGAGGGTCTGAAAATAGCTTTCGTCGGGAATCCAGACCTTCGAGAAATAGCGGTCGAACGCCGGGCGCTGCGGATCTTCGAGAATTGCGGTCAGGGTCTGACGGGTCAGGCACCACCACTGGCTTCCCAGATGCGGCACGAGCCCCTCGGGAATGCGCCGTTTGAATTTCCATCGGCGTTGAAAATTGACGTACCAGTCAAAGGCGCGGCGCTGGCTTTTCCATGAGAACGGGAACCTGAACGTGAACCGTTCGATATCCAGACCGCCGACCGTCCAAGGCACATCCTCGGTCGTGACGCTTTCGATGAAATTGGTCATGGGCCGTTCGGCGAGGTATTCCTTCATCTCCTCGACCGGACGAAGCGGCAGACACGACCCCGACGCGAGGTAGACGTGCCGCACCTCGGGAAATTCGGCGAGCAGCATCTCCGAGGCCGATTGGCTGGCCTCCACAAGGCTCCATGTCCCCCAGTCGCAACTGTGCCGTTTGCAGAACTTGACGTTGTCGAGGTCTGCAAGGCTCGCCGTCAGCTCAAGGTATTTGCGGCGCTTCACCTTCTTGTCGACATGGATCACCACCGGGCAGTCGTTCTTGGCCCAATGGCGCGCAACCTGCGCTGCCCGGCCCAGCGCGGTATGGACCAGCATGGCGAACCCGACCGTCACGCCCAGTTCCCCTTGGACATGATCCCGAGGATTTCGAGCTGCCGCCAGTTGATGTATTTCTCGGACCACTTGCACCACAGGTCCGGGTCATCCTCGAGCTTCTCGTGATACGCCTTGTATTCATGGCTGGCGGCATAGTGCTGCTTGCGCTCCAACTCCTCCGCCGCCTTGATCGCGAAAGTGTCGAGGAACTTGGCGTGCAGCAGGCAGCCGGACGCCTTTTCCCCGCCCCATTCGTCGTAGACGAGGTTCAGACCGCGGGGCAGCAGGTTATGCGTGGACGAGACATAGGTGTAGTTGCGATGCCATTTGACCAGCGGGATCTTGTTCAGCGCGGGGGCGCGGGCCGGGTTGTCGGGAAAGAACATGCGCGCGCGCGGACCGCCCTGAATCCAGAGGTTTCCGAACTTCTTGTTCTTCTCGATCATGTAGTTGCCGGCGTCGAACCAGTTCGCGATCTCGAACGGGTCCTGCCCTTCGCGGTAGGGCTGCCGACCCATCGGGCCTTTCGGATACATATCCAGCAGCATGGCCCCGAAGCTCTTGATCGAAGACGCGTCGAGCCAGTCGGTCAGCGCCCTCAGCCCCCTCGTGTCGCAGAACGGAAAAACGAGGAACTCGTCCGGGTCGATGGTCAGGCACCAGTGGCCATGCCCGTGGCGCCGCATCAGCCAGTTGAGCCAGTCCATCCCGAACCGTGCGCGCTTGTAGCTCGCTTTCGAGGTCCAGACCGACACATCGGGTTGCTGCGCCAGATACTCGGCAGACCCGTCGTCGCTGTCGTTGTCGACGAAGATGAAGTGCCCGACACCCATGTCACGATAGAACCGCAGGAAATACGGCAGTCGCACACGTTCGTTCCGCGCAGTGCAAAAGACGAGGATGTCACGAGGCTTGATTGTGTCGGTTTTGTCGACAATCGGCTTGATCTCGCGACGTTTGCGGAAGGCACGAATACGCCAGCGCTTTCGCAGGAGACGCAATCGGTATGTCCGCACAATGCCCAAAATCGCCCCTTCCACGCCGCACAAGCTTGGTCGCCTGTATCATAGGCACTTTAAGACAAGGTTGAAGTGATCATCCCACGTTGGAAGCGATGATGCCGTTGCCTGTGCCCCGCGGTTCTTTGTCGCGAATGTTCTTATCTGTTCCACCCAAGAATACAGATCGTGTGGATCGAGGTAAACGAGATTGTTTCCAAACACTTCACGATAAACCGGAAGGTCCGAGGCGATCACGGGACAGCCCAGCGCAAGCGCCTCGCCGGGCGGCAGGCCGAACCCTTCGACGAGGCTTGGCATGAGCAGGGCTTGCGCGCGGGTCAGCAGGCTGGCGACCGCGCCATCGGGAAGCGGACCAAGCTCCCGCACATGGGCCGGGCCTTTGTCCAGCCGATCGAAGACGGGTTCATTGCGCCAACCGCGCGATCCGACGATGTAGAGCATGGGCATATCGTCACCCGGCAACCGGGTGGCGAGTTCGGCCCAAGCGTCGAGGAGCAGCGCATGGTTCTTGCGCGGTTCGATGGTGCCCAGCGCAACGAAATAGGGTCTATCCCGCCTGATATTGGCCGCAAGCTGCGTGTCGTCGGGGACCGGTGCGTCGATACCAAGATGCGCCACGATCCCGTCCGGCACCCTGCCCTCACGTGCGAAATGGCGTTCGGTCTGCCCGCGCGTGGCTTGCGCCGTATGAACCACCAGATCGGCCTTGCCCGCGACTTGCTGTATGCGTGCGCGGAAACTGTCGACCGTCCCTTCGCGCTGCCAATCCGGATGGTCGAGCGGAATGGTGTCATGGACAAGCACGACGGCCTTTCCGCCCAGCCGATGCACGGCGTCGAACACGCTGACCTGAAGATCGGAATGACCGACGTTGATCCAACAGGGTGGGCCGGGAAGCGTATCCTCCAACAGACCCGGCAAAGCACGGCGGTTCGCACGACCAATGCTCAGGCGGCGCAGGTCGGCCTCGGCACGCCGTTTCTCGGGATGCGCCTTCAGGAACAGACGTGACAGCGTATCGGCCTGACCCCATGGAATGCGGCCGAACAGCCGATCGGCGAGCGCCCGTAATCCGGCCCGGTCGAAAAGTGTGAACCCGAACGAGGACCGAACGAGCGCGAAAAGGGGCTCATCCTCGGCGAGCAGTCGTTGCAGATAGGCCGCTTCGACCCGGTCGATCCCGGTCCACGCGCCCCGTCCGACGCGGGAAACAAGGCGCGACAGGTCGAGAAGTCGAACCGTGCCCGTCGCGCCCGTGGTCAATCCGCGCCCCTTATTCGGCGGCGCGTTTCATCGCGACGATCTGCTCGAGGTGCTCCATAAGCTCGTCGTGCAACTCTTCGCGCTCCAGCCCGAAGGAAACGGTCGCTTGCAGGTATCCGGCCTTTGACCCGCAGTCGAACCGCTGGCCATCGAACCGATAACCATGCACCGCTCGGCCCTGCGTGATTTCATCCGCAATCGCGTCGGTGAGCTGGATTTCACCGCCTGCACCCTTCTTGAACGACCCGAGGTTGTTCAGCACGTCCGGCGTCAGGATGTAGCGGCCGATCACGGCAAGGTTCGAGGGCTGGGTGCCCGCTGCAGGCTTTTCGACCATCGCCTTGACCTTGGCCAGACGCCCGTTCTCGCTTTCGACGTCGAGGATACCATATGACGACGCCTTGTCTTCCGGCACTTCCATACAGGCGACCATCGCGCCCCCGGTTTCCTCATAGGCTTCGACCATCTGTTGCAGGCAGGACTTGCCATTGGTCGCGATGACGTCGTCGGGCAGGATCACCGCGAACGGTTCGTCGCCGATCAGACGGTGCGCACAGTAGATCGCGTGGCCCAGACCCAACGCCTTGTGCTGGCGGATATAGGCGATGGCGCCCGATTCCATGTTCGTCGCATTCAGGACGTCGAGAAGCTTGTCCTTGCCCTTTTCCTTCAGGTCCTCTTCGAGGATCGGGGCACGGTCGAAGTAATCCTCGAGCGAGCCCTTGCCGCGTGACGTGACGAAGATGAACTCCTCGATCCCGGCCGCGCGGGCTTCGTCGATCGCGTATTGGATAAGCGGCCGGTCAACCAGCGTCATGATCTCCTTGGGGATCGACTTAGTCGCGGGCAAAAAGCGCGTCCCAAGCCCCGCCACGGGGAAAATCGCCTTGGTTACCTTGTTCGTCATTTGGATCTCACCTTTTGAAATCTTGCCGTGCTGCACGTGCGTATCAATTGAACGCAGTGGCGGGAACCTTAGGTCCCGATTGCGACAACCATATGTTCAGCCCATGGGCACGTCACCCAGATATTGGGCAATCTGCCTATTTGAAACGCACCTTGGAAAGTCTTGCCTGTTCTTTTTGCACCCGTGCGCTGAAGCTTGCCCATCTGAAACATGGGCCGTCACGGACCGAGCGACCGAACAATCCCCCCCATTGCTCCCAATAGCCCGCCGGGTTGAACGCAGCGCGGTGTGACAGGGCTGTCGGAGAGAACCGAAATACGGTCGCGACATCACCCTCCGCCACCGCTCGTTTCGCTTTCATGGCAAGTGTTCGTCGCCGCCACGAGCGACCGGAGAAGACCGACGATAGCCCCGATGAACGCGGCGCGTAGGGCAGGAACGGTTCAGGCGAGGCCGGGAACTCCACCGCTTCGCCAACCGGCGTTTTGCGACCCTCTGCGATGCCGGTTTCCAGCGTGACGAGAAGCGGCGCGATCACATCAGGCGAAAGCGCGCCATCGACCATTTGTCCGATCAATCGCGCTTTCTGGCTTGAATAGAGTCTCTTCAGCGCGCCTTCCCACTCGGCTCGAGGCGCATGTTTTCGCAGAAAAGCCGCCGTGGACACCCCGATATCGGTAAGGTCCGATGCGCCACGGTTGGCGCGCCGTCGGTCCGATCCGGCATAGCCGTGATGCACCTGTGCCAAGGGAACGATCACCGTCCTTCGGTCGCGCAAACGGTAGTTCACTTCGGTCTCGTCAAGGTAGAACCGGAACGCGGGATCAAAGCCGCCGAGGTTTGTGATCACATCGCGCCGCACGGCCATGTTCGTGCCTTCGGTCTTTATGGCCTCACCTTCCTTCACGGCGGGCGTGAACGGCGCGTCCTGATCCAGTGACAGGTTACGGGTCTCGCCCAGCGCGTTCACCGCGCGGACGGGCCATTGGAACGTGATCCCGTTCCGCCCCCGCACCAAACCGCCGACCTGCACGACCTCCGGGTCACGGAAGGGGTCACAAAGGTGGGTAAGCCATGTCGGTTCCGGCACGGCGTCGTCGTCGATGAAGGCTACAATCTCGCCCGTCGCACGGTCGATGCCGATGTTGCGCGCGACCGAGATGTTCGCTTCGTCACAGGCAGCGAGCTTGACGCGATCCTGCCAGCCCATCCCGACCACGGCATCGCGACCCTGTTCGTCCGCAACGACGACGATTTCGAATTGCGGATACCAAAGCTGCCCGATCCCGGTGAGGGCACGTTGCAGCAAACCGGGCCGACCGCGGCTGACGACGATCACCGACACGGGGATCGCGCCCGTCACGCCGCGCTCCCGTTTGTCGCCACGGCCCGCCCGCCGCACATGATGGTGCGGACTTGTCGTCGGTGTCCCGTGGCGGTGCTCACGTCACGCCGACTTCAACTCCACGCCCGGTGCGTAGGCGATGAAGAAGGGGTTTTCGTAGATCGGTTTGCCATAGGTCAGGGGCTCGTGGTTGTCGAAGCGCACAACCTCACCCCCCGCGCCCTTGAGCACGGCATGCCCTGCGGCGGTGTCCCACTCCATCGTGCGCCCGAGACGTGGGTAAAGGTCCGCCTCACCCGTCGCGACGAGACAGAACTTCAGGCTCGACCCCGCGCTAGTCATGTCCTTGACCGCGTATTTCGCGATGTAATCGTCGGTCGCCTGATCCCGGTGCGATTTCGAGGCGACGACCATGAGGGCGCCGTTGTCCGGGTGCGACACGCGGATCGGGGTGCAATGGCCGGGCATGTCGGGGTGCAGATCACCGGTTTCCTCGACCGAAGCGCCGTCTTCCATCGTGTAGAACATCCGCTTGCGGGCGGGCGCGTAGACGACCCCGCGCACGGGGGTGCCGTCGACGACATAGGCGATATTCACCGTGAAATCGCCGCGGCGCTTCACGAATTCCTTGGTGCCGTCGAGCGGATCGACGATCAGGAATTCCGAGGCGCTTTCGCTGTGGCTGTCGGCCTGTTCTTCGGTCACGACCAGCACGTCGGGAAACGCCTTCTTCAGACCGGCCGAGATCAGGGCATCCGCCGCCTCGTCCGCTTCGGTCACCGGGCTTTCGTCCGACTTCGAGCGCACCTCGAAATCGTCGGCGTCGTAGATCTCCATGATCTTGTCGCCCGCCTCGATCGCCAGACGGCGCATCACGCCCATAAGCTTTTCGTAATCCAAGGCCGCTCCTCTCGCCGGACCCTCCGGCATCATTGAATTAACACATCATGCCCCTTATGCTGCCGCATCAAGGGAACAGCAAGATTTCCAAGCGAAAATTGGCGGGCAGGCCACAGGACGCAAGATGTTCAGAGTAGACACCCGACCCAGCAGACTGACCGTGATCGTCGGACTTCTCGAGCTGATCTATCACGCGACCGTCCACAACCTGCGCAAGACGCATTCCAATGCGCTCATGGGGCTGTTCATCAACATGCTCCAGACCATGATGTTGGTCGCGGTGTTCTACGTGATGTATTCCGTGTTCGGCCTGCGCGGCGCGATGATCCGGGGCGATTTCTTGCTCTACATCATGTCCGGCATCTTTCTTTACATGACGCAGACCAAGACGATGGGTGCCGTGGTCGGCGCCGATGGTCCCGCCTCGCCCATGATGCAGCACGCGCCGATGTCGACCTTCGTGTCGATCCTGTCGAATGCGCTGGGCGCGCTTTACATCCAGATCCTGTCGGTGCTCGTCGTGGTCTACATCTACCACATCGCGGTCAATCACGTGACGATCCACAATCTTGCGGGCGTCTTCATGATGCTGCTTCTCGCGTGGTTTTCGGGCATCGGGATCGGCATGGTGTTCTATGCGCTCAAGCCGTGGTTCCCACAGTTCGCGACCGTTGGCTCGACGATCTATGCCCGCGCCAACATGATCGCATCCGGCAAGATGTTCGTGGCCAACACCGTGCCTTGGAACATCATCGTCCTGTTCTCGTGGAATCCGCTTTTTCACATCATCGACCAATGCCGGGGGTTCATGTTCATCAACTACAACCCGCATTACTCGAACTGGCTTTATCCCCTGATCGTCTCGACCGTGCTGCTTGTGATCGGGTTCATGGGTGAAAGCTACACGCGCAAGCACGCGTCGTTGTCTTGGAGTGCCCGCCGATGAAACGCCTTTTGCTCGCCCTGTTCCTTGCCCCGACGCTTGCGTTTGCCCAGTCCGTCGAACTGCCCGCGCTGTACGACGTGACCGGCGTGGCCGCGGACGATACGCTCAACGTCCGCGCCGGACCGACGGTCAACGCCGAGGTGATGGACGAGCTTGGACCTGAGCGTGACGGGGTCGAGGTCGTCGCCTTCGCCGACGACCGCAAATGGGGGCAGATCAATATCGGCGAGGGGACCGGCTGGGTTTCCATGGCTTATATGGAACGGCAGGCGGGGCAGGATCCGATTTCGAAAACCCCGACCCCACTTTGGTGCTACGGGACTGAACCGTTCTGGTCGCTGGAGATCGGCCAATCCGACGTCAGCTTCACCGATCCGGGGATGGACGAACCGGCGCTGGTTCAACCGACCGAATATTACGCGTCTGTCCCGCACAGCCCGCGCGGCGCACTGGTCGCGGACGACATCACCGGGTTCGTTTCGCGTGAGATGTGTTCGGACGGCATGTCGGACCGTCAATACGCGTGGCGGATCGATTTTCTTCGCGCCGGGAACGGCGGGCACTTCATGTTTTCGGGCTGCTGCACGCTCCAGCCCTAATCCACCACCCGCAGCGTCAGGTTGATCCGCCCCCCTTCGGACAAAAGCTGGCTGGTCCCGAAGCGTATGCGGTCGATCCCGTGATAGGCCAGCCGCGCCTCACCGCCCAGCATGAGCACATTGCCGGACCGCAGCCAGACCGACTGCGTCTTGCCGCCCCGCTCGGTCCCGCCGATCCGGAACAGGCCATCATCGCCAAGGCTGATCGACAGGACGGGCCATGAGAAATCGGCTTCGTCCCGATCCTGATGCAAACCCATCCTCGCCTTCTCGCGGTAGAAGTTCACGAGACAGCAGTCGGGTTCGCGCTCCACCCCGGTCACGGCGTGCCAGAGCTTCAGGATGCGCGCCGGGATCGGCGGCCAGTCCACACCCGTCGGGTGCTTGCGTTCGTAGCGGTAGCCCCGCCGATCCGAATACCATCCGTATTTCCCGGCCGACGTCATTCCGACCGACATCGGTTTGCCGAACCGCGTTTCGGGCGAGAAAAGCGGCGCGGCTGAAACGACATCGCGTAGGTCCGCAACGATCTTCGCCTGCTCATCCGCAGGGATCAGACCCTCGTAGACCGCGGCCCCGCCGACGGTCAGCGATGGCACCAATCCCTTTCCTTGCTCATCCATTGCCAAAACCCTGAAAACGACTCGCTTTTTTCCGCGAAATGGCGGTTTTCGCCGCCTTGCAGGCCCCAAATCCCCTCCTTATATACGCCCAGACGCCGGTTAGGATCATCCCTGCCGGTTACCTTATGGGATCGGGCGACGGTGCCTTTCGGGCCAGAGCCCAACACATCGCCAAAGAGAGGAAAAGAGCATGGGTAAAGTCATTGGTATCGACCTGGGGACCACAAACTCCTGCGTCGCCATCATGGACGGCTCGCAACCGCGGGTCATCGAAAACGCCGAAGGTGCACGGACGACCCCGTCGATCGTCGCTTTCAAAGACGAGGAACGCCTCGTCGGTCAGCCGGCCAAGCGTCAGGCTGTCACCAACCCCGACAACACCATCTTCGCCGTAAAACGCCTGATCGGCCGCCGCGTCGGTGACGCCGCTGTAGAGAAGGACAAGAAACTCGTCCCCTACGCCATCGTCGATGGCGGCAACGGTGACGCGTGGGTCGAAGCGGCCGGTGAAAAGTATTCGCCGTCGCAAATCTCGGCCTTCATCCTCGGCAAGATGAAGGAAACGGCGGAAAGCTATCTTGGTGAAAAGGTCGATCAGGCCGTCATCACCGTGCCCGCCTACTTCAACGACGCCCAGCGTCAGGCCACGAAGGACGCCGGCAAGATCGCCGGTCTGGAAGTGCTGCGCATCATCAACGAACCGACGGCGGCTGCGCTTGCCTATGGTCTCGACAAGAAAGAAGCGCGCACCATCGCGGTCTATGACCTTGGCGGCGGTACGTTCGACGTCACGATCCTTGAGATCGACGATGGTCTGTTCGAAGTGAAATCCACCAACGGGGACACGTTCCTCGGCGGTGAAGACTTCGACATGCGGATCGTCAACTACCTCGCCGAAGAGTTCAAGAAAGAGAACAACGTCGACCTGACGAAAGACAAGATGGCGCTCCAGCGGCTTAAGGAAGCTGCTGAAAAGGCCAAGATCGAGCTTTCGTCGGCCAGCCAGACCGAGATCAACCAGCCGTTCATCTCGATGGGGTCCGACGGTCAGCCGCTGCACATGGTCATGAAACTGACCCGTGCGAAGCTGGAAAGCCTTGTCGGCGATCTCATCAAGAACTCGCTCAAGCCCTGTCAGGCCGCTCTGAAAGACGCGGGCGTGTCGAAGGACGAGATCGACGAGGTCATCCTCGTCGGCGGTCAGACGCGTATGCCGAAGGTCGTTGAAGAGGTGACCAAGTTCTTCGGGAAAGAGCCGCACAAGGGTGTGAACCCGGACGAAGTGGTGGCCCTCGGCGCCGCCATCCAAGCGGGCGTTCTGCAAGGTGACGTGAAAGACGTCGTCCTGCTCGACGTGACCCCGCTGTCGCTCGGCATCGAAACGCTGGGTGGCGTGTTCACGCGCCTGATCGACCGCAACACGACGATCCCGACCAAGAAGTCGCAGATCTTCTCGACCGCGGAAGACAACCAGAACGCCGTGACGATCCGGGTGTTCCAGGGCGAGCGTGAAATGGCTGCGGACAACAAGATCCTCGGTCAGTTCAACCTCGAAGACATCCCCCCGGCACCGCGCGGTATGCCGCAGATCGAAGTGACCTTCGACATCGACGCCAACGGTATCGTGTCGGTTGGGGCCAAGGACAAGGGCACCAACAAGGAGCAGAAGATCACGATCCAGGCGTCGGGCGGTCTGTCGGACGACGAGATCGAACAGATGGTCAAGGACGCCGAGGCGAACGCCGAAGCCGACAAGGGCCGCCGCGAGCTGGTCGAAGCCAAGAACCAGGCCGAAAGCCTCGTGCACTCGACCGAGAAGGCGCTCGAAGAGCATGGCGACAAGGTCGACCCGACCACCGTCGAAGCGATCGAACTGGCCATCGCCGCGCTCAAGGACGAGCTGGAGACCGACAACGCCGACAAGATCAAGGCGGGCATCCAGAACGTGACCGAAGCGTCGATGAAGCTGGGCGAAGCCATCTACAAGGCGCAGCAGGCCACGGACTCGGGTGAAGCCGACGAAGATCAGGGCCCGTCCAGCGTGGACGATGACATCGTCGACGCCGACTTCGAAGACCTCGACGACGACAAGCGGTCGTAAGACCCATGACGCGAAAGGGCCGGTCCGTCACATTCGGGCGGACCGGCCTTCGCGTTCCTGACAAGGGGACGACGATCCATGTCGAAACGTGACTATTACGAGGTTCTCGGAACCACCAAAGGCGCATCGGCGGATGAGATCAAAAAGGCCTATCGAAAGAAGGCCAAGGAACTCCACCCTGACCGGAACGCCGACAATCCCGACGCCGAGAACCAGTTCAAAGAAGCGAACGAGGCCTACGACGTCCTGAAGGACCCCGAGAAGAAAGCGGCCTACGACCGTTTCGGCCACGCGGCCTTCGAAGGCGGTATGGGTGGCGGTCCGCGACCGGGCGGTCCAGGTTTCGGGCAACAAGGCGATTTCGCCAGCGCATTCTCGGACGTGTTCGACGACCTGTTCGGCGACTTCATGGGCCAGCGTGGCGGGGGTCGGTCGCGGGCGACCCGCGGATCGGACCTGCGCTACAACCTGCGCGTGACGCTGGAAGAGGCCTATGAGGGTCTGCAAAAGACCATCAACGTGCCGACCTCGGTCATGTGCGACACCTGCGAAGGCACCGGGTCCGAAGCGGGCGCCGAACCCACGACCTGTCCGACCTGTTCGGGCATGGGCAAGGTGCGCGCGCAGCAGGGCTTTTTCACCGTTGAGCGGACCTGCCCGACCTGTCAGGGCGTTGGCCAGATGATCAAGAACCCGTGCAAGACCTGCCACGGTCAGGGCCGGGTCGAGAAAGAGCGCGCCCTGTCCGTCAACATCCCTGCCGGTGTCGAAACCGGCACCCGTATCCGTCTTGCCGGTGAAGGCGAGGCCGGGATGCGCGGCGGGCCGTCGGGCGACCTCTACATCTTCATCCAGGTCGCTGAACATCCTCTGTTCGAGCGCGACGGGGTGAGCCTGCATTGCCGTGTGCCGGTGTCGATGACCTCGGCCGCAATGGGCGGCGACATCGAAGTGCCGACGATCGACGGCGGACGCTCGCGGGTAAAAATCCCCGCCGGGTCACAATCCGGGCGTCAGATGCGCCTGCGCGGCAAGGGCATGCCTGCGCTGCGGGGCGGCGGTCATGGCGATATGTATATCGAGTTGGCCGTCGAAACGCCGGTGAACCTCACGTCCAAACAGAAAGAGCTTCTGCGGGAGTTCGAGAAGCTGTCGGAAGAGAACAATCCCGAAAGTTCGACCTTCTTTTCGAAGGTGAAAAGCTTCTGGGACGGGATGAAGAACTGACTCCCTTACGGCGTTAACCATTCATTCACCGACTCGTAGCAGGCTGGGATCATGTCCCAGCCTGTTTCACATCTGGCCGAAATGGCCCTTCCGCTGTTCGAAACCGACGAGGCGCAGCCTGTTCCGGTCAAGGGAACCAAGGCGCGACTGCCCTCCTACATCTCGGACCATCGCGCGCGTCTGCGTGAACGGTTCATGTCGGGCGGTGCCGCGGCCTTGCCCGATTACGAGATGCTGGAGCTTGTGCTGTTTCGTGCGATCCCCCGGCAGGATGTCAAACCTCTCGCCCGGCGGCTGCTGGACCGGTTCGGCGACTTCAACGGGGTTCTGTCCGCGTCACCGTCGCGCCTCAAGGAAATGCACGGGGTCGGAGATGCAGTCGTGCAGGAGTTGAAGATTGTCGAGGCCGCCGCGCATCGCCTGTCACGCGCCCGCGTCATGGGCCGTCGGGTGGTGTCGTCCTGGGACCAGTTGATCGACTATTGCCACACCACGATGAGCCACCGGGAAACCGAGCAGTTTCGGGTGCTCTATCTCGACCGCAAGAACACCCTGATCGCAGATGAGGCCGCGGCCGAAGGCACGGTGGGGCACGTGCCGGTCTATCCGCGCGAGATCGTCAAACGGGCGCTGGAACTCAGCGCCTCGGCGCTGATCCTCGTCCACAACCACCCATCCGGGGATCCCAGCCCGTCGCGTGAAGACATCGACATGACCGAGCGGGTCCGGTCGGCCGCCGCCGCGTTGGAAATCACGCTGCACGACCACATCATCATCGGCAAGTCGCGCGAAGTGAGCTTTCGGAGCGACGGGTATCTGACCTGACCGGCCTATTCGACCCAGACTTCCACACGCCTGTTGATCCGCCTGCCCCAATCGGTGTCGTCGCAGGCCATCGGAAGCGCCTCGCCAAAGGCCTCGGCCTCGATCACCACGCGCTCAGGGTCGAAAGTCTCGGCCGCGTCGAGAACGGCACGGCGTACCGCGTCCGCCCGCCGCGCCGCCAGCCTCAGGTTCAGCGCGGCCGCGCCCTGACCGTCCGAGAACCCGACGAAGGTCAGCCTGCGCCCGTCAAAGGCGCCTGCCTCGAGCGCATCGGCAAGCAAAGCCACGTTCGAGCGGGAGGGGGCGTCCAATGCCGTCGATCCGCCCTTGAACCGATACGTGAGCGTCAGCCGCCGCATGCCGTCCATCAGCGCCACCATGCGCTGTAACTCGGAAAGCCCGACTTCCGGACCGGCTTGCGCGATGGCGTTCGCCAACCTCGTCCCTTGCACCGAAAACGGGATTTCCTCGATCTCCTGATCGACGAGGCCGATGCGCTGGATAACCCGGCCCGCCGATGCGGTCCGCAGATAGCGCATGAAATCCCGGCCGACCTGCGGCAGTCGTATCGCGGGACGGTAAAGATAGATCGGGGCGGCGAGCGGATAGTCCCCGGCCTTGATCGCCATCTGGCTTGGCGCGATCTCGAAGGCGCACGCGCCGGTCAGCGTCACGATTTCGGTCAGGCCGGGGCGAGAAAAGCTCGCGATCCCCAGGCCGAAGGGGTCTTCTTGCACTGCGAGCGTCACGCCATCGTTCGAAGCCTTGGTGAGAATGGAGGGCGACAGGGCCTTGTCCTGCGCGGTCACCACGTCCCGCGCAAAAGCCATCCCAAAACCAGCGTCGGGGTCGCGCAGATACAGCGTGACGGGTGCCGCCTCGCCGCCGATCGCGTCCCAACGCCCGATCTCGCCCGCATAGAGCGCCGCCAAAGTTTCGAGCCCCAGTCGCCGGATCGGGTTTCCGGGGTTCACGACGGGAACAAGGGCATCGAGCGCGATGACACGCGACTGCCGCACCGCGTCGAGGTCGCCCAGACCCGCGTCGCGCGCCATCAATCGCTCCGCGCGCGTCGGCTCACGCAGGGACAGGACCATGTCGGCCTCTTCGCCCAGAAGATCAGCGAAGCCCTCGGAGGACGTGGTCTGCCGAATGGTGAAGCGCGCTGCCGGAACCGAGTTGTCGGCTTCGTAGAGGCTGTAGGTCAGCCCGATCCCCGCCTTTTCCTCGCGCGTGACGGCGTAGTTTTCCGATAGCGCGAAGGCTTCGATCAGGGCGGGCATCAGGGTCGATCCGATCTCGGCCTCGCCCGAGATGGTGATGTCCGCGGTGAACGACATCAGGTTCGGGCAACCGGGCCCCTCGCAGTTGACCCCGGATCCATCGACGGTCAGCACGCCGTATTCGGTGTCGATCCGATAGAACTGGCCGTCATAGCCAAGCAGGGTGCCGGACATCTCCATCGACCCGTCGCGAGAGGTCAGGGTGACGTCGTCGGCCACTGCGAAAGACGAAAGAACGATTGAAACGAGTGCGGCGCACACCGCCACACGCAGATGTCTCATGGTGACTGCCCCGCACCCCGCCGCTGCTCTTGTCGGGCGGGTGGATCACCCGCCTTTAGTTGCGGGCGATTGTCAGGTCTTGGGGCAGGTTTTTCAACACAAGATATTCGCCGACCGCATCACAGTCCGGTACGACCATACCGACCTGGGTTCCGGTCGGTTGACCGTTCTGCACCGAACGAAGGTAATCACCGACGATGGCCTGTTCGCAGGTGGTTTCCAGAACCTGCGCTTCGATGGAAACGGCCGGGGCCGTCGGCATGGACACCGGATAGGTGTAGACGTCGGCGGCATAGCCCCCGGTCGTCGACCCGAGCACGGTGATGAACCCGCCCTGACCGTCCGTGGCACGTGCCGGAAGGCCCGGCTCCTCGGCCCAGACATGCCCTTCTTCGCCGTAGTAGGCCCCATTCTCGAGCGCATGAAGCTGAAGCCCGGTGCCGCCTTTCCAGATCAGCGCGATACGGTCGTAGTCGTCCATATCCTCGATCTGGATACGTGCTTCGGTGATCTTTTCCTGTTCACCGATCGTCGCGGTGATCGCGGCTTCGCGGGTCATCGCCGGAACCATGACGGTAAGAGCGCCGTCCTGATCGAGCGTTTCCGTGAACTTCAGACCGGCGTGGTCGAACTGGACCTCGCCCCCGGCGTCGCACGGCGCGCGAAGCTCGGTGTATATGAGTGCGCCGGGCAGCGGGGCAAGCGACAGGGTCGGCGTACAATCCTCGGCCGCCGTTTCATCGGTTTCCGGCTGCGCGATGACATCGGCCGGGGCCACATCGAACTGGGTCTCGGGCAGGGCCGGACGCGGCAGATCTTCGGTCGTGGCGGCACGCGAAACTTCGGCAATCTCCAGCGGTTCGACCAAACCCTGATCCGGACGGGCCGCCGTTTCAATCGGCTCGGCCTGTTCTTCTGGCTCCGGCGCGCTTGCCGCAATTCGATCGTCACGCATGACGTCAGGCGAGGTCGGGCTGTCCGCCGCGGGGCGGTCCGCCACCTGCGGTTCCGGCAATGGCGCAATGGGGTCGGTCGCCGGCGCGTTATCGGCCTTGGTAACCTCATCCGGTGCCGCGTCATTGGCAGGAACCGGAAGCGGTTCCGGCGTCGCTTGGGCCGTTTCGACGGGTGCGGCAGGAGGTGTCGACATGGCCGGAATGACCTGCCCCTGTGTCACCTGGGCCTGCTGCACACGGGCATCCACCGGCGCGTTCGGCTGACTGACCGTGCGTTGCATGACGTGCCCGGTCGCCAAAGCCACCACGAGAGCGCCAACGGCAGTATAGACCCGTTTCTTGTCGAGGTTCGTCGAAATCGACTGGATTTTTTCCAGCATGGCGAGGCTTCCTTTCCCACGTTCGATGGGAACTCTGCCAATGCAATAGGCCGATTGAATGAATAAATGGTGACCGGAAACGGGTTGTTTCCAGATTGTAGAAACCTCTGAAAACGTGGGATTTTCCACCGGGAACGGCGACGATTGTCAAATCTTCGCCCGATTCACGCGGTTGGCGAAGGCTCCGGTCAGTCACTCGAACCGGGTTTGAGGATCGCATTCAGGCGTTCCGAGATGCGGCTCTGGTCATCCAGATACAGGGCGCGTGAGGCGCCGACTGAAATGTGAGTGCCATCGAGCGAGTAGGGAATGCCATTGTGTTGGTATCCGCCCACGGCGAATTGATCTCCGAAGTCTGCGGGCGACAGCAAGGTTACGGCAGGGTTCTCGCCAAACCGTGTAACCGCCTGCTTCCAGAACGCGGCAGACCCCGCCTCCGACGTTTCGTCCGTCAGCAGGTCAGATCCTTTTCGGTAGTAGGCGCGTTCGACAGACCCCCTCGAATACTGCGGCGGCGTGGCGATGAGGACGACGCGAAGCGTGGGATCGAACAACATTTCGTCGATCATGTCCAAGACGCCCGTTGTGAAACCCCGCTCTTCCACCTTGGCCCACTGACCGGACAGAACGATGTTGTCATAGGACGAAGCCCTCTCGCGGACATGGTCGCGATTGATCCGGCATTGCGTGCGGGCAATATGACCGCGCTTTGCCGTCGAATCCTCTGTGAACGTCGGGAAGCACCAGTTCGTCGTGAGCACATCGAACGCCACCCCGTTTTCCTGGCCGTAAAGGTCGAAGAACGGTTCCCAATGGGCGGCGAGGGAATCGCCGAACAATAGGGTTGTCGATGGCCTCGTTTCATCCCCCAAGCGGCAATCCGGCAGGTCATTTTGCACATTCATTTCGGGATAAGTCTGGAAATCCCGGAAACAATAGCCGTCTTCCATCAGGGGCAGCGTCAACTTTGCCGCGTCGCGGTCATACCAGAACGTAAAGCGTTCGCTCATGCCGTCGCGCGCACCGAAGCCGATGAGGACGAATGCGGCCATTCCCACGAGACTCGACGCGAAAACGACAGGGCGTCGGTTGATAACAGTATGCGGACCGGCGCGGAATGGACGTTCAACAAATCGCCAGCTGAGATATGCCAGCGCGAGCGACAGCAGACCCAAACTGCCCATGAGCAGCAGCGGTGGTTCATGGATCGTGCGCAGACGCGCGAATGCAAGCAAGGGCTGATGCCAGAGATAGGCGCTGTAGCTGATTAGGCCGATGCCGACCATCACCCGAAAGCTGAGAAGTCTGGCGACCAAGGTGCCCGGCCCGCCGAACAGGACGATGAGCACCGCGCCGAGCACTGGCAGCAGCGCGAACAGGCTTGGGAAGGGCGTTTCCGCGTCGTACAGGAAGATCGAAGCAAAGATGCCTGCCAATCCGGCGATTGCGAAGAGATCGTTGGAACGCACCCCACGTTTCTGAATCACAAGCGCGGCGATGGACCCTGCGAAGATTTCCCACGCACGGGTCGGAGCGAGATAGAAGTTAGCCGACGGTGCACGTCGCCAACCGATTTCGCACAAGAGCAAACTGACCGCCGCCATCGCGGCGATCATCCAGAACACGCGATCCCGTCCGAACCGCCAGACGAGGAACAGGAAGACCGGAAACAGAAGGTAATACTGCTCTTCGACGGCGAGGCTCCAAGTATGAAGGAGCGGTTTGAGTTCGGCCGCCGGAGCGAAGTAGCCGCTTTCCTGCCAGAACAGGATGTTGGAAACGAACAGGCTGACCGCGACAAGGCTGTTGGCGAAGTCGCTCAACTGATCCGGCAACATCCAGAAC
This sequence comes from Maritimibacter sp., assembly GCF_016774595.1. Classification (NCBI taxonomy): domain Bacteria; kingdom Pseudomonadati; phylum Pseudomonadota; class Alphaproteobacteria; order Rhodobacterales; family Roseobacteraceae; genus Maritimibacter; species Maritimibacter sp. The sequence goes on from NZ_JACBWT010000001.1 coordinate 2,072,307, forward strand.
CACGCGAACGGAATGCTGCACAGCATCACAAGAAAAAGCGCTGGAAGGATGCGGCGGGCGCGGCGGTCGTAGAATTTCAAAATGCTGAACTGACCGCGCTCAAGATCGTCAATCAGGATCGTCGTAATCAGGTAGCCGCTGATGACGAAGAACACGTCGACACCGACGAACCCGCCACTGAACAGGCCGAACCCTGCGTGGAACAGGATGACCGGCACGACCGCAACGGTGCGGAGCCCATCGATCTCAGGTCTGTATTTCATGGGTCCGCTGGTCGAACTCTGCCGTGCCGGACGGTAGCTGCAACCTCGGGGGCTCACAAGCCATTGACGGGGCCCGGAACGGTCGTTTCCGGGCCCGCATCACAATGATGCCTATGAATTGGGATCAGGCGGGCGAGATCAGACCTTGCCGTGGCAATGCTTGAACTTCTTGCCCGACCCACAGGGGCACTGTTCGTTCCGGCCCGGATTGCCCCAGGTCGAGGGGTCGTTCTCGTCGAACCCGTCGCGCGGTGTGCCCGGTTCCGACGGGCCGGAAGCCTCGGCAGCCTTGGCTTGGGCCGCTAGCGCGTCCTGCTGCTGCTTCAACTGGTCCATCATCGCCTTTTGTTCGTCCTCGGTCATGGGACGAACCTGACCGATCTTCTGGCTGACTTCGGCGCGCAGGCTGTCGAGCATCGACTCGAACAACTGGAAGCTTTCGGTCTTGTATTCGTTCAGCGGGTCGCGCTGGGCATAGCCACGGAACCCGATGACCGAACGCAGATGTTCGAGCGTCAGAAGGTGCTCGCGCCACTTCCCGTCGATGGTCTGAAGCAGGATCTGCTTTTCGATGTTGCGCATCGTGTCCGGGCCGAAAGCCTCGGCCTTTTCCGACATCTGCTTGTCGCTGGCCTCATAGAGCTTTTCGCGCACCGTATCGTCGTCGGCACCTTCCTCGGCCGCCCATTCCATGACCGGCACGTCGAGGTTCAGGGTTTCCAGAATAGCGGCATAAAGACCTTGGGTATTCCACTGATCCGCATAGGACTTGGGCGGCATGTATTCCAGAATCAGGTCGTCGATGACCTGATGCCGCATGTCCTGAACCACGTCCGAAAGATCTTCGGATTCCATGATGTCGCGGCGCTGGTTGAAGATCACCTTGCGCTGGTCGTTCATCACGTCGTCGAACTTGAGAAGCTGTTTGCGGATGTCGAAGTTGCGCCCTTCGACCTTGGCCTGCGCGCGTTCCAGCGACTTGTTCACCCACGGGTGAACGATGGCCTCGCCCTCTTTCATGCCAAGGCCCGAAAGCACCTTGTCCAGCCGCTCGGACCCGAAGATGCGCATCAGATCGTCTTCCAGCGACAGGAAGAACGAGGACCGGCCCGGGTCGCCCTGACGGCCCGAACGACCGCGCAGCTGGTTGTCGATGCGGCGGCTTTCATGCCGCTCGGTGGCGAGCACGAAAAGGCCGCCCGCCTCAAGCACCTTGGCTTTCTCTTCGGCGACTTCCGCATCCATCTGCTTGCGCAGCGTTTCGGGATCGGCGTCGGGCGTTTCGTCGAGGGCCTGAAGCACCTTCATCTCGACGTTCCCACCCAGCTGAATGTCCGTGCCGCGGCCCGCCATGTTCGTCGCGATGGTGACCGCCCCGAGACGCCCGGCTTCGGCGATGATCTGCGCTTCCTGCTCGTGCTGGCGCGCGTTCAGCACGTTGTGCGTGATGTTTTCCTTGGTCAGAAGCTGGCTCAGGGCTTCGGACTTCTCGATCGAGGTGGTGCCGACCAGAACCGGCTGTCCCTTGGCATTGGCCTTTTTGATCTCGTCGACGATGGCCCCGTATTTTTCGGCCGTCGTGCGATAGACGGCGTCATGCTCATCCTCGCGCGCGATGGGCTTGTTCGTCGGCACTTCGACCACGCCCAGCCCGTAGATTTCCATGAATTCGTCTTCTTCGGTCAGCGCCGTGCCGGTCATCCCGGCGAGCTTTTCGTAAAGACGGAAGTAGTTCTGGAACGTGACCGACGCCATGGTGACGTTCTCGGGCTGGATCGGCACGCCTTCCTTCGCCTCGATGGCCTGATGCAGGCCCTCGGACAGACGGCGACCGGCCATCATGCGGCCCGTGAATTCGTCGATCAACACGACTTCATCGCCACGAACGATATAGTCCTTGTCCTTCGTGAACATCTTGTGGGCGCGAAGACCCTGGTTCACGTGGTGGACGATCGTGGTCGATTCCGGGTCGTAGAGCGTCTGTTCCTCCGGCAACACGCCGATCTGGTGCAGGCGGTTTTCGAGGAAATCGTTGCCTTCGTCCGTAAACGTGGCCGAGCGCGCCTTTTCGTCGAGGACGAAGTGCTCTTCGGTCAGTTCCGGGATGATCCTGTCGATGGCCACGTAAAGCTCCGACTTATCGTCGGACGGGCCGGAAATAATAAGCGGCGTGCGCGCCTCGTCGATCAGGATCGAGTCGACTTCGTCCACGATGGCGAAGTGATGGGGGCGCTGGTTCATGTCTTCGATCCGCGACTTCATGTTGTCGCGCAGGTAGTCGAAGCCAAGCTCGTTGTTGGTGGCATAGGTGATGTCGGCGGCATAGGCGCCTTTTTTCTCACCGTCCGGCTGCTGCGGATAGACGACGCCGGTCGTCATCCCGAGCGCGGCATAAACCTTGCCCATCCAGTCCGCGTCGCGTTTGGCAAGGTAATCGTTCACCGTCACGATATGCACGCCCTTGCCGGTCAGAGCGTTCAGATAGGCGGGGAAGGTCGCGACCAGCGTCTTACCTTCGCCCGTCTTCATCTCGGCGATGTTGCCTTCGTGAAGGAAGATACCGCCCATGAGCTGCACGTCGAAGGCGCGCAGGCCCAGCGCACGGCGCGCGGCCTCGCGGCAGTTGGCGAAGGCTTCGGGCAGGAGATCGTCGAGTTTCTCACCCTTTTCCAGCCGCGCCTTCAATTCCGCCGTCTTGTCGATCAGTCCCTGATCCGTGAGTTTTTCGAACTCCGGCTCCAGCGCGTTGATCTTTTCGATGGTCGGTCGGGTTGCCTTGATCTTGCGGTCATTGGGCGTGCCAAAAACCTTTTTGGCGATGGTTCCGAAACCCAGCATGTGCTCTCCGCTCGATGAGCTCTGACATTCTCGTGATTGCGCGGGGTGCTTGCCCGTGTCCGCGCGCCCCCATATCAAGGGCGTGAAGTCGGCCCCCCAAGGACCATTGCGATGTAAGGGTGGGGGCCGGGATAGTCAACGATGCCGGGGCTTCCGGCACGACCATGAGGAGGTTTCATGACCCATACGTCCACCCGCGCGTCGCTTTTCGCGGCCACGCTGCTTTCGGTTTCGCTGGCTCTGCCCAGCTGGGCCCAGGATGCGGCCCCCGAAGCCGAGGCCGAAACGGAGGCCGCGCCGGCGATGGAAGTGACGGTCGACACCGTACTGGCCACCGTGAACGGCGAAGAGATTACGCTTGGTCACGTCGTGGCAGCCAAAGAGCAGCTTCCGCAGCAATATCAGCAGCTTCCGAACGACGTTCTGCTGCCGGGTCTGATCGACCAGTTGATCCAACAGACGGTTCTGAGCCAGGCGATCGACGAGGTCGGCGCCGGTGTCGAGGTCCGTTTGGAGAACGAGCGTCGCACGCTCGTCGCTGCCGAAAAGATCGACGACGTCATCACCGAGGCCGTGGATGAAGACGCCATTCAGGCGGCCTATGACGCACAGTATGCCGATGCCGAACCCACGACCGAGTGGAACGCGTCGCATATCCTTGTCGAGACCGAAGCGGAAGCCGCGGATCTCGTCGAGCAGGCCAAGGCGGAAGATGCCGACTTCGCCGCGCTCGCCAAAGAATTTTCGACCGGTCCCTCCGGCCCGAACGGCGGCGAGCTCGGCTGGTTCTCGGCCGGCATGATGGTCGAACCCTTCGAAACCGCTGTGGCCGACATGACCGCCGGCGATATTTCGGACCCGGTCCAGACGCAGTTCGGCTGGCACGTCATCAAGCTGAACGAGACCCGTGAAAAGGGTGCCCCGCCGCTTGAAGAGGTTCGTGAGGACATCATCGGTCAGCTTCAGACTTCCGCCGTGGAAGAGGCGCTCAACGCGCTGATGGACGGCGCGACCATCGAACGGACCGACGTGACGACGCTTGATCCCGCCGTTCTGTCGGATATGTCCATCTTCGAGTGATCGACGCGGGAGGGGACAGTCGTGGGCAAAAAGAAGAAGATCAAGAAGCTCAAGGGTAAGTTGAAATCGCTTGAGGCGGCACTCGCCTCGGCGAAGAACCACAAGCACGCGGTCGCACCGCTTGCCCCCAAAGACGGCTTTCCCAAATTGCCGAAGATCGGCGGCGTTCGTTTCGCCGCCGTTCAGGCCGGGGTCCGCTACGCCGGGCGTTACGACGTGATGATGGCGCTGTGCGACCCGGGCACGACGATTGCGGGCGTCTTCACCCGTTCTTCCACGCGTTCGGCCAATGTGCTGGACTGTCAGGCCAAGCTTGGCTCGGACCCGTCCGGCGGCGCGGCGATCATCGTGAACTCCGGCAACTCGAATGCCTTCACCGGATCGTCGGGCGAGAATGCTGTGGCCGAGATTTCCAAGACCGTGGCCGATGTCACGGGGGTCGCCGAAAACAGGGTCTACACCGCCTCGACAGGCGTCATCGGCGAACGTCTGCCCTTTGACCGGATCACGGCGAAGATCGGAGATCTGAACGACGCACTCGACGAAGGTGGCATCGAATTCGCCGCTCGCGCGATCATGACCACCGACACGTTCCCGAAGGGTTCGATGGCCGAGGTCGAAATCGGCGGTCAGACGGTCAGGATCGCAGGCATCGCCAAAGGCTCCGGCATGATCGCGCCGGACATGGCCACGATGCTGGTCTACATCTTCACGGATGCGAAGGTGGAGCAGAAGGTTCTGCAAGCCTATCTCTCTGGCCTGATCGACGAGACCTTCAATTCGATCACGGTGGACAGCGACACCTCGACGTCTGACACCTTGATCCTTGCCGCGACCGGCGCCAGCGGTGTCGAAGTGACTCCCAAGGACGAGGCATTCCAAACCGGCCTTCGCTCGGTGATGATGGAGCTCGCCCATCAGGTGATCCGCGACGGGGAAGGGGCGACCAAGTTCGTCGAAATCCATGTGAGCGGGGCCAAGTCCAAGGCCGACGCGCGCACCCATGCCATGTCCATCGCGAATTCCCCGCTGGTCAAGACGGCCATCGCCGGGGAAGACCCGAACTGGGGCAGGATCGTCGCCGCGATCGGCAAATCGGGCGCCGCCGCCGACCGCGACAAACTTTCGATTTCATTCGGAGACATCCTTGTCGCCGAAAAAGGCTGGGTTTCGCCGGAGTACCGGGAAGAGCAAGGCGCCGACTACATGCTGGGCGAAGAGATCGTCATCAATGTGGATCTCGGCCTCGGCAAGGGCGAGGCGACGGTCTGGACCTGTGATCTGACCCACGCCTACATCCAGATCAACGCGGATTACCGGAGCTGATGAAAACGGTTCTCGTGTCTGCCGTCGCGCTCGTCGACCGTGACGGGCGCGTGCTTCTGGCCCAGCGCCCCGAGGGCAAGTCCATGGCCGGGCTGTGGGAATTTCCCGGTGGCAAGGTTGAAGACGGCGAAACGCCCGAGGCCGCGCTGATCCGTGAACTTCACGAAGAACTCGGCATCGACACTTGGCAATCCTGCCTCGCGCCGCTGACCTTCGCATCGCACAGCTATGACACCTTCCACCTTCTGATGCCGGTCTTCGTCTGCCGGAAATGGGAGGGGACGCCGCAACCGAAAGAGGGCCAGACCCTCAAATGGGTGCGCGTGCGCGACATGCGTGACTATCCCATGCCCCCCGCCGACATCCCGCTCGTCGCGATGATGCGGGACATGCTCTGACTCTTCTCTGTTTCAAAAAACCTTCGGGGGTGGCCGGAGGGGGCCCGAGGGCCCCATTCGGCTGGGGGGTTTGGGGGGACTGGTCCCCCCAAGTCTGCCCTCGGGTTTGGGGGGGCTGGTCCCCCCAAGAAGCGCCGCGGGGGCGCTAGCCCTCGCAACGAAAAAGGGCGGCCCGATGAGCCGCCCTTTCTATTCCAATCGGTCCGCAGATCAGGCGAGCGTACGCTCGACCTCTTCGCGTTCGAAGATCTCAATGACGTCGCCCTTGCGAATGTCGTCGTAGTTCTCGAACGCCATACCGCATTCCTGACCCGAGATGACTTCCGACACCTCGTCCTTGAAACGCTTGAGCGTCTTGAGCGTGCCTTCGTGGATCACGACGTTGTCGCGCAGCAGGCGGACACCGGCGGAGCGCCGTGCCACGCCTTCGGTGACGAGACACCCGGCCACGTTGCCGACACCGGACACGCGGAACGTCTCCTTGATCTCGGCGTAACCGATGAATTTCTCGCGCACTTCGGCGGAGAGCAGGCCCGAGGCCGCTGCTTTCACGTCGTCCACAAGGTCGTAGATCACGCTGTAGTAGCGGATTTCCACGCCCTTCTGGTTGGCCGAGTTCCGGGCCGGGGCGTTCGCACGGACGTTGAAGCCGATGACCGGGCAACCGGACGCTTCGGCAAGACCCACGTCCGTCTCGGTGATCGCGCCCACGCCGTAGTGGATCACGCGCACGCGCACCTCGTCGTTGCCGATCTTTTCCATCGCCTGAACGATGGCTTCGGCCGACCCCTGCACGTCCGCTTTCACGACGATGGGAAGCTCGGCGACGTTCTCGTCCGCCTTGGCCTTGGCCATCATCTGTTCCAGCGTGGTCGCCGCACCGGCGGCTGCGCGTTTGTCCTTGGCGGCGTTCGCGCGGTATTCCGCGATCTCGCGCGCCTGCGCTTCGGTGTCGACCACGTTCAGAACGTCGCCCGCTTCCGGCGTGCCGTTCAGGCCGAGCACCTCGACAGGCACCGACGGACCGGCTTCCTTGACGCGTTCACCGCGATCGTTCTCCATCGCGCGGACCTTGCCCCACTGCTCGCCGACGACGAAGATGTCGCCTTGGCGCAGCGTGCCGTTCTGGACGAGCACGGTGGCGACCGGGCCACGGCCCACGTCGAGCTGCGCTTCGATCACGGCACCCTGGGCGGACCGGTTCGGGTTCGCCTTGAGTTCGAGGATTTCCGACTGGAGCGCGATGGCTTCGAGCAGTTCATCCAGACCCTGACCCGTATGGGCCGACACTTCCACGTCCTGCACGTCACCCGAGAGCTTCTCGACGATGACTTCGTGTTGAAGCAGGTCGGTGCGCACCTTGTCCACGTTCGCGGCGGGCAGGTCGACCTTGTTGATCGCAACGATCATCGGGACACCCGCCGCCTTGGCGTGGTTGATGGCTTCGATGGTCTGCGGCATCACCGCGTCGTCGGCGGCCACCACGAGGACGACGATATCCGTCACCTGCGCGCCACGGGCCCGCATCGAGGTAAAGGCCGCGTGACCCGGCGTGTCGAGGAACGACAGAACCGTGCCGCTATCGGTCGTGACCTGATAGGCACCGATGTGCTGGGTAATGCCGCCGGCTTCGCCCGCGACGACCTTGGCATTGCGGATCGCGTCGAGGAGCGAGGTCTTGCCGTGGTCGACGTGGCCCATGATCGTGATGACCGGCGGGCGGTTCTCAAGATCTTCGGCCTTGTCTTCGGTCGTGGTGATGACATCCTCGACGTCCGAGTCCGACACGCGCACGATCCGGTGGCCGAATTCTTCGATGATGAGTTCGGCGGTGTCCTGATCGATGGTCTGGTTCTGCGTGACCATCATGCCCATTTGCATGAGCGACTTCACGACATCGGCGACGCGTTCGGCCATGCGGTTGGCAAGTTCCTGCACCACGATGGCCTCGGGCACCTGCACGTCGCGCACGACCTTTTCGCGCGGCTCGGCGTTGCCCATCGCCTTCTGGCGCATGCGTTCCTGCTTGCGGCGCATCGCGGCGACCGAGCGTTGACGCCCGCCTTCGCCCCCGGTGAGCGCCTGGTTCACCGTCAGTTTGCCGGACCGGCGGCTGTCGTCACGACCGCCCTTGCCACGGTTCGACCGATCATCGGCCGGCTGCGGCGCACGTTCGCGTTCGGTCTTGCGCGGGCCGGTCTTGGCGCCACGGGCCTCGGCGGCCTGTGCGGCGGCCGGGTCAGGGTCGGCGGCAGGGGCCGGCTTGTTCTTGGCCGCTTCTTTTTCCTTGCGGCGACGCTCGTCTTCCTCGGCCTTCTTGGCCGCGGCTTCCGCGCGTTCCTGTTCTTCGCGGGCCTTGTCCTCGGCTTCCTGCCGACGACGCTCGCGTTCTTCCTCGCGGGCCTTCTCTTCTTCTTCGCGCCGCTTCGCTTCCTCGGCCTCGTTGGCCTTGGCGGCGGCAAGCGCCTTCATCCGGCGCTCGAGTTCGGCATCGGAGATACCTGCGGGGCGCTTGGACGGATCCGTCGCGGGGGAGCCATTGCCGCCGCCCGCACCGCCACCCGCACCGGGTTTGGGCACGACGACGCGCTTGCGCTTCGTCTCCACCACCACGTTCTTCGTGCGCCCATGGCTGAAGGATTGCTTGACGGAACCCGACCGGGGTCCACCTCGCAGGCCAAGGGGCTTCTTGCCGTCCGTATCGCTCATCTGGTCGTCTTACCTTTCCGGCGGGCGGTCCCACCGTCGTTCATATCGCGCATGCCCGAAAGCTTCGCGGCTTCGTCTACAACACGTTTCGTGAGTCCGCCACCCGCGAGTGCGGCATGTATCACATGTTCCCGCCCGAATGCCAAACCCAATTCATCTTGGGTCAAACAGGTGATCAGGGTGCCTTTGCCACGGGGTGGGCGGAGCTTGGATTTCCCGCGATCAGAGCCGTCGGAAGCCTGCAAAAGCACCTCAGCCTGATCCTTGGCGAGCCAGTCTTTGACCTTTTCAAAGCCGGCAATTGCCTCGCTCGCCTTTCGAGCAAGAGAGATAAGGTGGATCACGCGTTCTGCAAGACCCGCCTCGACTTTTGCGAACAGATCCTCAGGGACCGTCACCTGTTGTTTCGCGGCGCGGGCGAAGGCGCCCTTCTTCGCGGCAAGGGCGAACGCCTTGGGCGAGGGCGTGATCCAGAACCCCCGACCGGGCAGCTTGCCCAGCAGGTCGGGATAGACCGCGCCATCGGGACCGACGACGAACCGGATCATCAGCGAGGTGTCCTTCACCTCGCCGGTTCCGATGCACCGCCGTTCGGGTTCCCCCGTCCGGTCTTTTTCACGGCCGCCGCGCGTCACGCGCTAACCCCCGAGGCCTGGGATCAGGCCCCGGCCTCCTCGGTGGCTTCGCCGTCTTCCTCGGTCTCTTCTTCCGAGACGAGATCGGCGGGGTCGACCCAGCCAAGCTGGATACGGGCGGTCATGATCATGTTCTGGGCTTCCTCGAGGCCCACATCAAAGGGTTCAAGAACGCCGTCGTCCTTGCTGCGTTCGCCGTCGACGGTCGTCCAGCCACCGGCCAGTTCCCAGTCGGCGCAGGTCGCAAAGTCTTCCAGCGTAAAGACGCCGTCCTTGGCCAGAGCCTCGATCATCTGCGGGGTGAGACCCTCGAAGCCGATCAGGCTGTCCTGAACGCCCAGCGCCTTGGCGTTTTCCAGCGCCTTGCGGTTCTGTTCGTCAAGGAAGTCACGGGCGCGGGCCTGAAGCTCGTTCGCCGTATCTTCGTCCACACCATCGATGACGAGGAGTTCGTCCACTTCGACGTAAGCCACCTCTTCCAGATTAGTGAAGCCCTCGGACACGAGAAGCTGGGCGAAGAATTCGTCCAGATCGAGCGTGTCCATGAACAGCTTGGTGCGCTCGGCGAATTCCGCCTGACGACGCGCGCTTTCTTCTTCTTCGGTCAGAATGTCGATGTCGAGCCCGGTCAGCTGGCTGGCCAGACGCACGTTCTGACCGCGGCGGCCGATGGCCAGCGACAGCTGATCGTCGGGCACGACCACTTCGATCCGCTCGGCGTCTTCGTCCAGAACGACCTTGGCGACTTCGGCAGGCTGAAGCGCGTTCACCAGGAAGGTCGGCATATCCTCGTTCCACGGGATGATGTCGATCTTTTCGCCCTGAAGCTCGTTCACCACGGCCTGAACGCGGCTGCCGCGCATACCGACACAGGCACCGACGGGGTCGATGGAGTTGTCATAGGACACGACACCGATCTTGGCGCGCGAACCGGGGTCACGGGCCACGGCCTTGATCTCGATGATGCCGTCGTAGATTTCCGGCACTTCCATCTTGAAGAGTTCGGCCATGAATTCCGGCGCGGTCCGGCTGAGGAAGATCTGCGGCCCACGCGTCTCACGCCGCACGTCTTTCACGTAGCAGCGGATACGGTCGTTCGGGCGATAGCTTTCGCGGCCGATCTTTTCGTTGCGGCGCAGGATCGCTTCGCCAGCGCCCACATCGACGATGACGTTGCCGTATTCCTCGCGCTTGACGACACCGTTGATGATGGTGCCGGCACGATCCTTGAATTCTTCATACTGACGATCCCGCTCGGCTTCGCGGACTTTCTGCAGGATGACCTGCTTGGCCGATTGCGCGGCGATCCGGCCCAGTTCCACGGGCGGCACTTCGTCGACGATGGTGTCACCGACAACGGGGTTGTCGAGGTACTGCTTGGCCTGTTCCACGGTCAGCTCGGCCTGATAGTTCTCGAGCTCTTCATCCTCGACCACGGTGCGCACGCGGGTGAAGGTGGCGCGGCCCGTCTTGCGGTCGATCGACACGCGAATGTCCATCTCGGCACCGTAACGCGACTTGGCGGCACGGGCGAGGCTTTCCTCCATCGCTTCGATGACGAGCGACGGGTCGATCATCTTCTCGCGCGCGACCGCTTCGGCGGTCTGGAGCAGTTCGAGCTGGTTGGCAGAGGTAATGGCCATTCTTATTCCTCCTCGGACCCTTCGTCCGTTTCGATGTCATCGTATTGGCTTTCGTCGATGATGCCGGCGTCCTTGCGCTGTTTCAGCATCTCGGCAATGAGTTCGTCGGTCAGCACCAGTTTCGCATCCGCGAGCAGGTCGAAGGTCAGACCGATGGTCACCGGCTCGCCCTTATCCTCGATCTCGATCAGGATCTCACCGTCTTCGGTGCCTTGAAGCGTGCCCTTGAACCGCTTGCGCCCTTCGATCAACTCGCTGGTCTCGACCTTGGCGATCCAACCGTCCCAGGTGTCGAAATCCTTGTAGCGGGTCAGCGGGCGGTCGATGCCGGGCGAAGAAACCTCGAGGTTGTATTCCCCCTCGATCGGATCCTCGACATCCAGCGTCGCGCCCAATGCGGTGTTGATCGCCGACAGATCGTCGACCTCGATCCCGCCCTCGGGTTTGTCGGCCATGATCTGAAGCGTCTGGGTGTTGCCGCCCTGAAGCCGCAGGCGCACAAGCTCGTATCCCATATCCTCGATCACCGGGCGCACGATATCGGCGAGCCGGCGGTCGATGGCAGTTCTGGCGACGAGATCGGTCATGTGGTCCTTTCAGGCACAAAAAAACGGGCCAGCGGCCCGTCGGTGTGTTCCGGTGGAGCGTCGGGTTTGGACCCCAGCGCCTCCGCTGTTGACGCGGATATAGGGGAGGGCGGGTGAGTCTGCAAGGAAAATGACGAACCGCTGGCGGATGGGTGCCGTATCATGTGGGAACGTGCCGCGCCGCGGGCGCGTTCGTGAGTGCCGCAATGTGGAATGACCGATGGGTGAACCCGCCTTCGAAGACATCCTGATCCCAAGACCCGAAGGGCTCTACTGCCCGGTCGGGGATTTCTATGTCGATCCCGTGCGGCCCGTCGCCAAGGCGCTTATCACGCACGGACATGCGGACCATGCGCGGTCCGGCCATGGCGCGGTGCTCGCCAGTCAGCAGACGCTCGACATCATGGCGATCCGGTACGGGGAGGATTTCGCCAAGTCGCGGCAAGCGGTCGACGGGCCGGTCGAGGTGAACGGCGTTACCGTCAGTTTCCACCCGGCGGGGCATGTGCTCGGCTCCTGCCAGATCCGGCTGGAGGCCAAGGGGATGGTCGCGGTCGTGTCCGGCGATTATTCCCGCGTCGCCAACCCAGCCTGCGCGCCGTTCGAGCCTGTGCCCTGCGATCTGTTCATCACCGAGGCGACCTTTGCGCTGCCCGTGTTCAAGCACCCCGATCCGGCGGACGAGATCGCCAAGCTGCTCGCCTCGGTCCGCGCCTTTCCTGAGCGGCCCCACCTGATCGGAGCCTACGCGCTCGGCAAGGCGCAGCGGGTCATCATGCTCTTGCGCGAGGCGGGGTATGACGCACCGATCTATGTCCACGGGGCGCTGCAACGACTGAGCGATTATCACATCGAACAGGGCGTGCCGCTGGGCGACCTGCGCCCCGCGACGATGGACAAGGCTGAAGCGCGGGCGTTGCGCGAGGCGATCGTGATCTCGCCGCCGTCCGCCTTTGCGTCTCCCTGGGTGCAACGGTTCGCCGACCCCGTCATCGGCTTCGCCTCCGGCTGGATGCAGATCCGGGCACGGGCGCGGCAGCGTGGGGTCGAACTGCCGCTCATCATCTCTGATCACGTCGACTGGCCCGACCTGACCGCCACGATACAGGAGATCGACCCGGGTGAATTCTGGATCACACACGGGCGCGACGACGCGCTGATGCGGTGGGCCGAATTGAACCAGCGCCGTGCGCGGCCGCTGCATCTTGTGGGATACGAGGAGGAGCCGGAATGAAAGCCTATGCCGCCCTTCTCGAACGGCTCGCATTCACGCCGGGCCGCAATGCCAAGCTTGCGCTACTTCAGAATTACCTCACCACGGCGCCGGACCCGGATCGGGGTTATGCGCTTGCCTCGCTCACCGGGGAACTCGACTTTGCGGGCGCGAAACCCGCGCTTCTCCGCGCGCTCGTGTCCGAGCGGGTGGATAGCGAATTGTTCACCATGTCCTACCACTACGTCGGTGACCTTGCCGAAACCATCGCCCTGATCTGGCCGGGGCAGGGCGCGGCGCGGGATGTGCCCTTGTCCGAAGTGGTCGAACGGCTGAACGCGGCATCCAAGACAGAAACACCCGCGATGATCGCGGATTGGCTCGATGCGCTGGACCCGTCGGAACGTCTGGCGCTTCTCAAACTGATGACGGGCGGAATGCGCGTGGGCGTATCGGCACGACTGGCCCTTACCGCGCTGGCGGGCACGGGAGACGTGCCGCTCGACGACATCATGGAGCTTTGGGCGGGGTTCAAACCGCCATATGAGCCGCTTTTCGCGTGGATCGCAGGCGGGCCGAAGCCCGAACCGACGATCAAGGCGCCCTTCCGGCCCGTGATGCTGTCGACCCCCAACGATTATGATGGGTTGTCCGCGCTGGACCCGGCCGATTTCGCCGCCGAATGGAAATGGGACGGCATCCGCATGCAGGCCGCCGCGCATGGCGATGAACGGCGGCTCTATTCCCGGACGGGCGAGGATATATCGGCGGCCTTCCCCGATATCGTCGACCGCATGGAGTTCTCTGGCGCGCTCGACGGTGAGTTGATCGTGCGGCGCGACGATGAGGTCGCGCCTTTCGGCGATCTTCAGAAACGTCTGAACCGGAAAACGGCAAGCAAGGCGCTGCTGTCCAGCCACCCGGCGGCGCTCCGGCTTTACGACATTCTGATCTGGGACGACGAAGACCTGCGCGAGCTTCCGTTTCACGAACGGCGCGCACATCTGGAAGCCGCCGTCAGAACGCTCAACCCCCTGCGTTTCGACGCCTCGCCCTTGCTCGACTTCGACACGTGGGACGCACTTGCCGCCCACCGTGCCGATCCGCCCGCCGCCGTGATCGAGGGCGTGATGCTGAAACGGTTGGACAGCGCCTATGTCGCGGGCCGGCCGCGCGGGCCTTGGTTCAAGTGGAAGCGCGACCCGATGATCGTGGATGCGGTCCTTCTTTATGCCCAGCGCGGACACGGAAAACGCTCGGGCTTCTATTCCGATTTCACCTTCGGGGTCTGGGATGACGACCGGCTCGTGCCGGTCGGCAAAGCCTATTCCGGGTTCACCGACGAGGAGCTCAAACGGCTCGACAAGTTCGTTCGTCAGAATACCGTGGAACGGTTCGGGCCGGTGCGGTCCTTGTCTCCCGAACTTGTCGTCGAGGTAGCGTTCGAGGGGCTGAACCACTCCAAACGGCACAAATCCGGTGTCGCAATGCGGTTCCCGCGCATCTCACGCATCCGCTGGGACAAGCCGGCGAATGAAGCGGATCACCTGACGACGTTGGAGGCGATGCTGCCCTAGCCGGGTTTCTTCGCGACGATGAACCGTGCGGCGTGACCTTCGGGGCGTTCGTCCACGGCGATGTCCAGTCCTGCATCCCGGATCATGTGGCGCATGTCGTCTTCAGACAGGAACGTGAGATGCGGAATCGCGCCGAACATCTGCCCAAGCGGCGCGATGAGCTTCAGGAACTTCATGTTTCCCAGCACTGCGGTCGAGGAAACAAAATACCCGCCGGGGCGCAGGCTTTCCCCGATCTTCTTCACCGTGAACGCCGGGTTGGGCAGCAGGTGCAGGACGGATAGGGCAAGGATCATGTCATAGCTTCCGGGCGCCACATCGGCCCGGTCGAAATCCGCGTGAACGAAACGCATGTTGTCCGGGATCGAGCCCTGATCCTTCGCGGCCTCCAGCATCGCGGACGAGATGTCCATGGCCGTGTAGCTGCGGACGAGCGGTGCATGGCGACGCCCGGTGTTGCCCGAACCACAGCCGATCTCGAGAACGTCCATGTCGGGCCGCATGTAGGATTGGGTGATGCCGAGCTTCCACTCGTAGGTGTCGAGGTCCGAGATCGGCGACTTGATGTAGCGCTTGGCGAGTTTGTCCCAGACCTGCGCTTGATCCTTCATAGCCCGAGCGTATCCCGCTGCCGGGCAAGCTTGTCCGTGGTGCGCACCAGTTCCGCCGCGATGCCGGGTTCCGAAACGGCGTGGCCTGCGCGCGGGATCATGCGAAACTCGCTCGTCGGCCATGACTTGTGCAGGGACCATGCCGCTTGCGGGGGGCAGATCATGTCATGACGACCCTGCACGATGGTGCCGGGAACATGGGCGATCCGGGTCATGTTTCTGAGAATCTGCTGATCTTCGGACAGGAACGCGCGGTTCTGGAAATAGTGGTTCTCGAGCCGCGCGAAGGCGAGCGCGTAGTCGGCCGGGCTGTCGATCATGGCCCCGTCATTCTCGATACTGGCGAGCGCGTTTTCCCACGACGCCCAGACGCGGGCATGTTTCAACTCGTCGCCCCGATCACCGGAGAACAGCCGCTTGTGATAGGCTTCGATCAGGTCTTCACGTTCGTCCGCGGGAATGAGGTCGGTGAACCGCGCCCACAGATCGGGCCAGAACTGTCCGGCGCCTCCGCCATAGAACCAGTCGAACTCCCGCTCGGTGGCGAGGAAGACACCGCGCAGCACCAGCCAAGCGACCCGGTCCGGGTGGCTTTGGGCATAGACCAGCCCCAAAGTCGCCCCCCAGCTACCGCCGAATACGATCCAACGGTCGATCCCGAACGTATCGCGAATAAGTTCGATGTCACGGATGAGGTGCCAAGTCGTATTGGCCGTCACCGAGGCATGCGGGCGGGAGCGGCCGCAGCCGCGCTGATCGAAAAGGATGATGCGATACTTCTTCGGGTCGAAGAACCGGCGCATGGCGGGGGAACATCCGCCGCCCGGGCCACCGTGCAGCACGACGACGGGCATCCCGTCTTTCGCGCCGCACTGTTCAACATACACCGTGTGGCCATCACCGACCTCGAGCATCCGACGGTCGAATGGCTCGATCAGGGGATACATTTTCCCCCCTGCGGTGTTTTTTCCTGCGGCCTGTTCCATAGGGAACCTATATAGGTGCTGCGACAAAGACGCCATGAAAGACGAGGCTAACATGAGTGCCGGACAAACGACAGTCGATCCCAGCGAAGTCGCCAAATTCGAAGCGATGGCAGCAGAATGGTGGGACCCGACGGGGAAATTCAAGCCGCTTCACATGATGAACCCCGTGCGTCTCGATTACATCACGTCACAAATCGCGGCGGAGTTCGGGCGCGACCTGTCCGATGACAAACCTTTCGCCGGTCTGCGCATCCTCGACATCGGTTGCGGGGGTGGACTTTTGTCGGAACCGATGGCGCGGCTCGGGGCCGACGTCGTGGGGGCCGACGCCGCCGAGCGCAACATTCCCGTGGCGCAGGTCCATGCCGAGCAATCGGGGCTGGACATCGACTACCGCTTCACCACCGCCGAGGCGCTGGCGGCCGCGGGCGAACAGTTCGACGTGGTTTTGAACATGGAAGTGGTGGAGCATGTGGCGGACCCGTTGTCCTACCTCACCGCCTGTCAGCAGCTTCTCAAACCCGGCGGTCTGATGGTCTGCTCGACGATCAACCGCAATCCGAAAAGTTTCATGGTCGCGATCGTCGGCGCCGAGCATGTGATGCGCTGGCTGCCGAAAGGCACGCATGAGTGGGACAAGTTCATCACGCCCGACGAACTTGGAAACCTCATTACGGAATCCGGGCTGCGACTGGTCGACAAGCAGGGCTTCGTGTTCAACCCGATCCTGTGGAGCTGGTCGATCTCGTCACGCGATCTGTCGGTCAACTACGTAACGGCGAGCGTCAAAGCGGCCTGAGGCTTGCGCGCCCGGTCCGCGCCGGACGCCGCCTTGGCTACAGCATGTAACGACCGACGTCGGTGCTCTGCATCAGCTCGCCGAGGTTTTTCTGAACGAAAGCCTCGTCCACGACCACTTCCTCGCCCGACTTGTCCGGCGCGGTGAAGCTGAGTTCCTCGAACACACGCTCCATCACGGTGTAGAGCCTGCGCGCCCCGATGTTCTCGACCGTCGTGTTCACCTCGGCGGCAATTCGGGCCAGCGCGGCGATCCCGTCTTCGGTGAAGGACACCTTGACCTCTTCAGTGCCCATGAGCGCGGTGTATTGCAGGGTCAGCGCGTTGTCCGTCTCGGTCAGGATGCGCACGAAATCCTCTTCCGTCAGCGCACGCAGTTCGACACGGATCGGCAGACGACCCTGAAGTTCGGGCAACAGGTCCGAAGGTTTGGCGATGTGGAACGCACCCGAGGCAATGAACAGCATGTGGTCGGTTTTCACCGGGCCATGTTTGGTCGACACCGTCGTGCCCTCGATCAGCGGCAGCAGGTCGCGCTGAACGCCTTCGCGGCTGACGTCGCCGCCACGGGCATCGGACCGGGCGCAGACCTTGTCGATCTCGTCGATGAAGACGATCCCGTTCTGCTCGACCGATTCCAAGGCGATCTTGTTGACCGCTTCGTCATCCAGAAGCTTGTCGGCTTCTTCGCCCATCAGGATTTCATAGCTTTCGGCCACGGTCATCTTCTTGCGCACGGTGCGCCCGCCGAAGGCTTTGCCGAACATATCCGACAGGTTCATCATACCCATGTTCATGCCGGGCTGGCCGGGCACATCGAACATCGGCATTCCGCCGCCCGTATCCTGCACGTCCAGTTCGATCACGGTGTCGTCCAACTCTCCCGAGCGGAGTTTCTTGCGAAACATCTCGCGCGTCTGCTCGCGGGCCTGATCCCCGGCGACAGCGGAAATCACGCGTTCCTCGGCGTTGTGTTCGGCCGCGGATTTCACGTCTTCGCGCATCCACTCGCGGGTCTGGACGATGGCTGTGTCGACGAGATCGCGCACGATCTGTTCGACATCGCGGCCCACGTAACCGACCTCGGTGAACTTGGTCGCCTCGACCTTGATGAACGGCGCGCGGGCCAGCTTGGCCAGACGCCGGGAAATCTCGGTCTTGCCGACGCCGGTCGGGCCGATCATGAGGATGTTCTTCGGATATACCTCGTCGCGCAGGTCGTCCGACAATTGTTTGCGGCGCCAGCGGTTGCGCAGTGCCACGGCCACGGCGCGCTTGGCGTCCTTCTGGCCGATGATGAACCGGTCGAGTTCCGATACGATCTCGCGGGGGGTCAGGTCGGTCATGTCCGTCTCTTATTTTTTGAGCGTTTCGAGCGTCAGGTTGCCGTTCGTGTAGACGCAGATGTCGGCTGCAATCGCCATCGCGGCGCGCGCGATCTCTTCGGCCGACTTATCCGTGTCCATCATCGCCCGGCCAGCGGCGAGGGCGTAGTTCCCGCCCGACCCGATCGCGGCCACGTCATGTTCGGGTTCCAGCACGTCGCCCGCGCCGGTCACCACGAACAGATCCTTGCCGTCCGATACGATCAGCATCGCTTCGAGTTTCTGAAGGTATTTATCGGTGCGCCAGTCTTTTGCGAGCTCGACGCAGGCCCGCGCCAGTTGCCCCGGCGTGGCTTCGAGTTTCGTTTCGAGTCGTTCGAGCAGGGTAAAGGCGTCAGCGGTCGAGCCTGCGAACCCGGCGATGATGTCATAGCCGCCGGGCGACAGCCTGCGCACCTTGCGCGCCGTGCCTTTGATGACCGTGTCGCCCAGGCTCACCTGCCCGTCGCCTGCAATCACCACTTCGCCGCCTTTGCGCACGCCACAGATCGTGGTGCCGTGCCAGCCGGGAAACTCGCTCATGTCCGCCTCCTTTTGGTTCCGACGCTATATGGACCCCCGGTTTGCCCGCGACAACCACCCGGCTTGACCGGACCGGGCGGGCAGGTAGCTTGCCGCCCATGGAAGCCCGAATTCTGCGCATCTACCTTGACGACGTCATGCTGGACATGGCCCAGCGGGGCGAGTTCGGGTTCGTTGCGCGGGTGACCAAGGCCTTCGAGGGCATCGGATTTCGCGTCGAGCTGCGCCGCAATTCGTTTCAGGAACGGCTGAAGTCGGCGGCCCGCAACGGTTACTCGCTTTTCCTGATGGATGACCCGTTCCACCCGAAATCCCTGACGATGCGCAAGAGCTACTATTTTCCCTTCTGGCGGATCGAGGCGACACCGAAGCGGTGGGAATTCGAGGTCGCGAAGAAAACCTTCGATCCGGCTGAAATAGACACTGGTATTGCACTGAACTGGGTCGGCAACTGGCGAAAGTGGCTTTTCAAACAGGGACCGGAAAACGCCGAGCGCACGGAGATGGTTTATGTCGCGCTTCAAGGCAAATTGCTGGAGCATCGCTCGTTCCAAACCATGTCCCCCATCGACATGATCGTCGAAGTGCAGGCGCGCGCGGGTGACAAGCGTATCCTGCTCGGGCTTCATCCGGGCGAGGATTACTCGGACGAAGAGCGCGCGACGCTCGACGCTATTGCCGCGAACGACCCACGCGTGATGGTTCAGACCGGGGGGATGGAAGAGGCGCTCAGGATTTGTGATTTTGTGATCACACAGAACTCGGCTGCGGCCCTGTCGGGGTTCTTCTTTGAAAAGCCCGCGATCCTGTTCGGGGAATGCGATTTTCACCACCAGATGCCGCGCGTCTCACGATTGGGGGTGGATGAGGCCTGGCGACAGCTTGAAAGCACCCCGCCTGCCTATGCGGAATACCTTTACTGGTTCGTCGCGCTGAACTCGATCAAAGCGGACGTGGAAGGCGAAGCAGAGGCGAAGATCCTTGCCACGTGCAAACACTTCGGATGGGACGTTTAGGCTCTAATCCAGCCAACCGCGCAGGTTGTCGACCGCCACGTTCGTCAGCGCGGCGATGTGCTCGTCATCATCATTGAGGCAGGGAATATAGGTGAAGCTATCGCCTCCGGCATGTTCGAAGCTCTCCCGGATCTCACCGTTGATCTCTTCCAACGTCTCGATGCAGTCCGCCGAAAATGCGGGCGCGAGAACGGCGATCGACTTGACCCCGTCCTCTTTCACAAGCCGCGCAACCTCATCCACGGTATAGGGCTTCAGCCATTCCTCGGGTCCAAATACCGACTGGAACGTGGTCACGATCCGGTCCTTCGACCATCCAAGGCGTTCGGTCAGAAGGCGCGTCGTTTTCTGGCACTGGCAGTGATACGGGTCGCCCTCCATCAGGTAGCGTTCCGGCATCCCGTGGTAGGAGCAGATGATCCGCTCCGGCGCCTGATCCTCGGACGGGTAGACGCGCAGCACAGAGGCCGCGAGTGCCTCGATATAGTCGTCGCGGTCGAAATATTCCGGCGCGGTGCGCACCGCAGGCATCCGGTTTTCGTCCATCAGCGCCCGGAAGAACTGGTCGTTCGCCGTGCCGCTCGTGGTCGCGGAATACTGCGGGTAGAGCGGGAAAAAGAGGATTTTGGTGCACCCGGCTTCGACCATGGCGCGGACTTTGGATTTGGTCGACGGATTGCCGTATCGCATACAGAAATCGACGACGACCCGATCCCCGAACCGCTGTTTCAGCGACGCGTCCAGCTTGGCGACCTGATCCTTGGTGATCGTCATCAACGGGCTTTCGCCTTTATCGTGATTCCAGATCATCTTGTAGTTCGCGCCGGAGCGGAACGGACGGATCGTCAGGATCGGACCCTGTAGGATCGGCTGCCATTTCCAGTTCGGGTAGTCGATGACGCGTTTGTCCGAAAGGAATTCGTTCAGATAGCGCCGCATCGACCAGTAGTCATAGTTGTCGGGCGTGCCGAGATTGGCGAACAGAACGCCGACCTTCGGCGTGGGAACCCTGGGATGGTCCTTTGGCATGTGTTCGTTCATGGTCCTGATCCTGTCCGTGGCCCGTCTGTTACGGCTTGTCGTTCAATTTGGTTTCATCCGTGTTCAAGGCATCCGCGAGACGCCCCTCGGCAGACCCCGGTCGAAGCGGTTTCTGCTGGCTTTCATGCGGGGCCCAGCCCGCAAGGAACACCAGTTCGAACGTCGCGTGGATGCGGCCCGCTTCGTCGGCGTCCGAGGCATAGCGCGCCGCGGTTTCCGCGAACACGCCGCGTGGCGTGAAGCCCGCGCGGGTGGCGAGCGCGTTTCCTTCGCCCATCTTACGTAGGTCGCGCATCAGGGCGAGCGCATCGGAATAACTGACATCGCGCAGGGAGCTGTCGGCGACCGGCAGGGCGAACCCGGCCCGCTGGAGAAGGCCGCCAAGGTCGCGTAGCTCACCCATCGGCAACATGCGCGGTGACAGGCCCCCGGTCTGGGCAACCTCGGCAGCGGTGATCGCCGCTCGCAATTCCCTGAGCGTCTCCCCCCCGAACATGACTCCCATAAAGAACCCGTCGGGCTTCAGCGCCTTGTGGCATTGGATCAACTGCCCCACCGGATCGTTCGACCAGTGCAGTGACAGGCCATGAATGACAAGATCGTGGGCGCCCGGTTCGAGCGTCAGAACCTCGTCATCGGGAACGATCATGGCGTCGGGAAAGAATTTTCGCCAGATCGCGGGGAATCCCGTCACGACGGCAGGCGCCGTAAAGGTTCTGTTAACCTCTTCCAGCCGATCCTGAACTTCGAAGGCCGCTTCTTCCTGAAGGAACATGCCATCCGCCTGTGCGCGGGCGCGGGTCAGTTTCAGACGGGCGGGATCGGTCAGCTTCGACATGGCGCGGCACCATAGATGGAGGCCTGAGGAATGCAATCGCTGCTCCGCGCGATCTACCCCGCGCAATGTGCGTCCTGCGGCGAAATCGTCGAGGGTGACGGTGGGCTTTGCGGGCCTTGCTGGCGCGAGACCCGGTTCGTCACCGGGCACGTCTGCGACAAGTGCGGGGTCGGGCTGCCGGGCGAAAGCGACGGGCATCTGGACCTCTGCGACGACTGCATGACCATTGCGCGCCCGTGGTCTCAGGGGCGCACGGCGCTGGATTATACCGGGAACGGGCGCAGGCTGGTTCTGGCGTTCAAACATGCCGACAGGCCCGACATCGCAGAGCCGGCCGCGCGATGGGTGGCGCGGGCGGCCCAGCCGTTGTTCACGCCGGGGATGTTGATCGTTCCGGTCCCGTCGCATTGGACCCGGCTTTATCGCCGTCGGTACAATCAGGCCGCCGAGCTCGCCCGCGCGTTGGGGCGCGCTACCGGGCACGGCGTCTTGCCGACCGCGTTGGTGCGGACCCGTGGCGGGGAAACGCAGGAGGGTAAGACCGTCGATCAGAGGTTCGCCAACCTGCACGGGGCGATCCGACCCCATCCGAAACGCGGCACGGCACTGGAAGGAAAACGCGTTCTGATCGTGGACGATGTGATGACGTCCGGTGCCACGCTCGCCGCCGCCACCGAGGCCGCATTCGTCGCCGGTGCAGCGGACGTGAAGATCGCGACACTGGCGCGCGTTGCCCGCGGACCCTAAATGTCCTTCAATCGGGGTAACCCGGATGAAGGATACAGAAAATGCAACCCGTCACGATCTACACCACGCCGTTCTGCGGCTTCTGCCATGCGGCCAAACGGCTTCTCACCTCGAAAGGGGTCGCCTTCGACGAAATCGACGTCAGCGTCGATCCGGCTTTGCGTCAGGACATGATGGCCAAGGCCGGCCGACACACCGTCCCGCAAATCTGGGTCGGGGAAACCCACGTCGGGGGCTTCGATGACCTGAATACGCTCGAGCGTTCCGGGAAGCTCGACCCGCTTCTCGCAGCCTGATGCGCGCGGCGCTGATCCAGCTTTGTTCCGGGGATGACCCGGCGGCGAACCTTCCCGTGACGCTCGAGTTCGTCGCCGAGGCGGCCGAGGCGGGTGCCGAGCTGATCCTGACGCCGGAAGTGACGAATTGCGTCTCGACCTCCCGCAAGCGGCAGGCGGCTGTGCTTCAGCGTGAGGATGATGACATCACGCTCGCCGGATTGCAGGAGGCCGCGAAAGCGCATGGGGTCTGGATTTCGGTGGGGTCCCTCGCGGTCAAGACCGACGACCCGGACGGGCGGTTCGCGAACCGATCCTACCTCATCGCCCCTTCGGGCGAGGTGACTGCGCGCTACGACAAAATTCATATGTTCGACGTCGACGTGTCGGAGACGGAAAGCTACCGCGAAAGCGCGGGCTACAGACCCGGAACGCGGGCCGTCGTCGCAGACACCGACACCGCGCGGATCGGCCTGACCATCTGTTACGACCTTCGATTTCCGCATCTCTACCGCGCGCTCGCACAAGCGGGTGCTCAGATCATCACCGTGCCATCCGCCTTTTCGACCGGCACAGGCCCGGCCCATTGGGAGGTCTTGCTGCGGTCCCGAGCGATCGAAACCGGATGCTTCGTTCTGGCGGCGGCCCAGACCGGACAAAACACCGACAAACGCGCGACATACGGTCACGCCCTGGCCGTCGCCCCGTGGGGTGAGGTTCTGGCGGATGCGGGGACGGAACCTTGCGTCACCTTGGTTGATCTCGACCTTGCGACCGTGGAAAAGTCGCGCAAACGCATTCCGTCGCTGTCACACGACCGCTCTTTCGAAAGACCCTGATGCCAGATAGCACCGCCGATAGCCTTTCGGTCGCCCTGTTCAGCGAGATGTTCATGGCGGACCAGTTGGCGCGCACGGCGTTGTCGAAGGCGCTGCCCAAGGGAATGGAACTCAGCCACTTTTCCGTGCTCAACCATCTGGCGCGGGCGGGCGAGCCGAAAAGCCCCGCGCAACTCGCAAAGTCGTTTCACGTGACGCGCGGCGCGATGACCAACACCCTGAACAAGCTGGAATGGGCCGGGCACATTCATATTCACCCCGACTGGGACGATGCCCGGCGCAAACAGGTGACGATTTCGCCCGCCGGCCGCAAGGCGCGGGATGCCGCCCTGGCCTCGATCACCCCGATCATTTCCGATGTGGTGCGGTCCATCGGAACCGAAAAGGTCCGCTCGATGCTGCCCATTCTGCGGGCCATGCGCGAACGCTTCGACGCGCAGGACTGACCAACGAAAAAGGGCTGCCCGATCAGGCAGCCCTCGGTCGTTTCATGCGCGCAGGCTCAGTTGGCCTTGGCGGCTTCGCCCTGTTGCTGACGACGGGCTAGTTCGGTGCGATACAGCTGCACGAAGTCCACGTTGTCGAGGTTCACCGGCGGGAAGCCCCCGTCGCGGGTCACGTCCGACACGATGCGCCGCACGAACGGGAAAAGCTGGCGCGGGCATTCGATCAGAAGGAACGGGTGAAGCTGATCTTCGGGCACGTTCTCGATGTGGAACAGGCCGGAATATTCCAGTTCCATGATGAACAGCTGCGCGTCGTTGCCTTTGTTCGTCGAGACGACCTTGTACTTGGTGATGACCTCGTACTGGTTTTCGACCTGACGCTTTTTGGCATCCAGCGCGACCTCGACCTTGAGGTCGGGCTGCATTTCGCCGGTCATGCCTTTCTGCACCACGATGTTCTCGAACGACATATCCCGAATGAACTGTCCGAGAATGCGCATCACGGGTTGCGTGGGTTGCTGCGGTGCGCCGGTGGGGGCTTCGTCCGCCATAATCTTTCTCCCTGGAATCCAAAGTCGCGGCTTTCTAGCAAGAAGCGGCGAGGGCCTCAACGACAACCCTTCCTTGTCGGTGCGTGCAAATGTATCAGCGACATATGGCACACATGATCCCCGCCTGGGTGGATGGCACCCTTCAACCCGTCGAAAAGCTCGCGGCGCATGTCGAAGGGCTGCGGCATCGTGCGGTGTCGGTGTTCCTGATCCACGACGACGAAATCCTGATCCAGCAACGCGCTGCCGGGAAATATCATACGCCCGGTCTTTGGGCGAACACCTGCTGCACCCATCCCCATTGGGACGAAGCACCGCTCGCCTGCGCGATCCGTCGGTTGGACGAGGAACTGGGGATCAAGGGCGTCGATCCGGTCTGGAAAGATCAGATCGAATATCGTGCCGATGTCGGGGATGGCCTGACAGAGCACGAGGTTGTCGATCTTTTTCTCGTGCAGACCGATGTCCGCCCCGTCCTGCACCTGAACCCGGAGGAGGTCGATGGTGTGCGTTGGGTGTCACTGACCGACTTGGAAGACGAGGTCGCACGCCACCCGGAACGGTTCACGCCGTGGCTTCGGATTTACCTCGCCGAACACAAGTTGTCAGTGTTTGGTCCAGCCTGAGGGCCCGCGCGTCGGTTCATGCGTCGGTTTCTTCGGCGGGCTGACGTCCTCGTACTCCCCGTCGATCACGTCAGTCGAAGTATAGGTGTGCGTCTGTCCGCCCGAATGGACGGTAAAGCTTTTGTTGACCTGCACGCGCCGCGAAATCTGTTTGAACGCCCACCGCCGCACCGCGGGGACGAGCAGAAGGAAGCCGACCGTGTCGGTGAAGAAGCCGGGGGTCAACAGAAGCGCGCCGGAGAACAGGATCATCGCGCCGTGGGCCAGCGGTTCGGACGGATCGGACAGCTGGTTGAAGCTGTCGCGGACCTGACCCAGCGCAATCGCCCCCTGCGCGCGGACCATGTACGACCCGATGATCGCCGTCACGAGAACGATGAGAAGGGTGGGCCAGAGCCCGATCAGCCCGCCGACCTGAATGAAAAGTCCGATCTCGACCAACGGAACGGCGATGAACGCAAGCAAGAGCCACATGGCATCCTCATATCGTGTTTGGGGGCTGGTAGACTTGCTCCCGCCCAGCGCCTACATATGTTCCGAACGCGGAAAATCAAACCGCGCCCTGAAATGAGGTTCGAATGTCTTCACCGATCATCCAGCTGATCGTTCTCGCCGCCATCGCGATTTTCCTGATCCTTCGCCTGCGCGACGTCCTCGGCACGCGGGAAGGGTTCGAAAAGCCTGTGGTTTCCCGGACCGAGTCCCAAAGGGTCGACAACCGCGGTAAATTCGAGGTGATCGAGGGGGGTCCGGACACGGACATCACCGACCACGTCGAAGACCCGGCCAGCATCGAGGCGCTTGCCAAGATGAAGGGCGCCGAACGGTCCTTCGCCGTCGGGGATTTCCTAAACGGGGCGCGTGGCGCGTATGAGATGATCCTCATGGCGTTCGAGGCCGGTGAACTGGACAAGATCAAGCCGTTCCTGTCGGACGAGGTTTACGAAAGTTTCGCGACCGTCGTCGAACAGCGCGAAAAAGACGGCTACAAGATCGACGCGAACTTCGTCGGCCTGCGCGAAATGAAGCTGGTCGAGGCCGAATTCGATGATGAAAGCCGCGAAGGCGAAATCACGATCCGTTTCATCGGTGAAATCACCTCTGTCGTGCGCGACAAGTCCGGCGAGATCGTCGAGGGCAATCCGACCGAAGTGAAGCGGCAGAAAGACGTCTGGACCTTTGCCCGGATCATGGGGTCCGAGAACCCGAACTGGCAGCTCGTCGCCACGGGCGGTTGACGTGGGCAAGCTTGTCGGCCTCGCACTTGCAGGGCTGATCGCCTTGGCCGCGCCCGCGCGCGCGGAGCTTGTGGAAGCTGAAATCACGCTGCTCGACTTCACCGACCTCGTGGGGTGGGAGCTCGACGATCATCAGGCGGCGTTCGACGCGTTTCTTCACACCTGCGAACTGCTGGACGATCCGCAATGGGATCCGATCTGTTCCATAGGGTTCGATTTTACGGGGGCGCCGAAAGCGTTTTTCGAGTTGTTCTTTCGCCCTGTGAAGATCGTAGATGGGCAGCCGGGTGTTTTCACCGCCTATTACGAACCGGAGATCCGGGGGTCGGAACGCCGCACGGGGCGGTACGACATCCCCGTCTATCGCCGTCCCCCCGAAATCGCCGCCGGGACCGCGAATTACACCCGTCGCGAGATCGAAGAGGACGGCGTGCTCGAAGGGCGCGGGCTTGAGATCGCGTGGGTCGAAGACCCGGTGGAACTCCAGTTTCTGCAAATTCAGGGGTCGGGCCGGATCAAGCTACCCGACGGCTCATCCATCCGGCTCGGATTCGGGGGCCACAACGGCCACAGCTTTCGCTCTCTCGGGGACGAACTGGTGCGGCGCGGCATCTACAACATCCATCAGGTCTCGGCCGAGGTCATCAAGAATTGGGTATCCCGCAACCCTGTCGAGGGCCGCGATCTTCTGAGCCACAACACGTCTTACGTGTTCTTCACCGAGCTCGAACATCTGCCGTCGCACTCCGGTCCGATCGGCGCAATGGCACGGTCGATTTCCGCGGGTCGGACCTTGGCGGTCGATCCGGCCTATACCCCGCTTGGCGCGCCGGTTTGGATCGAAAAGGGCGGGGCCGAACCTTTTTCGCGCCTGATGGTCGCGCAGGACACCGGATCGCGCATCAAGGGCGCGCAACGGGCCGACATTTTCTGGGGCACCGGCGACGAAGCCGGGAAGGCGGCCGGGCGGATCAAGGACGCCGGGCGCATGGTCGTCCTCCTTCCGATCCAGCGTGCTTACGCGCTCGCCCCGGAGGAATAGGTTTGGCGCGGCGACCCCGGCATTTGAGTGCCGACGAAAAGGCACTCTGGGACGAGGTTGCGAAACGGGCGACGCCGATGCATCCGACGCGAACCCAAGAGACTGCGAGCGAGGCTTTGGTGTCGAAGCCGAAACCCGCACCGCCGTCACCGGACATCAAACCTTTTCGGATCGGAACGCGGTCGGACACCAAGCTGCCCTCGAACGATCTGGCGCCGAAGGTCGAAGACAGCGTGGCCCGTGCGCCCGTCGCGATGGATCGAAAACGCTACCAGCAGATGAAACGCGGCAAGCTGTCGCCCGAAGCGCGGATCGACCTTCACGGTCTGACGATGGCGCAGGCGCACCCGCGTCTTCTGTCTTTCATCATGAACTCGGTCGCCGAGGGGCGGCGGTTCGTTCTTGTCATTACGGGTAAGGGGAAATCGCGGCCCGACGACGGCCCGATCCCCGAACGCCACGGCGTCTTGCGGCATCAGGTTCCGCACTGGCTGAACTCGCCACCGCTACGGTCCCACGTCCTCCAGATTTCCGAGGCGAACCGAAAGCACGGTGGTCTGGGCGCCTATTACGTTTACCTGCGCCGGCCCCGCTAGGCGAGTTTGGACCAGAGCGCAGACGCGCCGAGTTTTTCCACAAATGCCTGATGTGCCGCGCGTTCGTCTTCGGTGATCCGCGATGGCAGGGCTTCCGGTCGGGGCCGGGGGCGCCAATCCTCGTTCTGCGTCGTGTCGGACGTTTGCGATCCGCCGCCGCCAAGCACCAGGTCGGGCTGCCGGCCACCGATCAGTTCCAGATAGACTTCGGCCAGAATTTCCGAGTCGAGCAACGCGCCGTGCAGCGTGCGGTGGGAGTTGTCGATCCCGAAGCGGCGGCAAAGCGCATCGAGCGAATTGCCCGCACCCGGAAACTTTTTGCGCGCGATGAGAAGCGTATCGATCGATTGATCCATCGGGATCTGCCGCCGTTTGCACCAGCCAAGTTCGGCATTCAGAAACGGAACGTCGAAGGAGGCATTGTGGATGACGAGCTTGGCGTCCCCGATGAATTCGAGAAACGCGTCCGCGATATCGGCGAACACCGGGTAGTCCTTCAGGAATTCCTCGGACAATCCGTGGACGGCGAACGCGCCTTCCGGCATATCGCGCTGCGGGTTGATGTACTGGTGATAGGTCCGGCCCGTCGGCATGTGATTGAACAGCTCGACCGCCCCGATCTCGACCATCCGGTCGCCGGTCTTGGGATCGAATCCCGTGGTTTCGGTGTCGAGCACGATCTCACGCATCAGCCAGTTTCCTTCGGATATCGTCGAGCACAGACTGGACCTGCGCCTGCGCGGCTTCAAGTGTCAGGGTTTCGATGACGTAATCCGCCTTCGCCCGTTTTTCGGCATCCGGGGTTTGTTTCGCGCGGATGCTTTCGAATGTCGCCTCATCCATCGTCCCGCGTGCCAGAACCCGCTCGCGCTGGACGTCTTCGGGGGCCGAGACGACAACGACCGCGTCCATTGACCTGTTTCCGCCTGTTTCGAACAACAGCGGGATGTCCAGAACCACCAGATCGGCGGAAGTGTTCGCAAGAAAGGCCGCGCGGTCCTGCGCCACGAGGGGATGAACGATCCTCTCGATCTGTTTCAGGGCGGAGGGGTCTTCGGCCATCCAGCGTTTCAACGCCTCGCGGCTTACGGCCCCATCCTCGATTACGTCCGGGCGCAAGGCCCGGAACGGCTCGACCGCTGCGCCGCCCGAAGCGTAAAGCCGATGAACGGCGGCATCCGCATCCCAGACCGGAACGCCCGCTTCCGCAAACATCTTGGCCGTCGTGCTTTTGCCCATGCCGATGGAGCCGGTCAGTCCGATGATGAAAGTCATGAAGCCGCGGCGATCCTTGCATCTTCGTCATTCGGCGGTCGCTGGCCGAACCACCGTTCGAAACTGGGGGACGCCTGGCAGATCAACATGCCGACACCGTCGGCGACATGACAGCCATAAGCGGCGGCCTGCTGCAAAAACCGGGTCGCAGGCGGGTCGACCGTCAGATCGCAGGCGACCGCGCCCGGCGTCAGCCCGTCCAGCGGCACGCGAAAGTCCGAGTTGCCGCGGGTTCCCAGAGGCGTCGCGTTCACCACCGTCGCGGCCCCTTCCGCCATGTTCCCCGCCTTAAGCCAATCTACGACCTCAATCCGGGTGCCGAATTCGCTGCGAAGCTGCTCCGCCTTTGGGCGGGTCCGCGATGTCAGGCGGATCTGTCCGACCCCGACCTCGATCAAGGCCGAGATCACCACGCGCGCCGCGCGCCCGGCGCCGAAAATGGCAGCGGGGCCAAGGCGCGCATCCCATCCGGGCACGCTCAGACGGATATTTTCGATGAATCCGTAACCATCGGTGTTGTCGGCATGGATTTTTCCATCACGCCGAAAGATGAGCGTGTTCGCACCAGACATCAGCGCAGCGCGATCCGTTATGATATCGGCATGATCCAGAACGGCCTTTTGGTAAGCCGCCGAGATATGGAGCCCCACGAAACCGGCTTTGGGAAGCGCCGAGATCACGTCGCCGATATCCTGCGGCTCGACCGTCAACGGAAGATAGCGACCGGGAAGCTGCGTCGCCCAGAGCCAGTGGTCGAACAACACCGGCAACCGGCTGGTTTCGCCGGGTGCAAGCATGACCGCTGCTATGGGCGTCGACGCCTCGCTCATGTCTCAAGGTCTCCCCTCACGATGAGATAGGATATCAACTCGGTAAGCGGCAACCCGAGAACGTTGAAATACGATCCGTCGATCTGCGAGAAGAGCCGGACCCCTTCTTCTTCGAGTTTGTAGGACCCGACCGAGTGCCGGATGCTGTCCCAGTTCCTGTCGACGTAATCTTTCACATAGGCATCGCTCAATTGCCGCATGGTCATGCGGACCATACCGACATGGCGCCAGACGGGTTCGTAATCGTGATAGATGACCGCCGCCGACATCAAGTGATGCGTCTGGCCAGACAGGCGGGCAAGCTGTTCCCGCGCGACTTCGGGCGTCTCGGGCTTGTTCAGGATTTCGCTTTTCAACGCCGCGACCTGATCGCAGCCCAGCACAAGCGAGGTTGGGTTCTTCTGCCCGACCTTGCGCGCCTTGTATTCCGCCAAAGCGTCCGCGACATCGCGCGGGGTCGCTTGTTCGGCGGCCAGACCGGCCCGAATTGCGGATTCGTCGATCCGCGCCGGTTCGACATCGAAGGCGATCCCGGCGTTCGCCAGCAATGTCGCCCGAATTTCGGACCCGGAAGCGAGGATCAGTCGTGTCGGCATGTTGGGAACCCTGTGGAGAATCCTTGTTTGTTCCTCGTTATGCGATTGTGCGTGGAACGGTGCAATTCCGGCGTTCCGTCTTATCGGCGGGTTTCCGACATTCCGTTCCTTGCCGCGCCAACACGGGACAACCGGGTTCGCCCATGTTGTGAGTTCCGGGTCCACGCACAGAACGGTCCACGAATTTGTTCACAGGCTGGGTATCACGTAAGTGCCTGTTTCCGAAATCATAAACTGGATTCCGGCCGGGTTCCGACGGTCTTATCCAACCTCGTTCATTTGTGACGAAAACGCTGCGGACAAGTCGTTAATCCCCAATACCCACAGGGTCTACAAATCAATACAACCCTTTTTCTTTCTTTTCTTTATTAAGGGAGGGCGGACATGCCGGCGAGATTTGCAAAGAACGCCAAGATTGACTTGAAAGGTCCGGTTCCCTATATCCCGCGTCCAAAGGGCCGTCCGGTCCGTGTTTCCCACTCTACAACGCTGACTGAGCCAATCGCTCGTCCTATCGGTGATTTCCCATGACTGAACGCTTGAACCTGTCCGACCTCAAGGCGCAGAGCCCGAAAGACCTTTTGGCGATGGCCGAAGAGCTCGAGATCGAGAACGCCTCGACCATGCGGAAGGGCGAAATGATGTTCCAGATCCTTCAGGCGCGTGCCGAAGACGGCTGGGAGATCGGGGGCGATGGCGTGCTCGAAGTGCTTCAGGACGGCTTTGGCTTCCTGCGCTCGCCCGAAGCGAACTATCTGCCCGGCCCCGACGATATCTACATGTCGCCGGACATGATCCGAAAGCATTCGTTGCGCACCGGTGACACGGTCGAAGGCGTCATTGCGGCACCGGGCGAGAACGAGAACTATTTTGCGATCACCCAGGTCGAGAAGATCAACTTCACCGATCCGGAAACGGCGCGGCACAAGGTGGCCTTCGACAACCTGACGCCCCTGCACCCGGATGAGCGTCTGAAGATGGAAATCGACGATCCGACGATCAAGGATCGTTCGGCGCGTATCATCGATCTGGTTGCTCCGATCGGGAAGGGCCAGCGTTCGTTGATCGTGGCACCGCCGCGCACTGGTAAGACGGTGCTGATGCAGAACATCGCGCATTCGATCTCGGTCAACCATCCCGAGGTCTATCTGATCGTCCTGCTGATCGACGAACGGCCCGAGGAAGTGACGGACATGAAGCGGTCGGTGAACGGCGAAGTCGTTGCCTCGACCTTCGATGAACCCGCGTCGCGCCACGTCGCCGTGTCGGAAATGGTGATCGAAAAGGCGAAGCGTCTGGTGGAGCACAAGCGGGACGTCGTCATCCTGCTCGACTCGATCACGCGTCTGGGCCGTGCGTTCAACACGACGGTGCCGTCCTCCGGCAAGGTCCTGACGGGTGGTGTGGATGCCAACGCCTTGCAGCGCCCGAAGCGGTTCTTCGGTGCTGCGCGTAACATCGAAGAGGGCGGTTCGCTGACCATCATCGCGACGGCCCTGATCGACACCGGCAGCCGCATGGATGAAGTCATCTTCGAAGAGTTCAAAGGCACGGGTAACTCGGAATTGGTGCTGGATCGCAAGGTGTCGGACAAGCGGATCTTCCCGGCGATCGACATCCTCAAGTCCGGGACGCGGAAAGAAGAGCTTCTGGTAGATTCGAAGGATCTTCAGAAAACCTATGTGCTGCGTCGTATCCTGAACCCGATGGGCACGACGGATGCGATCGAGTTCCTGATCTCGAAGCTCAAACAAACCAAGACGAACGACGAGTTCTTCGACTCGATGAACGCATAATCCTGTTTTAATTCAACAGGTTGACCATGGATACGATCTTTGCGCTCGCCTCGGCACGGGGCAAGGCAGGCGTTGCCGTCATCCGGGTGTCCGGCCCGGACGCGTTTTCGGCCGGCAAGGCGTTGGCCGGTGCATTGCCGCCGGTGCGGACAACTGGTCTGCGCACGCTGCGCAACGGAAATGATCCAATCGACGAAGCCTTGGTTCTGACGTTCTCGGAGGGTGCGAGCTTTACAGGGGAACCTGTGGTGGAGTTTCATTTGCACGGATCGACCGCCGTTGTGGCGAGTGTGCTGTCGACATTGTCTTCATTGCGGGGTCTGAGGATGGCGGAGCCGGGCGAGTTCACGCGCCGCGCGATGGAGAATGAGCGTCTGGACCTTGCCCAGGTGGAAGGGCTTGCCGACCTCATCGACAGCGAAACGGAAGCCCAAAGAAAGCAGGCGCTGCGCGTGCTTTCCGGTGCGCTCGGCGACAAGACATCCCATTGGCGTAAGGACCTCGTGCGGGCGACGGCGTTGCTGGAAGCGACGATTGATTTCGCTGATGAAGAGGTTCCGGTCGATGTCTCGCCGGAAGTTCTGGACCTCATTGATAGAACGCTGGACGATGTCCGGTCTGAAACGGCCAGCGCGCGCATTTCGGAGCGCATTCGCGATGGGTTCGAGGTTGCGATCGTGGGGGCGCCGAATGCTGGAAAATCCACTCTGCTGAATGCGCTCGCCGGCCGGGACGCCGCGATTACGTCCGAAGTTGCGGGAACGACGCGGGACGTGCTCGAGGTTCGGATGGACCTTGCCGGGCTTCCCGTGACGATCCTCGACACAGCGGGATTGCGCGAATCGGAAGATGTCATCGAGCGGTTGGGAATAGAGCGGGCGAAGGCACGTGCTGCGGAGGCAGACCTGCGGATTTTCCTGTTGTCAGGCGAGGTTCTGCCGATGGACCCGATGGATGGCGATATCGTCGTTCAAGGGAAATCGGACCTCACGGGTACGGGCATTTCGGGTAAGACCGGCGAAGGCTTGGATTTTCTGGTGGAGCAGATCACATCGGTTCTAAGCGAACGGGCGAGCCACGCGGGTACAGCGATCCGGGAGCGGCACCGCGTGGCGCTGAGTACTGCGCAAGTGGCTTTGGAAAATGCTCGAATCGAGGTACAGAGCGGCTCCGAACGTTCCGAACTCGCCGCTGAAGAACTCTGGTCCGCAATCCGTGCTCTCGATGCCCTGATGGGTCGTGTGGACGTGGAAGTGGTGCTTGACGAGATATTCGCGAGTTTTTGTCTGGGGAAGTAGAGAGAGGCATGTTTCACGTGGAACATTCTGATTTCGATGTCGTGATCGTTGGCGGAGGCCACGCTGGTGCCGAGGCTGCGGTCGCTTCGGCACGGATCGGTGCGCGAACGGCTTTGGTCACCTTGCGGGCGTCGGATCTGGGCGTCATGTCCTGCAATCCGGCAATCGGTGGGCTGGGGAAGGGCCATCTAGTTCGTGAAATCGACGCCCTCGACGGCATCATGGGGCGCGCGGCGGATTTGGCGGGTATCCAGTTTCGCCGGTTGAACCGTTCAAAAGGCCCAGCTGTTCAGGGTCCGCGTGCGCAGGCGGATCGAAAGCTCTACCGCGCGGCGGTCTCGAAACTGGTTTCGGAGCAAAATCGTCTGACGGTCGTTGAAGGAGAAGTCGCGTCGCTTGCAATGTCGGGCGATAAGGTCACCGGCTTGATCCTTGCTGATGGCTCCGAGATTTCAGCGCGCGCGGTGGTCCTCACGACCGGCACCTTCCTGCGCGGGGTAATCCATATCGGCGATGTCCGTTGGGAAGGTGGTCGCATGGGCGATCGCCCGTCCGTCAGGCTGGCCGAGCAAATCGAGTCCCTCGGCTTGCCGTTTGGTCGGCTCAAGACCGGAACGCCGCCGCGTTTGGATGGCCGCACCATCGATTGGGGTAAGTTGGAAACTCAGCCTGGCGACGAGAACCCCGAGGTTTTTTCTTTTCTGAACACCAAACCGACGGCACGTCAGATCTCGTGCGGCATCACGCACACGAACGAAAGAACGCATGAGATCATTTCGCGGAACCTTGAACGGTCGGCAATGTATGGGGGGCACATCGACGGCGTCGGCCCAAGATATTGCCCGTCCATCGAGGACAAGGTCGTGCGATTTTCAGACAAGCCGTCGCATCAGATCTTTCTGGAACCGGAAGGATTGGACGATCATACAGTCTATCCGAACGGCATTTCGACGTCTCTGCCTGAAGATGTTCAGCAAGCTTACGTCGCTTCGATTTCCGGTCTGGAGAACGCGCGAATTTTGCAGCCAGGATATGCGATTGAATACGATTATGTCGACCCGCGCGCCTTGCGCCTGACCTTGGAGCTCAAGAATGTCTCGGGCCTGTATCTTGCGGGTCAGATCAACGGCACAACGGGCTACGAGGAAGCTGCGGCACAAGGCATTGTTGCAGGCTTCAACGCTGCTCGCGCTGCGCTCGGGTATGACGAGGTCATTTTTTCGCGGTCGTCCTCTTACATCGGGGTGATGATCGATGATCTCGTGACACGTGGTGTGACCGAGCCGTATCGTATGTTCACATCGCGGGCTGAATTCAGACTCGCACTTCGGGCCGATAACGCCGACCAGAGATTGACGCCTTTGGCCATCGACCTGGGAGCTGCATCCGCTGAACGGAAAAGGCGTTTTTCCGAGAAGATGGAAAAGCTCGACGCGGCGAAGACCCTGTTGAAAGGCCGCTCGTTCAAGCCGCAGGAAGTCAACGCAGCCGGTGGTTCGGTGAGCGAAGACGGGACACGCCGGACTGGGTTCGATCTGCTGTCGATCCCGGGGATCACATTCGCATCGCTGGTGAAGATGGATGACGTTTTTTCGTCCGTCGATCCCGACACGCGTTCGCAAGTTTCGAAAGATGCATTGTATGCGCGGTATATCGAGAGGCAGGCGCGGGAAGTGGAGGCGCTCCGCCGCGATGAGCACCAAGTCATTCCGAGCGATTTCGACTATGTCGGCCTTGACGGGCTGACGGGCGAGTTGAAGCAGAAGCTTTCCAAAGTTAAGCCGGAAACCCTAGCTCATGCAGGTCGGATCGAAGGTATGACGCCTGCTGCGCTCGCGCTAATTTTGGCGAAAGTCCGGCAGTCCGCGCGAAGGAAATCCGCGTGAACAAAACTGCCTTTCTGGAGGCGGTGAGTGTTTCACGTGAAACAGAGCGGCGGCTCGATACCTTTGCAGAGCTTCTGACAAAATGGAATCGCCATATAAACCTGGTCAGCGCGTCGACGCTGAAGGATTTGTGGAGCCGGCATTTGCTGGATTCCGCGCAACTCCTGTCGCTTGCCGAAGGCCGATCCGGCCTTTGGCTCGATGTCGGCACCGGCGGAGGCTTTCCTGGAATCGTTGTCGCCATCATAGCCGCCGAGGCGCAGCCGGACCTGCGAGTTCGATGCATCGAGAGCGACCAGAGGAAAGCGACGTTTCTTAGGACCGTGGCCCGAGAATGCGGCGTGTCGGTTGAAGTGCTGTCCGAGAGAGTCGAGAAGGTCGGTCCGGCGGGTGCAGACGTGATTTCCGCACGTGCGCTGGCGCCGTTGGACGACCTTCTCGCTTATGCGCTGCGGCATCTGAAACCCGGAGGTTTGGCGCTGTTTCTGAAAGGTGCGGGATACAGGGAAGAGCTTGAAACCGCTCTTGTAAACTGGCGTTTCCAAGTCGATACATACCCCAGCAAGACCAATCCGGACGCGGTCGTCCTGAAGATCGGAGATATCGAACGTGCCTGACGCCAAGATCATAGCGGTGACCAACCAGAAAGGCGGCGTCGGAAAAACCACGACCGCGATAAACTTGGGCGCAGCTCTGGCGATGAAGGGGAACAAGGTCCTCATCGTCGATCTCGACCCGCAGGGTAACGCATCGACCGGGCTTGGTATCGAGCCGCAGGACCGTGAAAGCACGACATATGATCTGTTGTTGGAGGAGTCGCCGCTCGAGTCCGTCGTTCTCCAAACCGAGATCGACAACCTCTGGATTGCTCCGGCGACGACGGATCTGTCTTCGGCGGATATCGAGTTGGTCGCGAATGAGAAACGGTCGCATCTGCTGCATGATTCCCTGCGTGCACCGACCGCCGAGAGGTTGGGGTTGGACTACATCCTGATCGATTGTCCGCCCTCTCTGAACCTGCTCACCGTGAACGCGCTCGTCGCTGCTCATTCCGTCCTTATCCCGCTGCAATCCGAGTTTTTCGCACTTGAAGGCTTGAGTCAGCTTATGCTGACGATCCGCGAGGTGCGCGAGGCGGCGAACCCGAAACTGAGGATCGAAGGCGTCGTGCTGACGATGCACGACATGCGCAACAACCTTGCGCAGCAAGTAGAGGCGGATGCGCGGGACACCCTTGGAGAATTGGTCTTCAAGACCGTGGTTCCAAGAAATGTCAGGGTTTCGGAGGCGCCGTCTTTCGCCATGCCGGTGATTTCCTACGATCCGAGTTCCAAGGGCAGTCAGGCGTATATTTCATTGGCACAAGAACTGATGGCGAAGGCCGGGTAGGAGGCAGACATGGCAACGAAGAAACCGAACCGCGGATTGGGGCGCGGGCTTTCCGCACTCATGGCCGATGTTCAGCCGGATGCCGAAGTGGCACATGTTGGGTCCGAAGGGCAAAGAAAGCCCGATATGTTGATTCCAATTGAGAACGTGGAAGCCAACCCAGACCAACCGAGGCGCAGGTTCACGCCCGAAGGGTTGGAGGATCTGGCCAACTCGATCCGTGAGAAGGGGATCATCCAGCCTCTGATCGTCAGGCCGCACCCCACGAAAGAGGGCGCGTATGAGATCGTCGCCGGCGAACGCCGGTGGCGTGCGGCTCAGGTCGCCCAGTTGCATGAAATTCCCGCGATTATCCGTGGCTACAACGATACCGAAGCGCTGGAAGTCGCGATTATCGAGAATATCCAACGCGCGGACCTCAATCCAATTGAAGAGGCCGCAGGCTATCGCGATCTGATGGAGAAGTTCGGGCATACGCAGGAAAAGCTGGCGGAGGCCCTCGGGAAATCGCGGTCGCACATCGCCAATATGATGCGTCTGCTGAATCTGCCGGAAGAAGTGCTCGAGATGGTCGTGGATGGACGCCTGTCTGCGGGCGCCGCGCGGGCGATTATCACAGCGGAAAATCCGGTAGAGCTTGCGCGTCGTGCTGTGAAAGAGGGGCTTTCCGTTCGCGATATCGAACGTCTGGCGAAATCTCCCACATCACCGAAGAAGCAGTCTACGCCTGCCCAGAAGGCCCAAAAGGACGCGGACACGGTGGCGCTTGAAAAATCGCTTTCCGCTGCATCGGGCATGAAGGTTTCGATCGACCATAAGGATGGCGACGATCAGGGGACTGTGACGATCCGGTACGCGACGCTCGATCAATTCGACGATCTGTGCCGCATGCTCGGCGGTGACGTCTAGCTTGGCAAAAGCTCGCGTATGACCGCGTTCAGGACGGCGCGGCCAGATCGTGTCGGGGCGAGGTAGCGGTTTTTCAGGCTCAAATAGCCATCTCGGACGAAGTCCTGAAGAACCGTTTCATCTAATGGCACACCAGAAATAGCCTCGTATCGGTCTAGATCTAGTCCTCGCGTGGTGCGCAGACCCATCATAAGGTATTCACCGGCTTGGTCAGCGCGACTCAAAGCTTCGCGGCCGGCCTCGCCGTTGTGCTTTAGCGCTTGATCCAGCCACTTCGAAGGCGACAACTCAGTCCAGGTGGCCCAGCGTTGACCCCCAAGGCTCAGGCGCCCATGTGCGCCCGGGCCGATGCCGATGTAATCACCAGCGGACCAGTAGATCAGGTTATGCCGGGATTCTTGGCCGGGTTTGGCGTGATTAGAGACTTCATAAGCCCACAGTCCGGCAACGTCGCAAATGTCTTGCGTGGCAAAATACATATCGGCCGACAAATCTTCGTCGGGCAGGCCCCGCAGCTTTCCACGCGCGAACCGATCTCCGAATGCGGTGCCGTCCTCGATGGTGAGCTGATAGAGCGACAGGTGATCCGGCTCGAAGCTGACCGCCCGCTCAAGCTCCGCAGTCCAGTCTTCGAGCGACTGATCCTGACGTCCGTAAATGAGGTCGAAATTGATCCTGTCGAACGTCGAACGCGCGACGTCCAAAGCAGCCAAGGCCGTTTCAACGTCATGGAGCCTGCCGAGCGCCTTCAGATCCCGGTCATTCAGGGCCTGAAACCCCATTGAAACCCGGTTCACGCCCGCCGCTGCATAGCCAGCGAAACGTTCGGCTTCCACCGAGCTTGGATTCGCTTCGAGCGTGATTTCAATGTCGTTCGCGGGCGTCCAGTGCCCCGCGACAGCATCCAGCACCGCACCGACGACGGCGGGGTCCATCAGGGAAGGGGTCCCGCCGCCGAAGTAAACCGAGCTCAGGACACGATTCGGGGTTTCGCGTGCATAACGCTCCAACTCGGCAAGATAGGCGGCCTGCCAGTCGGCCATGTCGATTTGTGAGGACACATGGCTGTTGAAGTCGCAGTAGGGGCACTTGGCCGCGCAGAAAGGCCAATGGATGTAGAGGCCGAAACCGCCCTCTCTCCAGTTATCGGTCAAAGCAGCCCTCGACCAGTTTGGCGAATGCGACGGCCCTATGGCTCATCTCGTGCTTCTGTTTCGGGCCCATCTCACCAAATGTGATGTCGAAACCGTCCGGGATGAAGATCGGGTCGTACCCGAAACCCTGATCGCCGCGCATCGGCCATGTCAGACGACCGGACACGCGGCCCTCGAAAATCTCGTCATGTCCATCCGGCCAGGCGAGGCACAGGGTGCAATTGAAAGACGCCGTGCGCGGTTCGGCTGCGCCTCGTTCGTCGAGAAGATCCCACGTCTTTTTCATGGCCATGGGAAAATCGCGACCTTCCGGTGTCTCGGCCCAGTCCGCCGTATAGACACCCGGGGCACCGTCGAGCGCATCGACCATGATCCCGCTGTCATCCGACAATGCGGGCAATCCGGTTTCCTTCGCCGCGAAGTGGGCCTTGATCCGGGCGTTCCCGGCGAACGTGTCCTCGGTTTCATCCGGTTCTTCGAGCCCGAATTCCGATGCCGAGGAACAGGTCACGCCAAACGGTTCAACCAAGGCGGCGATTTCGCGCAGCTTGCCTTTGTTGTGCGAGGCGATGACCAAACGGTCGCCGGTGAACGCGCGGGTCATGCCACGGCGGCCTTTTGTGCGGCCACCAGCTCTGCAACGCCCTTTTCGGCAAGACCCATAAGGTCATCCATCTGAGCGCGGGAGAAGGTGGAACCTTCGGCCGACATCTGCACCTCGATCAATCGTCCGGTTCCCGTCATGACGAAGTTCCCGTCGACACCGGCTTCGCTGTCCTCGGGATAGTCGAGGTCGAGGACGGGCTGACCGGCATAAATGCCGCAAGAGACGGCGGCGACCGGATCGATCAGGGGGTCCGACACGATGTCGCCAGCCTTCATCAGTTTCTGAACCGCAAGACGCAGGGCAACCCATCCGCCGGTGATCGAGGCGCAACGCGTGCCCCCGTCGGCCTGAATGACGTCGCAATCGACCGTGATCTGACGTTCGCCAAGCGCCTGCCGATCGACACCCGCGCGCAGCGAACGACCGATAAGCCGTTGAATTTCAACGGTTCTCCCGCCTTGCTTGCCTGCGGTCGCCTCGCGCCTCATACGCGAAGATGTGGACCGCGGCAGCATTCCGTATTCGGCGGTGACCCACCCCATACCGGTGTTGCGAAGCCAGGGCGGCACACGCTCTTCCAACGATGCGGTGCACAGCACATGCGTATCGCCGACCTTGATGAGGCAGGACCCTTCGGCATGTTTCGTGACGCCCGTTTCAATTGAAATCGGGCGCAGTTCATCTACATTCCTGCCAGATGGGCGCATGGCGTATCCTTCCTGATTTTTCTGCGGCGTGGGTGTCACGCCGCCATGAAAAAAGCAAGGGCGGCCGCCCGATGGAGACAATGGCATGACCGACGGGTCACCCAGACTGGACGAACTGAACGACCGATCGCGTGAGGTGTTTCGGCGGCTCGTCGAGGCATACCTTGAAAGCGGTGATCCGGTCGGCTCGCGCACCCTGACGCGCACCTTGTCGGAAAAGGTCTCGGCGGCGACGATCAGAAACGTCATGCAGGATCTTGAATACCTCGGGCTGTTGAATTCCCCTCACGTCTCAGCCGGTCGCATCCCGACCGAGCTTGGCCTGCGTATGTTCGTAGACGGGTTTTTGGAAGTCGGTGATCTGACCGATGGGGATCGCGACAAAATTCAGGAAACGCTCGGCTCGAACTCCGCCGATGTTCCGGCGCTGATGAGCTCGGTCGGCAAGGCGCTGTCGGGCATCACGTCCGGCGCGAGCCTTGTGCTGACGCCGAAGTCCGAAGCGCCGATCAAGCATATCGAATTCGTAAGCCTTGGTGTGGACCGGGCGCTCACCGTTCTGGTCTTTGCAGATGGTCAGGTCGAAAACCGGCTGTTCACCCCGCCGAAAGGTCACACGCCCAGCTCGATGCGGGAGGCTGCGAATTTCCTCAACTCGCTGGCCGAAGGGCGGACGTTGTCCGAACTGCGGGAGGTGATCTTGCGGGAGGTCGAAAAACGACGGCGCGAAGTCGACGAGGTCGCCCGCGCCATGGTCGAAAGCGGGCTTGCGGTTTGGAACAAGGATGGTGCGGGAACCGATCGCCTGATCGTGCAGGGGCGGGCGAATCTGATTACCGATCCAGCGGACGAGGCCGAGCTTCACCGGATCAAGAGCCTCTTCGATGACCTCGAACGTAAGCAAGACATCGCCGAGTTCCTCGAACTGGCGGAAGATGGCGAAGGTGTGAGGATTTTTATTGGCTCTGAGAACAAACTTTTCTCACTTTCCGGTTCCTCTCTGGTGGTTTCTCCATATATGAACGCTGACCGAAAGATCGTCGGTGCGGTTGGGGTCATCGGACCCACCCGGCTCAACTATGGGCGGATCGTGCCGATCGTGGATTACACTGCGCAGCTGGTCGGGAAACTGATCTCCGACCGGGGGTAATGAGGGAAAGAATGGCCGACCCGAAGAAGAAAGAGCCGCTCGAGGATATCGAGGCTGCAATCGAAGAAATCATGGCGGATCAGGGCAAGTCCGATCTGCCGGAAGACGAAGACGTGGCACCGGAAACCGATCCGCTCGAAGAGGTAGACGAGGTCGAGGCGCTTCGCATCGAGCGCGATCAGCTCAAAGACAAATTCATGCGGGCCTTGGCGGATGCCGAGAATGCGCGCAAACGGTCCGACCGGGATCGGCGCGAGGCCGAGAACTACGGCGGATCGAAACTCGCC
The DNA here is from genome assembly GCF_016774595.1 of Maritimibacter sp. Taxonomy (NCBI): domain Bacteria; kingdom Pseudomonadati; phylum Pseudomonadota; class Alphaproteobacteria; order Rhodobacterales; family Roseobacteraceae; genus Maritimibacter; species Maritimibacter sp. Next base: position 2,114,017 of record NZ_JACBWT010000001.1, read on the forward strand.
CGTGACATGCTGCCGGTCTACGACAACATGAAACGCGCGATGGAAGCGATTGACGACGATCTGCGCGAAAAAGCATCGGGCCTGACCGAAGGTCTGGAACTCACCATGCGGGAGTTGCTGAACATCTTCTCCAAACACGGCATCCGCATTCTTGCGCCCGAAGTGGGCGACAAGTTTGACCCGATCGAGCACGAAGCCATGTTCGAGGCGCCCGTGCCCGGCACGAACAAGGGCGAAATCATTCAGGTGATGGCCGAAGGTTTCATGCTGCACGACCGTCTGCTTCGCGCGGCGCAAGTGGGCGTGTCGTCCAATCCGGGCTGACGCCTAATCGTTCTCGAGCGACTTCAACTCGTAAATCAGATCCAGCGCCTCACGGGGCGTCAGCTCGTCGGGATGAATCCCGGCGAGCTTTTCTTTTAGAACAGAAGGAGCCGTTTTCACCGGGGCGGACTGCACGGGAACGGCCGAGAACAGCGGAAGATCGTCGATCAAGGCCTTCTGTGCTGCGCCGCCTTCGCGTTCGCCTTTCTCAAGCGCATCCAACACGATCCGGGCGCGGTCGATCACACTCGATGGAAGTCCGGCCAGCTTCGCCACCTGCACACCGTATGAACGGTCGGCCGCCCCCTTGATGACCTCGTGCAGGAAAATCACCTCGCCGTCCCATTCCTTGACGGCGATGGTCGCGTTGTCGACACCGTCCAGCTTTCCGGCCAGTTGGGTCAACTCGTGATAATGCGTCGCGAACAGGGCGCGGCATCGGTTGGTTTCGTGCAGATGCTCGAGCGTTGCCCAAGCGATGGACAAGCCGTCGTAAGTCGCGGTTCCGCGTCCGATCTCATCAAGGATCACAAGCGCATGGTCGTCGGCTTGATTGAGGATCGCTGCCGTCTCTACCATTTCGACCATGAAGGTCGACCGACCGCGTGCCAGATCGTCGGCGGCGCCAACGCGCGAGAACAATTGGCTGACAATGCCGATCCGCGCCGATGTCGCAGGGACGAAACTCCCGGCTTGAGCGAGAAGCGCGATCAGGGCGTTCTGGCGCAGGAATGTGGACTTACCCGCCATGTTCGGCCCGGTCAAAAGCCAGATGTCGGCCCCATCCGACCCGTCAGCCAAGCGGCAATCGTTGGCGATGAACGGATCGCCGCCCTGCGCCCGAAGCGCCCGTTCGACGACCGGATGCCGACCGCCCAAAACCTCGAACGCGCGCGAATTCTCGACAATGGGCTGACACCAGTCTTCGCTGGCCGCAAGTTCAGCCAGCGCCGCTGAAACGTCGAGCTCGGCAAGACTTCGCGCCGCGTCACCAAGCGCCGCTGCGTTGGAGAGGACTTCGGCTTTCAGGCTGTCATAGAGACGCTTTTCGATCTCCAACGCTCGGTTTCCGGCATTCAGAATCTTGGTCTCGAGTTCCGACAGATCGACGGTCGTGAAGCGAACGGCATTCGCGGTCGTCTGACGGTGAATGAACGTCTCGGACAGCGGCGCCGACAGCATCTTTTCCGCGTGGGTCGCGGTGGTTTCGATGAAATACCCAAGGACATTGTTGTGTTTGATCTTGAGCGACGAAACCCCAGCCATCTCGGCGTATTTCGCCTGCATTCCAGCGATGACACCGCGCCCTTCGTCGCGAAGGGTCCGCGCTTCGTCCAGTTCCGCGTCATAGCCTGTGGCAATGAACCCCCCGTCGCGAACCAGCAGGGGCGGATCGGCCACGAGAGCACGCTCCAGCAGCCCCACGAGTACATCGTGTCCGGTCAATGACATCCCGGCTTCGCGCATCAGCTTTGGTGGTTCGACCGAAGAAAGCTGCGCGGCGATCTCGGCCGCTGCGCCAAGGCCGTCACGAATGCCGGTCAGGTCGCGCGGACCGCCACGGTCGAGGGCAAGCCGGGAGACGGCGCGATCGATATCCGGCACCTTGCGCAGCGCGTCGCGCAGATCGGCCCGAAAAAGGCTCTCGTCCACCAGAAAACCAACCGCCTCAAGACGGCTCTCAATCGTATCGAGGGTTCTTGACGGGCTGGAAAGTCGTCGTTCGAGCAAGCGTCCGCCACCAGCCGTCACCGTCTTGTCGATTGTCGAAAGCAACGATCCGTCGCGCCCGCCCGCAAGGGCATGGGTCAATTCAAGATTTCGTCGCGTCGCGGCATCGATCTGCATCGCGGTCTGGCTGATTTCAACGACAGGCGGACGCAGAAGCGGGAGTTTGCCCTTTTGGGTGATATCGAGGTAATCGACGATCGCACCCAATGCCCCCAGATCCGCCCGCGAAAAGGTGCCGAAAGCGTCCAGCGCCGACACGGAAAACAGATCGCAAAGGCGCTTCTCGGCGCCCGTGCTGTCGAACGCCGCCCGACCCAGCGGTGTGATCGCCGCACCCAGATCAGTGACTAACTCGGCCAATTCGGCTTCAGATGACTCGCTGACGACGACTTCGCGCGGTGCGATGCGCGCGAGTTCAGGGCCAAGGCGGGAGCGGGGACATTGCATGATCCGAAACGCGCCTGTCGATATGTCGACCCACGCCAGCGCACCCTCGTCCCGAACCTCGGCGAATGCGGCAAGGAAATTGTGACGCCGGGCGTCGAGCAGAGAATCCTCCGTCAGCGTTCCGGGCGTGACCAGACGCACCACATCGCGTTTCACGACGGACTTGGAGCCGCGCTTTTTGGCCTCGGCGGGATCTTCCATCTGCTCGCAAACGGCGACCCGAAAGCCCTTGCGGATGAGCGTCAGCAGGTAACCCTCGGCGGCATGGACGGGCACACCGCACATGGGAATGTCGTCACCCAGATGTTTGCCGCGCTTCGTGAGAGCGATATCCAGCGCCTCGGCCGCCGCGACCGCGTCGTCAAAGAAAAGCTCATAGAAGTCGCCCATGCGGTAAAACAGGAGAGCATCCGGATAGCCGGATTTGATCTCAAGAAACTGCGCCATCATGGGCGTTACGGCAGCGTTGGCAGTGTTCACGCGGGTCCCCCGACCGACAGGCTTTGGCGGAATCTATCGGGCACGGCGAGGGGTTGAAACCCCTAGCTGTTGCGGATGCGCGAGACCCAGTTCCACGATGTCTGGCACATATCGTCAAGACCGCGCTTCGCCTCGAACCCAAGGTAATCGCGCGCGGTGGTCGGGTCGGCATAAAAGCAATCGATGTCGCCTGCGCGACGTGGCGCGATTTCGTACGGCAGCGTCTTGCCACAGGCTTTTTCATACGACTTCAGCATGTCGAACACGGAATATCCCGTGCCGGTGCCGAGGTTCACGACATGCGTGTCGTCCTCGTCCATCAGTTTGTTCACGGACTGCACATGGCCCTGCGCCAGATCGACGACATGAATGTAATCGCGCACCCCGGTTCCGTCGGGCGTGTCGTAGTCGTTTCCGAACACGTTCAGATGCGGAAGCTCCCCTGTCGCCACTTTCGCGATATACGGCATGAGGTTGTTTGGAATGTCGTTCGGGTCTTCGCCGATAAGGGCGGAATCGTGCGCGCCGGCGGGATTGAAGTAGCGCAGGACGCCATAGGTCCAGCGATCGTCCGATTCCTTCAATTGGCGCAAGAGGGTTTCGCAGATCACCTTGGTTTGGGCATAGGGCGACACGGGTGCGATCCTGTGATCTTCGGTATAGGGCAGCGAGACGGGTTCGCCATAGACGGTCGCGGTCGAGGAAAAGACGACCCGGAAAACCCCGGCATCCTTCATCGCCATCAGCAGGTTCGAGAACCCGGTGCAATTGACCTCGAAATAGTCGAGCGGCTTTTGCACGCTTTCGCCCACCGCCTTGAGGGCCGCAAAGTGAATGACGGCGTCGAACTGGTGGCGCCGAAAGATGTCGGCAAGAAACGCCTTGTCCAGCACGTCTCCCTTATAGCAGGTCACCGGCCCATCGGTGATGGATTGAAGCCGTTCCACCACATCGGCCCGTGCGTTGGAGAAGTTGTCGACGATCACGACCTCATGCCCGGCCGATACGAGCTCCACATAGGTGTGAGATCCGATGTAACCCGCACCGCCGGTAAGAAGGATTGTGCCCATTGTGATCCCCTGCCTGATTCGGACCAAATCTAGTATGGGCGGGGGTGAAGTTCACGCCGGAAGGGCGATTTCGGTGGGACATGGGGATGCATACGAATATTGCGCTTGAACCCGCTCGCCATTTACGAAAATGTCGCCAAGCCCGAAGAATGGCGAATTAAAGAAACGGGATAGCGGTTGAGGCGGCAATGCGCCCCGGCTAGAGAAGCCCGGACGACAGGAAGGGACGACCAAAATGCCGCAAAAGCCCAAGATCACGCGCGAAGAGGCGCTTCAGTTCCATATCGAACCGCGCCCGGGCAAGTTCGATATCGCGCCGTCAGTGCCGATGACGACCCAGCGTGACCTGTCGCTTGCCTACTCGCCGGGTGTGGCTGTTCCTTGCGAAGCGATCCATGCGTCGCCCGAGACCGCCTATGACTATACCAACAAGGGCAACCTCGTCGCTGTCGTCTCGAACGGGACCGCTGTTCTGGGCCTCGGCAACCTTGGCGCGCTCGCGTCGAAACCCGTGATGGAGGGCAAGGCGGTGCTCTTCAAAAGGTTCGCGGACGTGAACTCGATCGACATCGAATTGGACACCGAAGACCCGGACGAGATCATCAATGCGGTTCGGTTGATGGGGCCGACGTTCGGCGGCATCAACCTTGAGGATATCAAGGCGCCCGAATGCTTCATCATCGAACAGCGACTCAAGGAAGAGATGGATATTCCCGTCTTCCATGACGACCAGCACGGGACGGCGGTGATCTGTGCCGCCGGGCTTATCAATGCGCTCCATATCTCGGGCAAGGATATCGCCGATTGCCGCATCGTGTTGAACGGGGCAGGGGCGGCGGGGATCGCCTGTATCGAGCTTCTCAAGACGATGGGTGCCAAGCAAGACAACTGCATCGTCTGCGACACCAAGGGCGTGATCTTTCAGGGTCGCACCGAGGGCATGAACCAATGGAAATCGGCCCATGCGGTCAAGACCGACCTGCGCACACTCGAAGAGGCGATGGTGGGCGCCGATGTGTTCCTCGGCGTGTCGGTCAAAGGGGCCGTGACGCAGAAAATGGTGTCTAGCATGGCGGAAAACGCCGTGATCTTCGCCATGGCGAACCCGGACCCGGAGATCACGCCGGAAGAGGTGCACGATGTCCGCGAGGATGTGATCGTCGCCACGGGTCGCTCGGACTACCCGAACCAGGTCAACAACGTCCTGGGTTTTCCCTATCTCTTCCGCGGTGCGCTCGACATCCATGCGCGGGCTATCAACGACGAGATGAAGATCGCCTGTGCCGAGGCTTTGGCCAAACTCGCCCGTGAAGACGTGCCGGACGAAGTCGCCATTGCCTATGGCAAGAAGCTGACCTTCGGACGCGACTACATCATTCCGACGCCCTTCGACCCCCGTCTGATCTACACGATCCCGCCCGCCGTGGCGAAAGCCGGGGCCGACAGTGGCGCGGCGCGGCGGCCGATCATCGACATGCACGGGTATGAGAACCAGCTTAAGGCGCGGATGGACCCGACGGCCTCGATCCTTCGGTCGATAAATGCCCGTGCGCGCGCTGCGCAGGCCACGATGATCTTTGCGGAAGGGGATGATCCGCATGTTCTGCGGGCCGCTGTCGCCTATCAGCGCAACGGTTTCGGTAAGGCGCTGGTCGTCGGGCGCGATTCCGATGTGAAAGAGAAGCTCGAAGGTGCAGGGCTCGCCGATGCCGTCGCCGAACTCGAAGTGGTCAATGCCGCCAACACCCATCACCTCGCGACCTACAAGGCGTTCCTTTACGAACGACTTCAACGCGCTGGGCATGATCGCAAAGACATCCATCGGCTTGCCGCCCGCGACCGGCACGTTTTCGCGTCGCTGATGTTGGCGCATGGTCACGGTGACGCACTGGTCACCGGCGCAACCCGGAAATCGGCGCATGTGCTGGAACTTATCAACCACGTCTTCGATGCCCGGCCACAAGATGGCGCGGTCGGTGTCACCGCGCTGCTTCATAAGGGCCGGATCGTGCTCATCGCGGACACGCTGGTTCACGAATGGCCGGAGGCCGAAGACCTCGCCAATATTGCCGAGGGCGCTGCGGCCGTGGCCCGCGACCTTGGGCTTGAGCCGCGGGTCGCCTTCGTGTCGTTCTCGACCTTTGGCTACCCGATTTCGGAACGGGCCGAGAAGATGCACGAAGCTCCGGGTATCCTCGAAGCGCGGGGCGTGGATTTCGAGTATGACGGGGAAATGACGGTCGACGTCGCGCTCAATGCCGACGTGCTGTCCCATTATCCGTTCTGTCGTCTGTCGGGACCGGCGAACATCCTCGTCGTGCCTGCCCGGCACTCGGCCTCGATCTCGGTCAAGCTGATGCAGGAAATGGCCGGCGCCACGGTGATCGGCCCGATTCTGACGGGTGTTCAGAAACCCATCCAGATCTGTTCCACCACATCGACCGCGAACGACATTCTGAACATGGCGGTTCTCGCGGCCTGCAAGGTCGGCTGATGACGATCTTCAATCTGGGGTCCATCAACGTCGACCATTTCTACCGGGTGCCGCATCTGCCGGTTCCGGGTGAGACGTTGGCGGCCACGGGTTACGATTTCGGGCTTGGGGGGAAGGGCGCGAACCAGTCGGTCGCAGCCACCAAAATGGGGTCGAAGGTCGTTCACATCGGCATGGTCGGGCCGGACGCATCGGGGCGCGACATGCTTGCCGAGTTCGGCGTCGATGTGCGGTATGTGGGGACCGACGGATCGGTGACGGGGAACGCCTGTGTCTACGTCGACGGCGAAGGCGAAAACCTGATCGTCGTCCTGCCCGGCGCGAACCACGAACAATCGCTCGACCTGATCGAAGGTGCCTTGGCCGAGGCGGTGCCCGGCGATCACTTCATGCTCCAGAACGAAGCGACGCTCGGCGCGGACGCCGCCCGTCTGGCGAAGGCGCGGGGGTGTTTCGTGGTCTATTCCGCTGCACCGTTCAAGGCCGGGAAGGTGGCCGAAATGCTGCCCCTCGCCGATCTCGTGGTGGTCAACGACATCGAGGCGCAGCAATTGGCCGACCATCTGGGTTGCGACATATCCGATCTTCCGGTGCCCAACCTCATCGTCACGCACGGGGCCAAAGGGGCGACATGGCGCGGGGCAAAGACTTTTGAGCAGCCCGCCTTCCCGGTCGATCCGGTGGACACGACAGGGGCCGGGGACTGCTTTATCGGGGCTGTGGTCGCGGCGCTGGATCAGGGCCGCCCGGTTCCCGAGGCGCTACGCTTCGGTGTCGCAGCCGCAGCACTACAGGTGACGCGGCCGGGAACGGCGCAGGCGATGCCTGACCGTGACGAGGTCGAAGCACTCCTTCGAGGTGAGTGATCTGACGCTTCCGTGATCCCGCGTGATCGCAAACCTGAAACTTTTCTGATCGTCCTACGTGTGTTCGGGGGACTGCGGGCAGACGCAGTTTGAAACCAACAGGAGACGATTCATGAAATTCGCATTTGCTACCGGACTTACCGCTGCCGCCCTCGCTACGACCGCTTTCGCTGCCAGCCACGAAATGGCTCCGATGGTGGAAGCATCCGACCAGTCCGTCGAAAATGGCGTGGTGTCGGCCGATATGGTGAACGCGCCCGCCAACGGCTGGCTCGTTGTGCACCGCACCGACAGCGACATGGCCCCCGGCCCGGTCGTGGGATACGCCCCGCTGCGCATGGGTGAAAACGCCGATGTCGCTGCCATCCTTCAGGAGGACGTGGCACCGGGCGACATGCTCATGCTGATGATCCACTCGGAAGAGGGCGGCATGTCGACGGGTGTTTTCGAATACACGCTCGGCGCCAAGGAAGACGGCCCGATCCGCGTGGACGAAAACCTCGTCATGAAAACGATCACCGCGCAGTAACGCGACGATTTGTTAACGAGTTCTCTGTTCGAGGGCGGCCCATCGGGCCGCCCTTTTCAGTTCACGAGCTGGCTGAGTTTCATGGCGACGGACATATCGCCGGAGACCTTGATCTTGCCCATGGCGAAGGCGGCCATAGGGTTCAGTTTGCCCGTCAGAAGCTTCACAAGGTTCTTCTCGGAAATGCGGATCGTGCAGTCGGCCGGCTCGTCGGCGAGACGCGCTTCGGTGCCCGAGATCGTGATCGCACCATCCTCGCCACAGTCAAACTTGATGGAATTGTCCAGCGGGCGATCGGCCAGAGCTTCGTTCATTCTGTCGGCGATTTCAGCAAGGCTCATGGTGCTATCCTCGGGCATGTCCGCCCGCATATGGGCGCAAAAAAAGGGGGAGGCAACGCTGACGTTGCCTCCCCGCATTCCTGAACCGAAAATGGGTTACTTCGCCAAGCGCCGCTTCCGGGCTGCGAGAAGTTTCAGACGCAGGGCGTTCAGGTTGATGAACCCGGCGGCGTCTTTCTGGTCGTAAGCGCCCGCGTCGTCCTCGAACGTCACATGCGCTTCGGAATACAGCGAGTTTTCCGACCAGCGGCCCACGCAGAACACCGAGCCTTTGTAGAGTTTCAGGCGAACGGTGCCCGACACAAGCTCCTGCGACTTGTCGATGGCGGCTTGCAGCATCTCGCGCTCCGGCGAGAACCAGAAACCGTTGTAGATCAGCTCGGCGTAGCGCGGCATCAGGCTGTCCTTGAGGTGACCGGACCCGCTGTCGAGCGTGATCTGTTCGATCCCCCGGTGCGCTTCCAGCAGGATGGTGCCGCCCGGCGTTTCGTAGATGCCGCGCGATTTCATACCGACGAAGCGGTTCTCGACGAAATCGAGCCGCCCGATGCCATGTGTCTTGCCCAATTCGTTGAGCTGGGTGAGCATTTCGGCCGGGCTGACCGCCTTGCCGTCGATGGCGACCGCGTCACCCTTGTCGAAGGTGATTTCCACGATCTGCGCCTCATCCGGCGCGTCTTCGGGGTTGTTCGTGCGCTGGAACACGTAATCGGGCGCCATTTCCGCCGGATCTTCCAGAACCTTGCCCTCGGACGAGGTGTGCAGAAGGTTCGCGTCGACCGAGAACGGGGCCTCTCCGCGTTTGTCCTTGGCCACCGGGATCTGGTTCTGTTCAGCGAACTCAAGCAGCCTTGTGCGCGAGGTCAGATCCCACAGCCGCCACGGCGCGATCACCTTGATGTTCGGGTTCAACGCATAACAGGCGAGTTCGAACCGCACCTGATCGTTGCCCTTGCCCGTTGCGCCATGTGCCACCGCGTCGGCCCCTGTCTCTTCCGCGATTTCGACGAGCCGCTTGGAGATCAGTGGGCGCGCGATGGAGGTGCCGAGCAGATACTGCCCCTCATACACCGTGTTCGCGCGGAGCATCGGGTTCACGTAGTCGCGGACGAACTCTTCACGAAGGTCTTCGATGTAGATATTCTCGGGCTTGATGCCGAGCATGATCGCCTTTTCGCGCGCAGGCTCAAGCTCTTCCCCTTGTCCCAGATCGGCGGTGAAGGTGACGACCTCGCACCCATACTCGGTTTGCAGCCATTTCAGGATGATCGAGGTATCGAGACCACCGGAATAGGCGAGCACGACTTTCTTCGGCGCGGACATCGAGGGACTCCTTTTCACTGTCCGGCGCGGTTTATCGGCAAGCCCCGTTGCGGGCAAGGGTGATCGCTCTCACTCCCCTTGCCAGATCAGGCGCGGGCGGCTTCGAACACAGTCTTTGATGACTGGTAGGCGGCAAAGATCGGTTCAAGGTCAACGGCGCCGCCATTTGCCGCCTGTGCCTCGCCCGAAGCGCAAAGGTCGGCGAAACGGGAAAACCCCAGATTGAGCGCCGAGGACTTCAGGGCATGAAGCGCACCTTCGAGCGTTTGACCGTTCGGCTGGTTCCTCAGGTCGTCCAACACACCCTCGACCTCTTCCAGAAACATCCCGACGACTTCGTCAAAGTCGTCGTCCCCTATTTCACCCTTGAGGGTGTCAACCTGTTGCCAGTCGATCATCGCGCGCTCCTTCATTCGGAAAACCATGCTGTCCTGCCGGTTAAGACGGGGTGTCGGACGCAGGAAAACTCATGAAAATTCGACATTTCACGCTGTGTTAAGCTGACGTGGATATGCCCCACGGGAACTGATCGAACCTTCTAGCGGGGCAAGTCGTGCCGGCACACCTGTTGAAATCCAAATCTGTACGCGGGCATCTGGACGATAGCGTCATCCGGCAGGTGCTTGTCGTCGATGACAGCCGCGCCCAACGCCGGGTTCTGGTGGCGACGCTCACCCGCCTAGGCTTCGATGTGATCGAAGCCGAAAGCGGCGAGGAGGCGTTGCTGATCCTCGGTTCCACGCACATCGATCTGGTTTTGTCCGACTGGATGATGCCCGGCATGACGGGGTTGGAGCTTTGCCGACAATTCAGGAAAATGCCGCGCGACCAGTATGGATATTTCATCCTCCTGACATCCAAGAACGAAAAGGGTGCCGTCGCGCGCGGTCTGGATATCGGTGCCGACGATTTCCTTACAAAACCGACCAGTCCCGATGAACTGCGCGCGCGGATATCGGCGGGGGACCGCATTCTTCGCATGGAACGCGAGTTGAACGAAAAGAACCGGCTCGTCATCGCGACGCTGGACGAAATCTCGACACTCTACGACGCACTCGACCGCGACCTCGTCGAAGCGCGCAAGATGCAGATGTCGCTGGTCAAGGACAAGCTGCGCGACTTCGGTCAGTCGCAGGTCTCGCTCCTCCTGAAACCCAGCGGCCATGTGGGTGGCGATCTGGTCGGCTGCTTTGACGGCGGCAACGGGACCGTGGCGATCTATGCTATCGATGTCTCGGGCCACGGGATCGCCTCGGCGCTGCTGACCGCCCGGATCGCGGGCTATCTGACCGATGGGACGCCGGCGCGCAATGTCGCGTTCGAAGCCGTGCCGGGTCAGGGCTTTCGCATCAGGCCGCCTGACGAAGTCGCGCAGACGCTCAATGAACTCATGGTGTCGGAGCTGAAATCCGACCTCTATTTCACGATGACGCTCGCATATGTCGATCAGGGCACCGGCGACGTCCAGATCGCGCAATGCGGCCACCCGAACCCGGCGGTCATCGCGTCCGATGGCGTGGTGCGGTTTCACGGAACGGGCGGTCTGCCTATCGGGCTGGTGACGGATGCGACCTATGAAACGCATCGCTTCAAGATCGCTCCGGGCGAACGGCTTGTCCTTTATTCGGACGGTTTCACGGAATGCAGGGACGCGGCGGATGAGGAATTGGAGGAGGGCGGCTTGGCGCAGCTGCTGACCAAGAACGCCGGCTTGCGCGGCGGCGAATTTTTCGAAGCCCTGACTTGGGATCTCGACCGTTTCGCGGACGGTCAGGCGATGCCCGACGATATATCGAGCGTCGTTCTGGACTACCGAGGACGTGCGCCTGACAAGAAGTCGGCCAAGAAGACCTGATCGCCGAAGTTCGCAAGCAAGGAAACGGCAAGGCGGGCATCGGCCCAGATCGCCTCGTGCCCCGGCTCGGTCGGCGCGTGAAGCTGCCGCACCGGGTGCGCCACGAAAATCGTGCAGATCTTCTCGGCCCACAGGTCGTATTCCGGCATATAGGCAAACCGTTTGAAAACGCCCAGCCGACGCGGGCGAGCAATGCGCCAGCCCGTTTCTTCCAGCACTTCGCGGTGCAGCGCGCGCAAAGGGGATTCGCCGGCATCTATCCCTCCGCCGGGCAACTGAAACTCGGGGTTCGGCTCGTCCTGATGCGTCAGCAGAATCCGGCCATCGCGCGGAAGAATGGCGTAGGCGCCGGGGCGCGGGCGGTAGCGCTGTCCGCTCACAATGGCTTCACCATAGCGCCGCATCTCTGGTCTCCCGCTCGGTTGCTCCCTACATGGCTTCGCGGTATGCCACGCCAAACAGACAAGGAAAACCGCGCATGAGCCTCGGGTCGCAAATCGCCTGGGATGATACGATCCTGCCCTTCCAACTCGATCAGGCCGATGTTCGCGGCCGGGTCGTCCGGTTGGATGGTGTCTTGGACAAGGTGCTGGAACAACACGATTATCCGCCGTCCGTCGAAAACCTCGTCGCGGAAGCGGTGTTGCTGACCGCGCTTATCGGCCAGACGATCAAGCTGCGCTGGAAGCTTTCGCTTCAGGTTCGTGGCGACGGCCCCGCGCGACTCATCGCGACCGATTACTATGCCCCTGAGAAAGACGGCGAGCCGGGACGCATCCGTGCCTATGCCAGCTATGACGAGGATCGGATCGAGCCGGACGGGTCACCGTTCGACCAGATCGGCCGCGGCTATTTCGCCATTCTGATCGATCAGGGGGCGGGCACGACGCCCTATTCCGGTCTGACGCCGATCGCCGGGGAATCGCTGTCGGATTGCGCGCAAACGTATTTCGCGCAGTCAGAACAACTTCCCACCCGCTTCATCCTGTCCTTCAAGAAGGAAGAGCTTTGGCGCGCGGGCGGCGTCATGCTTCAGCACATGCCAAAGGCTTCTCCGTTCGCGACCGGCGAGGGCGGTTCGGGGGAAAACGGCCTGCTGACCGCGGAAGACATCCTCCCGACCGAGGACGACCGCGAAAACTGGAGCCGCGCGAACATTCTGCTCGATACGGTTCAGGCCGAAGAAATGATCGGGCCCGAAGTGCAGCCGACCGAAATGCTCGCCCGCCTTTTCCACGAAGAGGGGCCGCGCGTCTACGATCCGCAGCCCGTCGCCTTCGGGTGCACGTGTTCTGAGGACCGGGTGATCGAAAGCCTGTCGATCTATTCGGCCAAGGATATCGCCTACATGACCACGGACGATGGGATCGTTACGGCCGATTGCCAGTTCTGCGGCGCGCATTACGAATTCGACCCCAAGATCCTTGGCAAAGACAGCGATGGAAGCGTCTGACGTTTTCGCCGCGCTCGCCCGCGCCTGCGGGCCCGAGGGCGACAGCTCGTCCGACTTCGACCTGAACCCGGAGGTTCGCCCCCAAAACCGCACCTTCCGGGCGGCAGGGGTTCTGGTCGCGTTCATGGAGACGGAGCGAGGGGTCGATCTGATCCTCACACAACGATCATCGGCCCTGAAACATCATCCCGGCCAGATCGCGTTTCCGGGCGGAAAGGTCGATCCGGTCGACGCGGACGAAACCGCAGCGGCCCTGCGCGAGGCGGAGGAAGAGGTCGGGCTGTCACGCGAGAATGTCGAGGTGCTGGGTATCCTGCCATTCCACGAAACGATTACGTCGTTTCAGGTAACCCCAGTGGTCGCGCGCGTGAAAGCGCCGTTCCGCTTCACCCCTGAGCCGGGCGAGGTGGCCGAAGTTTTCACCGTGCCGTTCGACCATATCGCCGATCCGGGCCGCTACATTATCGAGGGGCGTCACTTCCGTGGGCAGTTCCGTCGATATTTCACCGTGCCGTGGGGGCCTTATTACATTTGGGGCGCAACCGCCCGGATGCTGCGCGTTCTGGCAGACCGGCTTGCACAATGACCGGCGCACGCATCACCGAGACATGGCTTCACGACCCGCTGGCGCAGTCCGTTTGCGCCATGCTGACGTCGGCCGGATACCAGGCGCATTTCGTTGGCGGATGCGTGCGAAACGCCCTCATCGGTGCTCCGGTGACGGATCTCGATATTTCGACCAACGCGCACCCGGAAACAGTGTCTAAACTTAGCCGAAAGGCCGGGTTTCACGCGGTGCCGACTGGGATCGAGCATGGCACGGTTACCGTGGTTGCAGACAGTCATCCGTTCGAGGTCACGACATGGCGCAAGGACGTGGAGACGGATGGGCGGCGCGCCGTGGTGGCGTTCGCCGATCGGTTGGAGGACGATGCCAGACGCCGTGACTTCACGATGAACGCTCTTTATGCGGCCCCTGACGGGCAAATCATCGATCCGCTCGGCGGCCTGCAAGACCTGTTGGCGCGGAAAGTGCGCTTCATCGACGACGCGCATGACCGTATTCGCGAGGATTACCTTCGCATTCTCAGGTTCTTTCGTTTCCACGCATGGTATGGCGATGCCGATGCCGGGCTCGATCCCGATGCGCTGGCTGCGATTTCCGAGCTTTCGGATGGAATAGACACTCTTTCGCGTGAGCGGGTCGGGTCCGAAGTCGTCAAGCTTCTGGCCGCCCCCGATCCTGCACCTTCCATCGCGGCGATGGCAGGCTCGGGCGTTCTGGCCCGCATCATGCCCGGCCTCGACGCCACGGCGCTACCGATTTTGGTGCACTTCGAACAGGACCGGGGCGTCGCACCCGACGCCATGCGCCGCCTTGCAGTGCTGGGGGGTTGTGATCACAAAGATGCGCTGCGCCTATCGAATCTCGATGCAAGGCGGCTTGATACCCTGTTGGATCATCGGGGAAGCACGGAAAAACCCGCCGCGCTGGGCTACCGTCTGGGCGCGGACGTTGCGAGGGATGTCGTGCTCATGAATGCGGCGCTGATGGAAACACCTCCCCCGGACGATTTCATCGACGCTTGCAGTGCCGGTTCGCACGCGGTTCTTCCGGTCACGGCGAACGATCTGATCCCGAGGTTTCAGGGCGCGGAGCTCGGGGCACGGCTCAAGGCGCTGGAATCGAAATGGGTCGATTCGGGCTTCAAACTCACCCGCGAACAGTTGTTGGGCCTGCCATGACGGAAATCACCATCGAACGGCTTGGTCATCAGGGCGACGGTATCGGGCCGGGGCCTGTGTTCGTGCCGCGTGTCCTGCCGGGCGAGATCGTCGAAGGGCAGATCGAGGATGGCCGGATCGAGGCACCGCGAATCGTGCGTCCGTCCGCCGATCGGATCAAACCGCCGTGCCCGCATTTCAAATCCTGCGGCGGTTGCGCCCTGCAACACGCCAGCGATGCGTTCGTGGCACAGTGGAAGGTCGGGATCGTCGAGCAGGCCCTGACCGCGCAGGGGCTGACGACGGAGATACGCGGTATCGCCACATCTCCCCCGAACAGCCGGCGCCGCGCGACTTTGGCGGTCCGGCGCACCAAGAAGGGCGCTCTCGTCGGCTTTCATGCGCCGAAGTCGGATGTCATCACGCCGATCCCCAACTGCCACCTGCTGACCCCGGCCCTGATGTCCGCGCTACCGATTGGCGAGGCTCTTGCCACCGTGGGGGGTTCGCGGAAAGGCGAAGTCAAAATGACCGTGACGGAATCCGAGGCCGGGCTCGACATATCGGTCAGTGGCGGAAAACCCCTTGATTTGAAGCTCGAAACGGAGCTTGCGGGGATCGCCGGCGAGTTCGATGTCGCCCGACTGGCATGGGATGGCGAGATTGTGGCGATGGCGCGACCGCCCGCGCAACGGTTCGGCTCCGCGCTTGTCACCCCGCCGCCGGGGGCTTTCCTGCAAGCGACCAAGCCGGGGGAAACGGCTTTGACGGCGGCGGTCCTCGAGGCCGTCGGAAACGCATCGCGTGTCATCGATCTGTTTTCCGGAAGCGGGACATTCACCCTTCCCATAGCCGAGCGCGCCGGAGTGCTTGCGGTTGAAGGCGTGGATGACATGCTGTTGGCGCTCGACGCGGGATGGCGGCACAGCAAAGGGCTTCACGCCGTCAAAACGGAAACCCGCGATCTGTTCCGCCGTCCGCTGCTTTCGGACGAGCTGAGGGCGGATGCGGTGGTCATCGACCCGCCCCGCGCGGGGGCCGAGGCGCAGATGGTCGAGATCGCGGCGAGCGGTGTTCCGCGCATCGCGGCGGTGTCCTGCAATCCGGTGACTTTCGCGCGCGACGCCAAAATATTAACCGATGCGGGATACACGCTGGATTGGCTCGTCGTGGTCGATCAGTTCCGCTGGTCACCGCATGTCGAGCTGGCGGCGTGTTTCACTCGCTGACGATCTTTCCCGGTTTGGGAAAATCGTGTAAAACATGGCTCGGGCAGAATTTCTGGGACCAACGACAATGATGAACCGACGCGTGATGCTGGCATCGACGGCGGCCTTTTTGGGGCTGACGGCATGTTCCAAGTTCAAGACGTACAACGGTCCGGAAGTGACCGAGATTTTCGTCTTCAAGGAAAACCGCAAGATGTATCTGATGCATCATCAGACGGCGCTTGCGGAATACGATGTGCACCTGGGCTTTTCGCCCTATGGGCACAAGCAACAGAAGGGCGACGGTCGCACGCCTGAGGGCAGCTACCGGATCAACCGCCGCAATCCCGACAGCGCGTTCCACCTGTCCGTGGGTCTGGACTACCCCAACGACACGGATCGCAAGATCGCGAAAGAGGTCGGGGTTTCCCCGGGCGGCGACATCTTCATTCACGGTGGCCCGACCCGGAAGGAGGACAAGAACAAGGCGGATTGGACCGCCGGATGTATCGCGGTCACCAACAAGGAGATCGAGGACATCTACGCGATGGTGCGTGACGGCACGCCGATCCACATTTTCCCGGCGAAGCAGCCGCCGCTGCTGCGCCCGCGTCCGGGCACGCCGAAACCGTTCGACGAAACCGCACCCGACATTCTGGTCGCCCATGGGCGCGAGCCGATCATGCCGATGGACCCGGTTCTGTGGCAGGCTCAGGCGGGGACCGAGATCCTCGTCACATCGAACGGGACGGAATAACTCCGGTCTTCGATGGGAATGAAAAAAGGGGCGCTCGCGGGCGCCCCTCGTCGTATCCGGGACCTTGTTCGTCAGCCGCCCATGACCATCGTCCACCAGATCTTGCCGTTCGGCTCCTGATAGAACGCGAAGCCCATGTTGCGACCACGGCTGTCGAGGATCACGTTGCGGGTGTCCTCCTGACCCATCCATGCGGCGAGCGTCTCAAGCTCCGTCTCGAAGGTCTCGGATATGTTCTCGCCCAGCATCGGGCCGCTGTAGCCGGCGCGACGGACCCGGTCGATGGGCGACGAGCCGTCCGAACCGAAATGCCAGGGCCGGTTCTGCACCGACATATCTCGGGAATGGGTCGCGGCGGCGGCGGTCAGTTCCGCGTTCAACCGAACGGGCGGCACACCTGCCGCCGACCGAAGCTCGTTCACGGAATCCAGAACGCGAAATTGAATCTGGCTCTGCTGAGACTGAGAAATCTTGTAGACGGAGGGCATCGGCTTGCCATCCGGCCCCATGCGCATCGGCTGGTTCGTGCTACAGGCCGCCAAAGTGAACAGAAGCGCACTCAGAACAAGGGCAATGCGGGTCATGGAACGTGGGTCTTTCCGGTCAGTCTCGTAAGCCCCATCGCCTTAGCGACAATCGTTGAGACAATCAATTTGGCATCGGCAAAAATTGGCGTGAGCACATGGGTTTGAATTGCGACAAGCGGGTCTCCGCTCTATACGAAACGGTGAATACCACGGAATTCGAGGAATGTTTCAGATGACGGGTTCCCGTTTCGACCGCATGGGGCGCCGCACCTTCCTGACCACGAGCGTTGCGGCAGTCGGTGCGCTGGGCGTCGCGCCTGCACTGGCCCAGACCGAGAATTCGACCGAGGTCGAGCGTGACCTGTCCGAAGTGGTGCGCCGGAACATCTCGAGCTTCCGCACGCTGGATTGGCGCCCGTATTTCGACAATCTCAACAACGGCGCAATACTCGTCGACATCACCTCGCGCGCCCTGCATTTCTGGAACAACGACGGGGTCTACAAGCTGTATCCGACTTCGGTGCCGCTGACCGAAGATCTGACCCGTCGCGGGCGCACCAGCGTGACTCGCAAGGTCGAGGGGCCGGAATGGCGCCCGACCCCGTCGATGAAAGAGCGCAATCCCGAGTGGCCGGACTTCATTCCGGCCGGTCCCGGAAACCCGCTCGGCACCCACGCGCTGTACCTCGGATGGCAGTACTACCGAATCCACGGCACGCACGACACACGCAAGATCGGGCGGCGTTCTTCGAACGGCTGTATCGGGCTCTACAATGAGAATATTGCTGAGCTTTTCAGCCTTGCGACGGTGGGTTCTCAGGTGTTGCTTATCTGACACCACAGGTCGGTTTCGCCGGAAACTAGTTGCAATTTTTCGGTGATACTGTTTTCTGCAAGCACGAGGTACAGAACTACCCTTGTTCCGGCGCGCGAGTGTCGGAAGGACAATTGGAGATTGAAATGAAAAAAGTCATGCTTGTTGCAGCCGTTGCTGCTCTCGCCGCCACCGCCGCTCAGGCCGGCACCCTCATCGACCCGATCGTTGAGCCGGAAATCATCGTGGAACAGTCGTCGTCGTCGTCGAACGCCGGCATCATCGTTCCGCTCATCTTCCTCGCCCTCGTCGGCGTGGGTGTGTTCTGTGCAGTGGTTGCTACCCCCTGCTAATGAACGCGCCGGGCAACCTGCCCGGAACGGAATTGGAAACCCCGTCGCTTGCGGCGGGGTTTTCGCTTTTAAGGGGCATCTGATCTGATGACCCCACAAGAAAAAGGCCCGGTCGAACACGACCGGGCCCTTTTTCGACTGCGCTGAAGCGCGGATCAGATCGATTCGTCGATCCAGCTTTGCAGGGCCGCCTTCGGGGCCGCGCCGACCTTGTTCGAGATCGGCTGACCGCCCTTGAACATGAACAGCGCCGGAATGCCGCGCACGCCAAGCTGGGCCGGCGAATTCGGGTTCTCGTCCACGTTCACCTTGGCGATCTTGACCTTGTCGCCGTACTCGGTCGACAGTTCTTCCAGAGCCGGGCCGATCATCTTGCAGGGGCCGCACCATTCGGCCCAGAAGTCCACGACGACCGGGACATCGGATTTCAGTACTTCTTCTTCGAACGTGGCGTCGGTGACAGCGACGGTAGCCATAAGCTTGCTCCTTGCGTGATGCGTTGGGAGGAAACTAGGTATCGGTCCCTGCTGCGTCAAGCAAACGAAATGTGCGTATTGCCACACCGGGTGGCACAGGCATCAGGGTTGCACTGCGCGTCCAGAGCACCGCACTTTCGATGCGCCGATCCGGATAGATCGCCGAAAGCGCACTTTCATATGCCCCGAGCTGGGCCAGAATCCCCTCCGGAATCGCCTCGGCGGCGTCCGGTTCGGTGAGGTTCGATTTGAAGTCGATGGCGAGCACGCGGTCCGGCTCAATCACGAGCAGGTCGATGATTCCGTGTAGACGCTTCTCGCCCGACGACCCGGCGGGTCCGGTGATCTCGACCTCGGAAAGAACGCCGCGCTCGAACAGCGGCGCGAGCGCGGGGGAGTCCAGAACCGCGGTCGCTTCGGCCAGCAACTCTGCGAGCTCGGCGTCCGACGCGGCATCCTCGCCAAATGCCAGAAGCGCCCGCGCGGTCGCGGGCCAGTCCTCGCGCGGATAGGTCGGAAGAAACTCGAGGAGGCGGTGGATCTGCCGCCCGCGCCGCTTGGCAGCGTCGCCGTCCAATCCCTCGACAGCACCGGGCACCACCTTGGCACCCTTGAGGTCCGAGGGGGAAATGGGTTTCGGCGCGGGTTCTCGCTTGGGTGCGGCCACGAGCGACCAGTCCGGCGGGTCAGGCTCCCGATCCGCGTCGGCTGTCACGTTCCGTTTCTCGCCCGCGGGCCAATCGCCGACCTGAAACCGCAACCCACCTGTCCCGGACGGAAAGCCGCGCGGGACCGCATCCAGTTTCGTCAGACCATCGCGCACCAGCCCATGCCAGGAGTCCGAGGCTTCCTTGCCGACGTCGCCTGCGCCCGCGACGATCAACCAGCTTTCGGCGCGCGTCATCGCGACATAGAGCAGGCGCATCCGCTCCTCCGCCCCCTTCGTCCGGGCTTGCTCTTTCTTGAGCGCAAGGACCGAGGGCATATCCGGGGCCGCTGGCCGCCAGACGACGTTGTTTTCCAGCACCACAAGGTCGCTGAGATCGCGAACCGGGCGCTTGGTGGTATCGGGCAGAATGACGATCGGGGATTCGAGGCCCTTGGCACCATGCACGGTCATCACGCGAATTTCGCGCGCATCGGAATCCATCTGTCGCTTGATTTCGACGTCTTCGGTGTCGAGCCACGTCAGGAAGCCGGTCAGGCTCGGCACCTCGACACGCTCATAAGCCAGCGCCTGCGCCAGCATCGCGTCGATCCCATCCTCGGCCTCGGCCCCCAAGCGCCCAAGCAGAAGACGGCGTCCGTCATGCCGCGTCAGAACGCGGTCGATCAGATCATAGGGCCGCAGGAAGTCGGCCTGATCCCGAAGGTCGCTCAACGCCTCGACAACGCGCCTGTGCCCGCTGTCCCACAACGCCCGCCAAAGATACCCCTCGCGCCCATAGGCCAGCCTGTAAAGCTGATCCTCGGACAATCCGAACAGGGGCGAGCGCAGGACGGAAGCGAGCGTCAGGTTATCTTCCGGTGTCGCAAGGAACGAAAGCAGAGCGGTCAGATCCTTCACCGCCATTTCGCCGCCGATCCGCAGCCGGTCGGCGCCTGCAATGGGCAAGCCGCGCGACTTGCACGCGCGTATCAGGTGGTGAAACAGGTCGGACCGTCGCTGGACAAGGATCAGGATGTCACCGGGCACAACAGGCCGGAAACCCGTTTCGCCCTTTTCGGTCGCAGGCACATGCTCTTCTTCGATCAGGCGGCCGATCTCGCCTGCGATGTTGTCAGCCAGTTGAACGGTGTGATCGGTGGGTGCGGCGACGTCCAGCGGATCGTCCCACGGTCGCGGCTCATCCTCTTTGACCGGCTCGATTGCGGGCCACAGGTCGACGCGGCCGGGCCGGTCGCCGTGAAACGCCCGGTGGTGCGGGTTACTGCCGCCCAGACCATCCACACCGTCAAGCGTGACGTCCACGGCCGTCAGGATCGCAGGCGATGAGCGGAACGAGTATTCCAGCGGCATTTGCTGGAGCGGGCGCTCGATCTGTCTGAGTTTCTCGTCGAAGGCCTCGCGCATCGATGCGAATTCGTCCGGGTCCGCGCCTTGAAACGAATAGATCGACTGCTTCGGGTCGCCCACGACGAAGATCGACCATTCGCGGTCGGCATGGGCGCCTTCGCCCGACATGAACTCCCGCGCGAGGCTGTCGATCACCCGCCACTGTGACGGGCTCGTGTCCTGCGCTTCGTCCACGAGGATGTGGTCGATCCCGCCATCCAGCCGAAACAGCACCCACTGCGCGACGTCGGAGGCGTTCAGCAGGGCCGACGCCCGCAGGATCAGGTCGTCGAAATCCAGCCAGCCGTTTCTGGCCTTGCGCTCCTCATACATCCGAACGAATGGATGCGCGAATTCGTGGAGCACTACGGTCCGGTCGACGACGGCGAGAGCTTTCACCCGGTCGACCTCGGTCTCGACCACCTCGGCAAGGGCAAACAAGGTTTCCGCGCTGTCGCCGAGATCCGCAATCGCCGGCTTGGTCAACAGGTTCTTGCGCACGGTGCCCGACTGAGTGAGCAAAGCCGATGCAAGGACATCGAAACCGCTCTGGGACGGCGAAACAGTATCTATTCCGGCCAATTTCTGCGCCAACGTGACCATTGTCGAACTGTGCTGGGACAGGATCGGCGGGGCGGACTGGATGGCGGATTTGAATCCGGGCGTGAACACCCGGGAAAGCACATCGTCCAGTTTGAAATCCCGTGGCAGCCCAAGCTCCGCCAAGACGTCATGGCGTTCGACGGGCGCGACGAAGTGCTGACGCATGCCGATGATCTCGCCCGTCAGGCCAATGATCTCGGCGCCGGTGTAGTAGCGGGCCAGACCCTCGACCCGCGTCCGCAGGTCGCCCGAGGCCATTTCTTCGACGATCTCTTCCTGCAAGAGCTGTGCCGTCCGGTCGTCCATTTCCTTGAAATCCGGCGAAACCCCGGCCTCCATCGGAAAGCGGCGCAGGATCGTGGCGCAAAAGGCGTGGATGGTCTGGATTTTCAAGCCACCGGGCGTTTCGATCGCACGCGCGAACAGGCGTCGCGCCTTTCTCAGGTCCGGTGCGCCCATCACGCCAAGCGCATCGAGTTCGGCCCGCAAATCGGCGTCGCCAAGCATCGCCCATGCGCCGAGACGTTGGAACAGCCGGTTCTGCATCTCGCTCGCCGCGGCCTTGGTATAGGTAAGGCAAAGGATGTGGCCCGGCTCGACGCCATTGAGCAAAAGGCGCGCAACGCGATCCGTCAGCACGCGCGTCTTTCCGGACCCGGCATTGGCCGAAAGCCAGGTGTTCCCGCCGGGGTCGGCCGCTTCGACCTGACGTTGTGTCGCTTCGTCCCGGCTCATCCCCCGACCTCTTCGCCTTTGGGTTCCGCCGTGTGATCCCATTCGCCATAGCGCGCGAGGTGGTCGAAATCGCCGCCGAACCGATTGGCGCTCAGCACGACACGGCGCGACGTGTATCCCCGTTCGCGGTTCGCGAAATCGGCAAGAACAGACTCTAATTCAGCCTGAGTTCGGGCAAGAAGCGTCTCATCCACGTCGATCGGAACGTATTTCGATTTGGCACCCAGACCGATATAGGCGACGCGCGCGGTCTTCATCCGGCCAAGGTCACCGAAGCCGCCCTTGCGGGCGACCAGTGCCTCGAGCAGCAGTTGCTTGTCATAGGCCTTCTGCTGCTTTTCGCTGGGCGGTTGGCCCGTCTTGTAATCGTAGATCGCGACTTGCCCGAAGTTCAGAACATCGATGCGGTCCGCCGTTCCGTAAACCGTGAACGGAGGCGTCCCGAACGTCGCCTCCCCCCTGATCTCGGTCAGCGCATTGGTCGCATCCCGTTGTCGTTCGTCCTCGTCGTCCAGAAAGTCGTCGGCGATGCGCTCCAGCTTGGCGAGCCACAGCAGCCGCGTGGCGGGCCAAGGCGCCTGAGCTTCGAACACCTCGCGTGCGACCGACAACAGGCGTGCGCGGGCGTGGTCCCGCGTCTCATCCTTCGGTCGTTCCCTGATGAAACGCTCGAAGGCCGCATGAACGGCCGTGCCCCGAAGCGGCGCGTCCGGGGATTGGTGCAGGGGGTCGATCCCGCGCAGGCCAAGGATCTTGTCGGCATAAATCGCATAAGGATCGCGGATCAGAGTGCCGATCTGGGTGAACGAAAGGCGCTTGGGTCGGTGTTCGACGGGTGGGCGCGGCGATGGACGCGGCGCGGGATCGGTTTTGTGATCACGACCGGGCCGATCGAGTTCGTGCGCGAGGGACAGCCAAGCGTCACCTCTGGATCGCATGGCCTTCAACGCACCGGCCCCGGCGTCGGACATGCCGTTCATCAGGTTCATCAAGCGATTGATCCATCGCGACGGAACCGTTTCGGCCTCGTCGTCCCGCAGGGACCGCGTGAGCACGACTTCGGGCGCGCCCAAGCCTTGCTGGAAATCGTGGGCGGACAACCCAATGCGCCTTTCAGGCAGCAATAGACCCGCCTTCTGCCGCATATCACGGTTCATCCACGGATCAGGGGCGGGTCGTTCCGGCCAGGTTCCCTCGTTCAAACCTGCGAGAATGACGAGGTCCGCGCCGCCCACCCGCGCCTCGAGCGTTCCCCAGATCTTGATGCCGGGATAAGGCGTATCCGGGTTTCGGACCGATCCACGGTTCAGCACGGCGGAAAACAGGTCACGGAAGTCGGAGGGCGTCATTTCACCGCCAAACGGCGCCTCGCGCAGGAGTTCGTCGACGAGACGTCGCGCTTCCCGTCCCGCTTCCTTGTCCCAAAGCTCGCCGCACTTCCCGTCATCCGGTCCAGCCGACAGCCGTTCGGCGAGTGTGACGACCTGTTCGACGTGAGCGGTCAGGGATTGGGTGCCGGTTTCAGAAAGGTCAGCGACAAGGGGCGCAAGCCATTCGACCCATTCGACCCGGTCCGGCTTCTCCCCGGCCCAAACCGCGAGCGACGCCTTGTCGGGAAACGGCATGTCCCGGCGCAGGGCTTGAAGCTCAAGATCGCGGGACAACCTGAGATGGTCGTTCCGCTCGCCGCCCGTGTGCGTGAGCGGATGCTTGAGCAGCGTGAGAAGATCGACACCGGTGATCCGGCGACCCCGCATTTCGGCGACATGGCGAAGCAGACGGCCGGGGGCGGTCAGCGGCAGCGGGCGCCCCGCGCTGTCATCAGGGGTGATGCGCCAGCGGTCGAGCGCGGCCGTCACTTGCCGCGTCAGAACGCGATCCGGCGTGATGAGCGCGGCTTCGCGTCCGCGTTGGGCCGCGTCGCGCAGGATCATCGCAATCGCCGATGCCTCCTCTCGCGGGCTCGGAGCTTCGATCAGGCTCAGTTCGCGCGTAGCGGCGTCGATATCCGCGAAGCTCGGACCTTCATCCTGCCATTGGTCGGTGACGGGCGCGGGGCGAAGCGCAAGCGAAACGAACGCGTTTCGGCGCGGGTTGGGGGCATCCTGCGCGTGCCAGTCACCCATATCCCCCGGCGACAGGCCCAACGACGACAAAAGCCGGCGAAACCGGAACTGCGGATGATCCTCGGCCGTCAGCGCGTCGTCCATTTTCGCCCAGACGTGTGCCGGCATATGCGCGTCGAATCCCGGCAGGATCACGGCACCTTGCGGCAGGCGGGCCACCGCCTCCATCAACATCGCGGTCGCGCCGCGCGACCCCGTGGACCCGGCGACGAGGATCGGGTCGGCAGGGGGCCGTTCGATCCAGTTCGCCGTCACCCGTTCGACGACCTTCCGCTGACGGGCTTCGAGGTCGGGCGGCTCGGCGCCCCCGGTCCCGAAGAACCGGGCAATGAGCCGGATGAAGGCAAGACTGCGCGCCCAGTAAGCCGAATGCTGCGAGACATCGAGGTCTTCGAGCGCATCGGGCGGGACACCCTCGCCGTGCATTTCGTCCATCAGGTTCGCAAGACTGTCGGCCAGCGGAAAGATCGCGTGCCGAGGGGCAAGATCGGGCTGGCTGTCGAGGAGTTCTGAGATCAAGCTCGCCAGTTCCAGCCGTCGTCTGAGCGGAGATACGGCGGGTGGAAGGTCCGCCATCGCCACGTCCTGCCCAAGGTCGGTGACCAGACGGATGCGGGGGAGGAGCGCGGGCGGGCCTTGGTCGAACAGTTCGATCAAACGCCGCTTCATCCGCATCGTGTTCACGAACAGGGTCACGCGCGCCATGGCTTCTGGTGGCTGACCGTTCAGCCGCGCACGCAGCCCTTCGATCACGGCTTTCGGAAAGTCGACGCCCGGCGCTTGGGCAAAAACACGGGGGCGTTCGCTGGGTTCAAACATCTCGGTCATAGTCCAGCAGAGCCTCGGCTTCTGCAATCCCCTGCGGATGACCCACATCGCACCATTCGCCCTGATGGACTATGCCGGACAGTCGTCCCGCGCCAATCATTCGGTCCCAGATCAGGTTCAGGGAAAAGACGGTCTCCGCAACGTCGTGCAGGCTTTCGGTCTTGATGATCTGCGCGCCCGAATAGACGTAGCCGGGCCCGCGGTTGAGCCGCCCGTCCGACAAGGTGAAATCGCCCGCGCCCGGATGGCCGCGCGCATCGTGGGGATCGAGCAGGAGGAGAAGGGCATCCATCCGGTCCGGGTCCCAAGCGGATCGAAGCTCACCCAACGGGTTGGCACCCGTCCAGACCGCGTCGGAATTCAGGGTGAAGACCGGGCCGGGGCCCAGCAAGGGCAGGGCTTTCCGCAAGCCGCCGCCTGTGTCGAGCAACGTATCCCGTTCATGGGACAGCAAGATTCCGGTGCCGTTCAGATGTTCGATCAAAGGCTCCGGCTTGTAGTGCAGGTTGGCGACGATCCTGCCGATACCGGCATCCTCGGCAATGGCGCGGGCGTGGTCGATGAGCGGTTTGCCCGCAACCTCGACCATCGGCTTGGGGCGATCGGCGGTGAGCGGGCCCATCCGCGTGCCGAAGCCGGCCGCGAAGATCATCAGAGCGTCGGGATGGTGCCGCATTTGGCCTTCAGTGTCGCTAGGATTTCCGGGGTCGGTTCGGGCAAGAGCTGCCCGATGGACCGAGCGAGTTCGGACAGTCCGGGGTGTGACAGGTCGGTCTGCAAGTTCCGCCAGACACGCGGGATGAGATCGACGTAATGCGCCTTGCCGAAGTGTAGCGACAGCCGGGCGAAGACCCCGAGAATGCGCAGATTGCGCTGGGCCGAAACGGTCGCACAGGCGCGGGCGAAACCCTCCGCATCGTACCCGGTTGCGTCCACGTATCGCGCCATCATCGCCGCGAATGTTGCGGGCGAAACCTCCCGTCGCGCGTCGCGCGCCAGCGACATGAGGTCATAGGCGGGGTGCCCGATACCGGCGTCCTGAAAATCCAGAAGGCCGACACGCGCCGACCCTTGTCGCGCGGGTAACCAGAGGAGGTTTTCGGCGTGGTAATCCCGCAGCACGAGGACCGGGGACCAAGGCGGTAGGGCGCCGAAGGCGGTCAGCATCGCCGCGCGCAACGTCTGGGTCGCGGCGGTATCCCGGTTCCCGGTGGCGCCGAACGCATACCAGTCCGTCGCGAGGCAGGCGAAGTCCGACATGGTTTCCGGGCCATAATCCGGCGCGCTTGGCAGGGGGGCCGCGTGCAGGTCGATCAGGGCGTCGGTCGCCGCGAGATACAACGGCAATTCCTGCGACGGATCGGCTACGAGCAATCGCGCGTAAAGGCCGTCGCCTAGATCTTCGAGAAGAAGAAACCCAAGTTCTTCGTCTTGCGCCAGTATCTCGGGCGGCGACAGACCGATCGCTTTCAGGTGCCCGCCAATGCGGATGAACGGCCTGACATCTTCGCCCTTGTCCGGCGGGGCATCCATCAGGACGGCCGGAGTGCCGTTCAGGTCGAGCCTTTCATACCGGCGGTTGGACGCATCGCCAGCCAGATTGCGGCGTGTCGCGGTGCCCCAACCGATCCCGTCGAGGAAGGCCGCGATCTTTGCGGCGCGGTCAGTCATGCACGGCCTCCAGAACGGGTTCGAGGTGTTCGGGAAGGCCGGACAGGTCGACGATCCGTGTTTCCGGATCATCGGGCACCGAGAAGTCCATTTCGATGGCTTTGGCCGGGGCCAGGTCGCCCAAGCGGTCGGGCCATTCGATCAGGCACACGGCGGTATCGAAGGCGTCGAACAATCCAAGCTCCTCGACCTCGTCTGGATGGGTCAGGCGGTACAGGTCCGCGTGCCAGATTTCGAATCCGTCGACCTCGTATGTCTGGACCAGTGTGAACGTGGGCGAGGGGACGTCTTCGACAGGTCTGTCGGCATATGCGAGCCGCGCTTGAATGAGCGAGCGGGTGAAATGGGTCTTTCCCGCACCGATCTGACCTGACAGCAAAAACACGTCGCCGGGACGCACCAGCCTTGCGAAAGCGGCTGCGAGTTCCGCCGTTTTTTCGGGGGATGTCAGCCTGATCCGATGGGCGGGCGCGTCATTCATGCACCTGTTGTAACCGGCGCGGTTTGGGGGGCAAGTCGTTTAATTCCCGACCCCGACAACCGAGCGGCTCGGCATCGGGAACCGGGCGAACCCATCGCTCTCGTCCCGGCTTTCACCCGCTGCGACATGAGCGAATTCGATCAACGTGAAGCCGCGTGGCAGGGGCACGACGCGACAGATCAGGCTTCGACCATCCTTGAGCGAAATTCCGGTCTCGACAGGCTCCCGCGGACCGGCATGACCGACGGCCCCCTTGATCTGGTCCCAGACCGCGCTGGGCAAGGCGGCGTCCCGCCACAGTTCGACGGCCTCATAAATCGGCATGGTCGAAGGATCGGAGCCGTCTTCGGTGACCCATAACCCGGCATAGTGGCTGTTGGACAGCGTCAGCACCCCGGAGGTGGAGAAAACGGCGATGGCAGAGGGCAGGGCGTCCAATGTGGCCTGCGCGGTTTCGATCTCGGCCCGGTATCGACGGGCAAGGCCGATCTCGGCGGAAATGTCCTCGAACAGGAAGGCGACGGCCCCATCCGGATGCGGCCTTCCGGTCACGCGGTAGGTCTGCCCGCCCGGCAGGGTCCAGCTTTCCTCATACGTGCCGTTTCGGGCGGCATCGACGAGGTCCGAGATGCGTTGACGCCAGGATTTGTAGTCCTTCGGTTCAGGCATCATCTGCATTTCCCGCAGCCGATCCAGAAATGCGGCGAGGGACGGCTTCGACACGAGAAAATCGACCGGCAGCGTGGTGAGATCCAGAAGGGCGGGATTGAACATCGCCAGTTCGCGCGAGCGGCTGAAGATCGCCAGACCGATGGGCAAGGACGCGAAGGTCTTGGACAGTGTGGTCACGAATTCGGTGCGGGAGACTTCGGCCTTGACCAGATCGTCCGCCGGGATCGCCGTGCAAATCTGGCCGTCCCCGTTCAGCCGCGTCTCCACCTCGAACCAATGCCGCGTCTCTTCGCCCGTCGGGGTGAGCGCCATCCGTTCCCGCCGTGATTCCGCATCGCTGCTGTCCTCCGCAGTCGGCCCTGCAAACAGCCGTGTGGGAGGCCACTTGTAGGATTGGCCGCCTTCTTCCATCGAATCCGCGAGGTCGAGGTAGGCACGGTTGCACCATGTGATGACCCCGGACGCATCCTCTTGCCAAATCGGGAATGGGGTGCGGTCCGTGGCGGAGCGGAGCGTGTCCAGTTCACGATTCAGGGCAGCGACCGCGTATTTGTCAGGCCCGATTTCGGTATCGTCCACGCCTGTCGAGGTCAGCGAGATCCGGGCGAGACCATCGTGCCATTCCGCACGTAGCAAGCTCGTGCCGTCATTCGACACACGCTCCATCGCGCCCAGATCGGCGAGTTCGAAAATCCAGGCCTCAAGCCCCGGGAAGCGGGGCTCGAGCAGGATCGAAAGCCGCGCCCAATCGGTGCCCCGATGGGGGGCCGACGTCAGCAGATCGCGCGCGGATGTGGTGGCATCCAGCAGGCTTTCGTTCTCGAACACGAAGGTGATCGCACCCCGTTCGCCCACGGAAACCTGCCGGATGCCGCCAGAGGGGCGCCTGTCGAAAAGCCCGATGAACAAGAGCACCGCAAAGGCCACCAGAAAGGCAACGAAAACGAGTGCGATCGCAAGCAGTGTGGTCATGAATCAAGGTCCAGCCGTGAATTGTCACTGCATCCTAAAGTTGTGATGGTTAACGAATGTTTAAACGGGACGTTACCCGGCGATGACCACGTTCTCGCCGAGCATCGGAAGCCGCTCGGCGGCCTCGATGCTGTCGGTGCCACGCGGCCAGACAACCTCGACGATTGCGCCCGACCGTTCATTCGGTCGCGCGACACCAGTGTAGGGGTCTTGTCCGTTCGCAAAGGTCAGTTCGGCACCCGTGCGTTCCAGCAAGGTCTTGGCGATGAAAAGCCCCAGACCCATGCCTTCGTATTCCGGTCTCTGCGCGTCCGGGGCGGTGCGCCGGCGCCGGATGAACGGATCACCGATCCGACCCAGAAGGTGCGGCGGGTATCCTGCGCCATCGTCGACGATCCGGATCATGATCGCCGTGTCCGTGGTATCCGCCTCGACCCAGACGGTCGTCGCGGCGAAGTCGACCGCGTTCTGGACGAGGTTGCGCAGACCGTGGACCAGCTCGGGACGGCGTTGGATCATCGCCTGATTGTGCTCGTCCGCCTCGATCACAATGTCCTTTCCGCGGTCGCGGTGGGGTTCGGCGGCTTCCTCGACCACCGCGACGAGGGGTGCCTGACGCAAGTGGAGGTCGTCCTTGCCGGACCGTCCCATCGAGCGGAGGATGTCGCGGCAACGGTCGGCCTGATCCCGGATCAGTTCCGCATCGTCGCGCAGGTCCGAGCCTTCGGGCAGGTCCGACACCATTTCCGACGACACCAGTTTGATGGTTGCGAGCGGCGTTCCCAGTTCATGTGCGGCTGCCGCCACGACACCGCCGAGGTCGGTCAGCTTCTGCTCGCGCGCCAATGCCATTTGTGTGGCGAGCAGGGCCTGACTCATGGCTTGGGTTTCCGAGGATACGCGACGGGTATAGGCGGCGATAAAGCCGATCGCGGTGACGATGGCGACCCAGGCGCCGAACACGAACACCTCGGGCAGTTCGAGGACCGAACCATCCGCCGTGTAGAGCGGGATGTGCAGATCGACCGCGAAGGACGTGAACGCAATCGCGGCAGCCCCGACCAGCAATGTCGCGCGCAGCGACAGGGCGGTTGCGGAGACGGTCACCGGGGCGGCGATCAGGACGGCGAAGGGGTTGTTCAGCCCCCCGGTCAACACGATCAGCAGCCCCAGTTGAAGCGTATCGAAGAGCAGCATTCCGACGGCTTCCCGTTCGTTCAGCCGCTTGTTTTCGGGGTAGACGAAGTGGAACACGATGTTCGCGATGATCGAAAGCCCGACGACTGCCGCGCAATACCCAAGCTCGATCTGGATGCCGAACACACGATCCGCGACACCGATCGCACCGATCTGGCCCCCGACGGCGACCCATCGGAGGATGTTCAGGGTCCGCAGTTTGATCCAGCTTCGGCCGGGGTTGGCTTCGAACAGGTCTGCGCTGCTGTCTGGCATGGTGTCCCGCAAAAGTGAGGGGTTGCGTCAAAGTCTACCCTTGTTAGTCGGGGGCGACTAGCCGATCAATGCGCCCGAAGTGCGCAGGAGGTTCCCATGACCCGTATCATCGCCGTCGTCGCGGCCGTCGCAATCGTCGCCCTGATCGGAGCGACTTGGTATGTCAGCCGGTCCGAGACCGACGCATTCGCCGATTGCCGTGCCTCGGTCGTGGGGAGCGGGACGAGCACGATTGGCGGGCCTTTCGAACTGGTGGATGAAGACGGTCAGACGGTCACCGATCAGGATGTCTTCACCAAGCCGACCCTGCTTTACTTCGGCTACACCTTCTGCCCCGATGTCTGCCCGCTCGACAACGCGCGGAACGCCGAGGCGCTCGATCTGGTGCAGGAACGGGGATATGACGCGCAGATGGCGTTCATCTCCATCGACCCGGATCGCGACACGCCGGAGCAGCTAAAGGATTTCACCTCCTTCCTGCACGACGACATGATAGGCCTGACCGGATCGCCGGAACAGGTCAAGGCGGCGAGCCAGGCCTACAAGACCTATTACAAGAAGCAGGACGAAGGCGACGATGAGTATTACCTCGTCGATCATTCGACCTTCACCTATCTGGTTCTGCCGGAAACCGGCTTCGTCGAGTTCTTCAAGCGGGACGACAGCCCCGAGAAGATCGCCGAAAGCATGTCTTGTTTCATCGACGCGTCCTCCTGATCCGTAGAAGAAACTGAACCGAAGTTTGACATGCATCAATTTGACGCGTGCAAAGGTGATGCATAAAGCTTTGTGAATGCGAACAGGCGGAGGACGGGAAATGTCCGAGAACGTGGCTTATGACTTGGGTGAAGATCGGTCGATCCTGCTGGTCGACGATGATGAACCGTTCCTAAAACGACTCGCGCGCGCGATGGAAAAACGCGGGTTCGAGGTCGAGACGGCCGACAGTGTCGCGGGCGGCAAGGCCATCGCGACCGGGCGGCCCCCGGCCTATGCGGTCGTCGATTTGCGTCTTGGCGACGGCAACGGGCTCGACGTCGTGGAGACGTTGCGCGAACGGCGGCCGGAGTCGCGGATCGTCGTGCTGACGGGCTACGGTGCCATCGCGACGGCGGTAGCCGCGGTCAAGATCGGGGCGACCGACTACTTGTCGAAGCCCGCCGATGCCGATGACGTGGTCAAGGCTCTGCTCGCCAACGGTGAAGATTTGCCGCCGCCGCCGGAAAACCCGATGAGCGCGGATCGCGTCCGGTGGGAACACATTCAGCGCGTTTACGAACTTTGCGACCGCAACGTGTCGGAGACGGCGCGCCGCCTGAACATGCATCGCCGGACCCTGCAACGTATCCTCGCGAAACGCTCGCCGAAATGAAGGCCGCGCTGGCGGTCGCCTGTGTCTTGTTGGCGGGCTGTGCCGGAACAGCTTCGAATGTTGCGCCCGCCCGGCAGGGTGTGAGTTTCACGCCGGATGCTCAGGGGCTTCTGGTTTCCGGCACTGGGCAGCGGATGGATTTCGGTCGCAGCCCAAGGGGGATGATCCCGGTTCTCGAACGGGAACTCGGCGCGGGGCGTGCGCTCCCGCTTGCCGGCTGTGCGCCGGGCATCGCCCGCCAACTGGATTGGGATGGTCTGATCCTGACCTTTTCCTCCGAACGGTTCGTCGGTTGGAAAACGGCGGGCGAAAGCGCCGGTCAGACCTGTGCCTGAGCCATTTTCCGCAGCCATGCCCTGAAGGCGCGCGCGCCGGGGCTTAGAACGCCGGGCCGCGTGACGATGTAGTAACCCAAGCCTTCGGGGTCGCCTTCGTAAAGGGTCGTAAGCTGGCCTGAGTCCAGATCGGGCGCGACGAGCGCCTTTGACTGGATCGAAAGGCCCAGTCCGGCGCGGGCCGCCGACAGGACCATACCGTTGTTCGCCATGTCCTGCGCCCCAACCTTATCGAAATCCACGCCGATGGCCTTGCCCCAGACGCGCTGCTCGTTCGCGGCGGCTGAAAAGAACCAGTCGTGCGCGCTAAGTCCGCCCAATTCATCCAAGGTGCGGGCCTTGGTATAGGTCGGGGCCGCGACGACGACGAACTGACTGACCGCGAGCG
The DNA here is from genome assembly GCF_016774595.1 of Maritimibacter sp. Taxonomy (NCBI): domain Bacteria; kingdom Pseudomonadati; phylum Pseudomonadota; class Alphaproteobacteria; order Rhodobacterales; family Roseobacteraceae; genus Maritimibacter; species Maritimibacter sp. The sequence goes on from NZ_JACBWT010000001.1 coordinate 2,146,481, forward strand.
GTTCGACATCGTTGCCGGGCCAGTCGCCGTTTCCGAACCGTATGGCGAGGTCGATGCCATCGCGGCGCAGGTTCGCCAGCGCCATCGACGGCACGAGCCGCACCTCGACCTCGGGATGTTGCGACCAGAACTGGCCCATTCTCGGCATCAGCCAGGCTTCCGCGAAGGATGGGGTGAGCGTCACCGTGATCGGGCGGATGGCGTTGCGGTCCATGATGTCCGTCACGCCCTCGGCGATCCGCCCGAACCCCTCGCCCAGCGCATCCGCCAGATCGCGCCCCGTCTCCGTCAGTTTCATCGTCTGACCGTCGCGGGTGGCAAGGCTTTCGCCAAAATGCGTCTCGAGCGCGCGAAGGTGCTGCGCGATGGCCGCATGGGTCACGTTCAGGTCACGCGCGGCGGCGGACAGGGAGTTGTGGCGCGCCAAGGCCTCGAAGGCGCGGAGCGCGGCGAGAGATGGGATTCGGGACCAGTCCATCCCTTTACTGTAAGTGAAACTTACAACTTTGAAAGTTTAGAAACTCGCTTGAACCCCTCGAATCCCGCATGGTCCTTTCATGCAACGCGGAAAGGAGAAACGCCATGTTGGGTATCATGAACCACGTCATTCGCACTGCAACCGGGGCGGAGGCCCGTCGCGAGACCGGATTCGAACGCGAACACCGTATCCGCAACGCGGATCGCATCAAGCGGGAGGAAGCGCGCGACGAACTGCGCCGGCGCATCTACAGCAAGATTTCCCTGTAAGCCAGACTCACGCCAATCTTCGGGAGCCGCCGGAACGTCGATCAGACATTCCGGCGGTTTTCCTTTGTCTCGTGGATTTGTCATGAAACCGTTACATCGGGCCGATAGCCCGCGACCGATCACCGGAGGTTCACATGACACGCATCGCCATCAACGGCCTTGGCCGCATCGGAAAGCTCGTACTTCGTGAGTTGATCGACAACGGGGTGGCGGCCGAGATCGCCCTGTTGAACGATCCGGTCGGCACACCGGAGATTCACGCCCATCTGTTCGAGTTCGATACGGTCCACGGGCGCTGGGATGCCGACATCTCGCACAGCGACGCATCGGTCACCATCAACGGGACCGAGATTCCCCTGACAGCAAGCTGGACGATCGAAGACCTGCCGCTCGACGGCATCGACCTGGTCATCGACTGCACGGGCGCGTTCAAGACCAACGCGAAACTGGCGCCCTATTACGCGGCGGGCGTGAAAAAGGTGGTCGTCTCGGCCCCGGTAAAAGAAGAGAATGCGCTGAATGTCGTCTACGGCGTGAACAGCGACCTTTATACGGATCAGGACCTCGTCACTGCCGCGTCCTGCACGACCAATTGCCTCGCCCCGGTGGTCAAGGTCATTCACGAGGCATTCGGGATCAAGCACGGCTCGATCACGACGATCCATGACGTGACGAACACGCAGACCATCGTGGATCGCCCGGCCAAGGATCTGCGCCGCGCACGGTCGGCCCTGAACTCGCTCATCCCCACGACGACGGGTTCGGCCAAGGCGATCACCCAGATTTTTCCCGAGCTGACCGGCCGTTTGAACGGGCACGCGGTGCGGGTGCCCTTGCTGAACGCGTCCCTCACCGATTGCGTTTTCGAGGTGGAGCGCGACACGACGGTCGAAGAGGTGAACGGGGCCCTCGAAGCGGCGGCGAATGGCCCCCTCAAAGGCATTCTCGGATACGAGACGCGCCCGCTCGTCTCGACCGATTACACGAACGATCCGCGTTCCTCGATCATCGACGCGCCCTCCACGATGGTCGTGAACGGGACTCAGGTGAAAATCTACGCTTGGTATGATAATGAATGGGGCTATGCCTGCCGCCTTGCCGACGTGGCTCGGATGGTTCTGGCATCCATTTGATCCATGACTTTCGGGGGCTGTCATGAACCCACGTTTTCTGTTCGTCCTGTTTTCGCTCTGCCCGGCTGCCGCATTCGCCGACGTGGAATTCTGCAATTCGACCGATGCCGTCGTTTCGGTGGCCATCGGATACAAGGGTGACGCCGATTGGGTGTCGGAAGGCTGGTGGAACGTCGATCCCGGCGATTGCCGGACCGTTCTGCCGGGGAATACGCCCAAGAGCCATTACTACTACCGGGTCGAATCCGGCGCCTACGCGTTCGAGCATGATACCTATATGTTCTGCACATCCGACGACGTGTTCACGATTGTCGGGGACACGAATTGCGAAAGCCGCGGTTACGACCGCGAAGGCTTCAATGAAATCGCGATGGAGGGGCGGCCCGGCTTCACCATCGACATAACCGGCGACGGTGGGCGCGAAGGGCAACCTTCGGCCCAGACCGAGCGCGACGATGATGTGCCGTCCCTTTTCGACAACCTGCTCGACACCTCCCCCTCGGCTGACGCCGATCCGCCGGGCACCCATGGCGAATACGGAACCTATGCCGGGTTGTTCAGTCATTGCGGTGACTACGGCTCGGATCGGGTCTGTTTCTTCTCGACCCAAGGCTGGGTTGTCGGCGTGGCCGAGGCCGGACCGACCCCACAGGCCCTTATCGACGATCTGGTGACCCGTCCGGTCAATACGGCCATGCAATTCTCGGGCGATGTGATGGAAAGCGGGAATGGGCGCGCCCTTTTGGCACTGTCGGATTACATGGTCATCGCGGACGATGAGTTCGCTTCGGATCGCGACGCGATGCAGGGCCGCTGGGTCGGGGCGACCAATCGGGACTATGAGATCGAGATCTACGGCAGTTTCTTCACCGAAAGCTTCACGGGCGAACCCGAAATGTCGAGCTTCATGCATTTCCGGAATGGCTGCCCGGGCGCGCAGGGCGACGGGGTCGGTGTTCGGCTCATGCCGTCGGACGAGAACGACCCCGAGACCTGTTTCTTCCTGTCCTACATCGACGACACTCAGATGGAGCTGCTGTTCGTCGACGACTTCAGCGAGCCGGTGGTGATGAATCGCGCGCCGTGACGGGTGCTGCATGGGGAACGAAGGGGACATGGGATGAAGTGGTTATTGGTCGCGGGTGCCGCGTGCCTGCCGTCGGTGGCTCAGGCGGGGCTTGAGTTCTGCAACCAGACGGGTTCATCGGCCTCTGTCGCCATCGGCTACAAATCCGCTGACGGATGGATGTCCGAGGGATGGTGGAACATCGACGCGGGTGCCTGCAAAACCGTCATCTCGCGCGATCTGGACAAGACGCATTATTACTGGCGGGCGGAAAGCCGTGACCTGTCGTGGTCCCATGCCAATTTCATGTTCTGCACCAGCGACGAGGTCTTCACCATCATCGGTGATGAGGATTGCACGGCGCGTGGCTATGACCGCGAGGGCTTCAACGAGATCGAGACCGAAGGTTTCACCACCTTCACGATGAACCTGACGCATACGGGTGACGGGCGGGAAGACAACATCGCTGACCACGGCCCGCGCGACCCCGAAGAGGGGATCGTCTATCCCGACGAGCAATACGACAGCGCTGCATCCGACGTGGTGGCAGACCCGCCGGGCACCCATGGCGAACCCTATACGATCACGGGGATTCTCAGCCATTGCGACTGGTACGATGCCGGGGTCGGGTGCACCGTGCTCGCCGACGGCTGGAGTTACGTCGCTTCATCCTACGATCCGACCCCGGTCGCAGTTCTGGAAGAGCTCGAGGCGCTGGGCACGAATGTCCCGATCACCATTTCCGGCGACATGATGTTTTACGAGGGGACGGAAGCGACTGTTACAATCAGCGACTATTCATTCGCGCAACCGGACGTCTTTCAAACCACCCGGCAAGCGATTCAGGGCTACTGGCAGTCCGAGGACGATGCGAATTACGAGGTGCTGATCCATGGGTCCAGCTTCGAGGAATACTATCAGCAAATGCCGGACATGCCGCTTTTGATGCACTTCCAGACCGGATGCCCGGACAATCCGTCGAGCGGACCCGCCTTCCGGCTGGTGTCGCGCGACGGGGGCGAGGATCGCTGCGTTCTGGTCAGCCATGTCGACGCCTCATCGCTCGAGCTTTTCGTCGCCGGGACCATGCGCCCCCTCTACTTCCAGCGAAAGAACTGACGTGACCGATATGACCGGGAAACCGGAGAATGCACTTGCGGCCTATGTCGCGGTGACGGCGGCCTACTGGGCCTTCATGCTGACCGACGGCGCGTTGCGGATGCTGGTGCTGTTGCACTTTCACGACCTTGGATTTTCGCCGATCACGCTGGCGTGGTTGTTCCTGCTCTACGAGGTCGCCGGAATGGTCACGAACCTGTCGGCCGGGTGGATCGCGGCACGGTTCGGTCTGACCACGACGCTTTATGCCGGTCTTTCGATCCAGATCGTCGCGCTCGTCGCTTTGTCCCGGTTGAACCCCGGCTGGGCTGTCGCGGTGTCGGTCCCGTTCGTGATGATCGTTCAGGGGATGTCGGGGGTTGCCAAGGATCTTGCGAAAATGTCGTCCAAGTCGGCGGTCAAGATCCTCGCACCATCCGCAGGGGGCGGCCTTTTCCGATGGGTCGCGGTGCTGACGGGATCGAAGAACGCGGTGAAGGGTATCGGGTTTTTCCTAGGTGCCGGACTGCTCGCCACCATCGGGTTCAAGGCCGCGGTTCTGTCGATGGCGGTGGTGCTGACCGTGATCCTTGTCGCGGTGGTGCTGTTCATGCCCGCGGGCCTGCCGAAAGGCTCTAAATCAGCCAAGTTCACCCAAGTCTGGTCCAAGGACCGGAACATAAACCGGCTGTCACTGGCCCGGATGTTCCTGTTCGGCGCGCGCGACACGTGGTTCGTCGTGGGCATTCCGATCTACTTCACAGCCCTGATTTCGGACGGGAGCGAGGACGGCAACCGCGCCGCGTTCTTCCTTGTCGGCGGTTTCATGGCGCTCTGGATCATCGCCTATGGCGCGGTGCAGGCCTCGGCGCCACGATTGCTCGGACAGGCCGCGCATGAAAGCCGGGTGGCCGTCCGCCTCGCGATCCGGTGGGTCGGCATCCTGACCGCGATCATCGCGGTGCTCGCCGCCCTGTCGCTGACGCCCGCGACATGGATCGCCGGCGTGCTCGTCGCGGGCCTTTTGGCCTTCGGGTTCGTCTTCGCGATCAACTCGTCGCTCCACTCCTACCTTATCCTCGCCTTTTCACAGGCGGAGCGGGTCACGATGGATGTGGGGTTCTACTATATGTCGAACGCCGCCGGGCGGTTGATCGGAACGCTGGCCTCGGGCATCAGCTATCAGATCGGCGGGCTGCCTCTTTGCCTTGCCACGGCCGCCGCAATGGCTGGCGCAAGCTGGATTTCTGCCAAAAGATTGGGCGGCGATGGCGCTTTGAATGCCTGATGAACACATCTTCTTTAAAGACGGGGCGGATCTTGCGGCCACGCTGGGTCGCCAGCCGCTTTCAATCGACAGCGACGGATCGCTGCTCGTGAACGGAGTCGAAAGCGACCGGTTCATCTGGCACATGGACACGTCCCGCAACAGCGATGCGGCCAACCATGCGGTCATCGGACACGGCGGTCGCGCAGACACGATCCGCATCGGGTTCGAAGACGCCTCCGCTTGGGACAACGACTTTCAGGACGTGGTGATCGACGTTCAGGGGCTGGACGGCCTGCCGATCTAATCGGCGACCGTCGCGATCCAGTCCGCGATGCTTTCGGCACATTCCTCGGCGGTGAGTTCGGTCGTGTCCAGCTGGAACACGCGCTCGGCCTCGCCGCCCATGAGGATCTGACCCTGTTCGTGATACTGGAGCGCCAGCGCCCGTTTGCGTGATTTGGTCATCGCCTCGCGGCCCGCCGACCCGATCCGGCGTGCGTTTTCGTCGGGGTCGCAATGGACGTGGACGACATGCAGCGGACCGTGCGTTTCCGCCAGTTTCTCGATCCGCGCCCAGGCTTCCGCCGACCAATCCGAATCTCTGCGCAGGGTGTCGGTCATGATGAGCGGCACGTCCGACGGCATCTCTGCGATCCGCTTGTCCGCGATGTCCCAGACGGCGCGCACGGTGTCGTAGAACGCGTCGCTTTTGAACTCGGTCAGGGCATAGGCGAGGTTCATCTGGGTGTGAACGTCGAGCAGTCGACCGCCCAGACGATCCATGAGCGCCTGACCGATGGTGAGCTTCCCGGTGCCGGGATATCCGTTGAGAAAAATCAGCATGGCGGGATCATGCATCGGATCGGGCCCGAGGCCAAAAGAAAACCGGCGCGGAGGGCCGCGCCGGTGATTTTTTGCGATCCGCGATGGATCAGAAGTTCAGCGACACGTCGCGGTGGTTGGCCGAACAGGACGCCATGGCGAGCGCCTGCTTCCGGGTGAACCGGTCCTGCGACCGGATACCGAAGGTGCCGATCACGCCGTCGACGTAGTTGCGGACGCCGGGCAGGGCTGCTTGGGCATCTGCGCGCCATTGGGCCTGAGCCGCGTATTCGGCCAGTGCGTCTTCGTAGTTCGACAACACCTCTTCGCGGTCCGGTTCGTCCTCGTCGAGTTCGCGGCGGGCCTTGGCGAGTGCGGACTTCACGTCGCCCGCGCCCTCGACTTCGCCGATGAGGTCTTCGACCTCTTCGACTTTCAACGCATCCGCTTCGCCCGCGCCCGTCTCCATGAGAGAGCGAAGGTCGTTGAGCGGCGCCTCGAGCGCCACGAACGCGTCGTAGTCTTCGAGCACCGCCAGAACTTCCGCCGGGCCCGAATAGGCATCGTCGGCTGCACGGCGATACTGGTTACGCGCGGCATCCTCGGCGGTCGTCAGTTCGACGAAGGCGTCATGCGCTGCCTCCCACCCGTCCGGGATCTGGGCTTCGAGCGCGGCGATTTCTTCGTCGATCTCGGCGACGCGCGCCTCGAGCGGCCCACGGCTTTCGCTATCGGCTTCGAGACGATTGAGAAGCGTCTGATCCTCGTCCCGTTCCTCTTCGAGCCGCCGGATCTGCTTTTCGAGATTCCGAACGGCAATGAGTTGCGGGCGATACTCCGGCGTGGCGGCATCCACCGCAGCCTCGGCCTCGTGGATCGCATCCATCTGGGCGAGCGCGGTTTCCCCTGCCTCGACGCCTTCGTTGAAGTCATCGCGCATGTCTTCGGGAAGCGCCGAGAGGTCCAGCGTTTTCGCGGCGGCGACGGCATCGGCCGTTCTCGTGCTGCTCGCAAGCTGCTGACCCACGTAGTCTTCGAGGCACAGCTGAAGCTGCGGGTTGCGCGGCGGCGGTGCGGTTTCACCCAACAGGCTCACGCGGTTGGGGAGGTAGTTCACCAGCGGCGGGTAAGACCCGACGATTGCCAGAGCAAGGAGCTGCAGCAGGATGAACGGCACGACGCCCTTGTAGATCTGGAGCGTCTTGACCACCGCGGGTGCGACGCCGCGCAGATAGAACAACGCGAAGCCGAAGGGTGGTGTCAGGAACGACGTCTGGATGTTCAGGCCGATCATCACGCCCAGCCACACGGCTGTCACGTTGGCGCCGGGGTCGGCCAGCAGGATCGGCGCGACGATGGGCACGACGACCACGGCGATCTCGATGAAGTCGAGGAAGAAGCCGAGGACGAAGATCACCGCCATGACGATGACGAACTGGGTCCAGAACCCGCCGGGCATGCTGTTCAGGAATTCACGCACCAGCTCTTCCCCGCCGAAGCCACGGAAGGCGGCTGTCAGCATGGCAGCGCCGAGCAGAATGATGAACACGAGCGATGTGGTCTTGGCCGTCTCGAGCATCACACCCTGAAGCGTGAACTCGATCCGGATCGCACGGACCGCCGACCAGATCAGGGCGGCGACGATCAGGATGGTCGCAAGGGCACCGATTGCGATGCCAAGCTGGTCCTGCGCGCTATCGACCGCCTTCACGTTCATTTCGAACATGGAAAGCGCGACCGCAATCAGGACGAGGCCCGCAATGGCGACGAGCGCAGGTCCGAACAGCATCCGGCTGCCGGAGGGCGGCAATCGGTAGGAGGCCATGATGAGCGCACCTGCGGCACCGATGGCGCCGGCCTGGTTCACCGTGGCGATACCGCCGATGATCGAGCCGAGCACGAGGAAGATCAGCGCGAGCGGCGGGATCAACGACAGGCTGACACGGCCCCAGAACGCGAGATTCCATTTCTGGCTCTTGTCATGCACGGCGGGCGCGGCTTTGGGCCGGATAACCGCGTAGACCAGAATGTAGATCATGTAGATGCCGACGAGGACGAGACCCGGAATGAGAGCACCCAGAAACATTTCACCGGCCGACGTGCCGCTGACCCCGAAGGTCGAGGGCATCTGAAGGTCGCCGGTGGCGTCGGTGTAGAGGTTCTTGCGCAGCGTCGAGGCCTGATCGGCGGCGCTCGCCAACTGGTCGGCAAGGATGATGAGCACGATGGACGGCGGAATGATCTGACCGAGCGTGCCGGAGGCCGCGATCGTACCCGTTGCGAGCGGTGTCGAATAGTTCGACCGCAACATGGCCGGGAGCGAGATCATACCCATCGCGACGACGGTGGCGCCGACGATGCCGGTGGTCGCGGCAAGAAGCGCGCCCACGAAGACGACCGAAATACCCAGGCCGCCCGGAACGGGGCCGAAAAGCTGGGCCATGGTGACAAGCAGGTCTTCGGCGATCTTGGACCGCTGGAGCATGATGCCCATGAAGATGAAGAGCGGGATGGCGATGAGCGTATCCCTCTCGACCTCCCAATAGACCCCTCGGAGGTTCGTGACCCCCGCCGTCAGCCACTGTTGCGGACCGCCGGAATGGAAGTAGGCGTCCGTGTTGCCCTCGAACAGATAACCGGTCCCTGCGGCGAGACCGATGGTGATGATCGCGGCACCCGGAAGCGCGAAGGCGACCGGGAAACCGGAGCCCAGCGCGGCCGCCATGATGACGATCAGCAGAAGAAGGAAGAAGATTTCCATTGTTCCGGTGTCCCCTCAGTGTCCGGCGTCTTGCGCGGGTTCGCGATGGCCCGGTTCATCCCGGGCATCTGCAACGGCGTCGAAGAAATAGCTGACGAACTGGATCAGCATGGTGATCCCGAACAGGCCGATGAAGGCGGCCATCTGGTATTTCACGAACATGCCGAACGGCCCGGCCTGACTGACCTCGAAACTGGTCAGCGGTGCGTTGATGATCGATTGCTTGCCGCCGAAGCCAATGGCGAGGATCACCCAGACCGTGCTCATCCCGAGAAGGATGGTGCCGAAGGCGTTGGCGAAACCCTTCTTGGTGCGGCCGAAGCCCGCATAAAGGATGTCGACCCGCACGTGACCTTCGTCGAACAGCGTGTAGGCCGAAGCGAAGAGGAACAGCGCGGCGTACCAATAGCGAACGAGGTCGCCCATCAGCGCCTGTTCATACGAGAACACGAAGCGCGAGATGACGATCAGAAGTTCGGCGGCCACGATCAGGAGCGAGAGCCAGACGAAACCGAGCGTGCGGGTGAACAGGGCGAGGATGAAGCCGACCACGATGAGCGGTCCGTGCACCCACGGTCCGACCCAGTTGGCGCGGGCGAACTGGCGCGAAATGTCGGTGCCGAGGATCGGCTCGATCATGTCTTCGGTGCGCATGAACGCGATGGTCGCGTCGGCGATGCCCACCAGAAAGACCGACCAGAACAATGCCCGGATCAGGTAGACGTTGAACATATGGACGCGGTGCGCATCCCACCGGATCGCCCGGTCCTGCGTCGACAGGACGAAGACCGCCGCGATGGCGACCCCGATCAGGTAAAGCGCGGCCTGAACCCAGGCCAGCCCCGCGCCTTCGCCGCCAAGCGCGGCCGTTCCGGGGAACCCGAAGTAGACCACGAGAACATTGTTGATGAGAAACGCGGCCAGCACGCCAAGCGTGATCCAGCCGAACAGACGTTGCAGAACCGCTGGCCGTCCGTGGCGCGGAATCTCTGTGTGATCGAAGACCTCAGTCATGGCCCCTCCCGTGGACGCAAGTGAGCGTGATTTCGCGGTCGTTTATCAGAAAAAAAGCGGGACCGAAGCCCCGCTTTTCACTTTTTGATGCGTTATTCCACCGCAATCAGCCGATGTCGAAGATCCGGTTGCGGTTCGCGACGAACTGACCTTCGAAGAGTGCGATGCCGCGGCCGAAGTCGCGCATCTGCTTCTGGCAGCTCTCGTTCACGCGCGCGGCGAGGTCGGAGTAGGCGGCCGTCTCTTCGAAGACTTCCATCGCGGCTTCGCCCATGGCGTCCCACACGTCTTCGTTGAACTCTTTCACTTCCACGCCCTGCTCGTCCTGAAGCTTGTTCAGGTACTCGCCGTTCAGCGCGGTCGCTTCGTAGTAGGAGTTGGCGTTCTCTTCCAGCGCGGCGGCCGTGATGATCGCACGCTGGGTGTCGGTCAGACCCGACCACCACGACTTGTTCGAGGTGAGCGAGAGCTGCGCGCCCGGCTCGTGCATACCGCCGGTGTAGTAGAACTTGGCGGCTTCGTAGAACTTCATGAAGTAGTCGTTGTACGGACCCACCCACTCGGTCGCTTCGATCGAACCGGAGACGAGGTTTTCGTAGATCTGACCACCCGGAAGCGACACGGTCGACGCGCCGAGTTTCGACAGAACCTGACCGCCAAGGCCCGGAATACGCATTTTCAGACCCTTGAGGTCGTCAGCGGATTCGATTTCCTTGTTGAACCAGCCGCCGGCCTGCGTGCCGGTGTTGCCGGCGGGAAGGCCGTAGAGGCCGAACTGATCCTGCACTTCGTCCCACAGGGCGCGGCCTTCGCCGTAGATGCACCATGCGTTGATTTCAGCGAAGGTCATGCCGAACGGCACAGCGGTGAAATAGGCCAGCGACGGGTCTTTGCCGGTCCAGTAGTAGTCGGCGCCGATGTAGGCCTGCGAGTTGCCGTTCGCGACTTCGTCGAACACGTCGAGCGCGCCCACACGTTCGCCAGCGGCGAAATATTCGGTCTGAATGGCACCTTCCGACAGTTCGGTGATGCGCGCGGCCAGACGCTGTGCCGAAACACCGAGACCCGGGAAGTCACGGGGCCAGGTCGACACGATGGTCATGGTCGTTGCGTGGCTGGCAGCGATCGCCGGAGCGGCCAATGCGGTACCGGCGGTGCCAAGCGCGGCACCCTTCAGAAACTTACGACGTTCCATGGTTCCTCCTCCAATAAGACGTCTTGTCTTTTCGTTGTTATCGGTGCGGGTTCCCTGCCCGCAGCCTGCCACACCCTACCCGGAAGTCTTGGATATTCAAACGAAAAGACCCGGACGCGGCGGTTAAATTCGTCGCATCCGGGTCATTATGTAGGCTGCCCTACGGGAAACTACGTAGGTCCGCGTTACCGCAAACGCGAAAAACTCATATCGCGAACAGAGGTTGAAGGATGCGCGGCACGAAGGCCGAGAATCGCAGGGGCGCATCGGTTGCGGCCAGACATATGCAGTCGACACCTTCGTCGGCGACCGGAACGTGTTCCAGATCGTCGTTCGCGACTTCGACGTCGCCGACATCGAAATGCCCGGTCGCGTCGGAGAATCCGCCCTGAAGCACCAGCGTCAGCTCAAGCCCGCCGTGCGTGTGCTCCGGCACCGGCTTTCCAGCGGGGATGTGGAGGAGCCGGGCGGAGCCTTCGCGGTCCATATCCACGATGCACTGGCGCACGCCGCCGCCCAGCCGCTTCCATTTCGGCTTCTTGCCCTTGAGCGCTGCCATCACGGGACCGGGATAGATGCCGTCGCGAACAGGCGTCTCGTCTTCCTCGCGGTCGAGGTCAATGGCGTCGTCCAGACGGCCCATGATCTGAGCGCGAAGGTCGCCGGACAGCGGTGCTTCGGCCATGCTGTCGAGCACGGCGCCACCTGCCGCCTCGTGCGCGTGAAGATTTGCACGGCAGTCGTCGCACATAGAAACATGCGTGGCGACGACCAGCGAAAAGGCTTTGGGTAGGTTCCCGGCCACATAAGCCGCCATCACGGCGTCGGGGATGTGATGCGAGATCGTATCAGTCATTTCTTACCTCAGATCCTTCAATTCATGCCGCAGTCGGTCGAGGCCCAACCGGATGCGGGACTTGATGGTGCCGAGCGGCAGTCCTGTCGCCTCGGCAATGTCACTATGCGAAAGCTCACCCAGGTAGGCTTTCTCGATCATTTCGCGCTGGTCGGGGTTCAGACGGTTCAGCGCGTCGCGCAACACGTCCGTTTCCTGCTCCAGCGCAAGCACCTGCCCTGCATCGGGGGTGCCGTCGTCCTGTTCGGCCTTCAGGGCTTCCGGCATCGGCCGGCCCTCTTTCCGCACGATGTCGATCTGGCGGTTCCGGGCGATCTGGTAGATCCAGCTCGACACCTGGGCCCGCTCGGGATCGAACAGGTGCGCCTTGCGCCAGACCGACATCATCACGTCCTGAACGATGTCTTCGGCCTGACCGGCGGGCGCCCCGCTGCGGATCACGAACCCTTTCAGCCGCGGCGCGAAATGGTCGAACAGCTGCCCGAAGGCGTATTTGTCACGTTTGTCCCGGATCGCCAGCATCCAGAGGGTCTGCTCTGAAAACGGCTTCGGGTCTTCTGTCGTCGTCGTCGCCACGCGGCGCCCCGTCTTCCCAATTACAGCAGTAGCGACCAACCCCGCAGGCGGGGCGAGGTCATGATCGCGGGTATCTTCGTCGAGACGCAGCATACCAACATTACGGGGACAGGTGAAACTTGGATCAGAAATGATCCGTATCTTTTTGCGAGCCGTAACTCAGCCTGCACAAACGAGGATTTCGCATGTCATTCGACGCACCACCCCTTCGACCGCAACGCATCGCCGTGATCGGCGGCGGCGTTTCCGGTCTTGCCGCCGCATGGCTGCTTGCCCCGCAAAACGATGTCACCCTCTACGAAGCGGCGCCCCGGCTGGGTGGTCACGCGCGGACGGTGGTGGCCGGGCGAAACGGGGATCAGCCGGTCGACACGGGCTTCATCGTGTTCAACGAGGTGAACTATCCGCACTTCACGGACATGCTGAAAAAGCTCGACGTTCCGGTGGCGGATTCAAACATGAGCTTCGGCGCGACGGTCGATCGCGGTCGGGTGGAGTATTCGCTCCAGACGCTCAACACGATCTTCGGTCAGCGCCGCAATCTGGGGCGACCGGCCTTCGTCGGCATGATCCGGGATCTCATCCGGTTCAACAACGAGGCCGAGGAAGCCGCCGACAGCGATGACGTGACCATCGCTGAACTGGTCGAGACGCTTGGGCTGGGCGACTGGTTCGCGCGTTATTACCTGATGCCGATCTGCGGCGCGATCTGGTCGACGCCGACGATGGATGTCGGGGCCTTCCCGGCCAAAACGCTGGTCAACTTTTTCAAGAACCACTCGCTTCTGGGGTGGAAGCAACACCAGTGGAAAACGATCGACGGCGGTTCGATCCAGTATGTGAACCGCCTGACGAACGATCTGCGTGTTCGCGGCGTGTCGCTCCGCCCCGGCACGCCGGTTCAATCCGTTCGCCGCGATCCCGGTCTGGTGACCGTTCGGGCGCAAGGCTCGTTGCCCGAGACGTTCGATCAGGTGATCTTCGCGACGCACTCCGACGATGCCCTCCGGCTGATCGAAAACCCCACCGCTTCGGAAGAGGCCGCGCTGGGCAATCTGAACTATCAGGACAACCGCGCGTTTCTTCACAGCGACAGCAGCCAGATGCCTTTGCGGCGTCGCTGCTGGTCGTCGTGGACCTACAAGGCCGAAACGGCGGGCGAAGACACGCAGATCGGAGTGACGTACTGGATGAACCGGCTTCAGAACATTCCCGACAACGACCCGATGTTCATTTCGCTCAATCCGTCCTCCGACATCCGGCAGGAAGCGATTTATGACGAGGTGATGTTCCGCCATCCGGTGTTCGACCGTGCGGCGCTGCGCGCGCAGAAAGACCTCAAGGCGATTCAGGGCCACAACAACACGTGGTTCGCCGGGGCCTATACCCGTCACGGGTTCCACGAGGATGGATTCGCCTCGGCGGTGGCCATCGCCGAGCGCATTCAGCCCGCACAGGAAGTCATAGCCGCATGAGCTTTGCGCCCCGGCATATGCGTGGCGAGACTATGCATGCTCGCAAGGATGCGATCCGTAACCGATTTCGCTACGCGGTCGATTACCTTTTGATCGACCCGGACGACACACGTGACATCGCCCCGCTTTTTTCCCGCAACTCCGCCGGTCTTTTCTCGCTCCATGATCGGGACCACGGCGGTGTGCGCGGTGATGGCGAAGGTGTGTCTTGGGCGCAGAAGGTGTTGGGTAACGCGGGTCTCGACATGGCGGGGGTCAAGCTTTTGCTCCTGGCCCAGCCCCGTTTCGCGGGTTTCTGGTTCAACCCGGTCGCGTTCTGGCTGGCGATGCGCGGTGAGGATCTTGTCGCCGTTATCGCCGAGGTGAACAACACGATGGGCGACCGCCACAGTTATCTGTGTGCCCACGAAGGGTTCGTGCCCATCGGGGGGAAGGACGTTCTGACGTCGAAGAAGGAGTTCCACGTCTCGCCGTTTCAGGACATCTCGGGCGATTACCGTTTCCGCTTCGATGTGTCCGATGAACGGATCGACATCACCATCGACCTCGTAGACGGGAACAAGGGGTTGATCGCAACGCTCTCGGGACCGCTTGCGCCGTTGACCACGCGTTCCGTGATCACAATGGCGGTCCGGCGGCCGACGGGCGCCCTTCGTGTGATGGCGCTCATCCTGTGGCAGGCCGCGAAACTCAAGATCAAGGGCGCCACGTTCCGCAAACGCACACCACCCCCGACACAGGAAGTGACCTGAACATGGCCAAAGACCTCCCGGCAAAACGCTACTGGATCGTCGGTGCAAGCGAGGGGCTTGGCCGCGCACTGGCCGAGGCGCTGGATGCGCGCGGTGCGTCCCTGATCCTGTCAGCGCGAAGCGAAGATCGGCTGAAAGACCTTGCCTCGGGCCTGCGCGATGCGACCGTGGTTCCGATTGACGTCACCGACCCTGAATCAGTGTCTAATGCGGCCAAAAACGCGGGGGATTTCGACGGGTTCATCTATTCGGTCGGTGCCTACGAGCCGATGAAATCGACGGAATGGGACGGCGACGCCGCGCGGATGATGGTTGCGACCAACATCACCGGGTGCCTCAACGTGTTGGGGGAAGTCGTGCCGCGTTTCGTTGAGATGAACCGGGGTCACATCGCGCTGATCGGGTCGCTCTCGGGTTTTCGTGGCTTGCCCGGTGCCGTCGGTTATGGCCTGTCCAAAGCTGCGGTCATGCACACGGCAGAAAACCTTCGCATCGACCTGTCGAAAACCGACATCCTCGTTCAGCGGATGAACCCCGGCTTCATCAAGACGCGCCTGACGGAGAAGAACGAGTTCAACATGCCGCAACTGATGGAACCGGACGAGGCCGCCGCCCATGTGCTCAAGGCCATCGACAAGCGGGTGTTTTCCTACAGCTTCCCCAAACCGTTCTCGCTCATGTTCACGGTCGGGCAACACCTGCCGATTTCGTGGTTTCACGGATTGTTCAAAGGGATGGTCTGACCGGATTCACACCAGCGGGACGGTCATCGCCTTGATGACTGGCGCCGTGTCCGGCCGCTTGCCGCGCCACCATGCAAAGGCTTCGGCGGCCTGTTCGACCAGCATACCGACCCCGTCCGCAACCTGCGCGCCACGCGCTTCGGCCTTTGCGAGGAATGGGGTCAGCCCCTTTCCGTAGACCAGATCATAGGCCAGCCGCGCCCCTTCGAACACCGTGTCGGGCAGCGGCGGGGCTTTGCCCGTCAGGCTAAGGGTGGTCGAGTTCAGGACGATGTCGAAGAACCCCGACAGGTTCTCATAAGACACCGCGCGGACCGGCCCCCGGTCCCCCAGAAGCGCCTCGATCTCATGCCCTTTGGCGACCGTGCGGTTCGCAATGGTGATCTCGGCCCCCTGTGCAAGGAACGGGGCCACCGCCCCGCGCGTCGCACCACCTGCGCCCGCAAAAAGGACGCGAGCACCGGAAAGCGGGACGCCCAGATTTTGGGTGATATCGCGCACCAGACCCACACCGTCGGTATTGTCAGCTTCGATCCTGCCGTCCACGAAGCGCAGCGTATTGGCCGCCCCGCAGATCCGAGCGGCGTCTTTCGCGTGGTCGGCCAGACCGAAGGCTTCGAGCTTGAACGGCACAGTGACGTTGGCGCCGACCCCGCCGTCGTCGATGAACCGGCGCAGCGCGGACTCGAACCCATCGACCGGCGCTTCGATCGCCTCATAGGTCAGATCTTCGCCGAACTGCCGGGCGAATTCGGTGTGGATGAAGGGGGATTTGGTGTGGCCAAGTGGGTGACCGAACACCGCGTAACGGTCGGTCATGCGAGGAGTGTCGCCATCCGCCGCACGGCAAATTCGTAGCCTTCGACCCCACAGCCGACGATCACGCCCTGAGCACGGGCCGAGATGTAGGAATGGTGCCGGAACGGCTCGCGCGCATGGATGTTCGAGATGTGAACCTCGATCACCGGCCCCTCGAACGTGTTGAGCGCGTCGAGGATCGCAACCGACGTGTGGGTGTAGGCTCCGGCGTTGATGACGATCCCCGCAGCCTCGTCACGGGCGCGATGTATCTGCCCGACGATCTCGCCTTCGTGGTTCGATTGAAAAAGCTCGGTCGAAAGGCCCAGATCGGCGGCGAGTTCGGCGCAGGCCTTTTCTACATCGGCCAAAGTGTCGGCGCCATAGATTTCCGGCTGGCGCTTGCCCAGCAGGTTGAGGTTCGGCCCGTTCAGAATGTGGATCGTCTTCGACATATGCTCCGCCCTTCAAGTTGGCGTCGCATAGCATGGGTTTTCGCAAAGGCCGAGACGAAACCGCCTGTTTTCCCGCCAGCCGTGGCGAATTGGTCAGAACCAGCGGCCAATGGCGATCAGATTCACATCGGGTGCCACGGTATCGTCGCCGATCAGGTCGAAGCTTTCGATGTCCACCGATGTGGCAGATTGCGCGGAAATCGTCGCGACGCCAGGGGTCGATCCGAGGATCGAGGCGGTGACGCTGTAGCTTGCCGAGGCGAAGGGTTCGGGAAGGGTCCAAGTGGTGGCGGCACCGGACGCGGTCTGGAACTCTGATATCTGGCAATTCAGGGTGCCATCGGCCAATTTCGTGAAGCTGCCGTTCGTGCCTGACCCTGTTTCGAAGACGGCGTCGCCCGGACCTGCCGGGTTCGCGACCGTTCCCACCATGTTCGCGGTTGTCACCACGCCTTCTCCGGGACCGACCTTCAACACCTCGTCCCAAGACGACCCGTCCCCGCTGACCTTGATCGAGAAGCTGTCGTTCCCGGCGATGCCCATCTCGGCACGTCCCGACCAGTTCGTCTGGAACAAAAGAGATGCCGTATCCGACACGCCCGCCTTGTTGATCTTGAGCTGGTGGCCGGACCCTTCGTGGGTGAGAAGCGTCGCGGGGGACTGCACCGCAAGTCGGTTGGTGCCATCGGAGGTCGTGTTGATGCCGACGCCCGCCACGTTATCCAGATCGACCGATGCGGTGGCGAGCGCCCAGTCCGAACCGTCGTGGATGTAGATGTCGGTTCCGCCTACGACCGTGCCGATCCATCCCGATTTGGGCGTCTGGAAATACCATGCAGCATCGAACCATGTCGCGACCTCGCCGTCGTGGCCCGCCCAGTCGCCCGAGGCGCTTGCGCCGATTGCGTGGGCTTCGCCGTTCGCGGGCGTTGACGGAGGGGTCGTCGTGCCGATGGAGGCCAGAGTCAGCTGAACGAGCGTGTCCAACAAGCGAAGTGCTTCGTTGTGGGTCACGTGTTTTTGGGCCTGCGCGGGTTGCAAAAAGGGCAGCGTGAGCCGTGGGGAAGCCTGGGTCATGAGGGGTCTCGCACTATGTCGGTCTTTCCGATTTCTACGAGATCGCGGTTTGCCGGGTGTGACATCGTCGGCTGCCCCGTTAACCCGTTGTTAACCAAAGACTCGTTCGGCTTTTCACGCTTCGCGAACGGGCACGGACTAACCCATTGATCATGATAAACTATTTAGAATGATGTGGGTAACCCTACCTTGCGGAAATTAAAGACTATGTTAAAAGTCAACTTCTGAGGGCAGTGGAAAATTGGGTATGAGCGAGCAGAAAAATGAAAGACGAAAAGCTGCGCAAGACCTGGAAGCAGGACGCAGAGGGCGTTAAACACGACATCCTGATGGTCGCGATGGACGAATTCGCGGACCACGGGCTTGCCGGTGCCCGGATCGACGAAATCGCCGAAAAGACGAAAACGTCGAAACGCATGATCTATTACTACTTCGGTGACAAGGAAGGGCTGTATCTGGCCGCGCTCGAGGCCGCCTATGCGCGTGTGCGCGGCGGTGAGGAAAACATCGAAATCGACGCGCTCGGCCCCGTCGAGGCGATGCAGGAACTCGTCCGTTTCACCTTCGACCATCACAGATCGCAGCCGAACCTCGTCCGTATGGTGATGAACGAGAACGTCAATCATGCGGCCTATCTCAAAAAGTCGGACTTCATCCGGGATCTCAACTTGATGTCGCTCAGGCGTATCAGTCAGGTTCTCGAACGCGGTCAGGCCGAGGGCATCTTCCGCACCGATGTGGACGGACGGTTCCTGCATTGGCAGATACAGGCGCAGTGCTTTTACAACGTTGCGAACCGGCCGAGCTATTCGACGAAGTTCGGCGGCGAATTCTTCACGGACGAGGGTCAGAAGCGCGTGCGTGAACTGATCGTCGAGTCGGTCATCGCGTTTCTGAAAGGCTAGCGCGACCCACGAACAGAAAGCTGCGCCGTCCTGCGGGCGGCAAATCCGCTCCGCGCGTCCTGATACGATGCGCGGAGTACCTCGTTCGGCGCGATGGTTTCGCTAATCGCAGGGGGTGTCAGAACGTTGGTCGCTTTCGCGCCGGTCGTCATCATCCCCAAGCGTGCAGCCCCGAATGCAGCCCCGAAATCCCCATCTGCGGGTCGTTTGATTTCGACGCCGAGGATGGTTGCGATCAGTTCCAGCCAATATCGCGACCGTGAGCCGCCCCCGACGGCCAGTATCGACGACAGCCGGGTTCCGGCGGCTTCGAGCGCGTCGAGGTTTTCGGCGAGGGCGAAGGCGACCCCTTCAAGAACGGCATGGGTCATGGCCGCGCGATCCGTCGCGTGTGTCATCCCGTCGAAGCTGCCCACAAGGTGCGGGTCGTTGTGCGGCGTGCGTTCGCCGGACAGGTAAGGCAGGAACCGCACCTGCCCCGGACCACGAAGGTCCGCGCCAAGCGCATCGGTCAGCGCCTTCGCCGGATGCCCCGTGATCCCTGCGAACCAATCCAGCGCCGAGGCCGCAGACAGGATCACCCCCATCTGGTGCCAAGTGTTTGGCAGGGCATGGCAGAACGTGTGAACCGCGCTCGCGGCATTCGGGCGGTATCCTTCCGTCGCGGCGAAGAGCACACCTGACGTTCCTAGCGACACGAACCCGTCGCCTTCCCCGACCACGCCGACACCGATGGCCGTCGCTGCGTTGTCACCGGCGCCGCCTGCCACGGGAAGACCGGGTTTCATGCTCCACCGCGCGGCGAGCGTTTCCCGCAACCCGCCCGACGGCTCGGTCCCTTCGACGAGTCGGGGCATATGCTCCCGCCGCAAACCGGTTGCGGCCAGCAAAGGTTCGGACCAGTCGCGTTTCTGCATATCGAGCCAGGCGGTCCCTGCGGCGTCCGACATCTCGCTCACCCGTTCGGCGGTCAGCCAAAGGCGCAGGTAGTCCTTGGGCAAAAGCACGGTTGCGATGTCTGCGAATGCAGCGGGTTCATGGGTTCGGAGCCAGGCGAGCTTTGGGGCGGTGAAACCCGGGAATACCACATTTCCGGTCAGCTCCCGAAACAGCGGATCGCTGTCCAGAGCGCCCGCTTCGGTGTGGCTCCGCGTGTCGTTCCAAAGAACGGCGGGGCGGATCACGTCATCCGCCGCATCTAGCAAGGTGGCGCCGTGCATCTGGCCGGACAATCCGATCCCCTGCACCTTCTCGAGCCCGCCATTCACGGCGAGGCTGTCGAGCACGGTCTCTGTCGCCTTGATCCAGTCTGCCGGGTCCTGTTCGGACCAAAGATCGGCCGGACGGGACACCGACAGGGGCGCGGTCGCTTGCGCGACGATGCGTTGATCGTCGTCCAGTACAACGGCTTTGACACCCGAGGTGCCCAGATCGATCCCAAGATACATGACTACTCCTGCAAACCGGCGATTTCGGCGCGATGCTTTTGCATCAGACGATGGACTCGGCGGTCCCGCGCGACATCGGTCGCCCTTGCGGGGTTCGGTTCCATGGTCCTGATCTCAGGTGCCATCCGGTGACCGGCGTCGTCCATGTCATCAGCCCAGCCTGCCGCGACAGCACCGGCCATTGCCGTGCCCAGAAGCACCGCATCGACCCCGACAGGCAGGATCAGCGTCCTACCCGTCACATCCGCGAACAACTGCGCGATCAGATCGCTTTGCATCAGCCCCCCGGTCGCCGCAATCGCGCGCGCCTCCAACCCCGATGCGCCGAAGCGGTCGATCACATCACCGATGGAAATGGAGAGGGCGACGGCCGTTCGCCAATAGAGCGCGGCAAGGGCGGACAGGGACGAATCAAGCCGGAGACCGTGAACAACGCCACGCCAGCGGGGGTCACCCACCGGCCCACGACTCCCGATAAAATCCGGCAGCACATGCAGGTCGGACGCAAAGGCATGGCCGCGACGGGCCAGATGTGTCTCTATTTCAGCGATAACGGCAGGGTGCCCGATCTTCGAGCCGCCGATTTCCGGCCAATGGGTCAGCACGTGGTCGAGCAGAGCACCCGCGTTGGTGATCCCGCCTTCGTGGCTAGTCAGGCCCGCCGTGGGCACATCCCGGAACGGCCCCCAGAGACCATCGAGTGACACGGCGTCCGGGCGAAGGGCAATGACGCTGGCCGAGGTTCCGGCGATCAATGTCAGAGCGTCCGGCACGTCTGCCGCGAACGCCATGGACCGACAGCCCATCGCGCCCGCGTAGCCGTCGATCATGCCGACTGCGACCGGGATGCCAAAGGACAATCCCATTTCACTTGCCGCTTTAGGGGATAGGTGCCCAGCCACGGTTCCGACCGGCCGCACGGGCGTGGCCCAGCCGGGCGTCGCGCGCAGATCGTCAAGTGTGAGGGCATCCAACAATACGTCATCCCATCCCTCCCGCGATGACCACGGCCATTTCGCCCCCAACGCCGAGACGGAACGGGATACGGCGCCTGTCGCGCGGAATGCGAGCCAGTCCGGCAGGTCAAGCGCCGTAGAGAAACGGGACCAGACATCCGGGCATGTCTCGCGAAGCCACATCAGCTTTGGCAGTTGCATTTCGGGCGACATCACGCCGCCCAGAAGGTCGACGGTTCGCCCACCGACACGGGTGCAGGCCTCGGCCTGCGACACAGCGCGCCGATCGAACCAGGCGAAGGTGTTCGTGCCGTCATCACCGAACGGCAAACCATCGCCTTCTCGGTCCATGATTACGAGCGAGCAGGTGCCGTCGAACGCGACAGCTTCGACATCGCCCGCTTCGACTCCAGCCGCCGACCGCGCGAGCTGGACGGCGCGGCAGACCGCGGACCAGATCTCGGCCGAGTGATATGCGCCATGACCATCGGGTTCGACGGTCACATGAATCGGCGCGACTTCCCGCGCCGACATATTGCCGTGCGCGTCGAAAAACGCCGCTCGGGCCGAGCGGGTGCCAACATCGACGGCACAGACGAATTTCGCCATGTCCTCCCCCGGATCAGGCCGTGACTTCGATCAGCGACGGCAAGTCGCTCATATGTTCGATGATCGCATCCGGGCCAGCCGATGCAACGGCGGTTTTCAAGTCCGCCGGCTTGGCGTGACTGCCACCGACGAAACCGACGACGGACATGCCCGCAGCCTTGGCCGCACCGATACCTGCCGGGCTGTCTTCGATCACGAGGCAATCGCCCGGCGACACACCCATTTCCCGCGCGGCATGAAGGAAAAGGTCCGGCGCCGGTTTACCGTTGTCGACCATCGTGGCGCTGAACAGGTGGGGGTCGAACAGGTCGATCAGCCCGGTCAGGGTCAGCGACAACCTGATGCGATCCGGCTGACTGGAAGATGCGACGCACCGTTCGATGTTCAATGCTTCGATCGCCGCGCGGGCACCCGAAACAGGCTCTAATTCAGCCCGAAACTGCTCGAACACCCGATGACGCAACGCCTCCCTGTGTTCGTTGGTGAGTTCGAGCCCTTTCTCATCACGTATCCAATCCGCATTCGACGCGATGGACCGGCCCAGCAGGTGCCGATACCCTTCGGCCTCAGTGACGTCGATCCCGGCCTCGTGCAAGACGTCGAGCATGACCGAAAGCGAGATCGGCTCACTGTCCACAAGAACGCCATCGCAATCGAAGATCACAAGTCCCGGTTTTGCGTTCAAGGCCATCGGTCAGGCTGCAAGATAGTGTTCGAGCGTCGCGACGGTTCCGCGCGACCAAAGCATGTCGAGCCAATGCGCAAAGGCCGCAGAAAACCCCGGGTCCGATCCGACGGCGCCGTAGACCGCCTCCTGATCTAGCCACGCTTGGGGGTTGTCCTTGGCGGCTTGAGCCACGCGAACCAGCGTGTCCCAATTCGGATCGTTGGGTGCAATCGCCCGACCGGACTCGTCTATCGCCGCGCAATACCGACACCACAGTGCGGATTCCAGCGCCAGACCGGAAATCGAAGCCCCCTTGGCGATGGCGTCACGGATGACCGGGACGATGAACTTGGGTTGCCGGTTCGATCCGTCAAGGCACAGGCGCTGGATCGTGTCGCCGATCTTGGGGTTCGAAAACCGCTGTTCGATCAGGTCGAAATAGGCGTTGGTGTCGGTATCCGGCACCGTCGGCACCATCGGGATGATCTCGGTCTCTTCCAGCTTTCGCAGGAACGCGCGGATCAGCGGGTGCTCCATCGCCTCGTGGACATAGTGAATGCCCATCAGGCCGCCGGGATAGGCAATCGTCGCATGGCCACCGTTGAGAATGCGAAGCTTCATCAGCTCGAATGGCGAAACATCGTCGACGAACTGCACCCCCACCTTCTCAAACGCAGGGCGACCGAGCGAGAAGTTGTCTTCGAGCACCCACTGCGTGAACCCCTCGCAAAAGACCGGCCAACCGTCTTCGACACCGAACTCACGTTCAAGGATCTCGCGCTCGCGGTCGGTGGTTGCCGGGGTGATCCTGTCGACCATGCCGTTCGGAAAGGCGACGTTCGACGCAATCCAATCGGCGAAGTCGGGATCGGAGAGCTTTGCGAGACCCACGAGCGCGTTTTTCGTCACCGTGCCGTTGTGGGGAATGTTGTCGCAGGACATGACGGTGAACGGCGGGTGTCCGGCTCGGCTCCTCGCGCGAAGACCAGCGAGAATCATTCCGAACACGGTCTTGGGGTTTCCGGGGTTTGTCCCATCCGCCTGAATCGCGGGATGCGACGGGTCGAACCTGTCCGAAGAATCAAGGAAATATCCGCCTTCGGTGATCGTGAGCGACACGATCCGGATATCCGGCTGCGCCATGCGTGCGACAATCGCATCTGCATCGGCAGGTTCAATAAAATCGATCATCGATCCGAGGACGCGAGCCTCGGATCGGTCTGCTTCCTGCTCGACAAGCGTCGTCAGCCAGTCCTGTGCTTGGAGGACATCCTTCCCCTTGCGTTCGCCTTCGAACACACCGGCCCCGACAATGGCCCAATCGTGGCTCTCACCCGCCGCAAAAAGACGATCGAGATATTCGGCCTGGTGGGCGCGGTGGAAATTTCCGACGCCGAAATGCAGGATCCCCGCCGAAAGATCTTCGCGCGCATATGCCGGGCGACCTACGGACGCAGGAAGCATATCAAGGTTGGTTAGAGACAGTTTTACGGCCATAGGCTCAGCTCATCCAGTTCCCGCCGTCGACGTTGTAGGTCTGAGCGACGATGTAATTTGCCTCGTCCGTGGCGAGGAAGATCGCCATGCCGGTCAGATCGTCGGCTGTGCCCATTCGTCCGAACGGCACCGCCTCACCGACCTCGCGCTTCTTCTGGCCGAGGGGTTTGTTTTCGTGTTTTGCGAAAAAGGTATCCACGCCGTCCCAGTGCTCACCGTCGACCACGCCGGGCGCGATGGCGTTCACGTTGATCCCGTGCTCGATCAGGTTCAGCCCCGCGGATTGGGTCAGTGAAATGACGGCGGCCTTCGACGCGCAGTAGACACCGACCAGCGGTTCGCCGCGACGTCCGGCCTGCGACGCCATGTTGATGATCTTCCCGCCATGACCGCGTTCGATCATGTGCTTCGCGACGGCCTGAAGCGTGAAGAGCGTCCCGGCCACATTGATCGACACGACACGGTCGAAATCCGCGCGGTCGATTTCGACGATGGGCGCAGCGGTGAAGATCGCGGCGTTGTTGATGAGGATGTCGATTTGCCCGAATTGCGCGATGGTTTCTGCCACGCCTGCGTCGATCGAGGCCTGATCGGTGACGTCCAACTCGACGGCGTGGGCCGCTGCGCCGATCTCCGCCGCTGCTTCACGCGCGCGAATGATGTCGATATCGGCAATCGCCACCCGCGCGCCTTCGCGCACGAACGCCTTGGCGAAGGCGAGGCCGATCCCGCGCGCCGATCCCGTGATCAGCGCCGTTTTGCCGTCGAGGCGTTTCATCCGATGCGCAGCCCCTGAGCGTTGAAGCGGTGGATCTTCGTGGCGTCGGGCGTCAGGAAAACGGTGTCGCCATGCTTGACCGCGAACTCGCCGCCGACGCGCACGGTCATGGTGTCGGCGAGGCCCGTTTCGGTGACGTGCAGATAGGTGTCGGAACCCAGATGCTCGGAAACCGTCACCGTTCCCTTCCATTCGCCCGCGTCTTTCGATGCCGCCAGATGTTCTGGCCGGATACCGATGGTGTGCGCGTCGTGCTTGGCGGCCTCGGCGCCTTCGATCATGTTCATCTTGGGCGAACCGATGAAGCCCGCCACGAAGATGTTGCGCGGCGCGTTGTACAGTTCCAGCGGGCTTCCGACCTGCTCGATCACGCCTTTCTGGAGCACGACGATCTTGTCGGCCATGGTCATGGCTTCGACCTGATCGTGCGTCACGTAGATCATGGTGGTCTTGAGCCGTTCGTGCAGCTCGGAAATCTCCAGCCGCATCCCCACGCGCAGCGCGGCGTCGAGGTTCGAGAGCGGTTCGTCGAACAGGAACGCCGCCGGTTCGCGCACAATGGCGCGTCCGATGGCGACGCGCTGGCGCTGACCGCCCGACAATTGGCCGGGCCGCCGGTCGAGGTAGTCGGTCAGGTTCAGCACCCGCGCCGCATCCTCGATCTTGCGGTTCTGTTCGTCCTCGGGGATGCCTGCCATCTTCATCGGAAAGGCGATATTCTTGCGCACCGACATATGCGGATAAAGCGCGTAGGACTGGAACACCATCGCAAGGCCGCGCTTGGCGGGCGGCAGGTGCGTGGCGGGCTGTTTGTCGATGCGGATTTCGCCCGACGACACATCCTCAAGCCCCGCAATCAGCCGAAGTAGGGTCGATTTCCCGCAGCCCGACGGGCCGACGAACACGACGAATTCACCGTCGTCGATGGTCAGGTCCAAGGGCGGGATCACCTCAACCTCGCCGAAGGCCTTGGTCACTTTATCAAGCGTAATGCGTCCCATGGTCTTTTCCTTATTTCACCGCGCCGAAGGTCAGACCCCGGACGAGTTGTTTCTGGCTGAACCAGCCCATGATGAGGATCGGCGCGATGGCCATGATCGAGGCCGCCGAGAGTTTCGCGTAGAACAGCCCCTCGGGGGACGAATAGCTGGCGATGAACGCGGTCAGCGGCGCGGCCTTGGCGGCGGTCAGCGTGAGCGTCCAGAACGCTTCGTTCCAGGCGAGGATGATG
This sequence comes from Maritimibacter sp., assembly GCF_016774595.1. Taxonomy (NCBI): domain Bacteria; kingdom Pseudomonadati; phylum Pseudomonadota; class Alphaproteobacteria; order Rhodobacterales; family Roseobacteraceae; genus Maritimibacter; species Maritimibacter sp. The sequence goes on from NZ_JACBWT010000001.1 coordinate 2,172,410, forward strand.
TTCAGAAGCAGGGTGGATGCGATGCCCGGAACGGCCATCGGCAGGAGGACATAGATCACCTCTTCGCGCAGCGAAGCGCCGTCCATCCGCGCGGCTTCCAGGATCTCGCCCGGAATTTCGCGGAAGTAGGTGTAGAGCATCCAGATGATGATCGGCAGGTTGATCATCATGAGGATGAAGACCAGTGCGACGCGCGTATCCAGCAGCCCGAGGTTCTGACAGATCAGATAGATCGGGAGCAGAACGCCGACCGGCGGAAGCATCTTGGTGGACAGCATCCACATCAGCACGTCCTTGGTCCGCTTGCCGGGCACGAAGGCCATCGCCCAGGCGCTTGGCACGGCGATGATGAGACCCAGAACGGTGGAGCCGACCGAGATCACGACCGAGTTCCAGAAGTGGCGGAAGTAGTTCGACCGCTCCTGCACGGTGGCGTAGCTCTCGAACGTCCATGTCGAGGTGATGACCTCGAGCGGCGATTTGATCGCGTCGCCTTCCGAATGGAACGACAGGATGAAGATCCACAGGATCGGGAAAAAGATCAGAAGCCCGACGATCCATGCGATCAGGGTGTTGATCGCCTTGCGTTGTGTGGTGACTGCGCGTGCCATGTGTCCCCCCTCAGGCGTCGAGGTTTTTACCGATCATCCGCATGAGGAAGATCGCGACGATGTTGGCGAGGATGATGGCGATGACGCCACCGGCGGAGCCTGCACCCACATCGAAGCTCAAAAGGCTTTCCTTGTAGATGAGGAAGGTCAGGTTGGTCGACGCGTTGCCCGGCCCGCCGTTCGTCGTGACGAAGATCTCGGCGAAGATCGACAGCAGGAAGATCGTCTGGATCAGCACGACGACGGTGATCGCGCGGGCGAGGTGGGGCAGTGTGATGTAGAAGAACCGGCTGAACGGTCCGGCCCCGTCCATCTCGGCGGCCTCCAGCTGCTCGCTGTCGAGCGACTGGATCGCGGTCAGAAGGATCAGTGTCGCGAAAGGCAGCCACTGCCAGCTCACGATTCCGATGATCGAGGCGAGCGGGGCTTGGCTGAGAAAGTCGAAAGGCTCTAACCCAAGCCCTTTCGCCAGATATCCGAACAACCCGTTAACGGGGTTCATGAACATATTCTTCCAGACAAGTGCCGACACCGTGGGCATGACAAAGAAGGGCGCGATGACCAGAATACGGACGATCCCCTGGCCCCACATCTCGAGATTGAGCAGCAGGGCGAGAAGCACGCCCCCGATCACGGTGATGAGCAGGACACCCCCGACCAACAGCAGCGTGTTGATGAGTGCGGTGGTGAAGGCGGGGTTGGTGATGAAGAACTCATAGTTCTCCCACCCGACGAAGGGCCGCGCCCCCGGCATCAGAAGGTTGTAGCGCAGAAGCGAGAAATAGATCGTCAGGCCCAGCGGGATGAGCATCCAGCCCAAAAGCAGGATGACGGATGGCGAAATCATCGCCCGGGCCGCGGTTCTGGATGCTTTGGTGGCCATGTTCTGCCCTCGCCCATTGGAACAGTTCCGAAGGAATGACCCCGATGGGCCATCGCCACGACACTGTCGCATATGCGTCGGGGCCGGCCCGAAGGCCGACCCCAGTCGGGAGGATTACTCGATGTAGCCCGCGCGCTTCATCTCACGCTCGGTCAGCGCCTGAGCCTGTGCCAGCGCATCTTCCGCCGACATCTGGCCCGCCAGCGCGGCCGAGAAGGTCTGGCCGACGGCGGTGCCGATCGACTGGAACTCCGGGATCGCGACGAACTGAACGCCCGTGTAGGGCACTTCGTCCACGGTCGGTGCGGTGGGGTCCGCCGCGTTGATCGATTCCAGCGTCATCTGCGCGAACGGAACTTCCTGATACTCGGGGTTCTCGTAAAGCGAGGTGCGCGTGCCCGGCGGGACGTTGGCCCAGCCTTCGTTCTCGGCGACCAGCGCGGTGTAGTCCTTGGAGGTCGCCCAAGCGATGAATTGCTTGGCCGCATCCGGGTTGTCGGACCCGGCAGGAACCGCAAGCGACCATGCCCAGAGCCAGTTGCCGCGCTTGCCCAGCCCGTTGTCGGGGGCCAGCGCGAAGCCGACCTTGTCGGCGACGGTGGAATCGTTCGGGTTGGTCACGAACGAAGCGGCGACGGTGGCGTCGATCCACATGCCGCACTTGCCCTGCTGGAACAGCGCGAGGTTTTCGTTGAACCCGTTGCCGGACGCGCCCGGCGGGCCGTAGCTGTTCATGAGGTCAAGATAGTCGTTCAGCGTGTTCGCCCATGCTTCGCTATCGAACTGCGGGTTCCAGTCCATGTCGAACCAGCGCGCGCCGTAGGAGTTGGACATGGCGGTCAGGAACGCCATGTTCTCGCCCCAGCCCGCCTTGCCGCGCAGGCAGATGCCGTAGATTTCGTTGTCCTTGTCGGTCATCGCCGCCGCGGCTTCCTTGATGAAGTCCCAAGTCGGCGCGTCAGGCATTTCCAGCCCGGCGGCCTCCATCAGGTCGGTGCGATACATCACCATCGAGGATTCACCGTAGAACGGTGCGGCATAAAGCTCGCCATCGACGGTCAGACCGCCGCGGATTGCGGGCAGAATATCATCGACGTCGTATTCGGCGGGAAGATCGTTCAGCGACACGAGCCAATCCTGCGCCCCCCAGATCGGAACTTCGTAGGTGCCGATGGTCATGACGTCGAACTGGCCGCCGTTGGTGGCGATGTCCTGCGTGACGCGCTGACGCAGCACGTTCTCTTCCAGCGTGACCCATTCCAGGGCGATGCCGGTCTCTTCCGTGAACGCGTCGGCCAGACCCTGCATGCGGATCATGTCGCCGTTGTTCACGGTCGCGATGGTGAGTGTGGTATCCTGTGCGCTGGCGGCGAAACCGGTAGCCGTAAGTGCGGTCGCGCCCAAAAGCGCGCGGATCATGGTCGTCATGATATCCTCCCAAAATTGAAATGAGCAATTGCTACGCTCATTGGCAATTATTCATTCAGGCGCGACTCACGTCAACGCACATTCCGCTCTGCACCGCAGAGACAGCAGGCAACACCCTGTAAATGCAGTTTAAAAAGGTCTACGGCGCTTGTGTTAGCGCAATCGCAGTTTCCTCGTCCGTAATCAGACCATTCACCAATCGGCCCCGGAGCGCGCCGCGAATCGCGGCCAGTTTGTCGGGCCCGTGCGCACTCGCGATCGTTGGGCGGGGTGGCGACGGCTCCATGACCGCAGAACTGACGCGATCGTTGATCCGGTCGTCGATGAGCGTGCCGTTTTCGTCGAAAACCCAGCCGATCACCTCGCCCACGGCACCCTTCTCGACAAGACGCGATTGATCTTCGGCCGAGATGAAGCCGTCCATGAGAAGGGGGGAGGGGTCGGTCATCGGGCCGACCCCGACAAAGCGAACATCGGTCCGCGCCGCAAGATCCCGTGCGGTCTGCACCGTTTTCTGGCCCAACAGCGTCTCGCGCTCATCCGTCGACGCCGAGATGACGGGCATCGGCATCGGAAAGGTCGAGGCGCTGACCTTGTCGGTGATGGTGAACAGGACGTTGTAATGCGCCGTCGATCCATCCGGCGCGATGTTGCCCGTCAACGACACGATCCGGTGTTGCGCGCAGTCGATATGCGGCAGGTGCTCGATCGCTCCGCGCAATGTGCGCCCTGTGCCGAGACCGATCACCATCGGCGTGTCGCGCATCAACCAGCTTTCGATCATGTCACCCGTGGCGACGGCGACGGCGACACCGCTTTCCGAGGGCGTCGTGAGCGATGGAACCACCTCGCAGGCCTCCAGACCGAAGGTCGCCTGCAAGTCCTGCGCCAGACCCATGCATCGCGCGATGGGGTGGTCGATGCGGACCTTGATAAGCCCGGCCGCATGGGCCTGCGACAGCAGACGCTGGGCAGATTGACGGGAAATTCCCATGATCTGCGCGATCTCGTCCTGCTTCTTGCCGGCGATATAGGACAACCAAGCAGCGCGTGCCGCGTCGTCCAGTTTTCGGTCCATCGAGTTCATAGGTTAGTCCCGTAACGCTACCGCAATGGTCGCGGCAATCGCGGACTTTGACAAGGCGTGCCACCTGTCCAGGGTCCGATCCGATTGACAGACAGGCCCGGACCCGCCTTTGTGAGCGGCATGTTCCAGCGCCTTTCGTCTTTCATTCTGGCCATGTTTTTTCCGGCGATTGCCGTCGCGCAGGACGCGGGCGAAACCTTTCGCGATTGGTCCGTCGCCCGGAATTCGGCGGGATGCATCGCGGTCATCAGCGTTGGGTTGCGGGAAGCGGACTCGGGCCTTTTGACCCTCGCGCTACTGCCCGGTCCGAACGACGACACGCCGTCCATCATGACGGTGCGCGTGCCCTTGGGTGCCGCCTTGAACCAGCCGCTGACCTATACCTATCCACGCGGGGATGAGGCCGTGGGTCTGGAATGGCAAAGCTGTAGCGAACGGACCTGCCTCGCCTCTGGACCCGTCAGCAAGCCGGAACTCGACAAACTGAAGCGTGCAAACCGGATTTTCTTTGGCTTTCAACCGCTTCCGGGTGCGCGCCCCCTGATCGTTCCGGTGTCGTTGCTCGGCGTGACACGGGCCTGGGACGCCGCTCAGGCCTGCGAACAAGCGAACTGAGCGCGGATGGCGTCGAGCACGACACGGGGCGATTGATAGAACAAAAGCTGTCCGGCCTCGTCCAGCACGGTCAGTTCGGCGCGACGCCCCAGTGACCGCGAAAATTCGCGCACCGAGTCGACGGTCACGACGCTGTCGTGCGCGCCGTGGATCAGGTGAACGGGCGCGTCCGAACCGGCTGTCAGGTGGGACCAGTCGCGCACGACCTGATGGCTGTCGATCTCGAACGCGCGGTGCCCCTGTCGAACGGTGAACTGGTAGCCGTCGAGGATAAGGCGTCTGATCTCAGGGTCTTGCGTGACCTTGAAGTCGACCGGCGCGTTTTCGTAGAGCGACGTGAGGAACCGTTTGTCTCCGCCACTCTTGAGCTGATGGATTCCGGCGCGCAGCACATATGGCAGCATGTTCGGTGCATGAAGCGCGGTAAAGGCGACCAGCCGTTGCCGCCTGGTCATCGCGCTGATCTGTTTGCGGGATGTGATGGGCACACCGCCCGACACGCAGACGATCCCCCGCGGCTCGCACACCTGCGACGCCGCGAAGGCATAGACGGACCCGGCCATGTGGCCGACGACCACGGGTTGTGTCACGCCAAGCTGCCCGCAGACCTGTTTCAGATCCCGCGCAAAGCGTTGGGGCGCTTCGGAAAAAGGTCCGGGATCGGGGTCGGATTGGCCGAAGCTGGGCCTGTGCGGGCAAATGAACCGAAGATTGTATTCGGCAAGCAACTCCTGCGCGCTGCGGGTAAAGGCCGTGCCGTCCAGCATTCCGTGCAGAAAAATGACCGGATCTCCGCTCTCGGTCCCATGGAACTCAAGGTCCATGCGCCGATCTCCGATCCGCGCCGTCGCGATGCGCCCTTCCGGCCCCAGCGTTTCCTCGCGCTTCAGATCGTGCCGCTCGGCCAAACGCCGGATGTTGTTCAAAAGCGCGGTCAGCTCGCCCTGCGCATTCGTGCCGGTCTTGGACATGATCTTTTTGACCTGCGTGCGCACAGTGGCGACCGAAGCGCCGCGCCGCTCCGCGATCGTTGCGGGCGGCAGACCCTCGGCCACCAGCCCGGCCACTTCGCATTCCGAAGCCGACAGGCCGTAGCTATCGGTCAACATTTGCGACGCAAGCGGCGGCCACACCGGTTCCAGCCCGGCCACGAGGATGACATCCGTGCTCCCCGCATAACGGAAACGCTCGGCCCTGAGATGGATCGGCTTTCCGCCATTCGGGGCCTGTAGCTGCAACAGCAAAGGCGCCCGCATCTCGGACAGGTCGCTCGACAGATCAGCGACCAGCGCCTTGAGCGCGGCGGCCTGATGCGGGGGCAAAGGCAGCCGATCCACGGCGTCGCGGCGCTGCAATCCAAGCGCGTCGGCCGAGGCGCCATTGCGCCAGACGACCTGACCCGACGCGTCGATCAGGAACTGCGGTGCGCCGATCTGGGACACCAGTTGACCGGGCGCCGGGGCCGTCTGCGGGGCGCGTTCGATTAGCTGCGAAGCGATCTCGAAATGCTTTTCGAATTCAGGTGCTTGGAAGGTAGGATCGGAATCCTTCAGCGCCTCGAGCGCGGCCAGACGCTGCGAGACATATCCATCCCATTCGAGCATGAACGCGTCATAAGATCCGGGCTCCAACGCGGCCCGGTAAATCGATTCGATCAAGCTGTCCGGAGTCGAAAAGGGGCCCGGGTCACTCATATTCACCGCCAAAAAATACCGGAACAGCATACACCAATTGCGGTATACGCCAACGAATTTGAGAACTGAGACGGCAATTCCCACACTTCTGGACGCCGTAGGGCACGGTTATCGTTGACCAAAGGTTAGTGAACGCCCGACCCTGAGCCGGTAGATTGCAATTACGTTTTGAAGAGGCGCACTTTGCGCAGCGGGGGACCCATCACGAGAGCGAACTTGTTGGCGACGACCGCGATGGTCGTGGCCCTGCCTTTCGTTTCGCCTCACCTCGCCATTGCTCAGGTCACCCCGGATGGGCGCACCGCCACGTCGATCACCCGCAACGGCGCGACGGCGAACGTGCGAACGGGCACCATCGCCAACAACCACGGCGTCAACTCGTTCTCATCCTTCAACGTGCGGCAGGGCGCGACGGTCAACCTCCACGCTCCGAATGGCACGCGCGGGACGATCAACATCGTCAACGGCAGTCAGGCCCAGATTCATGGCATGGTCCGTGGGATGCAGAATGGTTCGGTCGGGGGCGACGTCTACATCGCCGCGCCGAACGGCGTCGTCGTCGGCCCCACGGGCACGATCCGGGCCGGGTCCATCGGGCTTTCCACGCCATCCCAATCCGTCGTGAACAACCTGTTCGGGACCGGGGGTTCGGTGAACCCGCAGGGCATCGGCCAGATCATCGACGGCACCGTGCCGCTCGGCCCCGGAAACATCGCGGTGAACGGGGCGCTGACGGCGGATCAGCGCGTCCGGCTTCGCGCGGGCGGACAGGTCAACGTCGGCGGCTCAATCACCGCTGGCCAGACGGTCGACATCTACGGTCAGACCGGCGTCACCTTTTCCGGCACGGCCACCGTGCGCGCGCAGGACGGGAATACGGGCGGCACGGTCAGGGTCCGCTCGGCCGGTGACATCGTCCTTGAACGCGGTGCGAAAATCCTGAGCCAATCCACCGGCTCGGCGGCGGCCGGGACGATCGACATTTATGCCGAAGGGTCGGCGTTGCTGGCACAAGGCGCCGTCATCTCGGCCGCCGCACTGGGAAGCGGCACCGGTGGCTTCGTCGAGTTCTCCGCCACCAATACGGTCGAGGCGCTCGGCGACCTCGAGGCGTTTTCGGCCCAAGGTGTCGGCGGCAAGATCCTGATCGACCCGCAGCACGCCGTATTGACCGGGACCGCCACGAACGGTGCCGATTTCGAGGTCATCGCGACCGAAACCATCACCCTGTCGGCAGGGGAAACCATCTCGACCATCTCCGGCAGCGGCCCGGCTGGTGACGTGACGCTAACCGCGCCACAAATCACGCTTGAGCAGGGCAGCCGGATCATCGCGACGGACGGGGTTCACCCCGGCGGGCGTATCCACATCGAGGCGCGTCTGGACGACCGCCTGACGGACCAGACGACCGCGCCGGGCGACGTCGCCCAGAACGCGCTTCCAGTCGGTATTACCCGCGTTTCCATGACCGGAGCGATCCTGAAGGGTGACGTGGTCCATGTCTCGGCCACGACGTTCAAGGACAACAAGGTCGATGTAGAAGCCGCGACCGACGCCTACCTTTCGTCCCTTGCTGGGCCGCTCGCGGATTTCGAAGCGGTGCAAGCCGTGCTCGACGTCGCGAACGGGATTGCGAGCGGCGCGCAGGCGGAACTCGACAAGATCGACATCGAAAACCTGCCGATGTTCCTCGACGCGCACGCGATCATCGAGATGGACGGCAGTTACATCTTCGCCGACACCGATGCCATTGTCGTGTCCCGCGCCACCACGCATTTCGAGATCGCGCCCGAGAACCAGAACCTCGCGCTCTCCATCGCCGTGTCCAACACGGTCGCGCGCACCACCCTGCACAACACGGCCATCGACGCCGGAAACTCGATCGAAGTGCATTCCGTGGTCAGCGAAGAGCAGACGCTCGTGGCCAAGTCGGGGGTCGAGGATCCCGACGTCGATCCCACCGCCTTCAATCTCGCGGTCGCCGCCTCGCTGCGCCGGTCGCGGGCCGAAACCATCGTGAATGGTGTGCGTCCGGTCATCGGTTTCGACCCATTCGCGAGCACAAATCCGGACACGTCGATCTACATTCCGTGGAATCCGAACGTCGATCAGGGTGAATACGCCATCCTGACCACCGGCGGCACCATCGACATCGCCGCGCTCACCACCCGCGACATCCTGATGACCTCGGATGCGGTCGTGAGCGACGCGGCCAAAGGCGTGGCGCTTGCCATTTCGCTCGAAAACAGCCTGACCGAGACCTATCTGGGCGGTGCCATCGCTGCCCAGTCGGGCCAGATCGACATTCGTGCGGAAACCACCGTCGAACGGTTCGCAAGCCGCGCCCGCGTGTCGGGCGGGTCGGAGACGGTCGAAAACATCGATCCGGACCGGGACGATCAGGCGGTCGACCCGGACGATCAGGAAGCCCTGTCGCCGGACGTCTCTGCGCTCGTCCTTGGCAACTTCACCCTGACGGATGCCGTCAACACCGCGCTGTCCGCCAAGATGGACGACGGATCCGCTGGCGGCAGCAGCGGCGGGTCGGGCGACAGCGACGAGAACCGCTTCGCGCTCGCCGGTTCGATCATCGTTCATTCGACGCGTTCGGTGGCCGAGGCCGGGGGCGACCACGAATACGAAGCGCCCGACGGGTCCACGGCATCGCTCATCGCGCCCCTGATCGAAACCACACCGGATGGCTCCTACGGGCGACCGGGTGGCCAGTTCTACGCCGACGGGTCCAAGATCAACCTCGACGACAACCCGATGGTCGCGATCACGGCCCGAAACACGTTACAGGACGTGCGGGTGGAGACGCTGACGCAGGTCGGGTCGGTCCCCCAGCCCGACCCCGAGGATGACGGTGATCTGACCGGGCAGACCGAGGAAGAGCTTGCGACCAGTGGCGAGCAGGTCCTGCTCGTCTCGGTCGGGATCACCCAGTGGGGTCTTGGGGCGACCGCCAACATCGACGGTGACGCCGACGGCGACTGGTCGGCCCGCATCCGCAGCCCTTCGGACGCGGGCGTCATCGCCGAGAACATTTTGGCCGAGACCGAAGGCCGTGACGAGGTCGGCGACTGGTGGGGCGAATACCGCAATGCTTTGGAGCAGACGGAAAGCGACGATCCCAGCGATGTCGTGCCGGAGGACGAGGTCGGCGAAGGTGCCGATCCCGATGACGAAACGTCGACCACAGAACCGGGCTGGAAGGGTCCGGGCACGCCCAAGGGCCCACGCCCGAACCGGCCGGGGCGACCGGGTGCGGTCGGCAATTTCGCGGATGGCGACAGCTACGGTGTCACCGGCCTGAAGCCCGGCGATCCGAGCATTCCCGACGACACCACCGATCCCGATGCGCCCGAAGATGCCGACGATCCGGTGGCGCAGACGCCCACGGACACGCGTATGTTCGTGGCCGAGACGACGGGGCGCGGCACCGAGGTGGGTGCGGGGATCAACATCCTGTCGACCAACTTCGAACTCGACGCCGATGCCACGGTCGGGGACGTCTGGGTCGAGCGTGAGACCTATTTCCGTTCCAACGACCGGGACAACGAAGACCTGAACGCCCGCGCCTTCGCGATCGCGCGCAATGCGGGTGACATCATCGCAAGCGCCGGGTCGCCCGGCAATTCGACCGGCGGGGAAAAGGGCGGTTACGGTGGCGCGCTGTCCCTGATGGACGTGAACGCCTCGGCCCGGTCCGTTCTCAGCCCGAATGCGACATTCTCGCTCGAAGCGACTGAACAGCGCGCCGAGCAGGATCTGCTGATCGTCAACACCGCGCGGGCGCAGGCACAGAACGACGACGGAGGGACGGGGTTCAACATCGCCGTCGCGATCACGAACTATCAGGCCAACACGCTCGTTCGGAACGACGCGGACGGGATCGAAGGCGGGGGCGACGACGGCGTTGTCATCCGGGCCGACGACAAGACCTCGGTGGTCACGCTCGCCGGGTCCGGCAGTCTCGATGCCGAGAAAGGGTTCGCGATCGGGGTCGCGGTGAACCTGACCGATCGCAATACGCGCGCGATCATCACCACGCCCGACGTCAATGTCGAAAAGGACATCGAAATCGCCGCAACCACCACCGGTTCGGTTCTGGCGGCGGGCACGGCATCGGCCCTAGACGCGCTCCCCGACGATGAGGAAACCCCCGACGACCCGGATACGCCCGAGGATGAAAGCGAAGCCGAGATTCCTCCGTCCGACAAGGATGAGGCGCCGGTCGATCTGTCCTCGGACCTGTTCGGTGACAAAGCCGATGCGGTTGCCGAGGCGATGGGCGAAGGCGACGACGGTTCGGCACCCGATCCCGGCGGCAGCGGTGACAGCGGCGGGGAGGGCACCAAGACCTTCTCGTTCGCGGGTGACTTCGCGGCGACGTTCGGGACGGTCGCGACCGAAGTTCTGATCGAAGGGGCCGAAATAGGCTCTGAATTCGAGCAGGAGATCACCGTAACGGCGCTGACCGACGTGGAATACGGTCAGGCCAGCTCGGTCACCGCGTCTGCCGTCGACGGTGTCGGCATCGCGGGAAGCTTCGGGCTTTCCCTGATCGACCACACGACCTCGGTCATCGTGCGCGACAGCATGATCTTCGTCTATGAAGACGAGGCGGACGCTGGCGACGGGCTGACCAGCATCACGGCCATCGACCAAAGCGTCTTCGACACGCTGGTCACGGGGCGCGCCGCGCATAGCGAGGACGCGTGGGGCGTAGCGATCAGCGCCAGCTTCAACCAGTTCAAGTCCGCCGCGTCGGTGGACATCGAAGACACCAAGATCACCAACGGCCGCTTCTTCGACTTTTCCTTCGACGAGGGTGAAGGCGGTTTTGAAGGCGAAGGCGATTTTGAAGGTGAAGGCGGGTTCGAGGGCGAGGAAGGCTTCGAGGGCGAAGGCGAGGGCGACTACACCTGCGTCGATGAAATCTGTTCCGACAACACCGTTGGCCGCGAGGTCCTGATCCATGCCGAGGCTCTGCCGGTTTCGACCGTCACCGTCTTTGCTGCGCGTGACGCGGTGGGTGCCGAGAATTCCGGCGATCAGCAGATGGACAAGCTGTCCGAACAGATGGAGGACGCGGCGAAGCAAGCCGAAGAGCCGTCCGAGACTGCGCCGGACCCGGGCGACACAGGATCGGGCGACACCGGTGGCGGCGACGCGCCGGACGAAAAGGGCAAGGGTCGCAAGGGCGTGTCGATTTCGATTGCGCCCTCGGTCGTGCACGCCACCGCTTCGGTCAACATCACCGATACGCTCATCGTCGCGGACCGTGACGTGCCCGGCGTCGTCGCTGGCAGCAAGGGTGAAATCGACATCCTGTCGAAGGCGGTCACGACGTCGAACGTAGACGCAAGCGCGGGCACGGTCGGCCTGAGCTTCGCGCTGACCGATACGCAGTCGGTGGTCTGGATTCAGAACTCCGAACTGCTCGCACCCGGAAACGGCTCGGTTTCCGTCCGCTCCGTCGTTGGCGAAGTGCAGGAAGTGTCGGCGCGCGTCGAAAGCGACAGCAGGGTCAAGGTCGCGGGCATCCTGTCGCTGCGTGACGCGCTGAACCGGGTCATCATCGACGGCGGCACGAACACCGGTTCGGTCATTTCCGGCGGGACAGGCGTGACCATCAGCGCGACGACCACGCATGACTTCGGTTTCACGGCCCATGCCGCGGACAGCACGTCATTGGTGTTCGCAGGCGCCGGGATCGTCTCACTCGGTGACGCCGATACAGCCGTTTACATGGGCGGTCAGGCCAGCAGCGGCGGGACGCTTGGCATCTCCGCCAGCGATACGACGACCCGGTATGAGGCCGAGGCGATCGTCACCACCGGCTCTCTCACCGACGAGGAACTGGACGAGGAGATCGAAGAGGGTGGGGGGCCGGACAAGCCCAAGACCCCCTTCGGCAAGAGGGACAAGGCCGAAACGCCCGAGGACGCGGGCGGTGCCGATGCGGCGGGCGGAAACCTGACCGACGCGCTCGCCAACATCGCGGATGCGCAAACCGAAAAGGCCGAAGACACCGCCGAGGAACAGACCGGCACCGGCGACCAGGACGACGACGAGAAGAAGGCAGGGAACGCCCTGTCCTTCGCCATCGCCGTGAACGCAGACCGGACCGACACGACCGTGACCGCCCTGATCGGTGGAACGGTCACGGGCGACCAGATCGCGGGTGACCTCGACCTGTCCGATGCGTCGGTGGCGGGGTCGACCGTCACGCTCGCCGCCAGTCAGGATCTGTCTCACTACCGCAAGGTGTCGGCCACCAAGGCAGGTTCGCTCGATGACAAGGTCGGGTTCGTCGGCACCTTTTCATACGGGTTCATCGGGTCGGCCGTCACCGCGCGGGTGGAACCGACGATCGGCGCCCTGACCGCCTCCGACCTGACCGTGCGCGCGACCAATTCACTTCCCACCAACTCGCTGGGCGACATTCAGAACCCGCTGAATGACACCACGCTCGGGCTCAAGACCATCGACGACAGCGAGGCGTTGCTTGCCGGTGACCTCCTCCCCGATCCGGCGCTGGAGATGGATCAGGAGAACTGGAACATCCTCAACCGGACCGAGGGTCAGGCCGGTATCGGGTTCGCGGTCGACATCGGCATTCACACCGCCAAGCTCGACACGGTCGCCGAGATCGCGGACGACGCCAAGCTGGGGTCGGGTGCCGCCGTGACGCTGGAGGCCGAGAACGAAGGCGGGCTGATCGCCCTGCGTGACATTCCGGTCGAAGAAAGCGTTGCGCCCGAAAAGCAGGAGGATGTGGATCCGCCATCGCCCGTCCCGGTCGACGGGCTGACCGACGATATCCCCGGCGATGATGTATCGAAGGAAGAGCGTGATGATGCGCGCGAGGATGAAGAGCGGACCATGGGCACCGTCGGGATCGGTGGCGCGGTGCAGTATCTGCGCCTCGATGCGAATGCCACGGCTCGTTTCGGCGTTCTTTCCAATAACGGCGCGGTCAACCTCGCCAGTATCGACGCCTCGGCCACGAACGACATGCAGGGCATGGTCGTCACCAAGTCGTTCGGGGCGGCGGAAACGGTGGCGTTCAACGGTGGCTTCTCGATCATCGATTATCGCGGCGACGCCCGCGCCATCGTGGACGACCGCAATCCGCTGGTCGTCGGCAATTTCACGATGCTCAACGCCGAAGACACCGCGCGGCTGCTCGCCTTCGGTGGCGCCGGGTCGCAGGCCGGAAAGGTCGCAGTTGGCTTGGGCGCCGGGATCATCTTTGCCGACCGTTCCGCCATTGCCGCCGTCACATCCTCCAAGACCGAAGACATCCTCGCCACGCTCAAAGGAAGCGGGGGTGCGCCGGAACTGACGCTCGGCGACCTGAGCATCACCACCGTGACGGGCGGATATTCGGTCGCGGGTGCCAGCGCCGGGGCGGAAGGGATCGAGGACGAGAACGAGGCCGAGCCGACACCGGACGATCCCGACACGCCCGAGGACGAAAGCGAAGACGGCAAGAAGCGCGGCAAGATCGACCTGCCGGATCAATTGACCGCCGACCGGCAGGAAGAGAATGAAGAGGGGCTGGGCGAACAGACCACGTCGGATGAGACCGGACAGGATCAGGTTTCCGACAAGGCATTCGGATTCGCGCTCGCTGCGGATTTCGGCGGGGTATTCGGCACGAACACCGCCGTTTCCACGCTTGCCACCAATTCCACCGTCATGACCGACAGCATCGCCCTGTCTGCCGAGAACACGGCGGACGCGTTGATCGGAACGGGGGCCGTGGTCGGAACGGCAGGAAACATCGGGCTCGCCGGTGCCGTCTCGATCACCGATGTGAAGACCGAGGTTCACGCGCTTATCGCCAGCGGCTCCCACACCGTGAACGGCGGCGACGTGTCGATCGTCGCGAAGGATGCGGGCGATCTGCTGGCCGCCTCGGCCGGGCGCGGTGGCGCTGGCAGCACCTTCTCGCTCGTCGGGTCGGGCACGCTGCATCTTGGCCGTTCCGTCGTCGAAGCGCAGGTGAGTTTCGCCGAGATAAACGAGGGCGGCGACGTGACGCTCGAAGCCGAGCTGACCGGCGCGACCGTGGCGGTCGCCGGATCGCTGGCCCGTGAAGTCGCCGAAGAGGCGCGGGAGGAGCAGCTCGGCGACGACAACGACGAGACGGCGCAGGATTACATCGATGATGTGAACCCGCTGGCGGATGACACGCCGATCCCGGACGAAGGGGAAGGCGATGCAGGTGCGGGCGCGGGTGATGATCCGCAGGAAGAAGAGAATTCCGACAGCATCGGCGTGGGGATCACCTATGCCCAGAATACGCGCGTCGAAACCGTGCGGGCCGAGGTCTACCAGACGAATGTCGAGGCAAACTCGCTTGAACTCGACGCCAAGAACGCGCGCCAGATCGACGGGGTTGCGGCGGCGACCGGGGATGATCCCAAAATCGGGATCAGCGCATCGGTGGTGGTCAACGTCCTGACCCAAACCACCGAAGCCCGTATCGCGGGGTCCGGCGCGACACCGATGCAACTCGACATTGCCGAGTCCGTCGATCTGCTGGCCGAGAATACCTCGGATGCCGGGATCACGGTCGGGTTCTCGGGCGCGGGCAGCGCCTTTGCGCTGGGCATCACGGGCGGCGCGCAGGTGGACCGCCGCACCACGACCGCCGCGGTCGAGTATGTCACCGGCGACGTCGACGGCATCCGCTCCCGCGCACGGCACACCGGGGTGGCGGACATCGCGCTGACATCCGGTCTCGCGTCCAACAACGAGGGGGACGAGGACGGCGGGTTCGCCGTGAACATTCCGATCTCGATTCTGACGACGAACTGGGAAACCCGCGCGGTCATCGACAACACCAACCTGAACAGCAGCGGCGGGGTCGAGGTCGACGCGCTTGAAGACGCCGAGGTCAAGAACCGACAGGGCGCCGTCACCGCCTCCGGCAATATCGCGGGGTCGGTCGGGGTCGCGCTGACGAATTACAATGCCGATACGGTCGCCGAAATCACCGACAGCAACCTGTCGGGGGTGAACGTGGTCGCCCAAGCCACGACGCAAAGCCTGTTGCGGGCGGTCGCGGTGCGTGACGGCGAAACCAAGTATGGCATCGACGTCATCACCGCGATCCTCAAAGGCAACGGCGAAACGCGCGCCCAGATCGACGACAGCGCCGTAACCGCGAGCAAGATCGTCATCACCGCGCTGGACGAAACCCGCCACGACGTGTTCGCCAACGGCTATTCCGAGAATTCGGGGGCCGGGGCATCGGGCGGTGTCGGCGTCGACATCTACAAGCGTGACCTCATCGCGCGGCTCTCGGACGGGTCCGCGACCACAACGGCCAATATCGAGCTCGAAGCCCGGTCCGGGATCAAGGCGACCAACGTGATCCTCGGCCACAACGGCGGCGGCACCGACCTGTTTGACGAGTCGAGCAGCATCACGGGGCTCGCCAATATCGCCTGGACCACCGACGCGCGGGACGTGATCGCCGAGATCTCTCGGGTCACCGTCGATGCAGGCGGTTCGGTCCTGATCGATGCGAGACGTGATGACACGTTCCTTGCGATCGAAGCGGGTGCGAACCGCTCGTCCAAGGGCGTGGGCATCGGCGCGGGCATCCTCAAGTTCCACGGTCTGACGTCTGCCCGCATCGTCGGCAACCGCAGCCTGACGGTCGATGGTGACGTGATCCTGACGGCCGAGAACCTGACCGAAGTGCTTCAGGTCGGGATCGGTGTGACGATCAGCGGGGGTTTCGCGGCGGTCGGGTCGTTCGGCTATGTCGATTTCGGCCAACGCTCCGACGATCTGGGTCAGGTCGACGGCGATCCGCGCGGCGTACTTCTGCGCGATCTGGTGGAAGACGCGCTGAACGAAGGCGCGGACTTCGTCGAGGAGAATACGACCCTAACGCTGCCCGAATTCAACCTGACCCGTGAAAGCCTGATCGAAGCCCGGTTCGATATCGACACGGCCAGCGTGAATATCGACGGCAACCTCGAACTGAATGCCATCGACGGGCGCGAGGCCGATGTGATCTCGGGTCAGGTCACCGCGGCGCTGGACATCAGCCTCGCCGATTTCATCCTCGATATGTGGACGGTCGAACGCGACCCCGACACCGGGAAATTTCGCGTCGCCAAACGCCCGGATGCGCCCAAGTCCGAGGCGAGCGCGAACGAGGAACAAGAGAAAGAGGTCGACCCCGGCGAAGACAGCGAAGGCGCCAACAGCTTCGATCAGGCCGACAGCGCGAATGCGGACGGTCAGTCGAACGAGGGGAGCGGCGACAGCGGCGGGGGCGAGGACAACAGCCCGATCAGCTTCGGCCTTGGCGTGTCGTGGGTGCGCGTCGGGGGCGAGGTTGACGCGGTCATCGACCTGAGAAACGCGGGCGCCTTCAGCGTCGCGCAGGACATCGAACTGACCGCGAGATCCGAGACCAAGGTGATGACCGCCTCCGCAGGTGCCTCGGTCCTCGGCAACGCGCTGGGCGCGGGTGGGGCGATCACGCGGCAGGTGCAGTTCGTTCGCGCCCGTGTGGTCGGCAACGGTCAGCTCAACACGGGCGGGATCGGGCTGACGGCCACATCCGACAACAGCATGTGGTCGATGGCCGGTGTCCTGTCCATCGGTGAGGATCTTGGCTTCGGTGCGACGCTCGCCCTCAACGAAATGCTCGCCCGGACGCAGACCCGCATCAGCGACGATGCGAGTATCTTCACCTCGGCAGGCGACGTCAGGCTGGCGGCGCGTGACGATACGCGGGTCGTCTCAATGGGTGTCGCAGGTGTGGGGTCCGTCAACTCCACCGGCATCAGTGCGGCGAACGGAGTCATTTTCAATCGTTCCGCGGTCGATGCGTTGATCGACGGCGGCGCGACCGTCGTGTCGGCCGCCAACGTCAGCGCCGAGGCGATCCGCAGTCAGGAGCTTGCGGGACTTGCCTATCAGGTCGTCATCGCGTCGTCGGTCGGTGCGGGTGGCGCCCTGGGTCTTGCCGTCGACAAGGGGTTCACGACTGCCAAGATCGAAGATGCGACGGTGCGCGCGGCGGACGACGCAATCGTGCGGGCGCAGAACAACACCAAGGTCGTCTCGTCTGGGATGGGTGGTGGATACGGCGGGTCGGCTGGCGTCACCGGCTCGATCTCGATCACGATTAAGAACGATACGACCTCGGCACTGATTGCGGATGCGCAGGTGCAGGCGGGCGACGTGCTTGTCGAGGCGTTGAACGGCGGTCGGATCGATGCGGTCGGCGGCGGCGACGAAACCTTCTACGGGGCCTTCGACCAGACGACGCTGAATGTCACCGTCGGCAATTCGGCGGCCATCGGCGTTTCAGTCGCCGTGATCGACAGCTCGTCCATCGTCACAGCGGCCATTACCGACGGCAGCCTCGTCATCGCCGAGAACAGCGCATCGGACGATGGGGTCGTCGGCACGCATCGCAGCGAAGGCGGCGATATCTGGCTCGACCGGCAGACACAGACCTATCACGGCGTCGCGGTGGTCGCGGACAACTCGACCGAGTTCAACACTCTGGCCATGACAGGCTCCGCCTCGGCCGGCGTGTCCGTGTCCGCTCAGGTTCCGATCCTGTTCGTGGCCGACAGCGTGGTGGCCCAGATCGCGGGTGGTGCCGATGTGACCAGCGCGAGCGAAGTCGACGTGTTCGCGGGCAACGCGACCAAGATCAAATCGATTTCGGTCACCGCCTCGTTCGGCACGACGGCCGGGATCGGCGCGCATAACGAGTTCTTCAAGATCGAAAAGGAAACCCGGGCCGGGATCGAACAGGCCGATGTTTTCGCCGGTCGCGACGTGACGGTCGAAGCCGTGACCCCCGAGAGCCTGTCCCATTTCGCCGTGTCGGGTGCGGTCGGCATCTACGCCGGTGTCGCCGGGGTCAATCAGGTGGGCATCACCAAGTCGCGCACGATTGCCTATATGGCCGATGCAGCGGTCGAATCCGGGCGCGATACGTCGATCATCGCCACCGCGCCGCGCCAGTCGCGTATGACCGCCGGGTCGGGCGGGGGCGGTTTCGTCGGTGTCGGCGCTTCCATCGTCATTCTCGACGCGCAGGACGAAGTCGTCGCCGAAACCACGTCGGGCCGCAGCGCGAATGACGGCTATGTCGAGCTGACCGTCGGGCGCGATCTTCTCGTCCACGCCGACGCCCGGACCGATCCGTCCGAGAAGGTGCCGTTCGTCAACGGCCAGAACGGCGAAGGCGGTTACAGCGTCAATCAGGTCGTGGTCGGCACCGGCGGCGGATTGGTCGGGATCGCGGGGGCCGGGCTTTACACGTCCGCCAAACAGTCGGTGACCGCGCGGACCGGCGACTACACGCGTGTCGATGGCCCGGACCTCAACGACGTGACCGTCGAAGCGCATCAGAGTTACGGGCAGGACGTTTTCGTTCTGACCGCTGCCGGGGGCGCGATTTCGGTCGGTGCGGCAGGCGTCATCACCTCCATGCGCAACGCCGTCCTTGCCGAAATCGGTACGGGCGTCATCCTAAAGGCGACGGGCGACGTCACCGTGAATGCCTATGGCGAGCGTGACTTCACCGGAGCGGTCGTCGCGGGTGGCGGCGGTGCCATTTCCGCGCAGGGGTCCGGCATCCTGCTGACCTACGGCAAACGCGTGCGCATCGACGACCCGGACGAGGAAGTGCCGGATTGGCAGGAGCAGATCGACGACGCAGACGACAGCCTGCAAGACGACAGCTTCACCAACACGGACGATCCCGTGAAAGCGGGCGAAAATCCGCCCGACGAGACCTACAACGTCGCCCAAGGCGCGAACCCGAACGGGCCGCAGGACGGCAACGAGAACCTTCTGGCAGCGATGCTGGGCAAGGTCACCACGGGCCGCCGGTCGATCAATCTCGAGAACAGCTTCAACGGTGCCGATGTCGACACGATCGAAACGCGGATCGGCACGAACGTCACGATCGAAGCGGCGAATGTCGACATCGGCTCGGAAGAGGGCGGGCGGCTCGACATCCTTGCGGGCGGTGCATCGGGTGGTGCGATTTCGGCAACCCATGGCGTCGCAATCGTCCGTCGCGGCACGACGGTCGTCACGAACCTTGGCGCCAATGTCGCAATCGACGCGCGCGGGGGTGATGTCCGCGTCGGGGCGCTGGCGGATGTGGATGACGGCACGCCCGAGGCGATTGCCGGGTCGGGCGGCGCCATCGCCTCGTCGATGGGTATCGTCGATATGCGTGTCGGCCGTGCCGTCAGCGTCAACATCGGCAGCAACGCGGATATTCTGGCCGACACGCTGACCATCGAGGCTGAGGAAACGAGCGTCACGCAGGCCAAGGTGTCCGCCGGTGTCGGAGGTGCCATCGGTGTCGGCGTCGCGATCGCTGGCGCGAAACGGGAAAGCCAGGTCGGCGTCAACTTCAGCCGCACGGGCGCAGCGCCACAGCTCGAAGCCGAGACCATCGTGATCGAAGCGCGCCGGTTCGGCGAAACCGATGCGAAGGTGCACCTCATCACCTCGGGCGCCATCGGTGTCGGCGGCACGTCGGCGACGGCCAAGGACAGTTCGGTCGTCAATGTCGACCTGAGCAACGTCCGCATCAACGGCGGCGATCTGACGGTTCGTGCGATCAACTCCGGCGATGTAATGGCGAGTGCGTTCGGCCTTGTCGGTGGGGCCGGAACCACCGGGTTGAACAACGCCGTCGCGCGGCGCGAATCCCAGACGTCGATCTTCGGGCAGGCCATCGACCTCGAAGTCCGCAACGTCACGGTTCTGGCGACCGACAACGTTCCGGGCGCGGCGAATGCGACGGTGTCGGCGGATGCAACCTCTACCACCATCGCCGGGGGCAGCCTGAACGGGTCGAACACGCTGGCCCGCAATGAAAGCGCGGTGACGGCCGATCTCAGGTTCTCGCAGTTCAAGGTCGGTGGCGATGCGTGGCTCGAAGCGCGCAACGAGGCGGACCTCGAATACCTGTCCAAGGGCGTCACGGCGAGCCTCGTTGGTCTCGGCGCATCGCTCGCCCGCGGCATCGACTACAGTTCGTCCACCCTCGACGTCTTTTTCGTGACCGAAGCGTCGGTCGCGGGCACCTTCACCGCGCGTTCCGGGGGCGACGGTTACCTGTTCGGCAATTCGGTTTCCGGTCGCGGCGGGATCGTGTCGATCTATGCCTCCGAGAACCGCCTGACGATGGACCTGACGACAGAGTTGCGGCTGGACGGTGCGGCACTGAACGCGACCGACATCGACATCGCGACGAACCGCGAGATCGAGTTCGAGAGCAATTCGGACAGCATCGAAGTCGCGCTTGTCGGCTACGGCGCCACGCGCCAGATCAACGAGGTTCAAAGCGACAGCCAGTTGAATATCGGGCTCGACCTGAGCGCCAAGACCATCGACATCGCTTCGGTCAACGACATCACGAAACGCGCCATCGATTTCAACGGCGTGACCGGCAGCTTCGGTGGCGTGAACCGCGCGGCATTGGTGTCGCGCACCGAGGTCGAGAGCGATGCGCTTATCAACATCGGGCCGGGCGTTACGATCACGCAGCTTTCGACAACGGCCAATCCGGTGAACGATACCGGCTACGTCAATATCGCGATGCGCACGAACTATGACCTCACCGACCGTCTGACGGGGGACATGGGCGGGGCCGTGCCGCTGCCCAAGCTGGTGTCCAATGTGATCGTGGGTGCGCATGAAGATCCGAACGTCTGGTCGTCGGGCAATATCCGCATGACGGGCGCGACCATCCGGGCGAACGGCGACGTGAACATAACGGCGCGCGCGGATGCCGAAATGGTGTCGGAATCCTATATCCGCACCTATGGGTTCGCGGGCGCGGGTGAATCCGAAGCCCACACGATCCTCAGGCATTCGAGCCTGATCGACCTTGCCTCGGGCGAGATCGAAAGCCGCCGGGGAAGCATTTCGATCCTCGCAGGCGCCGATGCCTCGGGCGTGCAGGAACAGTACCAGCATGCCGAAACGCGGGTTCACAACCGCACGGCGATACCGCTCAGTTCCGACCCGGATGCGCTGGCGGAGTTGCGCAACAAAGCCTTCATCGACGTCGGCTCGGGCATGTCGCTGGTCGCGGCGGGCGACGTGAATCTCGAAACGGGCGACGGGATCACCGACCCCTACGCCTACGGATATGCCATCGACGCCTATTCCGAAGCGGCGGAGGCCGTCGGCAATTTCTTCGGGGGTCTGATCGGCGCCGATGAGGTCTCGCTCGCGCGGGAAAGCGGAACATATCGCTCGGTCGCGCAAACCGGTGTGACCGTGGACGGATCGATCGAGGCGGGCGCCTACGCGGCCAAGCGGATCAACATCGCTTTCGCCGGATCAGGGTCGCATCCGGCGGTCAACGACGCTGGCGATCTGGTCATCACGACAGAAGGCGACATCTCCTACGCCTTGGAGTTCGATCGCAACATCGGTGAAAAGATTCTGAGTTTCATCGACGAGCTGGAAGAGCTGCGCGACGAATACGACGTGAATTCGTCGGTCTATGACACGCTGACGACCCAGATCGAAGCCCTCCAAGCGCGTTACAATTTCCTGAACTCGAACGGTATCGGCCAGCTTTCGACCGACTTCCTCTATATCACGGACGAGTCGGCCCAAGGCGGGAACGTGAACGTATCTGGCGACTTCTTCCTCGGGTCCGGTGACATCACGGCGAACGGTGATGCGTTGATCGAGGTCATCAACAGCTCGTCGCTTTCCGTCGAGGTTTCCGGCCTCGTCATTCCCTTCGAGGACTATGGCGAGGTCCGCTACAACGGTGTGTCCGTCGATACCATCGGCGATCTGATCTCGCTTGGCGCGAATTACGATCCGACGGCAACCGGGGTGGGCGAAGTGCCTGCCTTCGACCTGACGGCGAACCACACCGACGTCACGCCGCCGAACATCATCATCCGCAACCTCTATACCGCGTCGAACAACGGGCCGAGCGCGGATGTCTATGTCGTCGGCGATGTCGAGAACCTGAACGGGAACGTCCAGATCTTCACGCAGGACGGTTCCGTCTATGTCTTCGGCGGCGACATAAACGCGCAATCGGTGACGATCGATTCCGGCGGCGACTTCTTCCTCGCACCCTCCGATCCGACGACCCACATCACCGGCGATCCGCGTGGTCTTTACGAGAACGAATTCGCCGCGATCGAACTCTACTGGGATCGGGTCTATTCGAGGATGAACAACGATCCCGACCTGTCGCTCGCGTCGGCGCGGTCGGCGGTCAATTCAATCTATGGGCCCCAGCCGTCCGAAGTTCTGCCGGATCGTGCAGCGGGCGGCTCGGTCACCGCTGTCGGCAACATCTTCATCTATGCCGATGTCCTGAACATCAACGGCCGCATTCAATCCGGTGTGACAGACTGGGATCTCACGATCAGCTCGGCCATCGACGCCTATCTCGACACCCGCGGGGGCAGCACGATCATTCCGCTCTATGCGCCGCTTCGTGGTGAGCCGGTCGGCAGCGACGCGGATCAGACGAACGTCGACGTGATCGGCGGAATCGGAAACAACCCGCCCTCGTCCCTCCCCGGCGATCCCTATATGACCGGCAACGTTTCGGTGAACTACAACCCGATCACGGATCAACTCGAAGTCGCGCCGATCCGCACCAAAGGCGGGTTCATCGAGATTTCCGGCAAGATCGTATCGACCGGCGATGGCGAAATCATCGCGGCGAACGGGTATGGCACGCTCGACGTCGTCAGCAATTCCTCCCGCGACCTCGTGTTCTCTCATATCGACCTTGGCCCGGACGAAGGTGTCGAGGGCGTCATCCGTATCATCGACAAGAACAAGATCGCCGAGAACACGATCTTCATCGGTGGGCAGCCCGTTTACCTGACGACCGAGTATCGGCTGTCCGAAGGGTATTCGACCATCGAGATTGACCTGAGCCACGGGACCGACCCGGCCCCGACGACGCAGGCGTTCTACAACCCCGTCGATGACATGGCCCTTTACTACACGACCGCCTACGACCGCACGGTTGAGCAGCGGCGGGTGCATACGGAAATCACATACACCTGCATCAGCTTCATCGGATGCGGCCACAAAGAGAACGACGATCTCGGCGTCGCGCTGGTCGGCGCGCCGCAACTGGTGAACCTGCCGAACAAACCCGAAGTCGGCTATATCGAGGTCGCGAATGAGAACCTCGACTTCTTCAACCCGCTTACCCAGACCTACCCGAACGCTTACGATTTTCAGGAACGCCGCCAGATCCTGAACTATCAGGAGGATTTCGTCAGCCAGACGACGACGCCGGACGGTATTTTCGATCTGATCTACGACAAGGATGTCGTCACCACGACGACGGACGTGAGCTTTACGGAACGGCGCACCTATACGCACCGGCTGAAAGCCGACGAACCGATCAGGATCGACTTCTTCGGCGACGGATATCGCGGTGACGTGACGATCGACGCGGCGGGGTCGGTCCTGTTTACCGAGAATGTTCGCGCATCCGGCGTAGGCACGATCGAGGTCGATGCGGGCGGCGACATCCTAACGGTCGGCCCCGACACGTCGATGACCGCGCGCCACGCGATCCTGACCGCCGCTGGCGATATCGGAGGAACCTCGGCCTCAGGGTTCAGCGACCGGTCCTACCGCATCGCCAACCCGATCGAGGGGCGCGAGATTTACGGCCGGCGGACGGGCGCGAACCTCGAGGCCGGGTCGCAGTCCTATCGCAACGAGCTTATCGGGGCGGCGACGAGCGAGAGCGCCTCGCAGGTCGCGCTGTTGAATGGGAGCACGGTCACGCTGGTCGTGAATGCCGAGGGAAGCATCCGGCTGCGCAACGCATCCGGCGGTTACTTCGTCTCGGAGGTCATCAGCGAATACACCGACGAAATCCAGCTCGAGGCTCAGGGCGACATCATCACATCGAACTTCTCGGACGGCCTGATCGACGGTGGTCGGGTGAGCCTGCTGTCGGAAACCGGTCGCATCGGCAAGCCTGAGACCGAGCCGTTCGGCGAGCGCACGATGACCGTCAACGCGCTCGACGAAGTGTACATTCAGGCCTTTGGCGACATTTCTCTTTCGTCCGATGCCACCTTCGAAGTGGAAGAGGTCGCGTCGCAATCCGGCAACGTCAGCCTGATCGCCGGTTCGTCCATTCAGGACGCGGACAATCGCGAAACGGTTGACCGGCGCGCCGAGGCCGCGTTGCTTGGCGCGCTGTGGGACGAGCTTCGCCTGATCGACAACGACTCTCTTCGGACGCCGACCAAGGCGGAAGTCGAAGAACGACTTTCAGGCCTCGTCGATACCGAAACCACGGCCTACCACGAATGGTGGTCGTGGCTCGTCACCTACAACGAAGAAGGCAAGGTCGTCGAAGTTCGCGACTACGACGAAGGGCTGATTCTGGAACTCAGCGAGCAAGAAAAATTGCTCTTCCGCGCGAAGGGCACGAGCAACGAGGCGCTTGAGCAGATCGTTCAGGAACGCACGACCAAGTTCCACGAGGCCGCGCAGAAATTCTTCAATCTCGGGTTCGATCAGGACTACCGCTATGAGCCGACCGAGGCCGAACGGGCGACCGTGACGGCTGCGCTGGAGCAGGAGAAGCTGGACGCCAACCCGATCGTCCAGCGCGAAATCGCGAACCGGACACAGGAGTATCAGGAGTGGTGGTCGCGTCTGGCCCTTTACGACGAGGACACCGGCGAACTCCTAGGGCACGAAGACTACGACGACGGGTTCCAGGCCTATGCCTACGACGACGAGCGCCGGGTCGAGATGATCGCGAGCGGTCTGACCGAGGTGGAGATCGACGCGCTCGAAGCCTCTCAGAACGACTGGTTCCACAAAGCCGCCGAGCGTTTTGCCGGAAAGGACTTCAACAAGAACTACGTCTACGAAATGACCGGGGACGAAGTCAGCGACCTTATTCAGAGCGCGTTCTTCACGACGACCGAGCTTGAGGCCGCTTTCCGTCAGGATCTGATCCTGCCGGTGCTCGACACGCAACTGACCATCGAGGAGCCGAATGTGATCGGCCGCGACGTGACGTTGGTGGCGGGTCTGGATGTCGGCAAGCGCGAGGACCAGATTTTCATCGACGCGGGCGAGCAGATCACGAAACAGCAACGCCTGTGGCTGTTCTCGGCTGCGCGGGCCGACGTGGAGATTCTGCCCGATGGGGTGCGCATCCATCGCAACGAAGATTTCGACATCGAGGCGACCGGCGAAGTGACCGTTCAGGCCGGACGCCACGCCTATGTCGGGTCCGAGATCGACGTCGCCCTAAACGCTTTCGAGGCCAATCAGGATGCGCGGCTTCGCACGTCCGGCGCCATTTCCGCGATCCTTGGCGGCAGCGGGATCGTCGGCACTTCGGTCGTGCTCGAAGCGTCGGGCGGCGGGATCGGGTCGCTTGAAAGCCCGCTGCTTTATGCGCAACGTCCCGGCGGCACTTTCGCGGCACGTGCGGCAGGCGAGATCCACCTGTTCGCACCGTCGACCGATATTTCGATCGAGGAAATCTACTCGCCCGAGCGTGTCTTCCTCGAAGCGAAATCCGGCCGGATTCTCGACGCCGACCCGTCGAGCGTCATCGACATCCTGTCGCGCGGCGTCTGGCTCAAGTCGCTCGGGGCGATGGATCTCGAAGTCGAACTCACGCAGCCGGGCGCGGCGGTGTTCGCCGAATCCGGTGGCGACATGACCCTCGAAGTCGTCGGCGGAGAGATCGCGCTGGAACGTGTGGCGTCGACCAATGGCAACCTGACGTTCTACAACTGGGACGGCGGAGCGACGGTGGTGCACCCGTCCTCCGCCGGATCGCAGGACGGCATGATCGGGTTCTTCGGCAAGACCGGGATCACCGCGTGGATCAACGGCGACATCACCGAAACTTCCGGTCTGTGGAACACCTTCAAGACCGAGGGCACCGTCAACCTGACCAGCCATGGTCAGGCGGGCGACGACACTCGCGCCCTGTCCATCGTGGCCGGAAAGCTCGAACTCAACCTGATGCCGGGCGCGGGCCAGTTGAACGCCAATTTCAACGCTTTGGGCGATCTCACACTGTCCAAGGTCAATGCAGGCAGCGGCGAAGTGATCGTCGGGGCCTCGGGCAACCTTCTGAACGATCTGGATGGCGGTGCCTTCAGCGAACTCGTCCTGCGCACGCTTGGCGAGCCGGGCACGATGTCCGACATCGTGTTCCTGCGGGACTTCACGACGGGGCCCTCGCAGGTGTTCTCGGCCGCGGCTGCCCGCAACATCAACCTCGGGTCCGCCACGCTCGGGTTCTTCGGCGCGACCGAACTGCGTGCCGGGCTTCGCGGTGCCGGTTCCGTTGCCGGGTCGGTGTCGAGCGTGATCGAAGGGGGCGGCAACACCATCCGGGTCGCTGCGGTCGACAACGTGCGGCTGTTCACCGTCGAGCACGAGGGCGTGCTGGACATCGACACGGTGAACGGCGGTGTCCTTCTTGCCGATGTGCAAGCGTCGCATGTCGACGTGACGACGGGCGACACCGGCGACGTCGTCGGTCAGGTCATCGCCCGCGAGGTCACTCTGGACGTGGGCACGGTTGGTCTTGGCGGCACCGGAATGACCCTTGGCGGCGATGCCACGGCCCTGTCGCTGGATGTCGAGGGCGAGGCTTGGATCGCGCCGCTCGGCGACATCGAATTGCGGGTCACCCAATTGACCAGCGGCCCCGGCCCGGTGGTCATCAACGGGTCGTCCGCGCAGGTCCGGCTTGGTGGTGAATCGACGGTGGGCGGCGACCTTTATGTCAGTGCGCATGACATTTACGTGGACAAGTCGATCACCGGCACGGCCGATGGGTCCGCCAGCGCAGGCCAGATCGCGCTCGAAGCCGCGGACGACATCACGATTGCCGATGGAGCGGATATCGACGCCGGGATCGGATACATCGACCTCGAAGCCGGTGACGTTCTGCGGATCGCGGGGCTGACGAGCAGCCAGAGCGGCGTCGCCACCATTGCCTTGCGCGCCAAGACCCTGACCCCCGGCGACGGCATCGTGTCGGCTGCGAACGGCCAACTCATCGTCGACGCCAGCAACGTCGGCACCACCGCCAATCCGTTGCAGTTCGAAGCGGAGCGCGCGCATCTGACCTTCGGTCAGGGCCCGGCCTATCTCCGCTCGCTCGGCCCGGTCGAGGTGCAGGCGCTGAACGGTGTGACGGGCCATTACGACCTCGTGTCCTTGGGCGACATCTATTTCTCGGGGCCGGTGTCCGTGGATCGTGACGCAACCGTCATTGCAACGTCGATCAACGGTGACATCACCGCCGACTCCCGCGCGCCGGTATCGCTGTCCGGCAACGTGTTCCTGACCGCGATCACGGGGACCATTCAGGGTCGCGACGATTCGACGCCGTTCACGCTGAAGCCTTCGTCAGACATCGCGATGCTGAATCTTGCGGCCTTCGGCGAGATCGATGTTCACAGCGAAGACGATGTCGCGATGGACTATGCCGTGTCACAGGAAGGTCCGGTGAGCATTCAGGTCGACGGGGAGCTCGACCTTGCACTCGCTGGCACGCAACAGGGCCTGACCCTGAACGTGGACAGCCTGCGCAATTCGCCGCAGCACGGGTCCGACGACGCCCTTGATACGACCCCGACCAGCGCCGCGCCGGTCCAGAACCCGGAAATCTACCCGCTGTTCAACGTGTTCGGACCTGATGGCGATGGCGGCGACACGGGCGGTGGTGATACCGGCGGCGGCGACACGGGCGGCGGCGATACGGGCGGTGGCGACACAGGCGGCGGCGACACTGGCGGTGGTGATACGGGCGGCGGCGACACAGGCGGCGGTGACACGGGCGGTGGAGACACAGGCGGCGGAGATACGGGCGGCGGTGACACGGGTGGCGGCGACACCGGCGGTGGTGACACCGGTGGTGGTGATACCGGCGGCGGCGATACAGGTGGTGGCGACGCGGGCGGCGGTGATACCGGCGGCGGTGACACGGGCGGTGGAGACACGGGTGGCGGCGATACCGGCGGCGGTGACACGGGTGGCGGTGACACGGGCGGTGGCGACACCGGTGGCGGCGATACGGGTGGCCGCGACACCTCGGATCCGCGCAACCCGGACAACGGCAACGGGTCCAATGGCTCGACCGGCAAAGAGGGTGACGACGGCCAGACCAACGACCCGGACCCGCGCGGCGGAACCGACCCGCGCATTCAGACCAAATCGCAGGGCAATCCGCTGCCGGGGGATTTCACCTTCGGCTCGGATCGGGGCGAAGACGATGACGACGACGAAGAGGAAGAAGAGGACGCAGAAGGCGAAGACGGATCTGATGATGAGAGCGGAGATCAGGAGGAAGCGGCGTAATGCGGCCTTCGGTCCCTGCGGCATCCCTACAACGCTTCTATTTCAACTGGTTGAAGGGCGTCGTCAGAATGGCCGGAATGAGTTATCCACAGGGGATTGAGGCCTCCCAGATCTTCGGAAAAGAAAAATGAGAATTTCCATCCTCGCCCTGACCGCAGCCCTTGGGTTGTGCGCATCCGCGCCGGGCCTCGTCGCACAGGATCTCGATCTCGACGAAGGTGCGGCGGTCGAAACCCAGCAGGACACCGGCACGCCCGACACCTCGTCCGAGGCGCAGGTGGCCGCCGAGGCGGCGAACCAGGAGGCAGAGCCGCAGACGACCACCCAGACCGCCACGACGACGCAACGCGCCCCGTCCGGCTTCGTGCTTCGGGACATCCGGTTCCAGAACAGTTCGGCCTATCTCGCACCGGAGGACATCGCGGCGGCCAAGGCGGCGCTTGTCGGGCGTCGATACGGCAACGGGTCGGCTCAGGCCTTGGCCGAAGCTCTGACGCAGATGTACCGGGATCGCGGAATCCGCTCGGCCCGGGTGATCCCCTACAATATTTCCGGCGGCGTCTTGAACGTGGCCTTTTACGAACCGGTCATCGGCGCGACGCGAGGCGGGACCAATATCGTCTCGAACCGCTATCTGGACTTCCGTCTGCAATTGCCGAAAGGCGAGCTGGCGGACGACCGGAAGATCGACCCACGCATCGCGCGGCTTCAGGCGACGGATGGTTTGCCGTTGTCCTATGACTACGCACCTTCGGCCGAGAACACCGTGGACGTTGTGGTGAATGTGCCCGACATCCAGCGCCACGCCACGACCATCACGCTCGATAACTACGGCTCGCCCGCCTTCGGTCGGGCGCAGCTTGGCGTGAGCCACACGATCAACGGTGTCACGGGCTGGAACGATCCGTTGACCGTCGCCGCCCTGATCCGGCAAGGGTCGTTGACCGGAACCGTCGATTATTCACGGGTCGTCCTGCCCAATGGCGGGCGCGTTTCCCTCAGCCTGCTCGGCACCAATTCACGCTCGGTCATCGGGCCGCTCGTGACCGGGCGCACGCGGTCGGCGAATGCCAGCTTCACGCTGCCCGTCCTCGCCTCCGCCGAGCGTGGGATCTCGCTCTTCGTGAACGGCGCATACAACTGGGAGCGGTCTTCGCTTCTCGGTGTCCAGACGCTGAACGCCTGGGGCCCGCAAGGCACCGCAGGGGTGACGGGCTACGTCAACGGCGAGGGATGGAGCGTTTCCGCGTCCGGTCAGGTCACCGCCGGCACCTATTCGGATGCGGTCTTCGCCACGACGGGCAACACCTATGTCGCCGTGTCGGGGTCCGCGCTGGGCGCGTTGTCCTTGGGCGAGCACATCTTTGCGTCACTCTCGGTCTCGGGCCAGTATGGCGTGTCCGGCGTCATGCCGACATGGAACACCTTCGCGGTGACCGGCCCTGCCGCCGTGCGCGGTTACCCCACGAACCTGTCGGTCGGCGACAGCGGATATGTCGCCCGGTTCCAGATCGAAAAGTCCTCGCCCTTCGCGCTTGGCGGTTCCATCGGGGTCCGACCGTTCGTGTTCGGTGACGTCGGGCAGGCCTTCGACAGCACCCGCGCGCCCCTTGGTCTTGCCAGTTCGATCGGGGTCGGCACCAGCTTCACCCAAGGCAACAACGTCTTCGGCGATATCTACATCGCCAAACCCCTCACCACGGGAATCGTCGGTTGGGCCACACCCAGCGCGGCGCCGACCATCGGCGGTTCGATCTCGGTCAATTTCTGAGGTTCGGGTCGAACGCACAACACACACGGAACAGGGAGATCCGGGGCATGGCACTGAAGATTACGAAATTCGCGGCGATCCTTGCGTTCAGCCTGTTGCCGGGTCTGGCCATGTCGCAGGACGACACCACCGAAACCACCGAAGCCGCCCCGGCAGAAGAAACCGCGCCCGTGCGCATCGCGAAGGGCCAACGCTTCGGCGCCTGGACCGTCACCTGTGAGGCCGTGGCGGTCGGCGAGACGGCCTGCGTGCTGTCGCAACGTCTCGTGCGGACGTCGGACAACGCCTTCCTCGCCGAAGTTCTTGCGTTCTGGTCCGCCGACGGCGAGCAAAGCTTCCTTGCCGCGCGGGTTCCGAATGGCGTGTATTTCCCGTCGGGCTTCGCCTTCAAACCGTCCGACAGCGAAGAGCGGGCTGAATTCGTCTGGCAATCCTGTTCGGCCGATGTCTGTGAGGCATTGTTGACCGAAGACCTGACCAAGCTCGAAGAATACGCGGCGTCGGAAGAGGGGGTCGTCGCGGGCTACCGCCCGAACCTGCGCTCCGAACCCCTGATTTTCCGCATGGACCTGAGCGGGATCGGTGAGGGGATGACCGCACTCAAGGCCGCCACCATCAAGTGACGCCCTCCGACGGGCGGTCGGATCATTCCCCGTCGTCCGAGGGTCGCGACAGCAGATAGGTGTCCATCAGCCAGCCTTTGCGCGCGCGGGCGTCCTTGCGGGTTCGCGCGACATCTTCCGCGACGTCGCGCAATTTCCCGGAAACGAGGAGTTCGTCCTCGGTCCCGACGTATCCGCCCCAATAGATCTCCAGATCCCCGTCTAGGTCGCGAAAGGCATCGCGCGAGTCGAGCATGACGACCACGTTTCCGCCGTCATCCGGCATACCTTGCGAAAGCTGCCGGCCCGACATGACCGTGAACGACTTCCCGATCCTGTTCAAAGCGACCTTGTGCCGGGCCGCCAGAGCCGAGACGCTGCTGATGCCGGGAATGACCTCGTACTCCAGTTCGACCTGACCGGCGGCCGTGATGGCATCCAGAATTCCCATCGTGCCGTCGTAAAGCGAAGGGTCACCCCAGATGAGGAAGCCGCCGATTTCGCCCTCTCCAAGTTCCTCGACCATCAGCCGCTCATAGATCGCGCGCACCTCGGCCCGCCAAGCCGCAACGTCGGTGGCGTAGACCCCATCCTTGGCGCGTTCCGGAATGTCGAAATCGACGAGACGGTAGTCGGACCCGTCGATGTAACGGTCACAGATTTCGCGGCGCAGATGGTGCAGTTCGGCCTTGTCCTGACCCTTGTTCGGGATGAAGAAGACCGAAACCTTGTTCAGGGCTTTGACGGCCTGAACAGTGACGTATTCCGGGTTCCCCGCACCGATCCCGATCACCATCAAATTACGTTTCATTCTTCGGCCCCTGTCGATCCGTCGCGCCTTTTCAGCGTCCTTGGCGGGGCGCGTCAAGGTGGGTGGCGTGCCGTCAATCCTCGCCGGCCTTTGCGATCTTGCGGGCAAGGATATCCAGAAACCCTGAAATCGCCTCGTTCGGCGGCTCTTCGCCATAGCGTGTGACGCCGATCGAGACGCGGGCGCCGGGCAGGCGGATGTCGACCGGCTTCAAAGCGGTCGGGAGGTTCCTGAGGCCGGATTTTCCATAGCACAACAGGGCGATCGAACGGCTGGCGACGATCATCTGTTCGGCGTTCGAGAACGAGAACATTTCGGCGGATTGCGCCGGTGGGATGGTTCCGGCGGCCCGGAACATCCGGTCGAAGAAACCACGGATCGGCGTGCCGTGAGGTGCCACGATCCATTGTTCCTTGGCCAGCTCGGCCATCGAAGGCCTGTGGTCGTGTATCGCGTGATCCGTGCGCGCGATCATCATGTAATCCTCGAAATAGAGATGCTTTTCGACCATTTCGGGAAAAGGCGACGGATTGCGCAGGACGCCGATGATAAGGTCGATTTCGCCACGCCGAAGTGCCTCGACCAGCGTGTCGTAGCCACCGGGAATCGCGACGAGTTGAACCCGCGGATGGGCCTGTGTGATCTCTCCGAATGCCTCCAGGACCAGCGACTGTCCCGAGAACGGAAGCATTCCCACCGACACGCGCCCGAGGAGCGAGTCGCCCGTGTCGGCCAGAAGCGCGGGGATGTCGTTCAGCGCGGCGTTGATGCGATCCCAAAGCGCCGCAATCGCGCGTGCAGCTTCCGTCGGTTCCATTCCTGCCTTGCGCCGAATGAAAAGGGTCGGCGCCACGTACCCTGCGATGTCGCGTAGGGACTGGCTTATGGCGGGTTGGCTGACACCCAATGCTCTGGCGGCAGCCGAGGCCGTGCCATGGCGGACGACGGCGGACACGGCACGCAGATGGCGCCAACGCGCGAGGCTCGGAAACCGCAGCGGCCCGTCATGGCCCAATACGCCACGCTCCAGCGTCTCGAACTCGGCCGTGATCCGGCGACACTGGTCGATCACGATCTCGCCGAGGGCCGTGGGCTCGGACCCGGACCAGCCACGCTGGAACAGGGCGACCCCCAACTGGCCCTCGGCGCTGTTCAGGGTGCGCGAGAACGCAGGCTGCGACATGGCTGTCGATTCGGCAGCTTCCGAGAGCCGCCGATGCTCGGACAAGGCCCGGATCACCCGAACTTGCCGGGCTGAAAGGATGGCTGAGTTTCCAGACATACATAAGTTATAAGTAAAGTGAAGCCGCATATACAATATGCGCATAAGCGAAACCCGATGGCCCACATTATATCCGCTTTGAGGATTAAGGGAGGACGCGCAGATGAGCGCAAAGACGCTTGAAGACCGCCTGGCAGGGCATGAAAGCCCGTTCGCCATGCTCTACGACAACCAGATGGGCCGCTATCCGTTCCCGATCGAGAGCGAATATACCCACTGGGCCGAAGAGCAGCGCGCTTGGCGCGAGGGCGTGGCGCTGATGAACCAGAGCTTCCACATGACCGACCTCTACGTGAAGGGCCCGGATGTGATGAAGTTGCTCTCGGACATCTCGGTCAACAGCTATGCCAAGTTCGGCAAGGGCAAGGCCAAGCAGATCGTTTGCGTGAACCACGACGGCTATCTTATCGGCGACTCCATCGTGTTCGGCCTCGAAGACGACGAAGTGAACATCGTCGGCCGCCCCATCGTGCCGAACTGGGTGCAGTTCCACGCCGAGACCGGCGGATATGACGTTGTCTGCACCCGCGACGAACGCAAGCTGGACGATCCCGACAATCGCCGCCTGACCTACCGCTACGAAGTGCAGGGGCCTAAGGCGCTCGACCTGCTGAACGAGGTGAACGAGGGTGGTCCGCTGACCACCAAATTCTTCAACATGGGCGAGATCACCATCGCGGGCTGCAAGGGCCAGACGCTGTCGCACGGCATGGGCGGCGCGCAGGGGCTTGAGATCTGGGGTCCGTTCGATGACGGCGACAAGGTGAAAGCACGGCTTATGGAAGTGGGCGAGAAATACGGCCTGCGTCTGGTGGGCAGCCGCGCCTATGCCTCCGCCGCCGCCGAGTCCGGCTGGGTGCCGAGCGTCGTTCCGGCGATCTACACCGGCGAGAAGATGAAGCCCTATCGCCAATGGCTCAAGGCGACGTCGTTCGAGGCGCTCTCGACCCTTGGCGGGTCGATGAAGACCGGGAACATCGAAGATTACTACATGACCCCGTGGGACGTGGATTATGGCCGGGTCATCAAGTTCGACCATGATTTCATCGGGCGCGCGGCGCTTGAGAAGATGGCGGAGCTGCCCCAGCGCAAGAAAATGACGCTGGTCTGGGATGCCGACGACGTGCTCAAGGTGAACGCGGGCTACATGGACGATGGTGACCTGCCGACGAAGAACATGGATTTCCCCGCCGCGCATTACGCGAGCTATCCCTATGATCTGGTGACGAAAGACGGCCGTACCGTAGGTATCTCGATCGCGCCGGCCTATTCGGCGAACGAACGGGCCTGGATCAGCCTCGCCGTGCTCGACGCCGACGTGGCGGAAACCGGCACTGAAGTGACGGTAACGTGGGGTGAACCGGATGGCGGATCGTCTAAACCGACCGTCGAGCGGCACCGTCAGATCGACGTGAAGACCGAAGCGCACCCGTGGCCCATCCATGATGCGGTCCGCGAGACATATCGTAAGCAGACTTGAGGAGAGGACCGATGGCTGTGGTGAACATGATGCAAAACCGTCCTGCGGGCGCCCAACTGGCGGCGTTTCTCGAGGGCGTATCCATCGAAGTGATGCCGCGCACGGCGGCGAAGGTCGAGGATTTCACGGCGATCCTGCCGGTAAATACCCGTGTCTACATCGCCCATATCGAGGGCACGCCGATCGAAGAGATGGTGGACACCGCCCAGCGCCTCGCCGCAGGCGGGTTTCAGGTCATGCCGCACTTCCCCGCGCGGATCATGAAGGACACCGCCGAGCTCAAGGACTGGATCGACCGCTACGTGTCGGAGGCCGGTGTCGAACAGGCGCTGCTTCTGGGCGGCTCGCCCACTACGCCGGTCGGCAAGCTCGACAGCTCGATCCAGTTGATCGAGACGGGCTACTTCGACGGGTTCAAGCGTCTGCACGTCGCCGGTCATCCCGAGGGCAACGGTGACATCGACGCCAAGGGAACCACCACCCATGTGGACGAGGCCGTGCGCTGGAAGCAGGCCTATGCCGACCGCTCCGGCATCGACATGGCGCTGACGACCCAGTTCGTCTTCGCCGCGCAGCCGATGATCGACTGGGCCGAGCGGCTGGAGGCCGATGGTATCACGATGCCGATCCATGCCGGTGTCGCGGGCCCGGCGAAGCTTCAGACCCTCATCAAATACGCCATCGCCTGTGGTGTCGGCCCGTCTCTGAACGTGCTGCAAAAGCGCGCGAAGGATCTCACCAAGCTTCTGAAGCCGTTCGAGCCGACAGAGGTGCTGACCGACCTTGCGGCCTACAAGGCCGAGAACCCGGACAGCCTGATCGACAAGGTGCACGTCTTCCCGCTGGGCGGCATCAAGAACAGCGCCGAATATATCCGCGAAAACGGCTGAACGGGCCTGACCTGCTCCGACACGAAGCCCGGCGCCTTCGAGGGCGGCGGGCTTTTTAATTGAGTGCGCCGGGCGGCGCACGCTTGGGAAGCACGTCTTTTCGGTTCCCGAAAAGCCATGCGGATGAGGGGCGCTGCCCCTCAAACTCCCCGAGGTATTTTCAGACCGAAGAAGATCAGTCGCCGTTCAGCAGGCGCTGATGGTGTTGCTTGAGCATGAACAGGCCCGACACCGTCAGGATCAGCGCCAAAGTCACCACGAAAAGCGGTGAAACCCACGTCGGATCGTACTTCGGGAAAATGCCCGACTTGGCGAGGGAGGTGATGTGGATCAGCGGGTTCCACCAAAGCACCTGTTGCACATCGTCCGGGAAATCCTCGTACAGGAACAGCACGCCGGAGATGATGAACAGCGGGCGCGACGCGAAGCCCCACAGGCGCGCGACGATGGGCAGTTCCATGAACAGCCAGCAGGTGAACACGCCGAAACCGGCGCCAAGCATCACCGAAAGGCCGACCGCGCAGAGAACCGGGGTCAGGTCGAAGCGAAGCCCGTGGCCCGAGACAGTGGCGATCCCGAAGAGCAGCAGGAAAAACACGACCGTGGCCGTCAATGCGTTGAGCAGGAACCGCGCGAGCACGGTGTCCAGCCAGATCACGGTCGGGAACCTGAGCAATGGGCGTGAAAACTTGAGGGCTGCCGTTATAGGGCCGCTCACCTGTCCGAAGATCGCGAAGACGAGGTGCCCGGACGCGTAGTACATGATGAAAGAGGTGCCGAGGCGCGGCGTTTTTTGCAGGAAGCCGAAGGCGAAGGTCAGCGCGACGATCATCAGCAACGGTGCGGTGAACGCCCACAGGTAGCCCCCGGGCGATTTGCCGTAGCGTGCCGACATTTCCCTGAGAACAAGCGCGCCGACCGTGCGAAGCGTCGGGAACGAGCGTTTCGCAGCTGTGCTTGGCTGGTTCGTGATATCGCTGGCCGACAAGAGGGTCTCGAATTCTGGCGCCGATGCGCGCGAGTATGTAGAAGGAGAGGCGAGAGTTCAACGCAAGGTAGAAAGGCGCCGCGTGCCCGAGGATTCGGCAAAGTCACGATCCACAGCCGGCCCCGATGTCATCGTGCGCCCGATGGCAGGACCGGCCCGCCGGAAACGGCGGCATGTCGGTCTTCTCCTGTCATTCGTAGTGATCGTGCTGCTGCCCTTGGCCGTGATCGGCTGGTACACCTATGTTCGGGCGGTCGATCAGTTCGCGTCCCGCGTCGGGTTCACGGTCCGGCAAGAGGATCAGGGGCAGACGCAGGCGCTTTTGGGTGGACTGGCGCAACTGGCGGGTCCGACAGCCGCCGGTGGCGCGTTGGACGGCGATATTCTGAACGAGTTCATTCGCAGTCAGGGACTGGTGGCGCGGGTCGATGAGCGGCTCGACCTGTGGTCGCATTACGCGGCGTTTCACGCGACCGACCCGGTGTTCGCGCTGCGCCCGGGCGGCACGATCGAGGATCTGCACGCCTACTGGGGCCGGATCGTCACGATCGACTACGATCAGGCGACGGGTCTGATCGGACTCGAACTTCGCGCCTTCGACGCGGCTTTTGCGCAGTCTGTGGCGCGGGCGGTTCTGGAAGAGAGCCAAAGCCTCGTCAATGACCTGAACGCGGCGGCCCGCGACGATCTGGTCATGGCGGCCGAAGCCGATGTGGAGCTTGGCCTCGCGCGGCTCAAGTCGGCGCGCGAGGCGCTGGTGAACTTTCGCACCCGGACCCAGATCGTCGACCCGGAAACCGATCTGGAAGCCCGGATGGGGGTTCAGACATCGCTGCAACAACAACTTGCTCAGGCCTTGGTCGAATACGACCTTCTCGTTCAGTCGGCGGGCGAGCAGGCACCGAGCGTCGTGCAGGCCGAGCGAAAGATCGACGTGATCCGGGATCGGCTGGCGGACGAGCGACAGGCCTTCGCCTCCGACCAGTCCTATGTCGGGGTCGAGGGGTATCCGGCCCTGATCGCCGAGTATGAAAGCCTGACGGTCGACCGCGAATATGCGGAAGAGACCTACCGCGCCGCCCTCGCGCAACTTGACGCCGCCAAGGCAAGCGCAGCCCGACAGAGCCGGTATCTGGCGGCCTATGCGCTTCCGACGCTGGCCGAGGCACCGATCTATCCGAAACGGCAACAGATCATGCTCGTCTCGCTATTGTTCCTGTGTTTGGGATGGGCGCTCGTGGTGCTGATCTATTACTCGATCCGGGATCGCGGCTGATGCTGCAAGGGATTGGGATCACCAAATCCTACATGGTCAAAGGCAAGCCCAAGCTGGTGTTGGACGGCCTCGACTTCGAGGTGCCTGCCGGGGTGTCGCTTGGCCTTCTCGGGCGCAACGGGGCGGGCAAGTCGACGCTGTTGTCGATCCTGTCGGGTGCGGTGAAACCCGACGCGGGAGAGGTCAGGACCGAGGGCACGATTTCGTGGCCCGTTGGGCTGCGCGCGGCCTTTCACAAGGACATGACGGGGGTGCAGAACGTGCGTTTCGTCGCGCGGGTCTACGGCGTCGACAGCGACGAACTGGTGGAGTTCGTGCACGACTTTTCTGAGCTTGGCGACCACTTCTACATGCCATTCAAGACCTACTCCTCCGGTATGCGCTCCCGCATCTCGTTCGGGACGGCCATGGGCATCCACTTCGACACCTATCTGGTGGATGAGGTGACCGCGGTGGGCGATGCGTCGTTCAAGCGAAAGAGCCGCGCGGTTCTGCGCGACCGTCTGGCCAGATCGTCCGCGATCATGGTGAGTCACAACATGGATGAGCTGCGCGCCTCCTGTGACGCCGGGATGGTCCTTGCGGGTGGACGAGCGCGATATTTCGACGACATCGACGACGCGATCGAACAGCACGAATGGGATATGGCCCGCCGTTGATGCCTAACCAACTGTAAACACTTACGAGAATTGGAAACGAAGTTCGCGCAGGCGCCACATTTGCGTGCCGCCGGGCGCCATGCCTTTGCGCGATTCCATCCCTGCCAATGCGCTGGGGGTGGATATGGCTATCATCGTTCAAGGTCACTTCGCATCGGGTATCGATGCGCTGGACATCGGGATCACCGATCTTGAAATCGTGCCCAACGGGTCCGGTCTGACGCTGTTCAGCCATTCCGGGCGGAACGGGGGTCTTGCAGGCTGGACTGTGTCGACCGGCACGGTCGGGCTCGTCGATCAGGTCGTCTATAACGCGGGATGGATCTCCGGCACCGGGGATGTGATCGCGCTCGACGATGCGCCGGGTGGCGGGATCGAGGCGTTGTTCGGGTCGGTGGCGACAGGTGCCCTGAGTGCCTATTCCGTCACGGATGGGGGGCAGGTCGGGACGATATCGTCCTATTCCGGTCTGGGCTCCGATCTGGGGCGTATCACCGACATTTCGGTCGGGATCGACAGCGTGGCCTTTGCCGATGCCTCGGGCGCATTCGGTTTCGCCGTGCGTGGCGGGTCCGGGGCGCTGTCCGGCATGACTGTGCTGTCCGACGACGAGGACACCCACCTTGCGCATGTCACGTCGGTCACGACGGCCACGGTCGGCGGCGCGCAGATCGTCATTGCCGGGGACGCTGGTGAGGACGGTGTCACAAGTTTCGTGACGACGGCGGGCACCCCGGTTCTTGCGGATACCGCAGGGCCGGAGGACGGCATCGGCATCATGGACCCGACCGACATGCAGGTGGTCGACGTCCTCGGGCAAAGTTACCTCGTGCTCGCATCGGCGCAGGGCATGAACGGTGCGCTCACGGTGTTTCACGTCGCACCCGACGGCACGCTGACCCGCACGGATCATGTCACCGACAATCTGGACACCCGGTTCGGGGGCGTCACCGACATCGCCACGGTCGAACATGACGGCCGGGTCTACGTCGCCGCGGGCGGGGCGGATGATGGCGTTTCGCTATTCGTCCTGTTGCCCGGCGGTCAGCTTCAGTTCCTCGACGCGATCGAGAACACGTGGACGGATGGGGCAAATGGGCAGGCCGCGCT
The DNA here is from genome assembly GCF_016774595.1 of Maritimibacter sp. Lineage (NCBI taxonomy): Bacteria > Pseudomonadati > Pseudomonadota > Alphaproteobacteria > Rhodobacterales > Roseobacteraceae > Maritimibacter > Maritimibacter sp. The sequence goes on from NZ_JACBWT010000001.1 coordinate 2,211,995, forward strand.
GGCGGACGTGACGGCGATCTCGGGCGGGATCATCGCAGACACGCTCAACCTGTTCGTCGCGAGCGAAGAGGTCGGAGGGCTGACACGCCTGACCTACGACCTGTCGGATCAGGGGGGCCAGCAGCACCGCACGCAGACGTCAGGCGGGTCGCTTCTGGGCGGCGGGCTGGACGACATACTGGTCAGCGGGGCCGGATCAGACACGATTTCGGCCGGAAATGGTGACGATACCCTCGTGGACGGTGCCGGGCTGGACATTCTGACGGGCGGCGCGGGCGCGGACGTTTTCGTGTTGCGGGACGACCGGACCGAAGACCGGATCATGGATTTCGACCCTGACGTCGATAGGCTCGACCTGTCGTCATGGCCCTTCTTTTACGACCCGGCCGCCCTGTCGGTCGTGCCGAACGCGAACGGTGCGGTCGTGACATGGCGCGACGAGGTGCTGGTGCTCAGATCCTACGACGGCACTCCGCTGTCAGCCTCAGCCGTTCGCAACGCCGTGCGAAAGACGCCGGATCGCGCGATGGACCTGTCCGGTTACGACTTCCCGGAGTGGGACGGTGAACTGGACGAAGAACCGGATATCGCGTTCGGCTACGACCTTGGCGACACGGATGGCGACGACCTGGTTACCGGCAGTTCCCGCTCCGAAATGATCGCGCTGTCCACGGGCGATGATGTGGTTCACGCGGGCGGAGGCAACGATAGGGTCGATGGCGGTGCCGGTCGCAAGACGATCTACCTCGACAATGGCGACGACATCTTCGACGACAAGGATGCGAGCACGGCGCTCGACGGCGATGTCGTGCGCGGCGGTGCCGGGAACGACACGCTGCTCATGGGCCTCGGTGACGACGATGTCGATGGCGGAACGGGGCGCGACCTGATCCGGGCCGGTGGCGGGAACGATACCGTGACGGGCGGCGCCGGGGCCGACGAGGCGTGGCTCGGTGCCGGGAACGACACCTACCTCGACGGCGACGACGAGGGCCCCACCGACAATGACGTGGTCTACGGCGAGGACGGGGACGACACCATCACGACCGGCAACGGGGACGACCAGATCGACGGCGGCGATGGCGACGACCGGCTTGGGGGCCGGGCCGGTCATGACATCCTGTTCGGTGGCCGGGGCGCGGACATTCTGTGGGGCGCGTCCGGAAACGACCAGCTTCGTGGTGACGATGGCGATGACGATATCTTCGGCGGGTCGGGCGGCGATCATCTGCTTGGCGGGGCCGGCAATGACCTGATGGAAGGTGGCAGCGGCGACGACGTGGCACACGGCGAAGACGGCGACGACACCATGTGGGGGCAGGACGGCGACGACCATTTCATCGGCGATGGGGGCGACGATCTGATCTACGGGGACGGCGGTCGCGACAGGCTGGTCGGCGGCGATGGCGCGGACCTTGTTTTTGGTGGCGATGGGGATGACGAACTTCACGGTGAGGGCGGCTTCGATCGTCTGTTCGGCGGAGACGGCGATGACGTCATGTATGGCGGCGAGTTGCGCGACGTGCTGTGGGGCAGCAATGGCGACGACATTCTCTACGGCGGCGCATGGCACGACATCCTCAAGGGGCATGGGCACGACGACAAGATTTACGGCGGCATCGGAATCGACACCATCTGGGGCGGCTGGGGGAACGACACGCTCCGTGGAGGCTGGGGTGAAGACAGGATTTATGGCGAATCCGGCAACGACGTCATTCATGGCGACGGGATGAACGACTGGATCGACGGGGGCACGGGCTACGACCGCGTTTATGGCGGTGACGGGCACGACGTGGTTTTCGCCAGTGGCCACAACGACACCGTGTATGGCGGCGTCGGCATCGACAGGCTGCACGGCGGCTGGGGCAATGACGTGATTTACGGCGAATGGGGCGTGGACCGTCTGTGGGGCGATTCCGGCAATGATCGGCTCTATGGCGGCGGTCTGAATGACTTCCTCTGGGGCGGAGACGGCGCCGACCGAATTTACGGTGGCACCCACAACGACATCCTGTTCGGAAACGGCCACGCGGACTATCTCGAAGGTGGTGTCGGCGTCGACAGGCTCTATGGAGGCTGGGGAAACGACACGCTGCGCGGGGGATGGGGTGCAGACCTTTTGCGCGGGGACAGTGGAAATGACCGCCTCTTCGGGGACGGCTTGAACGACAAGCTGGTCGGTGGGCTGGGGAATGACATTCTCTACGGTGGGTCGGGCGCGGACAGGTTCGAGTTCTGGCGCTGGGACGACCGGGACAAGGTGATGGATTTTTCGATGTCCGACCGGATCGTGCTGCACAATGTCGCGCGGTCCATGGTGTCGGTTCACACGTCGGGGGGGAGCACCTTCATCGAGTGGGGGAACGAACAGGTTGAATTGGTCGACTTCACCAATGGCGGTTTCGACAAGGGCGACATCATTTTCGACTGATGGCTCACGCGCCGATCAAAACAGCGTCCACAAGGTCGGCGAGGTCGAAATCCCCTTCCAGAAAGATCGTGTGCCGCGCGTCGAAGATGATCCGAACACCGCCAGCTTCGGCCACGGCGGATGCAACGACCAGATCGACGGAGTCGACGAGTTCCCGCCCAATCTCCAATCGGTCGCGCGCCGGGCGAAAATCGGTGATGGTATCGTGCCCGTCGCCCTGCCGAAAAACGAAGGTGTCGGCGCCGAACCCAAGCGTGATCGTATCGTCGCCCGCACCGCCACGAACGCGATCGTCGCCGGGTCCGGCCATTATCAGATCGTCCCCCGTGCCCCCGTCGATGTCGTCCCGACCCTTGCGACCCCAAAGGATGTCGTTCCCCGCGCCTCCCGAGATCCGGTCGTTTCCGCGCCCGGCATAGATCGAATCGTCTCCGGGGCCGCCAGTGACGGCATCGTCGCCTCGCCCGGCGGAAATCCAGTCTTCGCCGTCTCCACCCTCGACGGTGTCAGCGCCGCGGTGCGCGATGATCCGGTCGTCACCGCCGCCGCCCCGGACCAGATCGTTGCCGCGACCGGACATCAGGGCATTGTTCGCGTCGTTCCCGATGAGCACGTCGTTTCCGGTTCCGGTGTTTGCGTTTTCGATCAGAACGCCCTGCGCGATGGTGAAGCCGCCCGCGACGGACCGGGCAGCGGACAGGAAGCCGCCACCGCCCGGCCCATAGTCCAAGGTCGCTGGCCTCAGGTCGATGATGGCGTCGCGCAGCCCGGCATACCGGATCGTATCGGTGCCGCCCGTGTCCCAGATTGAACGCCAGCCGGTTCCGGCTTCGTTGAGGTCAGGCAAGTCGTAGATTTCGTCGCCGTCGGCGGTCGCAAGGTTCGCGCCGTACATCGATTGAAGCGCGGCAATGTCCAAAGCCATCGGCCCGGACTGGTAGCCCCAGCCGCCGGAGAGCGCGGCGAAACTCCCCCAATCTCCCTCGTTCCAGCCGAAGTTGTAGGACATCGTTGTGTAAATGCCCTGATTCAGGCCAGCCGTGCCGTAATCTCCGAAGGCGACCGCCACCCCGTCCATGACCGTCGATGTGCCGCCGGTGTCATGCGGGTGCGACAGGCCAAGACCATGCAGAACTTCATGGATCAGGATCGCTTGGGTCAATGTGCCCGGAACAAGCGCGCTTCTGTCCCAGCGTTCGCCGTTCAGATTGCCATGTCCCGCGCTGGCTTCGCCCGGCGGATGGAAGTAGCCCAGAAGGTTGTGAACCGCGAGTTCGTCGTCATCGAGACCGAAAAGGAAATCTGCGCTCGCAGGGTCATCGACGCGCGTGAACGTCAGATTGGTGACCGCTTCGATGGCGCCGAATGCCTGCATCGCCCGTGTGATCTGGTCTGCGCTCCACCCTTCCGAAGTGATCCCGTCCACCTCGACCCCCGCCGCGGCGAAACAGACGGTGATCGCATTGGTCGGAACCTGCGTTCCCCAGAGGATCGCCGCGACGGGGGAGTCGGCGAGGGACGAGACGTTCAGAACGTATTGCCCGGTCATGGCGCCCGAGGCGTAGGCATCGACGAAAAAGGTGGCGCTTTCCGTAGCGGTGTATGTGATCCGGGCGTTTAGATTCTCGGCGCTCATGTCGAGGTTCAGGTCGATCAGGTGTCCTGAGGCGTCGTACAGGTCGAGGATCAGGTCGCTCACTCCGTTCTCGGCCGCACCGCGCAGCGTGATCGTCACCGTCTGGCCGGCGTCCAGGTCGAGCCTGTACCAGTCTTCGTCAAAGACCGTTTCCAAGGCCCCGATGCGGGTCTCGCCGACCGCAATCGTTGCCGTCGTGCCCGGATTCCCAGCAATGTCCGGCATGGCACACCCCACCAGCGAAGCCCCCGCTCCGCCTGCGAAATTAACCGGGCATTAAGCTCAAATGGGAGTAAAACCGGAACGATTGGTAAACGGCTAAAGCGGCGGTTTGGCAAAAACCGGGAGCGCGGATTGGCGTTCCAAGGCCGTCAGGAATGCCTGCGCGGTATCCATCGCTTCCCGTATGGTCACGTCCATGTCGAGATAGCGATAGGTGCCGAGCCGCCCGACGAAGGTCACACCATCCTCGCCCTCGGCCCGCGCGACGTAGTCCGCCAGCAGTGCCTTCTCGTCGACCATGCGGATGGGATAATACGGGATGTCGTCGGGTCCGCAGGCCCGCGAGAATTCACGGTAGAGCACCGAGCCCTCGTGGCTTTCCCATGGCGAGAAATGCTTGTGTTCGGTGATGCGCGTGAACGGCACGTCACGGTCGCCGTAATTCATCACCGCGCAGCCCTGCCAGTCACCGGATGCCGTGAACCGTTCGAAATCGAGCGTGCGATACCCCAGCCGCCCAATGTCGTAGTCGAAATACCCGTCGAGCGGGCCCGACCAGACGATGTGATCTTGCTCGGCCTTCATGCCCGGGTCGAAAGGTGTGGACAGGCTCACCGTGATGCCCGGATGGTCGAGGATCGCCTCGACCATCGGCGTATAGCCATGCTCCGGCATCCCCTGAAAGCGGTGGAAAAAGTAGTTGTCGTCGTAGTTGAACCGGACCGGCAGGCGCTTGAGGATCGAAGCGGGCAATTCGGTCGGCGAACAACCCCACTGCTTTTCGGTGTAGCCCTTGAAGAACGCCTCATAAAGGTCGGGGCCGACGAACCGCAGCGCCTGCTCTTCGAAGGTCTGGGGGTCGGTGATGCTCGTGTCCGCCTGTTCTTCGATAAACGCGCGCGCCTCGTCCGGTCGCATGGTCTTGCCGAAAAACTGGTTGATCGTGTGCAGGTTCACGGGAAGCGAAAAGACCTGCCCCTGCGTGGTCGATTTCACCCGGTTCTTGTAGGGCATGAACGTGGTGAAGGCATTCACGTAGTTCCAGACAGCTTCGTCGTCGGTGTGAAAGATGTGCGGGCCGTAGACATGGACCATGACACCCGTCTCGGGGTCGCGTTCGGTGTGGCAGTTTCCGGCCACGTGATCGCGGGAGTCGATCACGGTCACATCGTGTCCCGCTTCGGCCATGCGCCGACCGATCACGGCCCCGGACAACCCCGCCCCAACCATCAGAAACTTCATCGCGACCCCTCCGATCTTCGGCCATTCCTGTGGCATGTTGACCCGTGCCGCGCAACCCGCGGGCTTGTCGCGGCATCGGGAAAGGTGGCACAACACCGCCATAGGCGGAGGGGCAGGATTTGAGCATGCACGAAGGGCGGTGGATGGCCGTCGATTGGTCTGCGGGGCGTTTGCGGGTTTGGGTGATCGGGGCCGACGGTGACGTTCTGGACCGGGAAGAGGCCGATGTGACCGGCCTGACGGCCTACGAGACGGGCCTTGCGCCGATCATCGCACACCATCTGGACGACGATGACGGAATCGACATTCTCGTCACCGGCGATCCTTCGGCCCCGGACGGCTGGGGTGACGGGGCTTGCGCGAAAGTGCCCTGCATACCGCCCGGACCTGACGCGACGACGCGGGTCGAAGCACGCGATGACCGCCTGCACGTCAACCTCGTCACCGGCGTCCGTCAGGACGATCCACCGGGCCTGATGCTTGCGGATGCCGTCCGCATCCGCGGGTTTCTTGCCCTCAACGACACCTTCGACGGGGTTATTTGCCTTGCAGGCCCGCGAACCCGCTGGGTTCACATCAGCGCGGGCGAGATCGTCAGCTTCCAAAGTTTCGTGACCGGCGATTTCATCGCCACGGCCTTTGCCGCGATGGGCAATTCCGGCCAGCCCGGTGCCGGCCTTGGCGACGCGGTCGCGTCGGCCATTTCGAAACCCGAAGCGGTGGCCGCACGCATCGGTGCGCTGGAGGCGGGGCATCGGCTGGGAACGCTGCCCGACCAGACCATCCGGGATGAGGTCTGGGGCCTGTTCCTTGGTCTCGAGCTGGCGGCGGCGCGGCCATACTGGCTGGGGCAGCGTGTGGCGCTTATCGGATCGGGGGATCGGATGGCGGCTTACCGCACGGCGATGCAGGTGCAGGGCGTTCTCCTGGAAGAGGCGGATGAAGAAGAGGCCATGCTGGCCGGTTTCCGCGCGATCCGAGGCGCCTGACACTCACGCGCCGACCGCATCCCGTGCCACCGACACGGCCTTCAGGATCGCGAACAGCGGCTGCCCGGCTTTCAATCCCATCGCATCGACCGACCGTCGGGTCACTCGCGCGAGGATCAGGTTGCCGCCCGCGTCGAGTTGCACGAGCGCGCCGGGTCCATCGCCCATCCGGATATCGCGCACGGTCGCGGGCAGGACGTTGAGGGCGGAAATGCCCTCGGGTCGGTCGAGGGCGAGCATGACGTCCTGCGCCTCGATATGAACCCGAAGCGCATCGCCGGTTTGACGCGCCACCTGCGGGATCAGCAATCGAAGACCGCCCGCGTCGAGCTCCGTCAGTCCGTCGGCGTGCTGCGCGAGCACGACCGCTTCCAGCATCGCGCCCGCCGCTCCGGGGCCGAGGGGCGTGATCTGCGGGTCCGCCATGACCTCACCTGCGGGACCCACGCGTTTCACTCGGCCGTTTTCGAGAACCACGATGGTCGTGGCGAGGCGCGCGACCTCGGCGGCCGCATGGCTCACGTACAGGATAGGGATGTCGAAGGTGTCGCGAAGCCGTTCGAAATAGGGCAGAATCTCCGCCTTCCGGTCCTCGTCCAACGCGGCGAGGGGTTCGTCGGCCAATAGCATCCTCGGGGCCGAGAAAAGCGCGCGCCCGATGGCGACACGCTGCTTTTCACCGCCCGACAACGTGCCGGGGCGACGATCGAGCATCCCGCCGAGTCCGAGCATGTCGATCACTTTGTCGCGGTCCACGGGCGCAGCATCCTTGGGCGCGAAACGCGCGCCATAGCCGAGGTTCTTCGCCACAGTGAGGTGGGGAAACAGCCGCGCATCTTGGAACACATAGCCCAGACGCCGCCGATGCGGCTGAAGCCACGTTCCGGTGCCCGTATCCATCAGGACCGTGCCGTCGACCTCGATCCGGCCCGTTTCGGGTCTGGTCAGGCCGGCGATTGCGTTGATGACACTCGTCTTTCCGGAACCCGACCGTCCGAACAGGACGGTGACGCCCGCCGGGGCCTCGAACGTCGCGTCGAGGGTGAAGCTTTCAAGCCGCTGGCTTATGCGCACCGAAAGCGTCATCCGCGAACCCTTCGGGCGATGCGCTGGGCGGCGATCTCGGACAGGACGAGCGCGAGCATGGCGATGGCGACCGATATGATGACCAGACGGATTGCGGCGCTTTCACTTCCCGGCACCTGAAGGAAGGCGTAGATCGCGCTGGGCAGGGTCTGGGTCTGGCCGGGGATATTCGAGACGAAGGTGATGGTCGCCCCGAATTCCCCCATCGCCTTGGCGAAGGCGAGAATGGCCCCGGCAAGGATGCCGGGCAGGATCAACGGCAGAGTGACCGTGACGAAGACCCATCCCTTTGGCGCCCCAAGCGTGGCGGCGGCCTGTTCCAGCTTGGGGTCGACGGCTTCGATCGACAGCCGTATCGCGCGCACCAGAAGGGGAAACGCCATGATCCCGGCCGCAAGCGCCGCACCGGTCCAGCGAAAGGCGAAGACGATCCCGAGGGGCTCCAGAACCGACCCGACAGGCCCCGTCTTGCCGAAGGTCAGAAGCAGCAGGTACCCGGTCACGACAGGCGGCAGGATCAACGGCAGATGCACCAGACCGTTCAGGATCTGGCGCCCCGGAAACTCCCACCGGGCCAGCGCGAAGGCGATGAACAGCCCCGGCGGCAGCGCGGCGAGGGTCGCCCAGACCGCGACCTTCAAAGACAGCGCGATCGCCTGCCACTCTGCCGGACCAAGCCACGTCGTCATGTCAGTCCGGTATCATGGCAAAGCCTGCCGCCGTGAACACGCCGCGTGCTTCCGGTCCTTGCAGGAAGGCAAGAAACTCGTCGTTCAGCGGGTTGTTCGACGCCTCGACGGCAGCGGCGGGGTAGACGATCCGGGGGTGCGTGTCCGCTGGAAATGTCCCGATCACGCTCACGCGCGGCTCTGCCTTTGCATCCGTCGCATAGACGATACCCAAAGGCGCTTCGCCGGTCGCGACCAGCGTCAGGGCGGTTCGCACGTTGTCGGTCTGGGCCACCTGATCCTCGACCGCATCCCAAAGACCAAGGGCGGACAGCGCGGTCTTGCCGTAGATGCCGGCGGGGACCGCATCGACCAGCGCCATCGCAAGAAAACCGCCGTCCAAACGCTGCATCAGGTCGAAATCAGTGTCTATTTCAGCCGGTGTCTGGGGTCCGGTGCCGATCAGAACGAGGCTGTTTTCAAGCAGATCGACTTTGCTATCCGGGTCGATGGCGCCCATCTCGATCAATCGGGTCATCCAGTCACGGTTCGCCGACAGGAAGACGTCGGCGGGCGCACCCAGTTCGATCTGGCGCGCGAGGACCGAGGACCCGGCGAAGGAAACCACGACCTCATGCCCCGTCGATTCCTCGAATGCCGCCCCAATGTCTTCCAGCACGTCACCAAGGCTCGCCGCCGCGAAAACGGTGATCTGTCCGGCAGAGGCCGGTGCCGTGAGCAGGAAAAGGCAAAGCAGGGCGGATCGGATCATCTTGATCCTCACTTTGGATATGTTCACTGAAACATATCGCAACTCAAACACCCTGCGACAAGCGTCAAGTTTCATCGGATGTATCGCGCAGAAGCGATGCGATGGCCGCGATTTCGCCTGTCCCTGCCTTTCGGGACTTGGCCTCCAACGCGCGGTAGTGGGTCAGGACGGCCAGCCCGGTTTCGGTCAACGAAGCCCCACCGCCGCGTGCCCCGCCGCGCGCGCTGTCGACCAGTGGTTCGCGAAACGCGCCGTTCATCTCGTCGACGAGGGACCACGCCCGTTTGTAGCTCATCGACATGGCGCGCCCCGCTGCCGAGATGGAGCCGGTGTCGCGGATCGCCGCAAGCAGGTCGGCCTTGCCCGGTCCGATCATCGCGCCCCCGGCGAAGAACAGACGCAAGCGCAGGCGCGGGTCGTCATCATTCGGCATCATTTGCATCCTATGGCAGGTCGAACATGGCGCTGGCAAGAAAGCCGAGGGCGGGATCACACCCAATTCTCGCCATATGATTGCTTGAGTAGGGTGCAAGCCTTGGTCATGTTGGAACGAGCAAGAAGAACAAGGGCTTGGACATGAAACCCACCTCGATCACGCCGGTATTGCTTTGCGGAGGCTCGGGAACGCGCCTTTGGCCTCTGTCGCGCAAGAGCTACCCCAAGCAATT